>NZ_JBJXVU010000004.1:0-354893 GCF_046159675.1 Cellulosimicrobium sp. RS | reverse complement strand
GGCGGGTCATGCGGCGTCCTCCGGGGCGTCGGTGGCGGGGGTGGTGGGGGGCGGGGTGGTCGCGCCGGGCGCGGCGGGCCGGGTGCGCCAGAGCCACCAGAGCCCGACGAACGGCAGCACGAGCGGGACGTAGCCGTAGCCCTGGCCGAAGCCCGACCAGACGGTCGCGCGCGGGAAGGCCTCGGGGTCGGCGAGCGAGAACGCGCCGACGGTCAGGACGCCGACGAGCTCGACGCCCACGGCGAGCCACGCGACGCGGCGCGCGACGCGGCCGCCCCGCGCGAGGGCGATCGTCGCGACGACGTAGACCGCCGCCGCGAGCGCCGACAGCGCGTAGGCGAGCGGCGCCTCGTGCCAGTCGCGCAGGAGCTGGACCCCCGCACGGGCGGTCGCGGCGAGCGCGAAGATCCCGTAGACGGCGACGAGCACCCGGCCGAAGCCGCCGTTGGTGCGGCGCTGCCCCGACCGTGGGTCCGGGCGACCGCCCGCTGCGGGCGTCGCCGCCGGGTCCGCCCCGTCGGGGGCGGCAGGTGCGCTCATGGCGTGGGCCTCCAGGTCAGGCGTTCCAGATCTGCCACAGCCGCCACTCGAGGAACGCGACCGTGAGCGCGGCGACCGCGAGCACGACGGAGCTCCAGCGCGAGCGCTCCGCGAACGCCCACAGCGCGGCGACGGGCAGGATGACGAGTGCGGTCACGAGGTAGCCCCACAGCAGGACCGGGTCGGTGGGCGCCGTCCCGGTCGCGCCGAGCACGCCGAGCACGACCGCCTGCACGAGGATCAGCCCCTCGATCACCGCGGCGCCCCACAGCTGGCGCAGGATCACCGCGCGGTCGCGCGCGACGAACACGACCGCCCAGGCGGCGAGCGCGACGCACGCCGCGACCACGAGGAGCAGGAGGGGGAGGACCACGCCGCCGAGCGTACCGGGGGCGGTGGGCGCCGCGGGAATCGTCCACAGGCCCGGCGGACCCCGCGGGCGGCCGGGGATAGCATCGCGGGGTGGCTGAACTGACCGTCTCCAGCAAGAATCCCGCCGGTGCCAAGGTCGACGCGCTCGTCGTCGGCACCCACACGACGTCCGACGGCGTCGCGATCGTCGGGGGCGACCTGCCCCGTCCGGTGGTCGCCGCCCTCGAGGACCTCGCACCCGCGCTCGGCATCACGGGCGCCGCCGACGAGCTCCGCAAGGTCCCCGCCGGTCCCGACCTCAAGGCGGGCGTGCTCGTGCTCGTGGGCCTCGGCGCCCGTCGGGCCGACGGCACGTTCGGCGCCGAGGCGCTGCGCCGTGCGGCAGGGGCCGCGCTGCGCGCGCTCGCCGGCACCGCGTCGGTCGCCGTCGCGCTGCCCGTCGAGGACGACGCGCAGCTCGCCGCCGTCGCCGAGGGCGCGCTCCTGGGCACGTACACGTTCGCGCGCTACCGCACGGGCGAGGCCGCGACGTCGGCCGGGAGCCGTCCGCCCGCGACCGTCGAGATCCTCGCGGCGAACGCGCGCAGCGCCGCCGCGAAGGCCGCGGTCGAGCGCGCGACCGTCGTCGCCGCCGCCGTCAACGCGACGCGCGACCTCGTCAACGCGGCACCGAACGACCTGTACCCGGCCGCGTTCGCCGACGTCGCGAAGCAGGCCGTCAAGGAGTCCGGCGCCAAGGGCCTCAAGGTCACCGTGCTCGACGACAAGGCGCTCGCCGCGGGCGGGTACGGCGGCCTGGTCGGCGTGGGCCAGGGCTCGGCGCGCGGGCCGCGCCTCGTCAAGGTCGCCTACACGCCGTCGCGCCCTGCGGCGAAGGTCGCGCTCGTCGGCAAGGGCATCACGTTCGACTCGGGCGGCATCTCCATCAAGCCCGCGAAGGGCATGGAGGCGATGAAGTCCGACATGGCCGGCGCTGCCGCGGTGCTCCAGACCGTCGTCGCCGCCGCGCGCCTGGGCCTGCCCGTGGCGGTCACGGGCTGGCTGTGCCTGGCGGAGAACATGCCGTCCGGCACCGCGCAGCGCCCGTCCGACGTCATCACGATCCGGGGCGGCAAGACGGTCGAGGTGCTCAACACCGACGCCGAGGGCCGCCTCGTCATGGCCGACGGCCTCGTCGCGGCGGTCGAGGAGAAGCCCGACGTCGTGCTCGACGTCGCGACGCTCACCGGCGCCCAGATGGTCGCGCTCGGCAACCGCGTCTCGGCGGTCATGGGCGCCGACGACGTGCGCGCGGAGGTCGTCGCGGCGGCCGACGCCGCGGGCGAGCAGTTCTGGCCGATGCCGCTGCCCGAGGAGCTGGGCGCGTCGCTGAAGTCGAAGGTCGCGGACCTCGCCAACATCGGCGACCGGTTCGGCGGGATGCTCGTCGCCGGGCTGTTCCTCCAGGAGTTCGTCGGCGAGACCCCGTGGGCCCACCTCGACATCGCCGGCCCCGCGTTCAACGAGGGCTCCGCGCACGGGTACACGCCGGTCGGCGGCACGGGCGTCGCCGTCCGCACCCTGCTGGGCCTGGTCGAGGGCCGCGCCCGCCGCTGACCCAGCCCCGCCGAGCAGGTGGTCCTGGTCCGTCCGGTCGCTCCGACGGACCAGGACCGCCTGCTCGCCCGGCGGACAGCCCCTCAGGAGCTCCTGCGCTGGCGCGAGTTCCAGTCCCGCATGCGCTGCGGGTACCCGGTGAAGCGGACGTTGTAGACGGGCACGCCCAGCGAGCCGGCGACGTCGAACGCCGTCTTCTCGTCAGGCACGCGGCGCCGCGTCCACTCCCCCGTCGTCGCGATGAGCAGGAGCGTCGCGCCCGTGTCCGGCGTGGGCGGCTCGACGTACGCCTCGACGCCCACGCGCGTGCGCACGAACTCCTGCAGGTGCGCGAGCGTCGCGCGGCGGGCGTCCGACGGCGCGGCCGCGGCGCCGCCCGGCGACGAGGTCGTCGCGGGACGGCGGGAGAACAGGCTGGACAGCTTGGGCAGCCGGGGCACAGCGGCAGGGTACAGCGTGACCCTGGTCATACGGTGGGCACGCTGTCTCCATCGTCACAGCCGTACGGCCCAGGTTTCGATTGGGGAGCCCGTCCCCGAGGTGCCAAGATGGCTCCCGGAGAACGTTCACGCACCGTGGGTCAGCGGTTCCCGTCCGGCCCGCCGTCGTGCCGTGGACGCCCGCTCTCGCTCTCCCCTCGCTGAAGGAGTCGCACGTGGCCGAACCCGGCACACCATTCGACGTCGTCGTCCTGGGCGGAGGCAGCGCCGGCTACGCCACCGCGCTGCGTGCCGCCCAGCTCGGTCTCGACGTCGCGCTCGTCGAGTCGGGCCGGCTCGGCGGTACCTGCCTGCACAACGGGTGCATCCCCACCAAGGCGCTGCTCCACGCGGCCGAGCTCGCCGACGGCGCCCGCGAGGGCGCGAAGTTCGGCGTGCGCAGCACGCTCGAGGGCATCGACATGGCGGGGGTCAACGCGTACAAGGACGGCGTCGTCGCCGGCCTGTACAAGGGCCTCCAGGGACTCGTCTCCTCGCGCGGCATCACGTACGTCGAGGGCCACGGGCGCCTCGTGTCGCAGGACACGGTCGAGGTCGACGGCACCCGCTACACCGGCCGCCACGTCGTGCTCGCCACCGGCTCGTACGCCAGGTCGCTGCCCGGTCTCGAGATCGGGGGCCGGGTCGTCACGTCCGACCAGGCGCTGCGGCTCGACCGCGTGCCGAAGTCGGTCGTCGTGCTCGGCGGCGGTGTCATCGGCGTCGAGTTCGCGAGCGTGTGGAAGTCGTTCGGTGCCGACGTCCAGATCGTCGAGGCGCTGCCCCACCTCGTGCCGAACGAGGACGTGGCGCTGTCGAAGGCGCTCGAGCGCGCGTTCCGCAAGCGGGGCATCGCCTTCTCGCTCGGCGACCGGTTCGCCGTCGTCAAGGAGACCGACTCCGGGGTCACCGTGACCCTCGAGTCCGGCAAGACGTTCGAGGCCGAGCTGCTGCTCGTCGCCGTCGGGCGCGGCCCGCGCACCGCGGACCTCGGGTTCGAGGAGCAGGGCCTCACGCTCGACCGCGGCTTCGTGATCGTCGACGAGCGCCTGCACACGGGCGTCGGCAACATCTGGGCCGCGGGCGACATCGTCCCCGGCCTCCAGCTCGCCCACCGCGGCTTCGCGCAGGGCATCTTCCTCGCGGAGCAGATCGCGGGCCTCGACCCGACGCCGATCGTCGAGTCGTCCATCCCCCGGGTCACGTACTGCGAGCCCGAGGTCGCGTCCGTCGGCGTCACCGAGGCCGACGCCGCCGAGACGTGGGGGGCCGACCAGGTCGAGTCCCTCGAGTACAACCTCGCCGGCAACGGCAAGAGCAAGATCCTCGGGACGAGCGGCTTCGTCAAGCTCGTGCGCCGCAAGGACGGTCCCGTCGTCGGCGTGCACATGATCGGCGCCCGCGTCGGCGAGCTCGTCGGCGAGGGCCAGCTGATCGTGGGCTGGGAGGCGTACCCCGAGGACGTCGCCGCCCTGGTCCATGCCCACCCCACCCAGAACGAGGCACTCGGAGAGGCGCACCTGGCCCTGGCCGGCAAGCCTCTGCACGCCCACAACTGACCCCAACGATCGAAGGAGACCAGGCAGGTCATGTCTGAGAACGTGCAGATGCCGGCCCTCGGCGAGTCCGTCACCGAAGGCACCGTCACCCGTTGGCTCAAGTCGGTCGGCGACACCGTCGCCGTCGACGAGCCGCTGCTCGAGGTCTCGACCGACAAGGTCGACACCGAGATCCCGTCGCCCGTCGCGGGCACGCTCGAGCAGATCCTCGTCCAGGAGGACGAGACCGTCGAGGTCGGCGCGAACCTCGCCGTGATCGGCGACGGCTCGGGCGGTGGCGGCTCCGCGCCGGCCCCCGCCGAGGCCGAGACCGAGGCTCCGGCCCCGCAGGCCGCGCCGGAGCCGGAGCAGCCGGCCGCCCAGGAGGCGCCCACCGCCCCCGCGCCCGCCGAGCAGCCCGCGCCGTCCGGCGACTCCGCCGGTGGCGGCGAGGAGATCAAGCTCCCGGCGCTCGGCGAGTCCGTCACCGAGGGCACCGTCACGCGGTGGCTCAAGTCGGTCGGCGACACCGTCGAGGTCGACGAGCCGCTGCTCGAGGTCTCGACCGACAAGGTCGACACCGAGGTCCCGTCGCCCGTCGCGGGCACCGTCCAGCAGATCCTCGTCCAGGAGGACGAGACGGTCGAGGTCGGCGCCGTGCTCGCGATCGTCGGCTCCGGAGCCGCCCCGGCCGCGGCCCCCGCCGCTCCGGCCGAGCAGCCCGCGCAGGAGGCCCCGAAGCAGGAGGCTCCGAAGCAGGAGGAGGCGCCGACCGAGGCGCGCACCCCGGCGAGCGAGGCAGACGTCCCCGCGCAGGCCGCGCAGGAGGAGACGCCCGCCCCCGCGACGAGCGCCCCCGCTCCCGCCGCGGAGAAGCCGGCCGCGCCGTCGGCTCCTGGCGCGACCCCGGCCCCGGCCGCCAAGGCCGGCGGCACGTACCTCACGCCGCTCGTGCGCAAGCTCGCCGCGGACAAGGGCGTCGACCTCTCGTCCCTCACGGGCACGGGCGTCGGCGGCCGCATCCGCAAGGAGGACGTGCTCGAGGCAGCCCGCAAGGCCGAGGAGGCCAAGGCGGCGCCCGCCGCTGCCGCACCGGCGGCCCCCGCGGCCGGTGGCGCCCCGAAGAAGGCGTCGGTCCCGGCGGTCTCCCCGCTGCGCGGCACGACCGAGAAGACGAGCCGCCTGCGCAAGCTGGTCGCGAGCCGCATGGTCGAGGCGCTGAGCACGCAGGCCCAGCTCACGACGGCGGTCGAGGTCGACGTCACGCGCGTCGCCGCCCTGCGCAACCGCGCCAAGGCGGACTTCAAGGCACGCGAGGGCGCGAACCTCACGTTCCTGCCGTTCTTCACGCTCGCCGCGGTCGAGGCGCTCAAGGCCTACCCGAAGATCAACGCGACCTTCGCCGAGGACGAGATCACCTACCACGGCCAGGAGAACGTAGGCATCGCGGTCGACACCGAGCGCGGCCTCGTGGTCCCCGTCATCAAGGACGCGGGCGACCTCAACCTCGCCGGCATCGCGCGCAAGATCGCCGACCTCGGCGCGCGCACGCGTGCCAACAAGGTCGGTCCGGACGAGCTCGCGGGCGCGACGTTCACGATCACGAACACCGGCTCGGGCGGCGCCGTCTTCGACACGCCGATCGTCCCGGTCGGTCAGGTCGCGATCCTCGGCACGGGCACGATCACGAAGCGCCCCGTCGTCGTGACGGACGTGGACGGGAACGACACGATCGGCATCCGCTCGACGTGCTTCATCTTCCTGTCCTACGACCACCGCCTGGTCGACGGTGCGGACGCCGCGCGCTTCCTCACCACCATCAAGAACCGCATCGAGGAGGGCGCGTTCGAGGCCGAGGTCGGCCTCTGACGGACCCGCTCCGCGGCACCCGCCGCGGACGGCGCCGGCCTGCTCCGGCGCGACGCTGACGAGGGCCCCGACCGCACGCCGGTCGGGGCCCTCGCTCGTCCCTCCGTCCCGGCCGCGGATCCGTCCCGCGGACCGTGCCGAGTCCGCTGCAGACCCGTAGCGTGTCCCCATGGACATCGTCGTGGCGGGCTCGCACGGGCTCATCGGCACCGAGCTGCTCGAACGTCTGCGCGCGGACGGTCATCACGTGCGCCGCCTCGTGCGCCGCGCACCGCAGACCTCGGACGAGCACGAGTGGGACCCCGACTCCGGCCGGCTGGACCCGGGCGTGCTCGCGGGGGCGGACGCCGTCGTCAACCTTGCCGGAGCGGGCATCGGCGACCACCGCTGGACGACGGCGTACAAGCGGACGCTCGTCACGTCCCGCACGCGCACCACCGGGCTGCTCGCCCGCACGATCGCCGGCCTCGACTCGCCGCCGCCGGTCTGGCTCCAGGGCTCCGCCATCGGGTACTACGGCGACCGGGGCTCCCAGGTGCTCACGGAGACGTCCGCGTCGGGGGACGGCTTCCTCGCGCGGTTGGTCCGCGAGTGGGAGGCCGCGACCGCTCCCGCGGAGCAGGCGGGGGTCCGCGTCGTGCACGCCCGCACCGGCATCGTCCTCTCCCCCGACGGCGGCGCGCTCGGCCGGCTGCTGCCCCTCCTTCGGCTCGGCGTGGGCGGGCGCCTCGGCCCCGGGACGCAGTACTGGAGCTGGATCACGCTGCGCGACGAGGTCGCCGCGCTGCAGCACCTCCTCACCGCGCCCGTGCACGGCCCCGTCAACCTGTCCGCCCCGCACCCCGCGACCAACGCCGAGATCACCCGGGCGCTCGCGCGGGCGCTGCACCGTCCTGCCGTGCTCGCGGTGCCCTCGTTCGCTCTGCACGTGGCGCTCGGCGAGCTCGCGTCCGACATCCTCGGCTCCCAGCGCGCCCTGCCCACCGTCCTCGAGGCGAGCGGGTTCACGTGGTCCGACCCCGTCCTGGAGGACGCCGCGCGCGAGGTCGTCGAGAGCCGCTGACCGGCGGTCCTCACAGCCGGGCCTCCCCGCGGACGGGCCCCGTCGCGCTCGTCGACGGCTCGCTCACCGTGCGGCGCGAGCGAGGTCACCGCGCCTCGGCGACGCGCCACCCCGCGTCGGTCCACCGCACCACCAGGACGACCGTGGTCCGCGGCGTGGCGGGCACCTCCACCTCGCCCGCGGCCGTGCGCTGGTGGTGGGCCGTCACCGCGTAGTCCACGGCCACCGTCGCGGCCTCGGCCCCGTGCCCCTCGTCGGCATCCGGCGGCCGGGGATCGGCGTGCCGGGCGTCGAAGACCTCGGCCCGTGCCCCGACCACGTCGACGCCGTCGAGCGCGGCGAGGAGCTCGGCGTCGCGAGCCTCCGCGGCCGAACCGGCGACCACCACCGCGGACAGGTCCCCCGCACCGTCCGCGAGCAGCTCGAGCCGCCGCGCCGTGAGGGTGCGCGCCGCACCGAGCGGGTCGGCACGGTCGAGCGTGGGGTCGGTCGCCGGGTCCACGGCCGACGCCGTGCGGGTGGTCGCGGGACCGTCGTCGCGCACGAGCGAGGGCCACGGCGTGCCGACCGCGAGCGCGACGACCACCGCCACGACGAGCCCCGCGCCACCGAGGAGGGCCGTCGTCGTGCGGCCGGACCACGGGAGTCGCTGCCGGTCCGGCCGGCGGGCGTGCGCACCGGCCCTCGCCCCGCGCCCGAGGCCGGACGGCCGCGCCGACCGCCCCGGGACCCCGCGCGGTCTACGCACCCCACGGCGGCCGGGCACCGCGGCCACGTCCTCGCGGGCCGCTCGCCGCCCCGGCACCGCTGGGCGGGGAGCTCGCCGACCCGCCAGGGCGCCGGCGACGAGGCGCGCGGGGTCCGGCATGACGATCGGCTGCGGCTCGACGGCGTCGTAGCAGCGCGCGGCGAACGTCCCGACGGCGGGACGGGCGGCCGGCTCGTCACGGAGCGCGACGGCGAGCTCCGCGTGCAGCGCAGCGAGGGCCCGCGCCTCGTCGGGGTCGGGCGGCGCCGCGTGCGCGGGGTGGCTCGACGCGGGCGGAGGGACGAGACCGAGGACCGTGCGGGCGAGGTCGCGGACGTCGTCGGCGCTCGACGCCGTCGTGGGCGCCAGCGGCGGGCGCAGCACCGTCCGGCCGTCCGGGGCGACGACGACCGACGCGGCGTCCAGGGCGCCGTGGCTGCGACCCTCGCGGTGGAGCGCCGTCAGCGCCTGGGCGACCGGGACGAGGACCGTCACCGCCTCCCCGGCGCGGAGCGGCTCGCGCGCGGCGGCGAGCTCGTCGAGGCGCAGCCCGCCGACGTGGTCGACGAGGACGGCGAGCGACGACCCGTCCGCCGCCACGACGCCGCGCACCGCCGCGAGGTGCTCGTGCTCCCCGCCGAGCCCGCGCAGGTGCTCGACGAGCGCGGCCCGTGCGCTCGGGTCCGCGGGCGCCGTGAGCAGCGCGACCTCGCACACCGTGCCGGCGGCGTCGCGCGCGACCACCCCGCCGACCGCACCCGGCTCCCGCCGCAGCGACCAACCCGCCGCCGCGAGCGCCGGCGCGAGGTCGGCGACGGACGGCCCGGGCGGGCGCGGGCGGCGGGACGACGACGGCATGCCCCCATCCCACCGCACGACACGCCCGCGCGAGCCGTCGTCCACAGGACCAGTCTGCCCTGGGCCAGGTCGGGGGCAGCGCGCCCCGTCACACGTCGAGCAGGCGACCCTCCCGCGCGCTGCGGCGCGCGGCGTCGAGAACCTCGGCCGTGCGGACGGCGTCGCGCGGGTCGACCGGCACGGGGCCGTCGTCGAGCAACCACGCGGCGACCGCGCGGTAGAAGTCCGCGTGCCCGCCGGGGGCCTGCGGCACGGGCTCGCGCTCGCGACCGCGCGTGACCCAGCCGAGGGTGCCCGCGGGCGCGGCGTCGTCGAACACCTCGAAGGGCGACGCGTCGTTCTCGAACGTCGTGACGACGTACGCCCCGCCCGTGCCGAGGACGCGCGTGCGCGGGCCGGGCGCGCCGACGACGGACCCAGCCCAGAGGCGGCTCACGACGGCGTTCCCGTCGGCGTCCGGGGCGTGGTGGAGCACGAGGAACACGTCGTCCTCGGTGGGGGTCGTGTGCGAGCGGAGCTCGGCCCACACGCCGGTGACGGGACCGAAGAGCTGCGTGGCGGAGTCGACGAGGTGCGGCCCGAGGTCGAGGAGCAGGCCGCCCCCGACGAGGTCGTTCTCCTTCCAGCGCTGCTGCGGCACGGGACGCCAGCGCTCCCAGCGGCGCTCGAACGTGTGGACCCGGCCGAGGTCGCCGCGGTCGAGCACGGACCGCAGCGTGAGCTGCTCCGGGTCCCACCGGCGGTTCTGGAAGACGGTGAGCGGCGTCCCCGCCTCCTCGGCGGCGTCGACGACGGCGCGCGAGGCCGTGGCGCCCAGGGCGAGCGGCTTGTCCACCACGACGGGGACGCCCGCGCGCACGAGCGCCGTCGCGTGGTCCGCGTGGAGCGCGGACGGGCTGGCCACGACCACGACGTCGTAGGCCGCGCGGTCGGCGAGGAGCGCCTCGACGTCGTCGTGCAGGTGCACGCCGGGCCAGTCCTCGGTGGCGGCGGCGCGTCGCTCCGGCGAGCGCACGACGACGGCCGTGACGGTGTGCCCCGCCTCCCGCACGAGACGTGCGTGGATGCCGCGGCCGGCCCCTCCGTACCCGACGATCCCGACCCTGAGCGTGCGTGCGGCGGTGTCCATGCCGACCAATCTAGCGGCGTCGTGGCCGGACGCCCGGGGTGCACGGGGCACGTCGGGCCGGGCCGGAGCACTCCGGGCGACCTGGCAGAATGTGCGCGTTGGTCCGATATGGAGCGCTGCGTACCGTCTCGCGGGGGTCGGGCCGAGATTCGGTTTCGGGAAGGTCGACCCTTGAGCACCACGAGCCGCCAGGTCCCTCGTCGGAGCGTCCTGCGCTACGTCCTCATCGCCCTGGCGATCGCGATCGTCGTCGCGAACGTCATCAACCAGCGGTCCGTCGCGGCGGACACCGACCCGGAGCCGGTCGCCGGGAGCGCGCTCGAGGCCCTCGCCGGCCTCGAGGTCAAGGGCCCCGGGCCGGACACCGGCTACGAGCGCGCGCTGTTCGGCGCGGCGTGGGCCGACGTCGACGGCAACGGGTGCGACACCCGCAACGACATCCTCGCGCGCGACCTCACGGACCTGACCTTCTCGACGCGCGGCGACGTCTGCGAGGTCCGCACCGGGTCCTTCGACGACCCGTACACGGGCGAGACGATCGACTTCCGCCGCGGCAACGCGACGAGCGCGGCGGTCCAGATCGACCACGTCGTGCCGCTGCTCGACGCGTGGCGCAAGGGCGCTCGCGCCTGGGACGACGAGACGCGTCGGCAGTTCGCGAACGACCCCCTCAACCTGCTCGCGTCCGACGGCCCGGCGAACCAGTCGAAGGGCGCGCGCGACGCGTCGGCGTGGCTGCCCCCGAACCACGCGTTCCGGTGCCCGTACGTCGCCCGGCAGATCGCCGTGAAGGCGGCCTACGAGCTCTCGGTCACGCCGTCGGAGTCGGAGGCGATGGCGCGCGTGCTGGCGGACTGCCCCGCCGAGCCGCTCCCGGCGGGCTGAGCAGGCGCCCCCGGACCGCGGTCCAGACGCCCGAGGGCGCTCGGCCACCAGGCGCGACGGCCGACGTCGTGCACGAGGGCGGGCACGAGGAGCGACCGCACCACGAGGGTGTCGACGAGGACGCCGAACGCGACGATGAACGCGAGCTGGGCGAGGAAGAGCAGCGGGATGATCCCGAGCGCGGCGAACGTGGCCGCGAGCACGACGCCCGCGGACGTGATGACCGACCCCGTGACCGCGAGCCCGCGCAGCACGCCGCGCCGCGTCCCGACGCGCAGGCTCTCCTCGCGCACCCGCGTCATGAGGAAGATCGAGTAGTCCACGCCCAGCGCGACGAGGAAGCAGAACGCGTAGAGCGGGACGGCCGGGTCCGCGCCGGGGAAGTCGAGCACGTGGTTGAAGACGATCGCGGCGACGCCGAGCGCGGCCCCGAACGACAGCACGTTCGCGAGCATGAGCAGCACGGGCGCGAGCACGGACCGCAGCAGCAGGATGAGGATCAGCAGGATCACGACCAGCACGACGGGCACGATGACCCGCAGGTCGCGCTGCCCCGCGAGCTGGGTGTCCAGGCGCTCGGCCGCGGCACCGCCGACGACGGCCTCGGGCGAGACCTCGTGCACGGCGTCGCGCAGCGCCGAGACCGTCTCCACGGCCTCCTGGCTGTCAGACGGCGCCTCGGTCGTGACGTCGACGCGCACCTGCCCGTCGACGACGAGCGGGTCACCCTGGGCGGGCGCCCCGGGAGCGACGGCGGGCTGGTCGGTGACGGGCGTCGCCGCGGCGACGCCGTCCGTGCCCTCGGCCGCCGTGACGACGGCGTCGAGGTCCGCCTCGGGCGCGATGACGGTCGCCGGCTGCGCGGACACGCCCTCGAAGTGCGCGGTGAGCGCCTCCTCGCCCGCGACGGAGTCGACGTCCGCGAGGAACACCTCCGAGTCGCCGGTCCCCTCGGCGTCGAGCGTCGGCACGAACGCGGCGCACGCGGCCAGGACGAGCGCCGTGACGATCCACACGCGCCGGTCGTGGCGGCCGACGAAGCTCGCGACGCGCGACCACACGCCGTGCCCCTCGATGCTCACGCTGTTCTCGTTCTCGGGCGACGCCTGGGCGACGGCGACCTCGTGGGCCGCGTGGTCGGCGTCGTACCGCGGCATGCGCGGCCAGAACAGCGCGCGGGACCGCTGCCCCGCGACGAGCAGGAGCGCCGGCAGGAGCGTGAGCGCGGCGACGAACGCCGCGGCGATGCCGATCGCCGCGACGGGGCCGAGGCTGCGGTTGGACGACAGGTCGGACAGGAGCAGGCAGAGCAGACCCGCGATGACGGTGCCGGCGCTCGCCGCGATCGGCTCGACCGAGGCCCGCACGGCACGGCGCAGCGCCGTCGCCGTCGACCGGACGAGGCGCAGCTCCTCGCGGTAGCGGGCCACCACGAGCAACGAGTAGTCGACCGCGGCCCCGACGACGAGGATCGAGAGGATGCCCTGGGACTGCCCGTTGAGCGTCAAGACGTCCGCCGCCGCGAGCTCGTAGACGACGAGACCGGCGAGCGTCAGGGCGAGCACGGCCGTGAGGATGACGATGAACGGCAGGATCGGCGAGCGGTAGACGACCGCGAGGATGACGAGCACCGCACCGAGCGCGACGAGCAGCAGCACGGTGTCGATCCCGCCGAAGGCCGTGACGAGGTCGGCGACGAACCCGGCGGGGCCGGTGACCCACACGTCGAGCGACGTGCCGGCGAGGCCGCCGTCGGCCGCGTCCGCGGCGGCGAGGTCGCGCAGCGCGCCGACGGCGAGCTCGCTCACGCTGCTCTCGTCCGCCCCGATGCGGTCGGACGCGACGGACGCGTCGAGCGAGACGACGACGAGCGCGGCCTCCCCGTCCTCGGACGGCACGAGGACCGGGTCGGCGATCGAGACGTCCCCCACGGTCGCGGGCTCGTCGCCCGAGGTCCCCTCGAGCGGTGCGGCCGGGACGGCCTGCGCGTAGGCGTCGAGCGCCGCGAGGTCGTCGGGCGTGAGCGCGCTCCCATCGCCAGTCGTCGCGACGACGAGCGCGGGCAGCGTCTCGGAGTCGGTGAACTCCTGCGCGACCTCGGCGGCGCGCGTCGACTCGGCGCTCGCCGGCAGGAACGCCGCGGCGTCGTTGGTCTGCACGCTGCTCAGACGACCCTGCGCCTGACCACCCAGTGCGCCGATGGCCATCCAGAGACCGATGACTGCGACAATGATCAGTCCGCGGAGGAACCCGCCCGTCCGATTGCTCAGCATGCTGAGGAATGGTGCCATGGTGGAGGGAGGAATGCACGTTGGAGCTTGCACCGAGGGACCGCACCGGGCCGCACGTCGACCCGGACGTCGGCGACCCCACCCCCGGCGACCCCCAGGAGTGGGCCACCGGCCGGCTGCTCTTCGCCGTCGCGCGCCGGATCGAACGGGAGTGGAACGCCCACCTCGGGCAGTGGGACCTCAACCACGCCGGCTTCCCCGTGCTCATGCACCTGCTGTCCGGGCCTCGGTCCCAGCGCGTCCTCGCGGACGAGTCGGGCGTCACCGAGCAGACCATGAGCCGGATCGTGGCGCGGCTCGAGCGGGCCGGCTACGTGACGCGCACCGACGACCCGGCCGACCGCCGCCGTCGGGCCGTGGCCATCACCGACGCCGGCCGCGTGGCCGGGCTCGCCGCGGCGCGCCGCCGCCCCGCGGAGGACCTCGCGACCCGCGGCCTCGACGACGACCAGATCGCCGCCCTGCGCGCGGCGCTCCTCACGCTCCTCGAGACCCTCCCCCGCACACCGGGCGACGAGCGTTAGCCTGGCCCGATGGACCTGCTCGCGCTGCCGGGGATCACGGACTACCACGAGGCCTGGGACCTGCAGCGCGCGGTGCACGACGACGTCGTCGCGGGCACCCGGCCGGACACCCTCATCCTCGTCGAGCACCCCGACGTCTACACGGCCGGGCGGCGCACGAACCGCTCCGACCGGCCCGACGACGGCACCCCCGTCGTGGACGTCGACCGCGGCGGGAAGATCACCTGGCACGGCCCCGGCCAGCAGGTCGTCTACCCGATCGTCCGGCTCGCCGAGCCCGTGGACGTCGTCGCGTACGTCCGGGCGCTCGAGGAGGCCGTCATGGCGGTCTGCAGCCGCCTCGGGCTCGCGACGATGCGCGTCGAGGGCCGCAGCGGGGTCTGGGTCGCGGCCGACGAGACCCGCCGCGAGCGCAAGGTCTGCGCGATCGGCGTGCGGGTCGCGCGCGGCGTGACGATGCACGGCCTCGCGCTGAACTGCGTGCCCGACCTGTCGAGGTTCGAGCGGATCGTCCCGTGCGGCATCGAGGACGCCGACGTGACGTCGCTCACGGCCGAGCTCGGCCGCGAGGTCACGCTCGCCGAGGTCTCGCCGCTCCTCGTCGACGCGCTCGGGACGGCGCTCGGCCCGCTGCTCGCGGCCGACGCTCCGGACGCCCCGCCGGCCGCGCTCGCGGGATAGGCTGGAGGCTCCAGGGAATCCTCGCGCGCCGGAGTACGGGTGGGTCGGCGCGCGGCTGGACGACCCCGAGGACCCGGACCGCATGACCACCACCCCCGCGCGCGCGACGTCGCGCCCCCGCACCCCCGCACCTCCCCCGCCCGGCGGCGCTCCCGTCCGCACGGGCTACGCCCGGCTCCCCCAGCTCGCGGGCCGCGCGTTCCTCCCCGTCGCGTTCCTCGCGCGCCTGCCGTTCTCCATGCTGACGATCGGGACGCTCCTGCTCGTGTCGTCGACGACGTCGTCGGTCGCGCTCGGCGGCCTCGCCTCCGCGGCGACGGCGCTCGGGACGGCGCTCGGCGGCCCGACCCAGGGTGCGCTCGCCGACCGCGTCGGCCAGCGCCGGGTCCTGCTCGTGTGCGTGCCGGTCGCGACGGTCGCCGTGCTGGCGCTCGTCCTCTCGGCGTCCGCACCGGGCGCCACGGCCGCGGTGCTCCTCGCCGCGGCGGCGACCGGCGCGAGCGCTCCCCAGGTCGGTCCGCTGGCCCGCGTGCGCTGGCTGCGCCTCGCGGCCGACGAGCCGCGCACCGTCGAGGCCGCGATGAGCTACGAGAGCACGGCCGACGAGGTGAGCTTCGTCCTGGGGCCCGCCCTCGTGGGCGTCCTCGCGTCCGCGGGCTCGCCCCAGGTCGCGGTGCTCGCCGCGGCCGGCGGCATCGCCGTGTTCGGCGCCGCGTTCGCGCTCCACCCGACGGCGCGCGCGACCGCGCCGCACGGCCCCGGCCCGCACGCCACGACGGCCGGTGCGGCGGACGGCGGGACGGCCGCGCTCGTGCGTCGCGAGGCGGTCGTCCTCGTCGGGATGCTCGCCATGGGTCTGCTGTTCGGCGGGACCCAGGCCGCGCTCACGGCGCTCACGCGCGACGCGGGCGTACCCGGCAGCGCGGGGCTCGTGTACGCCGTCATGGGCGTCGGCTCCGCGATCACCGCGCTCTCCGTGGTCGCCCTCCCCCGCCGCTGGGGGCTGCGCAGCCGCTGGATCACGTTCGCGGCCGGGCTCCTGGTCGGCACCGCCGGTCTGGTGCTGGCGGCCGCGGGCGGCTCGCTGACCGCCGTCGTCGTCGCCGTGGCGGCGACCGGCCTGTTCGTCGGGCCCGTCATGGTCACCGTGTTCACCGTCGCGGGCGAGCGCGCGCCGGCCGGGCGGACGGCGTCGGCCATGACGCTCGTGGCCAGCGCGAACGTCGTCGGGGTCGCGATCGGCGCGTCCGGGGGCGGCGCGCTCGCCGACACCGTCTCGACGACGAGCGCGTTCGCGCTGCCGGTCGTCGCGGCGGTCCTGCTCGTGGTGACCGGGGTGTCGCTGACGTCACGTCCACAGGGTGAGCGACGCGCGGGAGACGACGAGCGCGAGCGCGTAGTCTGACCGGAGTCCGGCGTCGTACCAGGGCGCGCACCCGAACGGTGCGCCGCCCGCCCGTTTGCTCGGCGCGACGTCGGCGCTCACTCGCCACGACGACCGGGAGACACCCGTGACGATCGCACCTGAAGGACGGCGCATGCTGCGGGTCGAGGCCCGCAACGCCGCGACGCCGATCGAGAAGAAGCCCGAGTGGATCAAGACCCGCGCGACCATGGGCCCGGAGTACTCCGAGCTCAAGGGGCTCGTGAAGCGCGAGGGTCTGCACACGGTCTGCGAGGAGGCGGGCTGTCCCAACATCTTCGAGTGCTGGGAGGACCGCGAGGCGACCTTCCTCATCGGCGGCGACCAGTGCACGCGCCGGTGCGACTTCTGCCAGATCGACACGGGCAAGCCGGCCGACTTCGACGCGGACGAGCCGCGCCGCGTCGCGGAGTCCGTCCAGGCGATGGGTCTGCGCTACTCGACCATCACGGGCGTCGCGCGCGACGACCTGCCCGACGGCGGCGCCTGGCTCTACGCGGAGACCGTCCGCCAGATCCACGCGCTCAACCCCGGCACGGGCGTCGAGCTGCTCATCCCGGACTTCAACGCGATCCCCGAGCTGCTCGACGAGGTGAACGACTCGCGACCGGAGGTGCTCGCCCACAACCTCGAGACGGTCCCGCGCATCTTCAAGCAGATCCGTCCCGGCTTCCGGTACGAGCGCTCGCTGTCCGTGCTCACGCGCGCGCGCGAGGCGGGGCTCGTCACCAAGTCGAACATCATCCTCGGCATGGGCGAGACGATCGACGAGGCGAAGGAGGCGCTGCAGGACCTGCACGACGCCGGCTGCGACCTCGTGACGATCACGCAGTACCTGCGCCCGTCGCTGCGGCACCACCCGGTGGACCGCTGGGTCAAGCCCGAGGAGTTCGTCGAGCTGTCGGACGCCGCGGAGGAGATCGGCTTCCTCGGCGTCATGTCCGGCCCGCTCGTGCGGTCGTCGTACCGCGCCGGGCGGCTCTGGGGCCAGGCCATGACGCGCCGCGGCATGGAGATCCCCGCCGCGCTCGCGCACCTCGCAGAGCCGACGACGTCCCGCCAGGAGGCCGCGAGCCTGCTGGCCCGCTCGCCCCACTAGACTGACCGGCATGGCCCGCAAGAACTCGGACAGCACCGGCGCGCCCGCCGCCGGCGAGCAGGTCGCGAAGCAGAAGAAGCCCAAGAAGCAGCGCTGGTACCACCAGGTGTGGGCCGCCTACCAGATGACCCGCAAGCAGGACCCGGCGGTCACGTGGGTCATGCTCGGCGTGTTCGTCGGCATCCTCGCCGTCGCGCTGGGCATCGGCCTGTGGTGGGGCCAGTGGGTCTACACGCTGATCGTCGGCATCCCGTTCGCGGCGCTGGGCGCGATGTTCGTGCTCACGCGTCGCGCCGAGCGCGCCGCCTACCAGCAGATCGAGGGCCAGCCCGGCGCCGCGCGCGCCGCGCTCGGCACGATCCGCCGCGGGTGGACGTTCGACGAGGAGCCTGTCGCCATCGACCCCCGCACGCAGGACCTCGTGTTCCGCGGCGTCGGGCGCGCGGGCGTCGTGCTCGTGAGCGAGGGCCCGCCGCACCGCGCCAAGCGCCTGCTCGACGCCGAGCGCAAGCGCGTCGCGCGCGTGCTGCCGAACGTGCCGGTCACCACGATCCAGGTCGGCGACGGCGAGGACCAGGTGGCGCTGCCCAAGCTCCCCCGCGCGGTCCAGAAGCTCAAGCCGACCCTCACGAAGCCCGAGACGGCGGAGGTCTCCAAGCGCCTGCGCGCGCTCGGCGTCTCGCGCCTGCCGATCCCCAAGGGGATCGACCCGACCCGGGCCCGCCCCGACCGCAAGGGCCTCAAGGGGCGCTGACGCGACACCCGCACACCACGACGACGCCCGGTCGGCGAGGATCCGTCCTCTGCCGGCCGGGCGTCGTCGTGCGTGGGGTGGGGATCCGGCCACCCGTGGTCAGGAGCGGAGATCCGCCCGTGGTCAGGAGCGGACGAGCACCGTGCCCGCGGCGCGGTCGTGCAGGCCACGGCCGTCGGCGTCCCACACGACGGCCGGGATCACGAGGCAGAGCAGGACCGTGCGCAGCACGCCGCGGCCGAGACCGACCATGCGCGCCGGCTCGGCGAGACGTCGGACCCGGATCCCCATGACGCGGTGGCCGACGGTGAACCCGAGCGTGCTCACGAGCAGCACGTTCTCGATCGCGAAGACCAGCGGTTGCGACCAGACCGGCAGGGCCGAGATGCCCTCGAAGAAGCCCGGCGCGGCGGGGCGGAAGAAGAGGAACGCGACCAGGGTCGCGAGGACCCAGTCGATGGCCAGCGCGACGACGCGCCGTCCGAGCGTCGCGAGGGAGCCCGGGCCCTCCGGCGGGAGGCCGAGCCGCGCGCCGCGACCGCTGTGCTGGTCGCCCGGGGCGCCCTCGAGCCACGAACCCATGTCCTCGCGTGAAACCACGGGACCAGCGTACGTGCGACGCGGTGGACGGGACGGTCTCCCGGCCGCCGGACGGCGGTATCGTGCCGAACGGCACACCGACCCACGTCGGCTGCCGCGCGCCCTCGTGTCGCACGATCGTCACACGGGGACGCGGGACGTAACACGACCGAAACAATGGGTACACCGCGGGGAAACCGCCCCGGCCTAGGTTCGTGGGCGCCACGTCAGCGGCTCGTCCGCCGCGCAGCCCGACGGCACCACCCGATCAAGGAGCAACGGATGTTCAACAACGCGGAGGAGGCAATCGCCTTCACGCGGAACGAAGGCGTCGAGTTCGTCGACGTCCGGTTCTGCGACCTGCCCGGCATCATGCAGCACTTCAACATCCCCGTCTCGCAGTTCGACGAGTCGGCGTTCGAGGACGGCCTGATGTTCGACGGGTCGTCGATCCGCGGCTTCCAGGCGATCCACGAGTCGGACATGAAGCTCGTGCCGGACGTCAAGACCGCGTTCGTGGACCCGTACCGCAAGCGCAAGACGCTCGTCGTGAACTTCTCGATCGTCGACCCGTTCACGGGCGAGCCGTACTCGCGCGACCCCCGCAACATCGCGGCCAAGGCCGAGGCGTACCTGCGCTCCACCGGCATCGCCGACACGGCGTTCTTCGCGCCCGAGGCCGAGTTCTACCTCTTCGACGAGGCGCGCTTCGCGACGAACCAGCACTCGAGCTTCTACTACCTCGACTCCATCGAGGCCGCGTGGAACACGGGCCGCGAGGAGGAGGGTGGCAACCTCGCGTACAAGACGCGCTACAAGGGCGGCTACTTCCCCGTCTCCCCGTCCGACCGCTTCGCGGACCTGCGCGACGAGATGTGCGCGACGCTGGAGAAGGTCGGCCTCGAGGTCGAGCGCGCGCACCACGAGGTGGGCACCGCCGGCCAGCAGGAGATCAACTACCGCTTCAACACGCTGCTGCACGCGGCCGACGACCTGATGAAGTTCAAGTACGTCATCCGCAACGAGGCGTTCGAGGCCGGCAAGTCCGTCACGTTCATGCCGAAGCCGATCTTCGGCGACAACGGCTCGGGCATGCACTCGCACCAGTCCCTGTGGAAGGACGGCAAGCCGCTGTTCTTCGACGAGAAGGGCTACGGCGGTCTCTCCGACCTCGCGCGCTGGTACATCGGCGGCCTGCTCAAGCACGCGCCGTCGCTGCTCGCGTTCACCAACCCGTCGGTGAACTCCTACCACCGCCTGGTCCCGGGCTACGAAGCCCCGGTCAACCTGGTCTACTCGGCCCGCAACCGCTCCGCGTGCATCCGCATCCCGGTGACCGGCTCGTCCGCCGCCGCGAAGCGCGTCGAGTTCCGCGTGCCGGACCCGTCGGCCAACCCGTACCTCGCGTTCGCCGCGCAGCTCCTCGCCGGCATCGACGGCATCAAGAACCGCATCGAGCCGCCGGAGCCGATCGACAAGGACCTGTACGAGCTGCCGCCCGAGGAGCACGCGCAGATCCAGCAGGTCCCCGGCTCGCTCGCCGAGGCGCTGGACAACCTCGAGGCCGACCACGAGTTCCTCACGCAGGGCGACGTGTTCACGCCGGACCTCATCCAGACGTGGATCGACTACAAGCGCACCCACGAGATCGACCCGATCCGCCTGCGCCCGCACCCGCACGAGTTCGAGCTCTACTACGACATCTGATCGGAGGGCCTCACGGCCCTGCCCAGGATGACAGCGAACGGCGTCCGTCCTGCACCTCTCCGGTGCAGGCCGGGCGCCGTTCCGCGTGGTGCGACGAGCATGCCCTTGTCGCCGGAGCACCCCTCGCGCTAGGTTTGCGAGCGGCGGTAACGATGCTGCCCGCAACAGCAGGGAGATTCATGAGCACTCGCTTCCGGCGCGCCCTCACCACCGTCGTCTCCGTCCTCACCTCGGCGGTCCTGGCCGTGTCCGTCACCGCCCCGGCGGGCGCGGGGACGGGCCCCTCCCCCACGAGCACCGACCAGGCCGCGAGCGTCGCCGCGTGCGCCGCGACGTGGTCACCGACGACCGCGTACTCGGGCGGGAAGACGGCGTCGCACCACGGGCGGAACTGGACGGCCCGGTGGTGGACCCAGCGCGAGACGCCGGGGTCGACGAGCGTCTGGGTGGACGCGGGCCGGTGCACGGGGGGCGGGGACGACTTCGTGGTGAGCCGCGCGGAGTTCGACGCGATCTTCCCGAAGCGGCACCCGTTCTACACGTACGACGGGTTCGTCGACGCGCTGGGCGCGTACCCGGCGTTCGCCAGCACGGGGACGCCGGAGACCCGGACGCGCGAGGCCGCGGCGTTCCTCACGCACGCGGACTTCGAGTCGGTCGGGCTGCGGTACGTGAAGGAGATCAACGAGGCGAACTACTGGATCAAGTGCGACTACTCCCAGCCGTTCGGCTGCCCGGCGGGCCAGACGGCCTACTACGGGCGCGGGCCGATCATGTTCAGCTGGAACTTCAACTACAAGGCTGCCGGCGACGCCCTGGGCATCGACCTGCTCAACGACCCGTGGCTCGTCGAGGAGGACCCGTCCGTCGCCTGGCAGACCGCGCTCTGGTACTGGAACACCCAGAACGGGCCCGGCGTGATGACGTCGCACCAGGCGATGGTGTCCGGCGCCGGCTTCGGCCAGACGATCAACTCGCTCAACGGGGCGCTCGAGTGCGGCGGGGGCAACCCGGCGTCGGTGCAGTCGCGCGTGGACCGCTACGTGCGGATCACCGAGGTGCTGGGCGTGGCCCCGGGCTCGGGCCTGACCTGCTGAGCAGCCCGGACCGCGGCGTGGGCGGCCGGTCGGCCGCGGCACGTCCGGCGGCGTGAGCGGCGGGTGCGGTGCACGCAGGGGGCGCACCGCACCCGCCGGTCAGCCGCCGAGCCCGCCGGTCAGCCGCCGACCCCGGCGGCCACCGGCGCCTCCTCGGTCCCGGACACCGAACCGGCGTCGGGCACAGCCTCCGGGTCAGCCTCAGACCGCACGACGTGGGACGACGGCAGCCCCGCGCCGGGGCGGAACCCGGCGTAGTGCTCGGCCGCGGCGCGGGCGCACTCGTCCTGGTAGACGTGCCCGCCACCGAGGTACACGGCGATCTCCTCGCGCTTGCCCGGCACGTTGCCGCCGACGAACCAGGCGCCCGCCTTCCTGCCCTCCTCGTACATGACGGTCGCGCGGGCCGCGCGGTCCGTCTCGGCGCGCCACCACTCCTCCGCCTCGGGCGTGGCCTCGAGCCGGTCGACGCCGTGCTCTCGCGCGTACGCGAGCGCGCGCTGGAGCCACTGCGCGCCGCGCTGGACGGGCACCGTGAGGTTGGACAGCGGCGTCTGCGGCCCGAGGGACATGAAGAAATTCGGGAAGCCGTGGACGGAGATGCCGAGGTAGGTGCGCAGACCGTCGCGCTCCCAGCGCTCGCGCAGGGTGACGCCGTCCCGCCCGACGACGTCGAACGCCGTGAGCGCCCCGGTCATGGCGTCGAAGCCGGTGGCGAGCACGAGCACGTCGAGCTCGTGCTCGACCTCCCCCACGACGACTCCGCGCGGTGTCACGCGCGTGATCGGCGTGGTCAGCACGTCGACGAGCTCGACGTTCTCGCGGTTGTATGCCGCGTAGTAGCCGTGGCCCGTCGGGGGTCGCTTGCCCATGAAGCGGTACGTCGTCGGGGTGAGCAGGCGGGCCGTCCGTGGGTCCTCGACGACCTCGCGGATCTTGCCGCGCAGGAACTCGGACGCGAGCTCGCTCGCCTCGGGGCTGGACACGAGGTCCGTGAAGCACTCGTTGGCGAACCGGAAGCCGCCCGCCTCCCAGCGGGACTCGAAGACGCGGCGGCGCTCCTCGGCGTCGACCTCGAGCGCGGACCGCGTGGGGATCTCCATGGGGACACCGAAGGGGTGGCGCGTGGCGCGCTCGAAGACGTCGTCGTAGCGGGCGCGCAGGGCGGCGAGCTCGTCGGCCGTCACGGCGGGGCTCGTCGTCTCCAGCACGTAGTTGGGGGTGCGCTGGAAGACGGTGACGTGCTCCGCCACGGCCGCGAGCTCCGGCAGCATCTGGATCCCCGAGGCACCGACCCCGAGCAGGCCCACGCGCTTGCCCGCCAGGTCGACGCCCTCGTGCGGCCAGCGGGCCGAGTGGTGGACCGGCCCCGCGAACGTGTCGAGCCCCGGCAGGTCCGGGTACAGGGGCCGGGAGAGCAGGCCGGTCGCGGAGACGACGTACGTCGCCTGCAGCCGGGAGCCGTCCGCGAGGGTGAGGGTCCAGAGGTTCGTCGCGTCGGAGTGCTCGGCCCGCTCGACGGCGACGCCGAGCCGGATGTCGCGGCGCAGGTCGAGCCGGTCGGCGACGAACTCGAGGTAGGCGCGGATCTCCTCACCGCGCGGGTAGCGCTCGGACCAGTCCCACTCGTCGCGCACCTCGCGCGAGAACGAGTACGCGTACGCGAGGTACTCGGAGTCGGTCCGCACGCCCGGGTAGCGGTTGGCCCACCAGGTGCCGCCGATCCCGTCCGCGGCGTCGACGACAAGCACGGACAGGCCGATCTCGCGCAGGTGGTGCAGCATCGCCAGGCCCGAGTAGCCCGCCCCGATGACGACCGCGTCGTAGAGCGTGCCGTTCGTGGTCTCCGCCATGGACGACTCCCCCGTGTCAGGTACGTCGGCGCAGGCCCGGTGCCCGTGCGACGCGGTATACCGTGCCACGACCTGCGACGTCGTGCCACGGCGACCGCAGGACGGTCACGGGGTCACGGCTCAGAACGGCCAGACGAGCGGCACGTAGAGGACCGCGGCCGCGAGGAAGACGAGGGCGAGCGGCAGGCCGAGGCGCCAGTAGTCGCCGAACCGGTACCCGCCGGGCTGCAGGACCATGAGGTTGACGGGGGTGGCGATCGGGGTGAGGAACGCGGCCGCGCCCACGACCGTGAGCGCCATCATGAACGGCAGCACGCTCACGTCGAGCGTCTGCGCGAACGACACCGCGACGGGGGCCATGACGAGCACCGTCGCGACGTTCGAGATGAACTGCCCGAGCACGAGCGTGAGCACGCACACCACGAGCAGCGCGAGGCGCGGCGACCCGTCGCCCGTGAGCCGGAGCACGAGCCCGGCGATCGCCTCCGCCGCCCCGGACGAGACGAACGCCGCGGACAGCGGGATGAGCGCCGCGATGAGCACGACGGTGTCCCACGAGATCGCGCGGAACGCCTGCGGCACGGTGACCACCCCGCCGACCACCAGGGCGCCCGCGGCGAGCAGACCGGCGATGACGGGCGGCACGACGCCCGTCGCGAGCAGCACGACGGTCACGACGAGCACGGCGAGGCAGCGGCGCCACCCGCGGCTCAGCGGGACGCCGCGCTGCAGGCTGCGCGCCGAGTCGACCGCGAGCACGTCGGGCGACTGCGTGTACCGGTGCAGCGCGTCCCACGGGCCGCGCACGAGCACGGCGTCGCCCGGCTGGAGGGTCAGCGTCCCGGAGGCCCGCTCGGCATCGGAGGCCGACGCGTGCGCCTCGCCCCGCCGGAGGGCGACCACGACGAGCCCTTCGTCGCGCGTCGTCATGCCCGGGCTGACGGTGCGCCCGACGAGGGTCGATCGGGGCGCGATGACCACCTCCACGACCCCGGTGCCGCCGGTGAACAGGCGGCCCGTGTCGAGGTCGGGCGTGTAGCTCTCGCGCCACGAGCGCACGCGCTCGCGCGGGTCGGTCGCGGTGTCGGCGAGGTGCTCGGGGACGCGCTCGGGCAGCAGCCGGTCGCCGAGGGTCACGACGAGCACCGCGGTGGCGAGGACGAGCGGGGCGCCGACGAGCGCGAACTCGAAGTAGCCGAACTCGCGACCGCCGGCCTCCGCCGCCGCCTCGGAGACGATGATGTTCACCGGCGTGCCCGTGAGGGTGAGCAGCGACCCCGCGCCGGCGGCGAACGCGAGCGGGATGAGCATGCGCGACGGCACGATCCCGGCGCGCGCCGCCGCGACCACCGCGACGGGGAGCAGCGCCGCGACGGCGCCGTTGATGCTGATGACCGCGGCGAGCAGCGCGGCGACGCCCACCATGAGCGTGAGCAGGCCCGCGCGCCCGAGCGACGCGCGCCGCTCGAGCCACTGCCCGATCCACGCCGTGACACCGGTCGAGTCCAGCGCCTCGCTGAGCACGAAGAGCGACGCGATGAAGAGCACGATCGGGTCGCTGAAGCCGCCCAGCGCCTCGTCGAGCGGGAGCACGCCCGTCGCCCACAGCGCGACGGGCACGAAGAGCGCGACGACGACGAGCGGCAGGCGGTTCGTCATGAAGCCCACGACGGCGAGGGCCAGGATCGCGAACGTGGCGACCAGCGGATCGATCATGGGGCCCCCTCTCGGACGTCAGGATGCCACAGCGGCCCGGACGACGAGCCGTGCGGAATAGTGACGCCGCGGGTGCGTTGTCGAGACCATGACGACTCTCGGGATCATCGGCGCAGGCAACATCGGCTCCCAGGTGGCGCGGGCCGCCGTCGGGCAGGGGTACGACGTGGTCATCGCGAACTCGCGCGACCCGCGCACGCTCGACGACCTCGTGGCGGAGCTCGGGCCGCGGGCGCGCGCGGCGACGGCGGACGAGGCGGCACGGGCCGCGGACGTCGCCGTCGTGGCGGTGCCGTTCCACGCGTACCGCGACGTCCCGGTCGAGCCGCTCGCGGGGAAGATCGTGCTCGACACGAACAACTACTACTGGGAGCGCGACGGCCACGTCGAGGCGCTCGACCGCGGCGAGACGACGTCGTCGGGCCTGCTCCAGGAGCACCTGCCGGCGTCGAAGGTGGCGAAGGCGTTCAACCACATCCAGGCGCCGCACATCACGACCGACGGCACGCCCGCCGGGACGCCGGGCCGCCGCGCGCTGGCGACGTCGAGCGACTTCCCCGAGGCCGCCGCGTGGGTCGAGCGGTTCTACGACGAGCTCGGCTTCGACACCGTCGACACGAGCCCGCTCGCGGAGTCGTGGCGCGTCGAGCGCGACCGCCCGGCGTACGTGGCGCGCCAGGACGCCGACGAGCTGCGGGCCAACCTCGCACGCGCCCCGCGCACGATCTGACGTCTCCCGCGCGGCCCCCGTTCAGTCCTCGCCGTAGAAGACGCGCTCCATGACGGTGCGGGCCCGGCGGGCCGTGCGGAGGTAGTGCTCCTCCAGCTCGGCTCCCGTGTCCACGCCCGGCAGGTCGAGCACGCGCGCGAGGCCGTTGAGCGCGAAGCGGTCGTGCGGCAGCACGTCCACCGTCGTGCCCGTCGTGCGCCCGGACCACAGCACGAGCGCGCTGCGCAGGCGCGACGCGAGGTGCCACGCCTCGCCGAGGGTCGCGGCGTCGTCGGGGTCGACGAGCCCGACGTCGACCGCGGCGTCGAGCGCGTCCACCGTGGACGTGGTCCGCAGCGCGGGGACCTCGTGGGCGTGCAGGAGCTGGAGGAGCTGGACGGTCCACTCGACGTCGGACACTCCCCCGCGCCCGAGCTTGAGGTGCCGCGACGCCTCGACCCCGCGCGGGAGCCGCTCCGCCTCGACCCGGGCCTTGATGCGCCGGACCTCGCGCACGTGCGCGAGGTCGAGGCCCCCGGCCGGGTAGCGCCGGGCGTCCACGACGCGCGTGAACGCCTCGCCGAGCCCGGCGACGTCGCCCGCGACGGGCCGCGCGCGCAGGAGCGCCTGCGCCTCCCACACGCTGGACCAGCGCTCGTAGTACTCGGTGTACGACGCGAGCGAGCGCACGAGCGGGCCGTTGCGCCCCTCGGGCCGCAGGTCGGCGTCCACGGGCAGCGCAGGCTCCGGCCCGACGGCGGACAGCAGCTGCCGCAGCCGCGTCGCCGCGGCGAGCGCGTACGCCTGGGCGGCGTCGCCGGCCGCACCGCGCGCCGGGTCGTGGACGAACATGACGTCGGCGTCCGAGCCGTAGCCCATCTCGCGGCCGCCCAGGCGCCCCATCGCGACGACGAGCAGGCGCGCCGGCGCGGACGACGGGTCCGGCGCGTCGTACCCGAGCTCGTCGCGCGCCACGAACTCCGCGACCCGGAGCGCGCCCGCGAGCACCACGTCCGCCGCGTCGGAGATGCTGCGCGCGGCGTCGACCGGGTCGACGACCCCGAGCAGCTCGGCGGCGCCCGTGCGGGCCAGCTCGCGCCGCCGCACGGCGCGCAGGCTCACCGTGGCCGGCTCGACCTCGTCGGCGCGCGTGAGGATCGCGTCGGTCTCCGATGCGAGGCGCTCGATGCCGCGCGGGACGAGGTCCGCGTCGCCCGCGAGCCAGCGCACGGACTCGGGCGACCGGCCCAGCGCGTCGGCCATGTAGCGCGAGTTGGACAGGAGGTGCGCGAGCCGCTGGGCCGCGGACCCGGAGTCGCGCAGGAGCTGGAGGTACCAGTGCGTCGTGCCGAGCGTCTCGGAGAGCGTGCGGAACGCGAGCAGCCCGGCGTCCGGGTCGGCGCCCTCGGCGAACCAGCCGAGCATCACGGGCAGGAGCTGGCGCTGGATGGCGGCGCGGCGGCTCACGCCCTCGATGAGCGCGGTGACGTGCCGCATGGCACCCGCCGGGTCGCGGTAGCCGATGGCGGCGAAGCGCGCCTTCGCGGCCTCCGGCGCCAGGCTCACCTCGTCCGGCGAGAGCTGCGCGACGACCGGCAGGAGCGGCCGATAGAAGATCTCCTCGTGCAGGCCGCGCACCTCGCGCCGCGTCGCGCGCCACCGCTCGGTGAGGCCCGCCGCGCCCTCGGTCCGCATGCCGAGCGACCGGGCGAGACGGCGCAGCTCGTCGTCGGCCGTCGGGAGCAGGTGCGTGCGCCGGAGCCGGAAGAGCTGGATGCGGTGCTCGAGCGAGCGCAGGAACCGGTAGCAGACGCCGAGCCGCGCCGCGTGCTCGCGCCCCACGTACCCGGCGGCGGCGAGCTCGGCGAGCGCGGTGAGGGTGCTGCGGCTGCGGATCGAGTCGTCGGACCGCCCGTGCACGAGCTGGAGCAGCTGCACGGTGAACTCGACGTCGCGCAGGCCGCCCTTGCCGAGCTTGAGCTGGCGGTCGGCCTCCGCCGCGGGCACGTGCGCCTCGACGCGGCGGCGCATCGCCTGCGAGTCCTCGACGAAGTTCTCGCGACCCGCGGCCGACCACACGAACGGGGCGATCGCCTCCTCGTACGCGCGCCCGAGCTCGCGGTCGCCCGCGACGGTGCGCGCCTTGAGCAGCGCCTGGAACTCCCACGTCTTGGCCCAGCGCTCGTAGTACGCGACGTGGCTCGCGAGCGTGCGCACGAGCGGCCCCTGCTTGCCCTCGGGGCGCAGCGCGGCGTCGACCTGCCACAGGGCGGGCTCGCCGGACGTGCCGGAGCACACGCGCGCGAGGCTCGTCGCGAGGCGCGCCCCCACGGTCGTGGCGTGCTCCTCGTCGTAGCCGTCGGCGGGCTCGACGACGTAGATCACGTCGACGTCGGAGACGTAGTTGAGCTCGCGCGCCCCGCACTTGCCCATGCCGATGACCGCGAGTCGCACCCCCGCACCGTGGTCGTCGAGCTCCGCGCGCGCGACGGCGAGCGCGCCCTCGAGCGCGGCGGCGGCGAGGTCGGCCAGAGCCGCACCGACCGCGGGCATGCGCGTCAGGGGGTCGGTGACGGTGAGGTCGGTCGCGGCGATGCGCAGGATCCGCTCGCGGTAGGCGCGGCGCAGCGCGTCGACCCGCTCAGGCCCCGGCTCGGCCGCGACCGGGACGGCGGCGTCCGGGTCGGCGCCCACGGCGCGCAGCAGCTCGGCCCGCACGTCGCCCGCGGCCACCCCGGTGCCCGGCGCCGGGTCCGCGACGACCTCGAGCAGCGCGGGGCGCCGCACGACGTCGTCGCCGAGCGCGACCGACGCCCCGAGCACCGCGAGGAGGCGGTCGCGGGCCGGGCCGGGCCGCAGGGTGCCGCGCGCGAGGTCCGCGAGCGCACCGCGCGCCTCGACGTCGGGGCGCAGCGCGCCCGCGAGCCGCACGACCTGCAGGAGCGCGAGGTCCGGGTCGGCGGCCTGGCCGAACGCGGCGAGCAGCTCGTCGTCGACGACGCCCGCCGGGTCGGCGGCGCCGGCCTCGGGACCGTCGACGGACCGGGCACCCGGGTCGAGCAGCAGCGCCAGGTCCGGGTCCGCGAGCAGGCCGGCCGAGCGCGTGATGTCGGCGAAGCCGAACCGCGCGAGCCGACCCGTGAGCGTGGGCCGGCGGGACCCGCCGGACCGACCGGACGTCGTCGTGGACCCGCTCACAGGACCTGGAGGAACCGCTTCAGCTCGAACGGCGTGACCTGCGCGCGGTACGCGTCCCACTCCTGGCGCTTGTTGCGCAGCACGAAGTCGAACACGTGCTCGCCCAGGGTCTCGGCGACGAGCTCGGAGCCCTCCATGATGCGGATCGCCTCGTCGAGCGACTGCGGGAGCGGCTTGATGCCGAGCGCACGACGCTCCGCGTCGGTGAGCTCCCAGACGTCGTCCTCGGTCTCCTCGGGGAGCTCGTAGCCCTCCTCGATGCCCTTGAGCCCGGCGGCCAGCATGACGGCGAACGCCAGGTACGGGTTGGTGGCCGAGTCGAGCGCGCGGTACTCCACGCGGCTCGAGTTGCCCTTGCCCGGCTTGTACATGGGCACGCGCACGAGCGCGGAGCGGTTGTTGTGGCCCCAGCACACGTAGCTGGGGGCCTCGGCCCCGCCCCACAGGCGCTTGTACGAGTTCACGTACTGGTTCGTGATCGCGGTGATCTCCGCCGCGTGGACGAGCAGGCCCGCGATGAACTGGCGCGCCGTCTTGGACAGCTCGAACTGGGCGCCCGGCTCGTGGAACGCGTTGCGGTCGCCCTCGAAGAGCGACAGGTGCGTGTGCATGCCCGAGCCGGGGTGGTCGGCCATCGGCTTGGGCATGAACGACGCGAACACGCCCTGCTCGAGCGCGACCTCCTTGACGACCGTGCGGAACGTCATGAGGTTGTCGGCCGTCGTCAGCGCGTCGGCGTAGCGCAGGTCGATCTCGTTCTGCCCCGGCCCCGCCTCGTGGTGGGAGAACTCGACCGAGATGCCCATGGACTCGAGCATCGTGATCGCGGCGCGCCGGAAGTCGTGCGTGCTCCCGCGCGCGAGGTGGTCGAAGTACCCGCCCTGGTCGACGGGGACGAGCGGCGACCCGGCGTCGGCCGGCTGGTTGAACAGGTAGAACTCGACCTCGGGGTGCGTGTAGAACGTGAACCCCTTGTCGCTCGCCCGGGCGAGCGCACGCTTGAGGACGTTGCGGCTGTCCGCGAGGGACGGCTCGCCGTCTGGCGTGAGGATGTCGCAGAACATGCGGGCGGTACCGTGCCGCTCGCCGCGCCACGGCAGCACCTGGAACGTGGTCGGGTCCGGCTTGGCGATCATGTCGGCCTCGTACACGCGCGTGAGGCCCTCGATCGAGCTGCCGTCGAACCCGATCCCCTCGGCGAACGCCGACTCGAGCTCCGCCGGCGCGATCGCCACCGACTTGAGCATGCCGAGCACGTCGGTGAACCAGAGCCGGATGAAGCGGATGTCGCGCTCCTCGACCGTGCGGAGCACGAACTCCTGCTGCCTGTCCATGCGGTACATCCTGCCTGATCCGTGTGACGAACGGGTGACACGGTCGTGTCCTGGACGTCGTGCCGCGCGGCGGCCCCCCGGACGAGCCGTCCGCCCTGCTCGTCTAGGGTGGACGCATGGCTGATCTGCGCGTCGCGCTGGCACAGGTCGACACGTGCGTGGGGGACCTCGACGGCAACGCCGCCCTGGTCCTCGAGCGCACCCGGGAGGCCGCGGCCGCGGGCGCGCAGCTCGTCGCCTTCCCGGAGATGACCCTCACCGGCTACCCGATCGAGGACCTCGCGCTGCGGGCGTCGTTCCGGCGCGCGGCGTGGGACGCCGCCGCGGACATCGCGGCGCGGCTCGACGCCGAGGGGCTGGGCGCGGTCACCGTCGTGCTCGGCACCGTGGGCACCTCGGGCGCGCCCCGCGGTGCGGGCGCTGCGGAGCGCGAGGCCTCGGGCTCCCCCGCCGACCTCCCGACCAACCGCGCCGTCGTGCTGCGCGACGGCGCCGTGCAGGCCGCGTACGACAAGCACCACCTGCCCAACTACGGCGTGTTCGACGAGTTCCGCATCTTCGCGCCCGGCGAGACGACGACGGTCGTCGAGGTCGAGGGGCGCCGCGTCGGCATCGCGATCTGCGAGGACATCTGGCAGGACGGCGGCCCCGTCGCGGAGATGGCGACGCTCGACGAGGCGGGGAACGGGCTCGACCTGCTGCTCGTGCTCAACGGCTCGCCGTACGAGGAGGGCAAGGGGCACGTCCGCACGGACCTCGCCGCGCGCCGCGCGCGCGAGGTGAGCTCCCCGGTCGCGTACGTGAACCTCGTGGGCGGCCAGGACGACCTCGTGTTCGACGGCGGCTCGTTCGTCACCGACGCCGCGGGCACGGTGGTCGCCTCGTCGCCGCAGTTCGTGGAGGACCTGCTCGTCTGGGAGCTCCCCGCCGACGGCGCCCCGCGCGGGCCGCGCGCCCCCGAGCTGCACCCGGACGAGGAGGTGTACCGGGCGTGCGTGACGGGCCTCGCGGGCTACGTGCGCAAGAACGGCTTCCGCTCGGTCGTCCTCGGCGTCTCGGGCGGCATCGACTCGGCGCTCACCGCCGCCGTCGCCGCGGACGCGATCGGGGGCGAGAACGTCGTCGGCGTCTCGATGCCGTCGCGGTACTCGTCGGACCACAGCAAGGACGACGCGGCCGACCTCGCGAAGCGGCTCGGCGCGGACTACCGCGTCCAGCCCATCGCGCCCATGGTCGAGGCGTTCCAGGGCGAGCTCGAGCTCGAGGGCGTCGCGGAGGAGAACCTCCAGGCGCGCGTGCGCGGCGTGATCCTCATGGCGATCTCCAACCGCGAGGGCCACCTCGTCATCGCGCCGGGCAACAAGTCCGAGCTCGCGACCGGGTACGCCACGATCTACGACGCGGGCAGCATCGGCGGGTTCGCCCCGCTCAAGGACGTCGACAAGTCGCGCGTGTGGCAGCTCGCGCGCTGGCGCAACAACGCCGCGCTCGACCGCGGCGAGATCCCGCCCATCCCGGAGTCGTCGATCACCAAGCCGCCGTCGGCGGAGCTGCGCCCCGGCCAGACCGACCAGGACTCGCTGCCGCCCTACGACCTGCTCGACGAGGTCCTCGACGCCTACATCGAGCACGCCGAGGGACGCGCCGAGCTCCTCGCCCGCGGGTTCGACCCCGAGGTCGTCGACAAGGTCGTCACGCTCGTCGACCGCGCCGAGTGGAAGCGCCGCCAGTACCCGCCGGGCCCGAAGGTCACGGCGCTCGCGTTCGGCCGCGACCGCCGTCTGCCGATCACGAACCGCTGGCGCGAGCCGCTCGCCTGACGACGCCGGCACCCCGCGCGCCGTCCGCCCCCTCCCGCACCCAGGAAAGGCCGTCATGTCTGCTCACACCGCCCCCGAGCCCGCCGCGACCGGCGGCACGGGACCGCGCCGCGTCCGCGTGCACCACCTCGCCGAGGCCAAGACGCGCGGCGAGAAGATCACCATGCTCACCGCCTACGACGCGGTGACCGCGCGCATCTTCGACGACGCGGGGATCGACATGCTGCTCGTCGGCGACTCGATCGGCAACACGATGCACGGGCACGCGTCGACCCTGCCCGTCACGGTCGACGACCTCATCCCCCCGGCCCGCGCCGTCGCGCGCGCCGCGCGCCGCGCGTTCACCGTCGTGGACCTGCCGTTCGGCTCGTACGAGGCGGGCCCGGAGCAGGCGCTCGCCACCGGCGTCCGGTTCCTCAAGGAGACGGGCGTGAGCGCGGTCAAGCTCGAGGGCGGGCGCCGCGTCGCGGCGCAGATCCAGGCGCTCACGGACGCGGGCATCCCCGTCGTCGGGCACCTCGGCTTCACGCCGCAGTCCGAGAACCTGCTCGGCGGCCCGCGCGTCCAGGGGCGGGGCGACGACGCCGCGGAGCGCCTCAGCGAGGACGCGCTCGCCGTGGCCGAGGCGGGCGCCGTCGCGGTCGTGCTCGAGATGGTGCCGGTCGAGGTGGCCGCGCGCGTCACCGAGATCCTGCGCATCCCCACGATCGGCATCGGCGCGGGCGCCGCGTGCGACGGCCAGGTGCTCGTCTGGACGGACATGGCCGGGATGACGGACTGGTCGCCCCGGTTCGCCAAGCGCTACGCCGAGATCGGCGCCGCGCTCGGCCAGGCGGCGGCCGACTACGCCGCCGACGTGCGCGGCGGGACCTTCCCCGACGACGCGCACAGCTTCGCCCGCTGAGCACCCGGTGCGGGCGCCGGGTCACCCCGCGCCCGCACCGCCGTCGGCGACCCACGCGGCGACGCCGCTCGCGACGGCGTCCGCGTAGCGCTGGCGCCCCTCCTCCGACTCCATGACCGCGGCCTCGTCGGGGTTGCGCATCTCCCCCAGCTCGAGCATCACGGCCGGGCGCTCGGCGTGGTTGAGCGTCGCCAGGTCGGCGCGCCGCTGGACGGGGCCGTCGCCGGCCGCGACCGACGACGACGGCGCGAACCCGGCCGCCGTCAGCGCGGCCACGAGCTCGTGCGCGAGCGCGACGCTCGGCTCCCCCTGGGCCTCGTCCACGGGCGGGTCGGACACGATCGCGAAGAACCCGTGCGCGCGGCGGTCCTCCGTGCCGTTGGCGTGGAGCGAGACGAGCACGTCCGCGTCGTTCTCCTGCGGGAACCGGCCGCGCGCGTCGACGCACGGGCCCACGCCCGCGTCGTCCGGGCGCGTGAGCACGACGACGGCGCCCAGCTCGGTCAGGCGTGCCGCGAGCCGCCCCGCCACGTCCCACGTGAACGCGTGCTCCGGGTAGCCGGAGTCCGTGGACGTCCCCACCGTGTTGCAGGCCTTCGTGTCGCCCCGGCCGTCGGGGACGGGCGCGTTCACGACGAGCGGGTTCGCCCCGTTCCCGCCGTTGTGCCCCGGGTCGACGGCGACCGTCACGCCCGCGAGCGGGGGCGCCGGCCCGGTCTCCGTGGCGGTCGGGTCGGGCGACGCCGTCGACGGCGCGGGCTCGGGCGCGGCGGGCACGGCCCCGCCCGAGGGGGTGACCGTCGTCGGGCCGGCCCCCGACACGGCGCGGACCTGCAGCGCGACGAGGAACGTCAGCGCGCCCACCGCCAGGCCCGCGAGGAGGAGGCCGAGACGACCCGACCACACCCGGCGCGGGCCGGGCGGCGGGGCGTGGGTCACTCCTCGCGCTCGCGGCGGTCTTCCTCGTCCCAGGCGTCGGTGCGCTCGCGCGCCGTCTCCAGGGCCTTCTCGGCGGCCTCGCGCGTCGGGTACGGGCCCATGCGGTGCGACCACGACGCGCTCGGGCCGCGGTGCACCTCGCCGGTGCGCGTGTCGTAGTAGTACCCGTCCGCGGCCGCGGGCTCGCCGTCGTCGCTGAAGCGTGATCCGGTGCTCATGCCTCGATCCTCCCCCATCCCGGCCCGGCCGGCCGCCCACGGCGCCCGCGCGTTCGTAGACTGGCGGCCATGAGCACCGCCCCCGTCCCGCCCGACGCCGCCGCTCTTCCACGCCCCGGGCGCCGTGGCCCCCTGACGCCGGGTGTCGTGGGACCCCAGCGGCAGGTCCCGACGACGATCGAGCGCCCCGAGTACGTGGGCCGGCCGGGACCGCGGCCCTTCGAGGGGAGCGAGGTCAACGACCCCGCGACCGTCGAGCGCATCCGGACGGCCTCGCGTGTCGCGGCGCAGGCGCTCGTCGAGGTCGGGCGCCACGTCGCCCCCGGCGTCACGACGGACGAGCTCGACCGCGTGGGCCACGAGTTCCTCCTCGACCACGGCGCCTACCCGTCGACGCTCGGCTACCGCGGGTTCCCCAAGTCGCTGTGCACCTCGCTCAACGAGGTCGTGTGTCACGGCATCCCGGACTCCACCGAGCTCGTCGAGGGCGACATCGTCAACGTCGACATCACCGCCTACGTGGGCGGCGTGCACGGCGACACGAACGCCACCTTCACCGTCGGGGAGGTGGACCCGGAGTCGGCGCTGCTCGTCGAGCGCACGCGCGAGGCGCTCGCCCGCGGCATCAAGGCCGTCGCGCCCGGCCGCCAGATCAACGTCGTCGGTCGCGTCATCGAGCGCTACGCCGCCCGCTTCGGGTACGGGGTCGTGCGCGAGTACACGGGCCACGGCGTGGGGCGTGCGTTCCACTCGGGGCTCGTCGTGCCGCACTACGACGCGGCGCCCGACCACGCGACCGTGATCGAGCCCGGGATGGTCTTCACCATCGAGCCCATGCTCACGCTCGGCACGTCCGAGTGGCGGATGTGGGACGACGGGTGGACGGTAGTCACCGCGGACGCCTCGCGGACCGCGCAGTTCGAGCACACGCTGCTGGTGACCGACGACGGAGCGGAGATCCTCACACTGCCATGAACGCCCACCAGGACTCGCACGCCGCACCCCCCGCGGACCGCCCGCGCCCCCGCACCGCCTTCGGCATCGACGTCGGCGGCAGCGGCATCAAGGGCGCCCCGGTCGACCTCGCCACCGGCGAGTTCGCGCAGGAGCGGCACCGCATCCCCACCCCCCAGCCGTCGACGCCGCAGGCCGTCGCGGAGGTCATTGCCGAGCTCGTAGGCGCCTACGACCTCCCGCAGGACGTGCCGATCGGGGTCGCGTTCCCCGCCCCGCTCCAGCACGGCGTCGTGCGGTTCATCGCGAACCTCGACAAGTCGTGGACGGGCGTCGACCTCCCGGCGCTCGTCGCGCGCGAGACGGGACGGCACGTCGTCGCCGTCAACGACGCCGACGCCGCGGGCGTGGGCGAGGTGCGCTACGGCGCCGCGCGCGACGCGGACGGCGTCGTGCTCGTCGCGACGCTCGGCACCGGCATCGGCAGCGCGATCCTCGTCGAGGGCCACCTGCTCCCCAACACGGAGCTCGGCCACCTGGAGATCGACGGGTACGACGCCGAGACGCGGGCCTCCGACGCCGCGCGCGACCGCGAGGACCTCGACTGGGCGCAGTGGGCCGAGCGGCTCCAGCGCTACTTCGGGGTCGTCGAGGACCTGTTCTCGCCCGACCTCATCGTCGTGGGCGGCGGCGTGAGCAAGAAGCACGAGCACTTCCTGCCGCTGCTGCACCTGCGGGCGCCGATCGTGCCCGCCCAGCTGCGCAACGCGGCCGGGATCGTGGGCGCCGCGTCGCTCGCGGCCGACGCCGTCTGACGATCGTGCCACGGTCCGAGCCCGGTCCTGAGGGGCCGGGCTCGCCGGGGCCGTCAGGCCGGGCTGACCTCGTGGTGCTCGGTACCGAAGATCTCGATGACGCCGAGCATCTCGAGGACGTCCGTGACGACCGTCGGCGGGTTGCGCAGCGTCACGGACAGCCCCTCCTCGGAGCCGATCGTGTAGAACTGCACGAGGAACGCGATGCCCGTCGAGTCCATGAACGTCACCTTGGACGTGTGGATGACCACGGGTACGTCGCGTTCGAGAGCGTTGGCGAGCGCGGCGCTCGCCTCGCTGCGCAGGGCGACGTCGATCTCGCCCCACATGTCCACGACGCTCGCGTCGCGTTCCTCGAGCAGCCGGATGCCGCCCGTCCCTGCCCCGGTGTCGCTGCGTTCGAGCTCCTGTACCAACACTGCCCCGCCCTTCGTCCCGCCTTGCCTCGCCCACCCCGACGAGTGCCGCGCCTCCTGCCCGACGCCCCGACCTGTCGGCCCCCTGCTCTCGTACGTCGTCGGGCGACAGCAGGACTTCGGCGTGGTCGGTCGTCGCCAGAGTACCCCACGGATAGCGTCGGCTGGTAGGCCTCTGGCGAAGACTTTACCCAGACCCCCGCGGGCGGCCGTTCACCGGGGCGATGGTTGAGGATTCATTCAACAACTGGACGGCTGTCCAGACGACGACGGCCGCCACGGACCCGGTCGCGGGTCGACGTGACGGCCGTCGTGGCGGGCGCCGGACCTCAGCCGGTGTTCTGCAGGCCGGCCGCGACCCCGTTGACGGTGAGCAGCAGCAGGTGCTGGAGCTCGTCCTTGACAGGGCCCTCCGCGCCGGAGCGCAGGCCGCGCAGCGCGCGGACCTGGAGCAGCGAGAGCGCGTCGACGTACGGGCTGCGGAGTTGGACCGCGCGGCCCAGCACGCGCCGGCCGGCGAGCGGCCACGCGTTCTCCGTCACCGCGAGGACCTGCTCGCGCGTGAGGCGCAGCTCGTCGAGGATCGCCTGGGCGAGGTCGTCGCGGTCCCCGAGCGCCAGGTACCGCTCGGCGATGCGCTCGTCCGTCTTGGCGAGCGACATCTCGACGTTGTCCAGCAGCGTCGCGAAGAGCGGCCACTCGCGGTGCGCCTCGCGCAGCAGCTCGAGGTCGCCGAACTCGCGCAGCGCCGTGCCGAGCCCGTACCAGCCCGCGAGGTTGATGCGCGCCTGCGACCAGGAGAACACCCACGGGATCGCGCGCAGGTCGTCGAGCGACGAGACCGACAGGCCGCGACGTGCCGGGCGGGAGCCGATCGGCAGGAGGCCGACCTCCTCGAGCGGGGTCACCTGCGAGAACCACTGCGGGAACCCGTCCGCGCGCACCAGCTCGTGGAACCGGCGGCGCGACGACTCGTCGAGCGCGGCCGCGAGGTCGCGGTAGCGCTCGGTCGCCTCGGCGTTGCGCTTCTCCGTCGACGGCGCCGACGCGAGCAGCGTCGCCGCGGCGACCTGCTCGATGTGGCGCGACGCGATCGTCGGGTCGCCGTAACGCGCGAGGATGACCTCGCCCTGCTCGGTGAGCTTGAAGCGGCCGTCGACCGAGCCCGGGGGCTGGGCGAGCACGGCACGGTTCGCCGGGCCGCCGCCGCGGCCGAGGGCGCCGCCGCGGCCGTGGAACAGCGTGAGCGTGATGTCGTGGCGCTCGGCCCACTGCGCGATGCGGCTCTGCGCGTCGTGCAGGGCGAGGGTCGCGGACACCGGGCCGACGTCCTTCGACGAGTCCGAGTAGCCGAGCATGACCTCGACGCGGCGCCCGTTCTCGGCGAGCCGGCGCTGCACCTGCGGCAGCGTGAGCATGGACTCGAGGATGTCGACGCTCGCCCGGAGGTCGGCGAAGGTCTCGAACAGCGGGATCGCGTCGACCACGGGCGCCTCGTCGGAGCCCTCGAACGCGAGCTCCGCGAGCTCGTACACCGCGGCCAGGTGCTCCGGCTTCTGCGTGAACGACACGATGTAGCGGCGTGCGGCACGGATCCCGTAGCGCTGCTGGACCGCGCCGAGCGCGCGGAAGGTGTCGAGCACCTCGCGCGTACGGTCGGAGAGGTCGCCGTGCAGGCCCTTCTCCGCGATCTCGGCGAGCGCCCCCTCGTGGACCTGGGAGTGCTGGCGCACCTCGAGCTCCGCGAGGTGGAACCCGAACGTCTCGACCTGCCACACGAGCTGCTGCAGGTCCCCGTACGCCGCGCGGGGCGCGCCCGCCGCAACGAGCGACTCCTGGACGACGCGCAGGTCGGACTCGAGCTGCTCGGCGTTCGGGTAGGCGAGGTCGGCGTTGCGGGCCCGCGTCGCGGCGATGCGGTCCGCGACGACGAGCAGGACCGCGCGGTGCGGCTCGCGCGGCGACGCCTCCGACGCGGCGACGGTGACCGCCTCCGAGAGCCGGCGCTGGCGCTCCCACAGGGCGCGCAGGCCGTCCGACGGCGGCGTGCCGTCCTGGTCGAGCGTGAGCTTGCGCCCGACGGCGCGCGCCTGCTGCTCGAGCGCCGCGAGCGCGTGGTCGGCCGCGATTGCCGCGGCCTGGCGCGTCACGTCGGCCGTGACGTTCGGGTTGCCGTCGCGGTCGCCGCCGATCCACGTGCCCAGGCTGACGAACGGCCGCACGAGCGGCTCCTCGCGCCCCGCCTCGTCGCCCAGCAGCCAGTCGTCCAGGCGGCGGTAGACGGTGGGGAACGTGTCGAACATCGTCGCGTCGAACACGCCGAGCGCCGTCTTCACCTCGTCGAGGACCGACGGCTTGTGCTCGCGGATGGGGGCGGTGCGCCACATCGTGTCGATCTCGGCGAGGAGGCGACGCTCGTTCTCCGCGAGCGACGTGCCGCCGAGGCGCTGCGCGTCCCGCTCGTCGAGGAGCGTCGCGATGCGCCGCACCGCGCCGGAGACCGCACGACGGCGCGCCTCCGTGGGGTGCGCGGTGAGCACGGGGCGGAACTCGAGGCGACGAAGCCGGCGCAGCGCCTCCTCGCGCCCGACCTCGCCGACGAGCTGCTCGAACGCCTCGGGCAGCGAGTCGTCGGGCGTCGTGGCGCGGGTCGCGAACTCCGCCTCGCGCTCGCGCAGGACGCGCACGCGGTGGTACTCCTCCGCGAGGTTCGCGAGGTGGAAGTAGCACGTGAAGGCCCGGGCGACCTGCTCGGCGCGCGCCATGGACAGGCCCTCGACGAGCGCCTCGGCCTCGGCGAGCACCGCGCCCGACCGGTCGTCGTACGCACGGATCGAGAGCTCGCGGAGCCGCTCGACGTCGTCGAGCAGGTCCTGGCCGCCCGTCTCGCGCAGCACGGTGCCCAGCAGGCCGCCGAGGAGGCGGACGTCGTCGCGCAGCGGGCCCGGGACGTCGTGGCGCGCGAGGCCGCGCCCGGCGTGCCCGGTGTCGTCGGGGAGGTCGGAGACGTCGGCGGAGACCCGGTCGGGGCCGTCGGCAGCACCCGGGGACGGGGACAGTTCCGAAGGGGAGAGGTCGTTCACGGTGACGAGAGTATTCCTTGACCGTCAGGGGACGTCGAGACGTCCGAGGGGTGATCGCTGGTCGAGCACGGGTCGGCCCGGGGTCGCGAGGCCGCGGCCCGGGCACGCCGCAGGAGGTCAGCGGCGCGCGCCGACCCGTACCGCGTCGAACGGCGCGTTCGACGCCACGCGGTCCTCGATGGAGGCGGTGACGACGTCCTTGGCGACGCGCGCGGCGTCGAGCACCGAGGCGCCCTTCGCAAGCTCCGCGGTGATCGCGGCGGCGAACGTGCAGCCGGCCCCGCTCACGCGCTCCTCGCCGATCTTCGGGGTGCGCAGCACGTGCACCTCGTCGCCGTCGACCAGGACGTCGACCGCGTCGGGGCCGGGCAGCTCGACGCCCCCCTTCGCGACGACGGCGCGCGGGCCGAGCGCCTGGACCTTGCGCGCCGCCTCGACGAGCTCCTCGACGGTCTCGATCGACTCGACGCCCGCGAGCGTGCGCGTCTCGAAGAGGTTGGGCGTGACGACGGTCGCGAGCGGGAGGACCTGCGCGCGCAGCGCCGTGTCGGTGTCGAGGGCGGCACCGGGCTCCTGGCCCTTGCAGATGAGGACCGGGTCGAGCACGACGTGCTCCCACGTGCGCGAGCGCAGCGACTCGGCGACGACGTCGATCGTCGCGGGCGTGCCGAGCATGCCGATCTTCACGACCGAGGGCTCGTGCGTGACCGTCGCCGCCTCGAACTGGTCGGCGATCACCTGCGGGTCCACGGGGACGAAGCGGTGGCCCCAGTCGTTCTTCGGGTCGAACGAGACGATGCACGTGAGCGTGCCGACGCCGTAGGCGCCGAGCTCCTGGAACGTCTTCAGGTCGGCCTGGATGCCGGCGCCGCCGGTGGCCTCGGAACCGGCGATGACGTAGGCGAGCGGAGGCGTGTGCGAGTCGTGGTGCGACATGGTGCTCCTCGGCACGAGTAGGACGGGGCCCGTCCTCCCGGTGGTGCCGGGAGAGGCGGGCGGACGCGCCGGCGGACCGGCGTCTCCGCGGCGGGTGCGGCACGACAGCCTAACGCCGTACCGCGGCGCTCACGCCGTCCCGCCGCCTCGCGGCCGCCGCGGCCCGAGCCCGCCCGGGCCGCGCGCGGCCCTCCCGTGCCCGCGCACGAGCAGCGTCCCGAGGCCGAGCATGAGGGCGGCGAGCGCAGCCAGGCCGGCGGTCGTGGCGAGGGCGTACGAGGGCCCCGCGGACGGCCCCGGGGCGGCCGGGTGCGAGCCCGGCACCGCACCGGCGGGCGCCTCCCCCGGGCCCGACGGCGGGAGGCCGGGACCGGGGCCGGGGCCGGGGCCGGGAGGAGGCGTCGCTCCGAGCAGCAGACGGACCGTCGCGGCCGCGACGTCGTTCTCCGGGACGGTGTCCGGGGCGTCGTGCGCGACCCGCGCCGTGACGACGAGGTCCGTGCCCGGCGCCCCGGTGGCGGTGCCCGTGAGGCGGTACGTCACCGCGGCGCCGGGCGGCAGGTCGCCGACGACGCACGTGAGGACCGTCGCCGCCACGACGGCGAGCGCGGCGGTGGCCGCCGGCGTGCAGCGCACCTCGGCGGTCGTGCCCGCCGGGCCGCCGTTGCGCACGACGGCGTCGAGCTGCACGCGCTCGCCCGGTCTCGCCTGGCCCGACGGCGGGGAGAGCATCACGGACACGTCCGTCGACGGCGGCGCGGTCGCGGTCCCGCACGCCCGGTCGTCGTTGTCGTCCGCGACCGGCAACCAGGGCACCATCTACCCTGCGTTTTCATGACCACCCGAACCGTCGAGCAGTTCGCCCTCCAGTCGGCCTCCGACGGCAACGACGTGCGCGTCACCACCGACGGAGCGCAGATCCACCGCTGGGACGACAGGCAGTACGCCCCGCCGATCGTCCTGGACGTCGACGACGAGGACCTGAACCGCTTCCTCGACGCGGTCGCCGACGACGTCGAGGTGCTCTGGCCCGGACGAGAGCCTCGTTGGGCGGGCTTCGCTATCCTGATGACTCACATCGACGAACTGCTCCGCATGCGCGAGACACCACCCGCCCGGCTGGGGTTCGACGAAGCAGGGCAGCTCAGAGCGCACTAGCCGTCCAGAGGCGGCTGACGACCCTCGACACGACGCGGTCGGGGACGCGTGTAGGTGCCCGGCTCGCGCCGTCTCTGATGCGAGGCGGCCGTAACTCTGTCGCAGAGCCCGGCGTGGACGGAGTGGAGGCGTCCGCGCTGGGCTCACCCCAGTCCGGGGACGGTCAGCGCCAGGGGGGGGGGCAGGGCACAACCCGACGCCGTTGAAGTCGTCATCGCCGTCGTCGATGTCAGCGTCGATCGTCACGGCACCAGAGGAGGCGCCGCTGTCTCAGGTCGGGCGGTGCGATGCGGACGAGCCGGTCTGTACGCCGGGTTCTGTTCCCGCGCGAGGTCACCCTCGCGCGGGCGACGGTCATCCATCTAGGCCCTGCGTCGCCGCAGGGCTCGAGCGGTCTACCCGACTGTGCTTCTCCGTGGAGAATCGGGCGGGCAGCCCTCAGACACAGTCTGTCTGACCTTGCTCCAGGTGGGGTTTACCGAGCCGGACCGGTCACCCGGTCCGCTGGTGGTCTCTTACACCACCGTTTCACCCTTACCGCACCGGTCGGGGCCGGAGCCCTTCCCGACGCGGCGGTCTGTTCTCTGTGGCACTGTCCCGCGGGTCACCCCGGGTGGGCGTTACCCACCACCTTGCCCTTCGGAGCCCGGACGTTCCTCGGCGGGAGGCACGAGGCCTCCCGACGCGACCGTCCGACCGACTCGTCCGCGCCAGCAAGGCTACCGCTCCCGGGCGGCTCGGCGGACCAGCGACCGGTCCGCCGGCGGGTCGTGCCCCGTAGTATGGCCCGCCCCCCTCGAAGCCTGCTCCCGGAGGTCTGTCGTGCCCGCCACCGCCGAACCGTCCGCCCCCGACGCCCCGAGCGCGGCACCCGCCACCGACACGTCGGCCGAGCTCGCCCGGGAGCAGGAGTTCCTCGCCGACGCCCGCAGGCAGCTCGCCCGCATGCGCGAGCGGGCGGGGTCGCTCGACGCGCTCGCGGGAGACCGGGTCAGCGCCGAGTACCTCGAGGCGGCGCTCGCCCGTCGGCTCGCCCAGCTCGCCGACGACCCCGAGGTCCCGCTCTTCTTCGGACGCATCGACCTCGACGGCACCGGCCACGAGCCCGCCGAGGTCTTCCACATCGGCCGCCGCCACGTCTCGGACCCCGAGGGCGACCCGCTCGTCGTCGACTGGCGCGCCCCGGTGAGCACGCCCTTCTACCGCGCCACGCGCACCGAGCCGATGGGGGTCGCCGTCCGCCGCCGCTACGGCTTCCAGCGCGGCGCCCTCACGGGCTTCGAGGACGAGACGCTCACCGCCCCGGGTCCCGGCGCGGAGTCCTCCGCGATCCTCGAGGCCGAGATCGAGCGGCCCCGCACCGGGCCGATGCGCGACATCGTCGCCACAATCCAGCCCGAGCAGGACGTCATCGTGCGCAGCGGGATCGACCGGACCGTCGTCGTGCAGGGTGCGCCCGGCACCGGCAAGACCGCCGTCGGGCTGCACCGCGCCGCGTACCTGCTGTACTCCCACCGGGAGCGGGTGAGCCGCGCAGGGATGACCGTCGTCGGGCCCAACGCGAGCTTCCTGCGGTACATCCGCGACGTGCTGCCCGCCCTCGGCGAGGTCGACGCGACCCAGACCACCGTCGAGCAGATCGTCACGGCGCACGGCCGCCTGCGCGGCACGGAGCCCGCGGACGTCGCGCGGCTCAAGGGCGACGTGCGTATGGCCGAGGTGCTCCGCCGCGCGGTGTGGTCGCACCTCGTCGAGCCGTCCGAGGCGCTCGTGCTGCCCCGCGGTGCGCGCCGCTGGCGCGTCGCCGCGCACGAGGCCCGCGAGTGCGTGGCGCAGGTGGTCGGCCGGGAGCCGCGCTTCGACGCCGGTCGCGACCACCTGCGGCACGCGCTCGCGCACCGGATCCTCGTGCAGATCGAGGAGTCGGGCGAGGCGCTCGACGAGCGGGCGTGGGACGCGCTCGCGCGCACCCGCCCGGTCCGGGACTACACCGCCGCGGTGTGGCCGAAGGTCACGCCGACGGCGCTGCTGCACCGGCTCCTCGTCGACCCCGCGTTCCTCGCCGCGAGCGCCGACGGCGTCCTCACCCCGGCCGAGCAGGAGCTGCTGCGCCCGGCCCGACCGTCCCGGACACCGGGCACGGCCCGCTGGACGCTGGCCGACCTCGTCCTGCTCGACGAGGTCGCGGACCTGCTGGCCCGCGGCGCGTCGGTCGCGCACGTCGTGGTGGACGAGGCGCAGGACCTGTCGCCGATGATGCTGCGCGCTCTCGGGCGCCGGGCGCGTACCGGCTCGCTGACGGTGCTGGGCGACCTGGCCCAGGCGACGACGCCGTGGGGGGTCTCCTCGTGGACCGACGCGCTGACGCACCTCGGCAAGCCCGACGGCCACGTGGAGCAGCTCACCGCCGGCTTCCGCGTCCCCGGCGACGTCATCGAGTACGCGGCCCGCCTGCTCCCCTCGATCGCGCCGGACCTCGACCCGCCGGTCGCCGTCCGCCGGGCGCGGGGCGAGCTCGTCCTCACCACCGGGCCGCTCGTGGACCTGGTCCGCACGGCGCTCGCCCGGGAGGGGTCGGTCGGGCTGATCGTGCCCGACGCCGGCACGGACGCCGCGCGCGCGGCGCTCGCCGCGGCGGGCCTCGCCTTCGCGGTCGTCGGCGAGGCGTCGGACGACGACGGCGCGGTCGAGTTCGACGCGCGCCTCGACCTCGTGCCCGCGTCGCTCGCGAAGGGGCTGGAGTTCGACCACGTCGTGCTGGACGACCCGGAGGGCGTCGTCCGGGGCGAGCCCGACCGGGTCACGGGGCTGCGACGGCTGTACGTCTGCCTGACCCGCGCGGTGACGTCGCTCGCCGTCCGCCACCGGGACGACCTGCCCGCGGAGCTCCGCCGCCCGTGACGGGCGCCCCGGCGGTGGGGCGGACGCGCCGGGACCGTCGTGTCGGAACTCCTCGGTAGGGTGCCCGGGTGGCCACAGCGACTGCGACCGACCCCGCGCTCGACGTGCTCCGGCGAGTCTTCGGGTACGACGCGTTCCGGGGTGAGCAGGCGGCCGTCATCGACACCGTCGTCAACGGCGGCGACGCCCTGGTGCTCATGCCGACCGGCGGGGGCAAGTCGCTGTGCTACCAGATCCCCGCCCTGGTCCGTCCAGGGACCGGCGTCGTGGTCTCCCCGCTCATCGCCCTCATGCAGGACCAGGTGGACGCCCTCGCGGCGCTCGGCGTCCGCGCCGCGTTCCTCAACTCCACGCTGTCCTCGGAGGACCGCCGCGCCGTGGAGCGCGCGCTCGTGGCGGGTGAGCTCGACCTGCTCTACGTGGCGCCGGAGGGGCTCCGCAGCCGCGCCACCCTCGACCTGCTCGACAGGACGCCGATCGCGCTGTTCGCGATCGACGAGGCGCACTGCGTCTCCCAGTGGGGCCACGACTTCCGGCCGGACTACCTCGAGCTGTCGGTGCTGCACCAGCGCTGGCCGTCCGTCCCGCGCATCGCGCTGACCGCGACGGCGACGGCTGCGACGCGCGCCGAGATCGCCCTGCGCCTCGACCTGGAGGGCGCGCGGCACTTCGTCTCCAGCTTCGACCGCCCCAACATCACCTACCGGATCGTGCCCAAGGACCGGCCCGAGAAGCAGCTGCTCGACCTGCTGCGGACCGAGCACGCCGGGGAGGCCGGGATCGTCTACTGCCTCTCGCGCGCGTCGGTCGAGAGGACCGCCGCGACGCTCGTCGAGAACGGGATCCAGGCGCTGCCCTACCACGCGGGGCTCCCCGCGTCGGTGCGCGCCGCGAACCAGTCCCGGTTCCTGCGCGAGGACGGCGTGGTCATGGTCGCGACGATCGCCTTCGGCATGGGCATCGACAAGCCCGACGTCCGGTTCGTCGCGCACCTCGACCTGCCCAAGTCCGTCGAGGGGTACTACCAGGAGACAGGACGCGCGGGGCGCGACGGCCTGCCGTCCACCGCCTGGCTGGCCTACGGCCTCGCCGACGTCGTGCAGCAGCGCAAGCTCATCGAGACGTCCGACGGCGACGCCGCGCACCGGCGCAACCTGGGCCGGCACCTGGACGCGATGCTCGCCCTCTGCGAGACCGTGGAGTGCCGCCGCGCCCAGCTCCTCGCCTACTTCGGCCAGGAGCACCCGGGGGCCTGCGGGTCGTGCGACACGTGCCTCGCCCCGCCCGAGGCCTGGGACGGGACGGTCGCCGCGCAGAAGGTGCTCTCGACGGTGTTCCGCCTGGACCGCGAGCGCGGGCAGCGCTTCGGCGTCGGGCAGGTCGTCGACATCCTCCTCGGCCGGGACACGGAGAAGGTCCGGCGGTTCCGGCACCAGGAGCTGTCGGTGTTCGGGGTCGGGGACGACCTGTCCGAGAACGAGTGGCGGGCCGTGGTGCGCCAGCTCCTCGCCCAGGGACTGCTCACCGTCGAGGGCGCGCACGGGACGCTCGTGCTCACCGCGGCGAGCGGGGAGGTCCTGGCCCGGCGCCGCGAGGTCCGGATGCGGCACGAGCCGGCGCGTCCGGTGCGCGCGGCGAAGGGACGGAAGGCGTCGGCCGCCGCCGAGCTGGCCGAGGCCGACGTCCCGCTCTTCGAGGCGCTGCGCGCCTGGCGGGCGGGCGAGGCGAAGACCCAGGGCGTGCCCGCGTACATCGTGTTCGGGGATGCGACGCTCCGCGGGATCGCGACCGCCCGGCCCGGCTCGCTCGAGCGGCTCGCGCTGGTGAGCGGCGTCGGCGAGAACAAGCTCGCCCGGTACGGCGACGCGGTGCTGGCCGTCGTCGCCGAGGCAGGCTGAGCGGCCCCGCACGGGGCTCGGACCGCCCCCCGCCGCCCGAGGCAGGGGACGCGCGAGTCAGACGTCGACGCGGTACGACAGCGCGAGCTCGTCGCCGCTGACCCCGCGGATGCCCCAGTTCTCGCGCGGGCTCTCGAGGATCACGAGCTCCACGTCGTCCACCGTCAGGCCGAGGGCTGGCACGACGTCGTCGTACAGCGCCGCGACCAGCGCGCGCTTGGCCTCGCGCGTGCGGCCCGTGAAGCAGACGACCTCGACGACCAGGTACGCGTCCGAGCGCGGGGCGACCAGGTCGTCGTCGTCCAGGAGCAGGAAGCGGTGGAACCGCTTGTCCGGCGGGAGCTGCCACGCGCGCACGAGCGCGTCGTGCAGCGCGTCGGACACCTCCGTCCGCCGCGCGCCCCACACGCTGCGCCGTCCGTAGATCTTCACCTGGGCCATCGGGCGAGCGTAGCCGTGACGCACCCCACGCCGTCGGCCCCGGTCACCCGCGGCGGCGACGTCGCGCGCGCTCGTAGAGTGACCCGGTGCTCGTGCTGCTCCCCCCGTCCGAGGGCAAGACCCCCGCGCCCGACGGCGCCCCGCCCGTCGACCTCGACACCCTGACCTCCCCCGCGCTCACCGCGCACCGCGTGACGGTCCTCGACGCGCTCGCCGCCGCGAGCGCCCGGCCGGACGCCCACGAGGTCCTGGGCACGACGCCGGGGCTCGCCGAGGAGGTGCGACGCAACACCGTGCTGCGCTCGGCCCCGGCCGGTCCGGCAGCCGACGTGTACACGGGCGTGCTGTACGGCGCCGCGGACCTCGCGGGGGCGCTCGCCGCGGGCGGGGAGCCCGCGCGTCGGGCCCGCGAGGACGTGCGCGTCGTGTCGGGGTTGTGGGGCGCGCTCTCCCCTGCCGACCGGGTCCCGGCGTACCGGCTCTCCATGGCGGTGGACCTGCCGGGCGTCGGGAAGCTCGCCACGGCGTGGCGGCCCCACCTCGCCCCCGTGCTCGACGAGCGGGCCGCGGGCGACGTCGTCGTGGACTGCCGGTCCGCGACGTACGTGGGCGCGTGGAAGCCGCGGACATCGGGCCCGCGGGCGGCCGAGTGGGTCGCGGTGCGGGTCGTGCGCGAGCACGCCGGGAAGCGGACCGTCGTCTCGCACAACGCCAAGCACACGCGCGGCGTGCTCGCCGGGCACCTCGTGCGCCGGGAGGCGGCGTCGCCGTCGTCCGCGGCCGGGCTGCTGGACGCCGCGCGCGAGCTCGTCGGCACGGTGATCGGGACCGAGGTCGGCTCGGGCCTCACCTACCGGCTGATCGAGGCGACCCTGCACGACGCCACGACGCGCAGCGGGCCGCGCACGCTCGAGCTCGTCATCTCCTGAGCGGTCCGCCCGAGCGGTCCGGGCGAGCGGTCCGGCGCGGTGGTCGGCCCGGGCCGGCGCCGCGTGCCACTGCGCCGGGACGGGCAGGGGTCCACAGTGGACCCATGGCCGTCAGCCAGGACCTCGCCGACCGCGTCCGCGCGGTGCTGGCGCCCCGCGCCCCGTTCGAGGAGCGGACGATGTTCGGCGGCCTCGCGTTCCTCGTCGACGGGCGCATGGCGGTCGCGATCTCCGGGGACGCCCTCATGGTGCGGGTCGGCACGGGCGGACGCACCGCCGCCCTGGAGCGCGGCGCCCGGCCGATGACGATGGGCACCCGCACGATGGCGGGGTGGGTCGTCGTCGACGGTCCGCGCCTGGCGGACACGCGCGAGCTCGACGCCTGGGTGGAGACCGGTCTCCAGGCCGCCCGCACCGCGCGTCCGAGGCCGCCGAGGTAGAGCCGCGGTCACGACCATGCCTCTACCTCGCGCTACCAGGCCTCTACCTCGGCCGGGTCAGAGGTCGCTCGGGACGCCCTGGGCCGTGAGCTCGCTCGTGCCGTCGGCCCACAACCGCAGGATGCTCACCGACGCCGGAGGGACGCGGATCCGCGACCACTGCTCGGGCGGCGCGCCCACGGACGTCCCGATCGCGGCCCGCACCTGGACGGCGTGACCCACGACGACGACGGTGCGGCCCGCGGGCCCGGCACCCGGCAGCATGGTGTCGACGAGGTCGCGCAGCCCCTGCCGGACGCGCACGCCGACGTCGGCGGCGGACTCGCCGCCCGGGGCCGGCGTCGTCCCGGTCGTGTACCAGGCGGGCAGGAGGCCGGGCCACCCGGCGTCCACCTCCGCGGCCGTGAGCCCCTCCCACGCGCCGAAGTCCACCTCGGCGAACCGGTCGTCCGTCGTCACGGGCACCCCGAGGCGGCGGCCGACGGCGCGCGCGCTCTCCTGGGCCCGGACCATGGGCGAGGAGACGACGGCCGACGGGCGCGGCAGGTCGGGCCACGCCTGGCGACCGATCCGGAACACCAGGTCCGCGGCCTGCGCGGCCTGCGTCCGGCCGCGCGCGGTGAGGGACGGTCCCGGCACCGACGAGCCGCTGAACGCGCCCGCGACGGTGAGCGGCGTCTGCCCGTGGCGCACGAGCACGACCGTGAGCGCGGGCGCGTCGTCGAACCGGACGGTGGCGCCCGACGGCCGGGCGGGCGTGTCGACCGCCGCGCCCTCGGGGACGGCGGGGAGGGTCGTCCCGTCCACGGGGACGGGTGCGGTCTCGGTCGCGGGGTCGGCCGCGGCGTCGGACGGCACCTCCGACGTGTCCGCGGGCTCGTGGTCGCGCACGACGGTCCCGCGGGTGTCCATCGCCTCGTTGGCCAGGGCGTCGGCTGCCGCGTTCTGCGCGCGCGGCACCCACTCGTAGGTGACCTGCGCGGCGGGGAGCACCGCCGCGGCCTCGGCCGCCAGGCGGCGCATGTCGTCGTGCTTGATCTGCCACCGCCCCGACATCTGCTCGACGACGAGCCGCGAGTCCATCCGGACGGTCACGCGCGCGTCCGGGTCGATCTCCGCGGCGGCGCGCAGCCCGGCGACGAGACCCGAGTACTCGGCGACGTTGTTCGTCGTCGTGCCGAGGTACGCGGCCCGCTCGGCGAGCACCTGGCCGGTCGCGGCGTCGCGCACGAGCGCCCCGAAGCCCGCGGGCCCCGGGTTGCCGCGCGAGCCGCCGTCGGCCTCGACGACGAGCTGCCGACCGCTCGCCCCGCTCACGCGCCGGCGCCCTCCGGCCGCACCACGATGTGGCCGTAGTCCTCGAGCCGCACCACCTGGTCGGGCGCGGCCGACGTGATCGCCGCGAGCTCGGCCGGGCTCAGCGAGACGTTGAGCCCGTCGACGTGCTGGCCGCGCAGCGCGACGACGCCACGCCCGCCGTTCTGGTCGCGCACGCGCTCGTAGAGCGCGAGCAGGCCCGCGTCGAGACCGGCGACGGCGTCCGTGCGCCGCCCCGCGACCTGCGCGGCCTCGGCGTCGAGCTCGGCATACCGGGCGTCGCGCGCGGCCACGACCTCGGCCTTGGCGGACTCGAGCTCGGCGTGCGCCGACTCGAGCTTCGCGAGGGCCTCCTCGTGCGCCTCGAGCCGCTCCATGACGTCGAGCTCGACCTCCTCGAGGACGCCCTGCCGGCGGGCGAGCGACTCGAGCTCCGCGACGAGCGCCTGCGCGTCCTTCGCCCCGACCTGCCCGGAGTCCAGGCGCGACTGGTCGCGGGCGGCGCGCGTGCGCACCTGCTCGACGTCGCCCTCGGCCTTGGTCAGCTCGCGCCGGAGGTCGCTCACCGCGGTCCGCGACTCCACGAGCTTGCCGCGCAGGTCCTCGAGCTGGGCGTCGAGCTCGGCGATGCGCGCGTGCTCCGGCAGGTTCTTGCGCTGGTGCGCGAGCTGCTGGGCACGCGTGTCGAGCTCCTGGACGTCGAGCAGGCGGAGCTGGTCGGCGGGCGGTGCAGTGGCCACGGGTGGTTCCTTTCGTGGGCCCGATGAGGGCCGGCGTGCGGGTCGGTGGGGACGGGTGGGGGTCGACGCGCGCCGGGGGTCAGCCCTGCGCGGTGTCGCGGGGCGGTCCGGCGTCGGCTGCGGGGTCGGCGGGTGCGGACGGGAACCGCGCCGTCCACGGGTCGGTGACGAGCGTGCTGACCCGCGTCTCCACGGCCGCGCCGGAGCGCGCGAGGACGCGCACGAGGTCCTCGGCAGCGTAGCGGAGCCACGGCCACTCGGAGGCGTAGTGCGGCACGTCGACGAGGAACGGCGTCCCGGCCTCGCCGCCGTCGAGCCGCGCGCGCTCGCGCAGCTCGGACACGGGGTGGTGGCGCAGGTCGGACGTGAGGTAGACGTCGGCCCCGCTCGCGCGCACGGCGTCGAACAGCGAGTCGCCGGACCCGCCCACCACCGCGACCGACTCCACGCGCGCATCGAGGTCGCCCGCCACGCGGACGCCCTGCACCGTCGGAGGCAGCACCTGCGCGACGCGCTGCGCGAACGCGCGCAACGTCGTCGGCTCCGCGAGCCGGCCCACGCGGCCGGTGCCGGTGCGCGCCGCCTCGTGCGGCGACGGCGCGGGGTGCGGCACGAGGGGGACGCGGTGCAGCAGGTCGAGCGCGTCGGCGAGGGCGTTTGCGACCCCGCGCTGCGCGGCGTCGGCGTTGGTGTGCGCGACGTAGAGCGCGCAGCCGCCCCGGATGAGGCGGTGCACGAGCGAGCCCTTGAAGGTCGTCGCGGCGACGGAGTGCACGGGCCGCAGGAACAGCGGGTGGTGCGTCACGAGGAGGTCGGCGCCCCAGGCCAGCGCCTCGTCCGCGACCTCCTCCACGGGGTCGACGGCGAGCAGCACCTTGCCCACGGGCGCGTCCGGGTCCCCGGCGACCAGGCCGACGGCGTCCCAGTCCTCCGCCGTCGACGGCGGGTACAGCTCGTCCAGCGTCCGCACGACGCGGCCGAGCGTCGGGTGCCCCGCGCCCTCGGCCGCCGGGTCCGCAGGAGACGTGTCGGTGCTCGGGTCGGGCGCGGCGGTCATGGCGGCAGGCTATCCCGGGCGGGCCGCCGGACGCCGCTCGCCATGGTTTGATGGATTGCGCAAGCCATCATCCCGTAGCCCGGAGGACCCGTGCCCCGCCCACCCCGACCCGACGACGGCGCCCCGGCCACCGACGAGACCGCCCCCCTCTACCGCATCAAGGCCGAGCTCTTCCGGTGCCTCGCGCACCCCACGCGGATCCAGGTGCTCGAGGTCCTCGCTGCCGACGCCGACCACACCGCGCCCGTCTCCGTGCTGCTCGACGTCACCGGGTGCGAGGCGTCCCAGCTCTCCCAGCACCTCGCGGTGCTGCGCCGGGCGGGCGTCGTCACCTCGACGCGCAGCGGGAACGCCGTCGAGTACCGCCTCGCCGAGCCGCTCGTCGCCGAGCTGCTCGTCGTCGCGCGGGCGTTCCTCCTGTCGAACCTCGCCGGCGCGTCCGACCAGCTCGAGGCCGCGCGGCGGCTCCCGGCCCTGCCCGGCGCGTCCGCGCGCGCGGTGCTCGACGCGACCACGGCGTCGTCCCCCTCGGCATGAACCGCCTCGCCGCCGTCCGCGACCTGCTGCCCCGGCGCTCCGACTACGACCTGCGCCCCCGGACCCTGCGCGCCGACCTCCTCGCCGGCGTCACCGTGGGCGTCGTCGCGCTCCCGCTCGCGCTCGCGTTCGGCGTCAGCTCCGGGGTCGGGGCGGCCGCCGGGCTCGTCACCGCCGTCGTCGCCGGCGTGGTCGCGGCGGTCCTCGGCGGGTCGAACCACCAGGTGTCCGGACCGACCGGGGCGATGGCGGTCGTGCTCGCGCCGGTCGTCGTCACGCACGGCCCGGGCTCCGTGGCGCTCGTCACCGTCCTCGCCGGGCTCGTGGTCCTCGTCGCCGGGCTCGCCCGGCTCGGGCGCGTCGTCACGTACATCCCGTGGCCGGTCGTCGAGGGGTTCACGCTCGGGATCGCGTGCATCATCTTCCTCCAGCAGGTCCCGGCCGCGGTCGGCGTCGAGGTCGCGCCCGGCCACAACACCCTCGTGTCCGCGGTGGAGGCCGTGCGCGCCGCCGTCACCGACGTGCCCGCCGCCCCGGCACTGTGGACGCTCGGCTGCGTCGCGCTCGTCGCCGCGACCATGGTGCTGCTCCCCCGGCTCCACGCGGGGATCCCCGCGTCGCTCGGCGCGGTCGTGCTCGCCACCGTCCTCGTCGAGGTGCTCGGTGCGCCCGTCCCACGCATCGGCGCGCTGCCGTCGTCGCTGCCCGCGCCCGTTCTGCCGTCGGTCACGCCCGGCGCGCTGCGCGACCTCGGCGGCGCCGCGCTCGCCATCGCCGCGCTCGCCGCGATCGAGTCCCTGCTGTCCGCGCGCGTCGCGGCGACCATGGTCCAGTCCGGGCCGGGCGGCGGTTCCGTCTACCAGCCCGACCGGGAGCTCGTCGGCCAGGGCGCCGCCTCCGTCGCCAGCGGCCTCTTCGGCGGCATGCCCGCCACGGGGGCCATCGCCCGCACCGCGGTGAACGTGCGCTCCGGCGCCCGCACGCGGCTCGCCGCCGTCGTGCACGCGGTCGTGATCCTCGCGGTCATGTACCTCGCCACCGGCCCGGTCTCGCGGATCCCGCTCGCCGCGCTCGCCGGCGTCCTCATGGTGACGAGCTTCCGGATGATCGGCGGGCGCACGATCCGCTCCGTCGTCGGCGCCGGGCGCTCCAGCGCGGCGACCTTCGCCGTGACCGCCGTCGTCACCGTCGCGTTCGACCTCGTGCAGGCCATCGAGATCGGCATCCTCGTCGCCGCGTTCTTCGCGCTGCGGACCGTCGCCCGCGCCTCCGGGGTCCACCGCGAGCCGCTGCCCGGCCCCGCCGAGCCGGGCGACGAGCACGTCGCGCTCTTCCGCCTCGAGGGGTCCATGTTCTTCGGCGCCGCCGACCGCGTGCTCGCCGAGGTGACCGACGCCTCGGCGCACGAGGACGTCGCGGTCGTCGTCCTGCGGCTCTCCCAGCTCCGCATGGTCGACGCGACCGGGGCGAAGGCGCTCGGCGGGCTCATCGAGGGCCTCGAGGCGCGCGGCGTCACCGTCCTCGTCAAGGGCGTCCAGGACCGGCACCGCGCGCTGCTCACGAACGTCGGCGCGCTCGCCGAGCTCCGGCACGAGAACCATCTGTTCGACACGCTCGACGCCGCCGTCGAGCACGCGCGCTCCCACGTGCGCCGCGCGGCCACCGGCACCGACGTCCCGCAGGTGCGCGGTCTGCGACCCGCGACGTGAGTGCCTAGCCTGGAGGCGTGCACGAGTACGTGCGGGCCCTGCCGCGAACGCTGCCGCCCGGCGTCGTGTCGATGGTCGGCTACCGCCTGCGGACCGCGACGGCGGACGGCACGCCGTCCGTCCACCGCGGCCTGCCGTCGCCGTGGCTCACGCTCGTCGTGAGCACGGCGGGCGCCGTGCCGACGGCGGTCGGGCCGGACGACGCCCCGGTGGGCTACGCCTCGCTCGTCGGCGGGCTGCACACGCGGCCCGCGTACATCCACCAGCCGCCCGAGCAGGCAGGCGTGCAGCTCGCCCTCGACCCCCTCGCGTGCCGGGAGCTGCTCGGCGTCCGGGCCGGCGAGCTCGGGCTCGTCGAGGACGCGGACGCGGTGCTCGGGCCCGTCGCCGAACGGTTGCGCGAGCATGTGGCCGAGGCGGGCTCGTGGCGCGCGGCGTTCGACGTCGTGCGGGCGGTGCTCACGCAGCCCGGGGGCGTCGCGCCGGGTGGCTCCGTCGCCCGGCGCGACGGCGTGCGCCCCGACGTCGCGGAGGCATGGCGGGTGCTCGTGCGCACGCACGGGCGCGCCCGGGTCCGGGACGTGGCCCGCCACGTCGCGCTGGGCGAACGCCGTCTGGAGACATTGTTCCGGGCGGAGCTCGGGGTCTCGCCGCGCGCGGCCCGCGGGCTCGCGCGGTTCGACGCCGCCCGTCGCGCGGTGCAGCGCCTCGCCCTCGGCCGCGGGCCCCGCACGCTCGCGGACGTCGCCGCGAGCGCCGGGTACGCCGACCACTCCCACCTCGTGCGCGACTTCCGGCGGTTCGCCGGCACGACCCCGACCGGATGGGTTCAGGAGGAGGTCGGGAACATCCAAGCCGGGGGCCACACCGACGGCCCAGCCTGGGACCATGAGCATCCACGAGAGCACCCGGGACACCGCTGACCACACCCCCGCCGTCGACGCGGCCGGGACGCCGACCGGGACGCCGAGCCCCCAGGTCTGGCCCACCCTCCAGGCGCGCGACGCCCGCGCGCTCGTCGCGTTCCTCACCGACGTCGTCGGGTTCGTCGCGACGGCCGTCATGGCGGGCGACGACCGCGACGTCGCGCACGCCCAGCTCGACTGGCCGCACGGCGGCGGGATCATGCTCGGCAGCCACTCCCCCGAGCGGGAGTGGTCGCGCGAGCCGGGGACGTGCGGCACGTACGCCGTCGTGCCCGACGACGCCGCGATCGAGGCGCTCGACGCCCGGCTGCGCGAGCGCGTGCCGGGTACCGGCGGTCGCGTCGTCGTGCCGCTGCGGGACACCGACTACGGGAGCCGCGAGCTCGTGCTCCGGGACCCCGAGGGGAACCTCTGGTCCTTCGGCACGTACCGCGGCGAACCGCGACGGTGACTGCACCGGGCGTCCTGCCCGCCGCGCCTCACTTCGCCTCGGCGTAGTGGTCGACGACCGCGACCGTGAGCGGGAAGTCGACCGGGAAGTCGCCGAACAGGAGGCGACCCGCCTCGGCCGCTGCGGCGCGGACCTCGTGCGCGACCGTCTCGGCGAGCTCGGCCGGCGCGTGCACGACGACCTCGTCGTGCAGGAAGAAGACGAGGTGCGCCCGGTCGGCGAACGGGGCGGGCGCCGCCCCGGGGGTCGCGGCGAGGGGCAGGTCCCACAGCCGCCGCCGGATCGACGCGAGCCAGCACAGCGCCCACTCGGCCGCCGTGCCCTGCACGACGAAGTTGCGCGTGAACCGGCCCCAGGCCCGCGTGTACGACCGGGCCCGCGCCTGCGCGTCGGCCCCGGACCCGGCGTCCTCCGTGGCACCGACCTCCTCGACCGCGTACGCCCCGTCCTGCGCGGCGTGCCACGACTCGCCGGGGCGCGGGGAGCTGCGGCCGAGGAGCGTCGAGACGATCTCCCCGCGCTCACCCGCCTGGGCGGCGCGCTCCACGAGGCCGATGGCGTCGGGGAACGCCTTCGCGAGCCGCGGGAGCACGAGCGCGCTGTCGCCGGTCGTGCCGCCGTACATCGCGCCGAGCATCCCCACCTTCGCGTGGTCGCGGGTCGCGACGGCGCCCGACGCGACGATCCCCGCGTACATGTCGCCCCCACGGCCCGCGGCGGCCATGCGCTCGTCGTGCGCGAGCCCGGCGAGCACGCGCGGCTCGAGCTGCGCGGCGTCGGCCACGACGAGCCGCCAGCCCGGGTCCGCGACGACGGCGCGCCGCACCTGCTTCGGGAGCTGCAGCGCTCCCCCGCCGCTCGACGCCCACCGGCCCGTGACGACCCCGCCCACGACGTACTCGGTACGGAACCGGCCGTCGTGCACCCAGGTGTCGAGCCACGCCCAGCCGTTCGCCGTGAGGAGCCGTGCGAGCTTCTTGTACTCCAGCAGCGGCTCGACGACGGGGTGATCCGTGCGCTCGAGCTCGCCCTTGCGCAGGGACCGCACGCCGACGCCCGCGTACTGCAGCGCCTTGAGCAGGTCGGGGTGGGAGTCGGGGTTGAGCGTGGGCGGCGCGTCGAGCGCCGTACGGATGCGCGCGACGAGCTCCTCCATGCGCGCGGGCCGCTCGCCCGGCCGGGGCCGTGGTCCGAGCTCGCCGCTGAGGATCGCGTCGTGCACGTCGGCGCGCCACGGCACGCCCGCGTGGTGCATCTCGGCGGCGACGAGCGCGCCCGCGGACTCGGCGGCGAGCAGGAGCCGCAGCCGCCCGGCGGCGTCCGGCCCGTCCGCGGCGACGACGGTCGCGAGCTGGTCGCGGAGCTCGGCGACGGGGTCGAGCCGCACGCTCGGGCCGTCCTGCGCACCGAGCTCGAAGAGCCCGACGGGCTGCCGCGGCGCGGACGGGTCGCGCCCGGCCGGCACCGCGACGAGCGCGTCCCAGGGCCCGGGGTCACGTCGTGCGAACGGCGTGCCCGCGACGAGCCGCGAGCGTCGTAGCAGCACGTGGGACAGACGCAGGTCGTGCGACCGCTCCACGCGCCGCCCGGCCGTGAGCAGGGGCGGGTACCACCGGTTCGTGTCGTCCCAGGTCTCGCGGACCGGGTCCGGCGGACCGTCCGCGACGTGCTCGACCCGGGCCCGTCCCGGCGAGCCGACGTGGACGGCGTAGGTGCTCACGCGCTCGCCTCCCGTGCTCGGGGCCCGGGGTCGGGCGCGGCGGCCACGGCGCGCGCGAGCGCCCGGCCCCGGGACGCGATGAAGCCGGCGCGCAGGAGCCGGGCGGAGTCGGGCTCGTGCGCGACGAGGCCGACCGTGGCGGCGAGCGTCGTCGCCCCGAGGTCGTCGGCGGTGCGCGCGGCGCGCGCGAGCGCGCTCGCCTGGTGCGGCGTGAGGTGTCGGCGCCCCGTGGCGGCGAGCGCCACGACCGTGTCGAGCAGCGTGTCGCACACCTCCTCGACGGGCGTGGGCACGACCACCTCCCGCGCGTGCGCGCCGGCACGCCCGCGCAGCGACCGGACCCGGGCGCGGAGCCGGGTCCACGGGGTCGACCACGCCCGGTGGTCGTACGCCGGCGTCAGCGTCGGGACGACGACGTCGAGGCCCTCGCCCGGGCGGTCGACGAACAGCCCGACGGCCTCGTCGCGCCGCGACGCGAGGTCGCGCTCGACGGCGACGGCGACCACGCGCCGGCTCCCCGCCGCGACCCCGAGCAGGGTGTCGCACGCCGCCTCGTCCGCGGCGTCGACGCGCACGACCGTCTCCGCGCCGTCCGCCGCGACCAGCGTCCAGGTGAGCTCCTGGGCGACCTCGTCGAGACCGATCGCCCCTGCCTCGCGCACCATGACGACCCGCACGGCGGCGGGTGTCCGGCCGAACCCGGCCTCGACCCGCGGCGGGGTCGTCGCGGTGCGGGCCGCGACGTCACGGAGCTCGTCGGCGTCGAGCGCCCCGAGCGGCTCGACGGCGGGCCCCTCGCCCGCGCGCAGCCCCGTGTCCGCCCGCTCAGTCGCGCCGCGGAGCGCGAACGGGCCGCGGCACAGCGCCTCGACCGAGCGGCCCCAGACGAGCGGGAGGTCCCACGAGCGCCGGAAGGTCGGGTCGGCGCCCGGCGGGCGGCCGGTGGTGACCGACCGCACGCGCCCGGCGTCCGCGTCCCACAGGTGCACGGTCACCCCGCGCGCGCCCGACGCCGCGACCCACCACCGCGCACCGAGCGGCACGACCCGCGCCAGGTCGGTCGGGCGCTCGTCGGGCGTGCCGGCGTCGGGCGGCGGCTCCGCCTGCACGTACGCCCACAGCTCGGCCAGGGCCAGGAGGCAGTCCGTCTCGTCGACCGCGTCGCGGCGGTCCGCGAGCGCCTCGAGCCGCCCGACCGCGGACGTCACGAGACGCTGGACCGCGGGCCGTCGGCCGAGCCGCGCCACCACGCCCGCACCGCGCAGCTCCTCCAGGTCGTCGCGGCCGACGTGCGAGAGCCCGACGTCGAGCAGCCGCTCGACCGCGCGCACGACCTCGTCGGCCACCGCCCGGGCGTCGGGGACGCCCGTGACACGCGGCGTCGCGGCGGCCCGCTCGGGCCAGGGCCACGGCCGGCCGTGCGCACGCCACACGTGCACGAGCGCCTCCAGCCGCCACCGGCGCTCGTCGGCGTCGCTCCACGCCGCCCCCTCGCGGGCCACGAGCATCCCCGGGAACCCCGCCCCCGCGACGTACGTGACGCGCGGCGCGCCGGGCCACGAGACCTCCGCGCGCGGGCCGTCGACCGCCACCTCCACGGGCGGCCCCCCGACCGCCCCCTCCACGGGCAGACCGTCGGCCGACGCCTGCGCGGGACGAGCGGGCACCGTCTCGGCGACCGCCCGCACGACGGCGGCGCCCGCGGCACGGTGCACGACGCGCGGGTCGAGCGCGAGGATCTCCGCCACCGGGTCCGGGGCGGGAGGGGACGGCGTCGCGCCGTCACCTGCCACGGCGGGAGGCGGCGCGGGTGCGGCACCCGTCCCCCGCGCCCACAGGCTCGCGGCCACGACGTGCTGGCACGTGCCCGGCGTCGGGCACGCGCACCGCGCCCCCGCGGGACCGCGCGCGTCGAGCTCGACCCGCACCCCGGCCACGGACACGACGACGCCGTCGGGGCGCGCCTCGACCGGCTCGACCCGCCCGGCGGCGACGTCCTTGCGGGCGCGCCGCACGAGGCCCGGGCTCGCGAGCGTGGCGAGGGCGTCGTCGTCGTACCCCGCGTACACCGCAGCCCACGCACCGGGCCCGGCGCCGACCCCGTTCACGGGAGCACCTCGCCCAGCCACTCGGCGAACCGCTCCGGCGTGAGCGCCGCGATCTCCATGCCCTGCTCCGCGAGCCGGCGCGCGACGCCGCGGTCGTACGCGGGGTTCGCCTGCCCGTCGAGGGCCGCGAGCCCGAGCAGCCGGACGCCCGACGCGTGCAGGCGCCCCACCGCGGACACCAGTTGCGACACCGAGCCACCCTCCTCGAAGTCGCTGACGAGCGCGACGACCGTGCGCCGCGGGTCGCGCACGTGCTGCTCCGCGTACCGCACGGCGCGCGCGATGTCGGTCCCGCCGCCGAGCTGCGCGGTGAGCAGCACCGTCACCGGGTCGTGCGCGAGGTGCGACATGTCGACGACCGCCGTGTCGAACAGGACGAGGCGGACCGTGATCCCCGGCAGCCCCGCGAGGATGCCCGCGCTCACCGCGCTGTAGAGCACCGAGGCCGCCATGGACCCCGACTGGTCGACGAGCAGCACGACGTCGTACGACAGCGCCCGGCGCCGCCGCGCCGAGAAGCGCAGGTCCGTGACGAGCAGGCGCCCGCGCTCCGTGTCCCACCGGCCGAGGTTCGCGCGGACCGTCGCGGCGGCGTCGAACGTGCGGCTGGATCGCACGAACGAGCGGCGGGACCGGTCCCGGCGCCCGTCGACGGCCGTCACGAAGCGGGGGCGCAGGCGGCGCACCACGTCCTCGACGACGCGCGCGACGAGCCGTCGCAGCCCGTCCTGGACCTGCGGCCCGAGCCTGCCTCGCACGCGCAGGAGCGCCGACGCCAGCTCGGTGCTCGGCTCGACGGCCTCGACCGCCTGCGGGTCCGCGAGCAGCTCCGTCATGCCGTACCGGCCGACCGCCTCGACCTGCATGCGCTCGAACGTCTCGCGCGGGAACAGCGCGCGCGCCGACCCCAGCCAGTCGAGCCCCTCGACGATCGACCCGCCGCGGCCGCCTCCGCGGCCCCTGCCCCGGTCGCCGTCGGGGTCTCCCCCGGTGCCGTGCCGGTGGCCCCGCGCGGTGTACTCGCGGTCATAGAGGTGCCCGAGCGTGCGGTCCAGCGACTGGTCCGGCGGCGCCACGGGCAGCGTGTCGCCCGCGTACCGGCCCAGCACGAGGCGCCAGCGCCGCGCGGCCTCCTGGTCGTCCGCCCGCCCGGCCACGCCCAGACCGCCGCCCGCCGTCACGAGGCGCTCCCGCGAGCCCACGCGCCCAGCCCGTCCCGCTCGAGGACGGCGACGAGCTCGCGCTCCACCACCAGCGCGGCCCGCAGGTCGTCCTCCGAGACGTGCACGCGCCGGTCCAGCGCGTCCGCGCGCGTCCCGGTGCGGGCGGCGACGCGCTCGGCGAGCCGGTGCGTCTCGGTCGGCCGCAACCACGTGAACGCGCGCCGCAGGTCCGGCAGGACCGCGCGGAACGCGTCCTCGTCGAGACCACGCAGGCCCTCGTCGACGGCGTCAAACATCTCCGGCGTGTGGAGCAGGAGGTCCGGGGCCGCGCGCAGGACCCCGCCGAGGAACGCCGTCGCCGCCACGGGGTCCGCGCCGGGTGCGAGCTGGGCCCGCACCCGCTCGACGAGCCCGCGGTCGCCGGGCTCGCCGCCGAGCTCGTCGTCGAGCTCGTCGTCGACGGCGGCGAACGCGGTGAGCGCGCCGCGCACCGCCGGGGACGCGTCGGCGTCCTCGCGCACGAGCGCGAGCGCCTGCCCCACCGTCGCGGCCGCCGAGCCCGGTCCGTCCCGGCCCGCGCCGCGCACGTCGCGCACGAGGGACCGCAGCGCGACGAGGCTCGCCAGGGCGTCGTCCTGCGTCGTCGCGTCGGCCGCCGCGAGGTCCGGGACCAGGTACGCGGCCGTGGCCAGCCCCTGCTCCGCGAGGTCGAGCAGGGCCTCCGCGTGGTCGCCCAGCTCCAGCTCGACGCGCGCCCGCCACAGCGCGACGAGCCGTCGCATGCCCGCGACGACGGACGCGAGCGACGGGTCCACGTCGAGCGTGGAGCGCACGAGCGCGACGAGCGGGGGCAGCCGCTCCGGCAGGCCGACGACGACGCACTGCGCGACGAGGCGCGCGACGGCGTCGCTCGAGCGCTCCTCGCGCGCCCGGTCGCGCGCGTCGTCGAGCAGCGCGACCGCGACCGCCTCGAGCGTCGCCCCGCGGTGGGAGAGCTCGACGAGGCGCGCCTCGACGAGCGGCGTCCACGCGTACGTCCACTCCTCCAGCACGAGACCCAGCCCGCGGCCCGCGACGTGGTCGGGGCCCGAGACCCGGCGGGCGAAGCCCAGCTCGAGGAACGCGCACAGCGCGAGGAACCGGCGCCGGTCGCGGTGCGCGGCACGACGGCGGGCGTCGAGCCGCACGGTGCGCGGCACGGCGTCGGACACGTCGAGACGCAGCGCCCGGGCGCGGGCCCGGGCCTCCTCGACGAGCGGCGGGGCCGCACCGCCCGGGGCGACGTCACCGAGCGCGCGCCCGGCGAAGACCTCGGCGACCGCGAGACCGAGCGGGCGGTCGCCCGCGGCGTCCAGGTCGTCCGGGTCCTTCACGTAGCACGAGGTGATCGCGTCGAGCAGGTCGGTGCGGCACGGCCAGGGCCGTTCCCGCAGGGCCGCGAGCCGGTGCGCGTGCTCGACGGCGGCCTGGGACTGGGCCACGCTCACGAGGGCCCCGCGCTCCGACGCCCCGCGCCCGACGTCGACCAGCACCCCGGCCGCGGCGGCAGCAGGCCCGGCCGGGTCGTGGTGCGCGGCCCAGAGCCGGTCGTAGTAGCCCGGCGCGGGCATGCCCGCGCCGTACCCCCGCAGGGCGTCGAGCCGCTCGTCGTCGTAGCGGACGAGCCACGCGGGAGCGTCGGCGAGGTCGCCGTACCCGTCCGCGGGGCGCCGCGCCACGACCGTCGCGCCGTGCTCGCTCCCGACGAGCGCCTCGACGAGGGCGAGCGTGTGGAACGCGCCCGTCACGACGACGACCGGCCCGTCCGCACGCGCGGCGTGCTCCGCGACGCGCGCGGACATGCGCGCCTCGCGGTCGAGCGAGCCGTCGGCGGCGAGCGCCTCGTCCTCGTAGTCGAGCCGCGCGAGCGCGGCCCACGCGAACACGTCGTCGACGAGCTCGCGCCAGTCGCGCAGGCGCGCCGTCTCGCGCGCCTCGAAGAGGTGGTCCCACAGCTCGTCGTGGTCGCGGCACCCGAGCCGCTCCGCGAGCCGGGCGACCGTGCGCGAGTGCGCGAGGTGGCGCTCCGCGAGGACGGTCCGCGCGGCGGCTCCCCGCTCGTCGTCCTCCTCTCCTGCCCGCTCCCCCCACGGGGAGTCGACGAACGCGAGCTCCGCGCCCGCCGCGTGCCCCGCGCGCACGGCGACCCACTCGGGCGAGTACCGCGCGAGCGGGTAGAAGCCCGCGGCGCGCACGCCGCCTCCCGCGGCGTCCGCGAGGTCGCCGGCGAGGCTGAGGACCGCGACGGGCGGGACCGTCCGCTCGTCGAGCAGCGCGGGCAGGAGACGCGTGTACTCCTCGGGCCCCTCGACGAGCACGACGGACGGCCGGACCTCCGCGACCAGCGCGGCCACCGCGACCGCGCAGGCGGGACTGTGGTGGCGCACCCCGACGAGGTGCACGCCGTCGCGCTCGCGCAGCAGCGCGAGGTCGTGGGCTGCCTGTCGCAGCCGCGGCGGCGCGGCGTCCCACGCGGCGCGCCGGGCTACCGCCACAGGTCGCCCGCCGCCGTGAGGAAGTCCTTCCAGCGTGCGTCGGACCGCGCGCGCTCCCGCACGACGTTGTCCACGTAGTGGCGCAGCCGCCGCGCGTCCTCCTCGTCGCCCTTGAGCGCGACGCCGCCCACCTGGCGCGCGACCTGCCCCGCCGTGACCGTGCCGTCACCGAGGTAGCGCGCCTCGAGCGACGCCGCGATCGCGACGTTCACCGCCTCCGCCGTCGACATCACGGTCTCGGGGCGCTTGACCGGTGCGCCGCTCGCCGTCGTGCCGGTGCGCAGGTCCTGGAACACGGTGACGAGCACCTCGAGCACGTCACGGTCGAGCACCGGTCGGTCCTCGACGGGCCCGAGCTCGGCGGTGAGGCGCGTCTCGACGAGCTCGATCTCGAACGCGCGGTCGCGGATCGGCGCGACCGTCTCGAAGTTGAAGCGCCGCTTGAGCGCGGCCGACATCTCGTGGACCCCGCGGTCGCGCAGGTTCGCCGTGGCGAGCACGTTGAACCCGGGCCGCGCCGCGACGCGGGCGTCGGCGCCGAGCTCGGGGACCATGAGCTGCTTCTCGGACAGCACGGAGACGAGCGTGTCCTGGATCTCCGGGGCACAGCGCGTGATCTCCTCGAACCGCGCGACGCGCCCGCTCTCCATCGCACGGTAGACGGGCGACGGGACGAGCGAGCGCTCGCTGGGACCCTCCGCGATGAGCAGCGCGTAGTTCCACGAGTACCGCACGTGGTCCTCGCTCGTGCCCGCGGTGCCCTGCACCGTGAGGGTCGACGTGCCGCTCGCGGCCGCCACGAGCAGCTCGGACAGCAGGGACTTGGCCGTACCGGGCTCACCGACGAGCATGAGGCCCTGCCGGCCGAGCAGCGACACGACCGCGCGGTCGACGAGCGGGTCGTCACCGAAGAACTTGCGGCTCACGCCCAGCTCCCGGTCGCCCACGACGAACGCCCGAACGGCGCGCGGGCTCAGGCGCCAGCCCGGCGGGACGTCGGCCCCGCGCCGGGCGTCGGCCTCGGCGAGCGCCGCGAGCTCGTCGGCGTACCGGACCTCCGCCGGCGGTCGCAGCTCGGCGAGCGCCGGGGGCGCCTGCTCGTCACCGGTCGTCGTGCTCGTCACCCGGGCTCCTCCTCGGTCCGGTCGCGGGCACCGTGCCCGTGGTCCTGCGGGTCAGCGTAGGAGCCGCGTCCCACACGGCCGGCGCCGGTGCCGCGGGAGCGGTCGTCGACGGGTTCGGCGGCCGTGCGCGTCACGGGGCGCTCTCCCCACCGGTCCAGGCTGCGCCCGTGGCGCGTCCCGCCGGGACCACGCGGTGCGGGTCGGCCTCCGCGTTCACGACGCCGCCCACGAGCACGACGATGCTCGTGAGCCAGCCCCAGAGGACCCCGGCGAGGACGAGGCCGAGCATCTGCCCGGCCGCCTGGACGACCGCCGTCGTCCCCGCCTCGGAGCCCGGCGCCGCCGGTCCCGCGAGCCGGACGTAGAGCCCGAACCCCCAGGACACGAGGAGGACGCCGCCGGTCCCGACGGCCGCGCCCGGCAGGCACCGCCGCCACGTCGTGTCGACGTTCGGTGCGTAGCGGTAGAGCAGCGTGAGGTACGCGCCGCAGACGAGCACGACGGTCGGCCAGCGCAGCACGTCCCACGTCTGCCGGAAGGCCGCGTCGAGACCGAGCCGCTCGGCCAGGTCGGCGCCGTCGCCCAGGAGCGGGCCGACGACGACGAGCGCGACGACGGACACCGCCGTGACGATCGCGCCGAGGGCGAGCGCGACCCCCAGGACGTACTGCGCCACGACCCCGCGGCGTCGCTCGACGCCGTACGCGTCGTCCAAGGCTCGGACCGCGGCGCGGAAGACGCGGCTCGCGAGCCAGAGCGCCACGAGGAACGACCCGACGGCGAACCCGGTGCGCTGCTCGTCGAGCAGGCTGTCGACGAGCGGCGCGACGACCGAGGTCGACACGTGCTCGGCGAACACCGTGGTGAGCCCGCCGACGATCGACGAGCGGATCGAGTCGACGGTGTCGTCGCCGAGGAGCGGGCGCAGGAAGCCGAGGCTCGACCCGATCGCGGTCGTCAGCGGGATGAGCGAGATGAGGCCGTAGTACGACATCTCGGCGGCGAGGCCCGTGACGCGGACCCCGGCGACGCGGAACGCCGAACGGGCGGCGACGTCGGCGACGCGCACGCCTCGCACGCGCGGCCCGGTGCGCGCCGCGGCGGCGAGCACGCGGTCCTGCCACGCGACCCGGCCCGCCGCGCGCTCGCGCCGCCGCGCCGTCCACGGGCGGACCACCGCTCGCGCGCACCACGTCCCGGCGGCGACCGCGCCGGCCGCGGCGGGCACGCTCGCGAGGGCGCCGAGCGCCCGGGTCCCGCCGTCGTCCGCGGCGACGGCCACCACGACGACGACCGCCCCGACGCCCGCGAGGGCGAGCAGCGTCGACGTCGCCGTGCTCACGGCGGACCGGACCGCCGTCGACCGGCGCGCGAGCACGGCGACGAGCAGCCAGGCGAGCGTCGCGACGACGATCACGGGGCGGCGCCGCCGCTCACGGGAGCGTCCGGCGGGTCACCACTGGCTCTTCCGCTCCCAGTCGGGGTCGAACGAACCCGCCTCGGCCACCGCCACATAGTCCCGGTAGGCCTCCGCGACGAGGACGGGCGGCAGGTCCGCGATCCGCGCGGTCCCCCGTCCGGAGCCGCGGCCCGTCCGCTCGAACGTCAGCGCCGTCACCGCGGCCGGGATGTTCTCCTCCGGGACGAACGACCCCGTGAACTCGATCTGCACGACGATCCCCGCGCTCGTGAACGCCTTGGTGTACGCGCTGAACCACCCGGCGTCCTCGGCCTGCGAGCGGGAGTATCCCCGCTTCGTGGCGCGCCCGCGGATCGAGAAGCTGTCGGAGAACCAGCCCTTGTGGTCGTCGATCGCGGTCGCGCCCGCGGGGACGTCGGGCGTCGCGACGTCGAGCTGCGCGAAGAGCGGGGTGACCTCGTAGTCCGCCAGGTGCGCCGTCCAGGCCGCCGTCGCCTCCGGGCCGAGCAGGACGGCGTGCGCGAGCCCGACCGTGGACCCCTCCCCGAGCTCCACGTCCTCGTCGTCGGCGTCGACGAGCGCGCCGCCGTCGGGCCGGAACGGGCGGGCACCCTCCGTCCCGGGGTTCTCGACCCAGACGAGCCGCTCGACGAGGCGCGACATCACGGGGTGACCGAGGAGGTACTCCTGCCACTCCGACGCCGTCCACGTGCGGCCCACGCACATCGCCTCGTAGAGCCGCTGGTTCTGCAGGGCGACCACGGCCTTGAGCTCCTTGCGGCTCGCGGTGAGCTGCTTCTTGGCGGCCGCGACGAGCTCGGGGTCGTCCTGCGCCCGGGGCGCCGGGAGCGCCTTGACCACCTTGCCGGCGTCGCTCGTGAGCTCGAGCGTGAACGCGGGGGTGATGCGCCCGACGTACTCCCGGGAGCCGAGGTCGAGGTGGAGCAGGCCATCGTCCTCGAAGCCCGCGGTCTGGACGGTGCGGTCGGCGAGCTGGTCCGCCGTCCAGCCGCGCCGCTCCGCGAGCTCGCCCGCGAGCCGCTGCGCGGTCTCCTGGACCGTCGCCTGGCGGAACCGCCGCGAGACGGCGAGGAGCTCCTGGATCGCGGCCGGCTGCCCGTTCGCCGCGAGCGCGTGCACGAGCGCCTCGGTCTGCGCGCGACGCCCGACGTGCGCCTTCGCGTAGCGCTGGAACGTCGCGGCGAGCTCGGCGCCCGGCATCGCGACGGTCAGCGCGAGCAGACCCTTGTCCTTGACCGCCGAGCCGACGTACGTGGCCTGGTGCTCGCGGTACAGGTCGCGGTGGTGGTCCTCGAGCGTCTTGGACGCCTCGACCGAGTAGTGCTCGGGCGAACGCTTGGCCCATGCCTGGTACTGGTCGTACCGCAGCTGGGCACCGGCCGTCGCGTACGCGTCGCTCTCCTGCGGCGAGGGGTTGCGCGTGTCCTGCGCGACCCAGGCCGCGAGCACGTGGCTGCCGAGCCGGGCGCGGTCCTCCTCCTGGAGCAGCGACAGGTACCGCTCCAGCAGCCCGGCACCGCTCGGGTCCTTGAGCTTGACCGCGAGCACGACCCACCAGCGCAGGACCGTCGGGTCCACCGGCGAGCCGTCCGCCGCCCAGCGGGCCGCGGGCAGCGCGTCGAGGTCGAACCACGCCATGCTGACCGGCTTCTTCGCGCGCAGGCCCCTGGTCGCCTCCGCGAGCAGCGCCTCGGGCGCGAGGTCGGCCGAGATGTCCTCGCCCAGCGCCTCGAGCGCCGTGAGGAGCGCGGCGCGCACGACCTCGCTGCGCTCCTTGCCCAGCGCGGCGCGCAGCGCAGGCACCGCCTCGACGTCGCCGAGCCGGGCGAGCCACTCCGCCGCGCTGCGGCGCACCTCGGACCGGCCGTTGCCCAGGCCCTGCTCGGCCAGCCCGCGCACCCCGGGGTGCGTGCTCAGGGCCGCCTGCGCCGTCGCGCGATAGGTGCGGCCCTCGCCCAGCGCGAGCTCGGTGAGGCGCGGCAGGAACCGGCGCGGGACCTGCGGCAGCTGTGCGAGCACCGCGAGCGCCCGGGCCGGCTTGGCGCTGCCGTACGTGCGCTCGCGGTCGTCGAGCGCGGCGGCGAGCCGGTCGAGGTGCCCCGCGTAGTACGGCCACGCGTGCTCGGGCGTCACCGTGTCGGTCGCCCACCAGGTCGAGAAGTACAGCTCGTCGACCAGTTCCCCGGCGTCGTCGCGTCCGACGCGCCGCAGCGCCTCGTCGAGAACGCGCAGGTCGACGTCGAGCAGGTCGCCCTCGTGGAGCCGGTACCAGCCGAACCGCTCGCTGCGCCCGCGTCCCTCGTTCCCCTGCAGCCGCAGCCGGTGCAGGAGCGTGATGCCGGGGAGGCGCGAGAAGACGCCCGGCGCGGACAGCCGGCGCATGACGACGCCGCCGGGGCGCCGGGCGCTCGTCCCGGACAGGAACGCCGCGAAGACCCGGAGGTCGTCGTCGGTGATGCCGGGCAGCTCCTTGAGGTCCTGCTCGACGGTCAGACGGCGCCACCGCGGCCACCCGTCGTCGTCCTTCTTCCCTGCGTGCGCCGCCTGGTCGGCGCGGGCGCGCTCGAGGGCGGTGTCGATCGCGGCCCGCGCGGCGCGCACGAACTCGTCGCCGAGCACCGTCTCCGGCAGCGGCGCGAAGGGCGGCACGTCGATCTCGGGCTCGTCCTCCTGCGCGGCGTCGAGCACACGCGCTCGCTCGACGGTGTCGCGCAGCAGCGTCGCCCGGGCGCCCGTCGACCGCTCGGCCGCCTCCTCCAGGGCGGCCAGACCGCCGTCGACCTGGGCGAGCCGCGTCACCACGGCGCCGACGCGCGAGGCCGGGAGCAACGTGAGCAGAGGGGCGAGGAGCTCGCGCTGCCGCGCCGCGGGGAGCGGGACGAGCGCGGCGACCGCCGCCTCGCGCACCGCCTTGCTCGTGTCCGCGGCGAGCACGGCGAGCAGCGGGGCGAGCGTCTCGGTCGCCGCCGGGTCCGCCGCGACGAGCGCCACGAGCTCACCACGCCCCGCGGCGCTCACCCCCGGCAGCACCCGCGTCGCGACGTCCAGGTGCGCGACGACGAACTCCCGCGCCGGGTCGCCCAGCAGCGCCGGGCCCAGGTGCCGCGACGCCCAGCCTGCCGACGCCGGCCGCTCGAACAACTCGCGCAGCACCACCGCCGGCGCGTCCGCCTCCGGCACGCCGCCCTCGACCGCGAGGGCCACGAGCAGGTCCGGCGTCCAGCGGTCGGGCGCGCCCTTGCCCTTCTGGCCGTGCCGGCGTTCGTTCGCGCGCCGCGACATGTCGTTGACGAGCGTGGTGAGCCAGCGCGGGTCCGACGCCCGCTCGCGGTCCACCTCGGACGAGACCGCGCTGAGGACGCGGCCGAGGCGCACGAGCTCCGGGACGGTGACGGAGTCCGAGAGCGTGTAGAGGTTGGAGCGCGCGGTGACCGCCTTCGCCGACGTCCACCCCGGCACGGCGGCCTTCAGCCGGTCGTCCTGGGCGGGGGTCGTCCACGAGTAGACCCCGGACTGGCCGGGACGGCCGAGGAGGGCTTCGACGTCGCCGCCCCGCAGCGCCTCCAGCTCGAGCAGCACCTCCGGTCCCTCACCCCGGTGCACGTACGCGACCGCGCGGTCCGCGAGCTCCGGCGAGGCGACGGCGAGCACCTTCAGGGCGTCGACGAGCCGAGCGCTCGGGCGGTCGCCTCCCGTCTGCCCCTCGTCACGCCGGAACAGACCCTTGACCTTCTCGAGCACCCTCTACCTCACCGTCACGTCGTCGCTGCTGGTGGGCCCGATGCTAGGGGCGGCCGCCGACACGGCGCGCTGCGCTCGCACGGGCGACGGGTGCCATGTCGCAGCACGGCACGACCATGACCGGCGGGGAGGGAGGTGTGGGTGGGCCCGGAGGGACTCGAACCCCCGACATCCACGGTGTAAGCGTGGCGCTCTAACCAGCTGAGCTACAGGCCCTGGAACGGCGGAGCACAGCCTACCGGGTCGGCACCCCGCCACCGGCCACGACCGCCGGGCACTCGGGGCTCAGAGCTGTTCCAGCGCCCGTCGGTAACCGTCGAGGTCACGACGCTGCCCGCGCGGGTTGACGACCGACCACCGGACGATCCCGTCGGCGTCGAGCAGGAACGAGCCACGCAGCCCGAGGCCGTTGTCCTCGTCGAGGACGCCGTAGGCCCGTGCGACGTCCCCGTGCGGCCAGAAGTCGGAGAGCAGGTCGAACTCGAAGCCCTCCTGCGCCGTCCACGCCTTCTGCGCGAACACCGAGTCGCACGAGATGCCGAGCAGGGTGACGCCGGCCGCCTCGAACTCCTCGAGGTTGTCGCGCAGCTCGCACAGCTCGCCCGTGCAGATCCCCGAGAACGCGAAGGGGTAGAACACGAGGAGCACCGGCCCACCCCGCAGGTCCGCGAGGTGGACGGGCGTGCCGTGGGTGTCCGGCAGCGTGAAGTCGGGCGCCGGGTCGCCCGGACCGGGCGGCGTCGTGCGCCCGGTCGTCGCGGCGTCGTCAGCGACCGCGGCCACGGGTCCCGAGCTTCGTCGCGGACCAGTCGGGCGCGATGGCGAACGTGCTCGTCGCGTGCAGCCCGGCCGTGGTCGCGGCCTCCTGGATGTCGTTGTGGCCCACGTGGCCGGGCCGGCCGGGCTTCGGGGTGAGCACCCAGATGAGACCGCCGTCGTCGAGCACGGTCTGGACGTCCACGAGCAGGTCGGTGAGGTCGCCGTCGTCCTGGCGGAACCACACGACCACGCCGTCCGTGACGTCGTCGTAGTCCTCGTCGACGAGCTCGCCGCCGACGAGCTCCTCGAGCTCACCGCGCAGGTCGTCGTCGACGTCGTCCGCCCAGCCGAACTCCTGGACCACGTTGCCGGGCGCGAACCCCAGTCGGTCCGCCCCGCTGGGCCCTACGGTGTCGGTCACTGTCGTGTCGTTCCTTTCCTCGTCCTGTCCGTGCGGTGGGCCGTCGCGCGCGCCCGGGCGGGCGCCCGCGCGCACGACGACCTGCCGTGTCTGGCAAAGGTAGCCCACCGCAGGGTGCGGTGCTTGGCAAGGCACCGCCCACGGACGGCCGTCGCGCGGGTCGTCGGCCGTGGCCGGGCACGGCCGGGCGGCCGCACGACGGCGGCGCGCACGCCGTCCGCCCCGTGTCGCCGAAATCACGCCCTCTTGACCACCCGATGGTGTGACTTACGCGCGCGTTGTGAACACAATGGGTAGACCACCCTGGTCTCGTGAAGAGGCGCGGTCGCCACCAGCGGCCGCGGCCGCGTGCCCGGAGTGGGCCCGAGACGGGTGTCGGCCGTGTACCGCGCGGCCGAGCGCCCGGCATCCGACGAGATATGAGGTTGCTGGTGGCTTCGTACGACGAGACCGGACCGCTGATCAACGGTCTGCTCAGCCAGGTTCCGGACTTCGACCCCGCCGAGACCGGCGAGTGGGTCGAGGCCCTCGACGGCCTGATCGACGACCGCGGGGGCCCGCGCGCCCGCTACGTCCTGCTGAACCTGCTCAAGAGGGCCCGGGAGCGCAACGTCGCCGTCCCGACCTCCCTGACCACCCCCTACGTGAACACCATCGGTGTGCACGAGGAGCCCTACTTCCCCGGCGACGAGGCGCTGGAGCGCCGCTACCGCTCGTGGATCCGCTGGAACGCCGCCGTCATGGTGACGCGGGCGCAGCGGCCCGGCATCGGCGTCGGCGGCCACATCTCCTCCTACGCCTCGGTGGCGACGCTGTACGAGGTGGGCCTGAACCACTTCTTCCGCGGCAAGGACCACCCCGGCGGCGGCGACCAGGTCTACTTCCAGGGCCACGCTTCCCCCGGCGTGTACGCGCGCGCCTTCCTCGAGGGCCGCCTCTCCGCGGACCAGCTCGACGGGTTCCGCCAGGAGAAGTCGCACCCGGGCGGCGGCCTGCCGTCGTACCCGCACCCGCGGCTCATGCCCGACTTCTGGGAGTACCCGACCGTCTCCATGGGTCTCGGCCCGGCGAGCGCGATCTACCAGGCGTGGACGGACAAGTACCTGCACAACCGCGGGATCCGTGACACGGAGCAGCAGGACGTGTGGGCGTTCCTCGGCGACGGCGAGATGGACGAGCCCGAGTCGCGCGGCATGCTCCAGCTCGCGGCGCAGCAGCAGCTCGACAACCTGACCTTCGTCGTGAACTGCAACCTGCAGCGCCTCGACGGCCCGGTGCGCGGCAACGGCAAGATCATCCAGGAGCTCGAGGCGCAGTTCCGCGGCGCGGGCTGGAACGTCATCAAGGTCATCTGGGGCCGCGAGTGGGACGTCCTGCTCAACGCGGACAAGGACCGCGCCCTGGTCAACCTCATGAACGTCACGCCCGACGGCGACTACCAGACGTACCGTGCGGAGTCCGGCGCGTTCATCCGCGAGCACTTCTTCGGCCGCGACCCGCGGACGAAGGCGCTCGTCGAGAACATGACCGACGACGACATCTGGAACCTCAAGCGCGGCGGCCACGACTACCGCAAGATCTACGCGGCCTACGCGGCGGCGCGCGCCCACACGGGCCAGCCGACCGTGATCCTCGCGCACACGGTCAAGGGCTACGCGCTCGGGCCGTCGTTCGCGGGCCGCAACGCGACGCACCAGATGAAGAAGGTCGGCCTGGCCGACCTCAAGGCGCTGCGCGACTCCCTGCGGATCCCGATCACGGACGAGGAGCTCGACGCCAACCCGTACGAGCCCCCGTACTTCCACCCGGGCCCCGACGCGCCGGAGATCCAGTACCTGCTGAACCGGCGCCAGCAGCTGGGCGGGTTCGTGCCCGAGCGCCGCTCGTCGCCGAAGCCGATCACGCTGCCCGGCGACAAGTCCTACGAGATCCTCAAGAAGGGCTCGGGCCAGCAGGAGATCGCCACGACGATGGCGTTCGTCCGCCTGCTCAAGGACCTCATCAAGGACAAGGAGTTCGGCAAGCGCGTCGTGCCGATCATCCCCGACGAGGCCCGCACGTTCGGCCTGGACTCGATCTTCCCGTCGGCGAAGATCTTCAACACCCAGGGCCAGCACTACCTCGCCGTGGACCGTGAGCTCATGCTGAGCTACAAGGAGTCCGAGGCCGGGCAGATCATGCACACCGGCATCAACGAGGCGGGCTCCGCGGCCGCCTTCCAGTCGGTCGGCACGTCCTACGCCACGCAGGGCGAGATCATGGTGCCGTTCTACATCTTCTACTCGATGTTCGGCTTCCAGCGCACCGGCGACCAGTTCTGGGCGGCGGGCGACCAGCTCACGCGCGGCTTCATCATCGGCGCGACCGCGGGCCGCACCACGCTCACGGGCGAGGGCTTGCAGCACGCCGACGGCCACTCGCCGCTCCTCGCGGGCACGAACACCGCGATCGTCCAGTACGACCCGGCGTTCGGCTACGAGATCCGGCACATCGTGCGCGACGGCATCGAGCGCATGTTCGGCCCCGGCGAGCACGGCGTGGGCGCGGACGGCCGCGACCAGAACGTCATGTACTACCTCACGGTGTACAACGAGCCGATGGTCCAGCCGGCCGAGCCGGAGGACGTGGACGTCGAGGGCATCCTCAAGGGCATCCACCGCATCTCCGTGGGCGAGGGCGACGGGCCGCGCGCCCAGATCCTCGCGTCGGGCGTCGGCGTGCCGTGGGCGCTCGAGGCGCAGCAGCTCCTGCGGGAGGACTGGGGCGTCGCGGCGGACGTGTGGAGCGTGACGAGCTGGAACGAGCTGCGACGCGACGCGCTCGCCGCCGACCAGGCCGCGTTCCTCGACCCGGCCGCGCCCGCGCGCGTCCCGTTCGTCACGGAGAAGCTCTCCGGTGCCGAGGGGCCGTTCGTCGCGACGAGCGACTACGACCACCTGGTCCCCGACCAGATCCGCAAGTGGGTCCCGGGCGACTACGAGGTGCTCGGCGCCGACGGCTTCGGGTTCTCGGACACGCGCGCGGCGGCCCGCCGGCACTTCAAGATCGACGGCCCGTCCGTCGTCGTGCGCACGCTCCAGGCGCTCGCCAAGCAGGGCAAGGTCCCCGCGGACGCGTCGGCCCGGGCGATCGAGAAGTACCGCCTGATGGACGTCACCGCCGGCACGTCCGGCAACGCGGGCGGCGAGGCCTGACGGCCACCGCCTGAGACGACGACGGCCGGTCACCCCGCGGGGTGACCGGCCGTCGTCGTCTCCGGAAGGTGCCGGACGCCGTAGGTCAGGTCCCGGCGCGGTGCTGCTCGGCCTGGGCGACGGCGCGCTCGAGGTCCGCGCGCAGCGGCGCGACGCCCCGGGGGTCGCCGTACTCGACGAGCGACTCGAGGTGATGGCGGGCGTCGAGGGGCCGGTCGGCCTCGATGGCCGCGAGGACGAGCTGGCGCCCGACCTCGGCCTCGTGCTCGCGGGCGCGCCAGTGGCCGACGCCGAGGCCCAGCGCCTCGACCGGCAGGCCCGCCGTGCGCAGCACCTCCATGGACTGCGCGAGCGCGTGCCCCGAGGGGTCGCGCTCCGCGGCCGTCGCGAAGCGGCGCAGGGCCGCCTCCGGGTCGTCGTCGAGGGAGAGGCGGCCGAGCTCCACGAGCGGGTACCACCCACGGGGGTGCCCGGCGAGCTCTTCGGCGAGCGCCCAGACCGCGAGGTCGGCGGCGCGCTGCTTCTCCGTCTCGTCCGCCGGGGCGGCGAGCGGGTCGTCCGTGGTCGGTCCCTCCGCGGCGCGACGGCGGACCAGCTCCGCGAGCGCGCGGAAGGCCCGCTCGTCGTTGGGGTCGTCGACGAGCATCGCCCGCAGCGCGTCCTCGTGGACCGTGTCGCCACGCTTCTCCCCGGACCGTGGGCGGCGCGTGCCGACGGTCGACGCGGACGTCGGCCGACGCATGAGCTGTCGAAGTCGGGGCATGAGTGCCATTCCCCGACCCTAGCGGGTCGTCCGGGTGCTCACCCAGCGACCCGGTCCCCCGGCGACCCGGCGGCCGCCACGGCGCACGCTTTGTGGACTGTCCACAACCCCGGCCGTATGCTCGGCGCGTGACGGCCACCCCCAGGACCCCGGCGACCGCGCCGACCCCGACGAGCCCGGCCGGCAACGCGGACAACCTCCAGCGCCTGCGCGACGGCAGCGGCCTGCTCATGTCCGCCGCGCTGCGCCGGCTCGACGACGAGATCCGCTGGTACCGCGAGCTCCCGGCCGAGGACCGCTCCTACGTGGGTCTCGTCGCGCAGTCCGGCATCACGGCGTTCGTCACGTGGTACGCGGACCCGCAGGCCCCGCCGCACGGCGTGAGCGACATCTTCGCCGCGGCCCCGCCCGAGCTCACGCGCTCGATCTCGCTCCAGAACACGCTCCAGCTCGTCCGCATCGTCGTCGAGGTCGTCGAGGCGTACTCGGACCAGCTCGCGGCGCCGGGCGGCGAGCGCGACCTGCGCGAGGCCGTGCTGCGCTACTCCCGGGAGGTGGCGTTCTCCGCGGCCGAGGTCTACGCCCGCGCCGCGGAGGTCCGCGGCGCGTGGGACGCGCGCCTGGAGGCCCTCGTCGTGGACGCGCTCATCCGCGGCGACGGCGACGACTCGCTGCGGTCGCGCGTCTCGGCGCTCGGCTGGGGCGGCCACGGCTCGACGCTCGTCATGGCGGGCACGATCGCCGCGACGCTCGACGAGGTCCGGACGGCGGAGCTGCGCCGGGCGACGCGCCGCGCGGCGGGCGACGCGCTCGTGGGCATCCACGGCGACCGGCTCGTCCTCGTGCTCGGCGGCGAGGGCGACCTCCAGGCCGCCGCGGCGTCGCTCCTGCCCCGCTTCGGCCCCGGCCCGGTCGTCATCGGGCCGACGGTCCCCGGGCTGGAGGAGGCCGCGCGCTCGGCGCAGGCCGCGCTCGCGGGGCTGCGGGCCGCGCCCGCCTGGCCGCAGGCCCCGCGCCCGGTGCTCGCCGACGACCTGCTCCCGGAGCGCGTCCTCACCGGTGACACCACGGCGCGACGCACGCTCGTCGCCCAGGCGTACCGCCCGCTCGCCGAGGCGACGGGCTCGGTGCTCGAGACGCTGTCCGCCTACCTCGGCACGGGCCGGTCGCTCGAGGCGGCGGCCCGGTCCCTGTACGTGCACCCCAACACCGTGCGCTACCGCCTGCGCAAGGTCTCGGAGATCACCGGCTGGGACCCGCTGGACGCCCGCGAGTCGTTCGTGCTGCAGGTCGCGCTCGCGCTCGGGCAGCTCTCGACGGTCCGCTGAGGAGCCGGGCGCCCCCCCACGTCCCGCGAGCTCCCCGCCTGCGACGCCTTGTAGGTTCGGCACAACCACCCTCCGCAAGGTTGGTGCGCGTCGTGACGTGGCGCACGGCCCTCGCGTTGGCACAGTTGACGGGTGCTCGCCGTCTTGTGCCCTGGACAGGGCTCCCAGTCCCCCGGAATGCTCGCCCCCTGGCTCGAGCTGACCGGCGTCGCCGACCAGGTCTCCGCGTTCGGCGAGGCCGCGGGCCTCGACCTGCGCGCGCACGGGACGGAGTCGGACGCCGACACGATCCGTGACACGGCCGTCGCGCAGCCGCTCATCGTCGCGTCGTCGCTCGTCGCGCTCCGCGTGATCCTCGACGGGCGCGACACCGCCGACGTCGTCGACGTGACCGCCGGGCACTCGGTCGGCGAGCTCGCCGCCGCGGCCGTCGCGGGGGCGCTGACGGACACCGGCGCCGTCGGGCTCGTCGCGCACCGCGCGCGCGCCATGGCCGCGGCCGCCGCCGCGACGCCCACCGGCATGAGCGCCGTCGTCGGGGGCGACCCGGAGGAGGTCCTCGCCGCGATCGAGGCGGCCCACCTGTGGCCCGCGAACGTCAACGGCGGCGGGCAGGTCGTCGCCGCCGGCGCCCTCGACCACCTCGCCGCCCTCGCGGAGAACCCGCCCGCGAAGGCGCGCGTCATCCCGCTCCAGGTCGCGGGCGCCTTCCACACGCCCTTCATGCAGCCGGCGCTCGAGGAGTTCGAGCCGGTCGCCGCGTCGTGGGACGTCGCCGACCCGCGCCTGCCGCTCCTGTCCAACGCCGACGGCGAGTCCTACGGGACCATCGACATCGAGGGCAGCACGTACGGCAAGGCGCGCGACGTCGTCCGCCGCCTCACCGCGCAGATCGCGGCGCCCGTGCGCTGGGACCTGTGCCAGGAGACCCTCGCGGAACTCGGCGTCACCGCGCTGCTCGAGCTCGCGCCCGGAGGCGTCCTCACGGGTCTCGCCCGCCGCTCGCTCAAGGGTGTCGAGGCCGTGGCCGTGAAGTCGCCCGACGACGTCGAGGCCGCTCGCGACCTCGTCGCCCGGCACTCGGTGGCGGCCGGCGCGGCCACGGGCGTCGACGCGTGAGCGGCGCGACCCTGCGCCAGGCCACCGGGCCGGCGCACTCGCGCATCCTCGCGATCGGCGGGGTGCGCGGCGAGAACGTCGTCACGAACGACGACATCGCCGGCCCGATCGACTCCTCCGACGAGTGGATCCGCCAGCGCACCGGGATCGTCACGCGGCGTCGTGCGGGCGCCGACGTCGACGTCCTCGACCTGTCCGAGGCCGCGGCGCGCGACGCGCTCGCCCGGGCGGGCCTCCAGGGCGCCGACGTCGACGCGGTGATCGTCTCCACGGTCACGTACTTCCACCAGACCCCCGCAGCCGCGGCGGTGCTCGCGGAGCGCCTCGGCGCGACGCCCGCCGCCGCGTTCGACGTCTCCGCCGCGTGCGCGGGCTACGCCTACGCCATCGCGCAGGCCGACGCCCTCGTGCGTGCCGGCATCGCGACGCACGTGCTCGTGGTCGGCGCGGAGAAGATGAGCGACTTCATCGACCCGACCGACCGCTCGATCTCGTTCCTCCTGGGCGACGGCGCCGGCGCCGCCATCGTCGGGCCGTCCGACACCCCGGGCATCGGCCCGACGGTGTGGGGCTCCGACGGCGGCAAGGCGCAGGCGATCCGCCAGACGCACGCGTGGTCGGACCTGCGCGAGGACCCCTCGCTCGGGTGGCCCACGCTGCGCCAGGACGGTCAGAGCGTGTTCAAGTGGGCCGCGTTCCAGATGGCCCCCGTCGCCGCCAAGGCGATGGCCGAGGCCGGGGTCGCCCCGGCCGACATCGGCGCGTTCGTGCCGCACCAGGCGAACATGCGGATCATCGACCAGATGATCAAGCAGCTCGAGCTCCCCGCGTCCGTCGCGGTCGCCCGGGACATCGCGGAGACCGGCAACACGTCGGCCGCCTCGATCCCCCTCGCGACCCGGCGCCTGCTCGACGAGGGGCAGGTCCGCTCCGGCGACCTCGCCCTCCAGATCGGGTTCGGCGCCGGGCTCGTCTACGCGGCGCAGGTGGTCGTGCTGCCGTAGGGGAGAATCACCCTGGACGGACGGCCGCCCTCCCCGCGGGGAGGACCCACGCCGTCGGCGGACCCGTCCGTCGCGCGCACCGTCTGACGAAGTACCGCCCGGCACACCCACCGGGCACCGCCACCGGGACCGGTCGCCGCCGGCCCCACGACAAGGAGAAACCATGGCCTACACCGAGCAGGAAGTCCTCGCCGGCCTCGCGGAGATCGTCGCCGAGGAGACGGGTCTGCCGACCGACGCCGTCGCGCTCGAGAAGTCCTTCACCGACGACCTCGACATCGACTCGCTGTCGATGATGACGATCGTCACCCACGCCGAGGACAAGTTCGGGGTCCGCATCCCGGACGACGAGGTCAAGAACCTCACGACGGTCGGCGACGCCGTGTCCTTCATCACGGGCGCCCAGGCCTGAGCACGCCCCGCCTGCCTCGCAGGCCTGCGGGCGGGCCGGCGTCACCCACGCCGGCCCGCTCGTCCTCCCGCCCCCGCCGCAACCCCCGAGGAGCACCATGTCTGCCGCTACTGAAGTCGTCGTCACCGGCCTCGGCGCCACCACGCCGCTCGGCGGCGACGTGCCCTCCACCTGGGCCGCGGCACTGGCCGGCGAGTCCGGCGCGCGCACGCTCGAGAACGACTGGGCGGAGCGCTACGAGATCCCGGTGACGTTCGCCGCGACGATCAAGGTCGACCCGGCCGAGGTCCTCGCGCGCCCCGAGATCAAGCGCATGGACCCCTCCACGCAGTACGCGATCATCGCCGCGCGCGAGGCGTGGGCGGACGCGGGCAGCCCCGAGGTCGACGGCGACCGGCTCGGCACGGTCGTGTCGTCGGGCATCGGCGGCATCTGGACCACGCTCGACGGCTGGGACACGCTGCGGGAGCGCGGCGCGCGCCGCATGCTGCCCATGACCGTGCCCATGCTCATGCCGAACTCGCCCACCGCGTACGTCTCGCTCGAGCTCGGTGCCCGGGCGGGCGCCCACGCTCTCGTCTCCGCGTGCGCGTCCGGCGCCGAGGCGATCGGCTACGGCGTCGACATGATCCGCGCGGGCCGCGCGGACGTCGTCGTCGCCGGCGGCACCGAGGCCACGATCCACCCCATGCCGATGGCGGCCTTCGCCGCCTCGCGCACGCTCTCGCTGCGCAACGACGACCCCCAGGGCGCGTCGCGCCCGTACGACGTCGACCGCGACGGCTTCGTCATCGGCGAGGGCTCGGGCGTCGTCGTCCTCGAGAGCGCCGAGCACGCCGCGGCCCGCGGCGCCCGCGTCTACGCGCGCCTCGCGGGCGTCGGGCTGTCCTCCGACGCCTACCACATCACCTCTCCCGACCCGGAGGGCCGGGGCCAGGTCGCGGCGATGCGCCGTGCGCTCGAGGAGGCCGGTGTCACCGGGCGGGACGTCGTGCACGTCAACGCGCACGCGACCTCGACCAAGGTGGGCGACCTCACCGAGACCCGCTCCATCCGCTCGCTCCTGGGCGACGACGCCGACCACGTGCTGCTCTCGGCCACCAAGTCGATGACCGGGCACCTCCTCGGCGGCGCCGGCGCGCTCGAGTCGATCTTCACGATCAAGGCCGTCGCGGAGCGCCTCGCTCCCCCGACGATCAACGTGACGAACCCCGACCCGGAGCTCCAGGTGCCGCTCGTGCGCGACACGCCCGCGCCGCTGCCGAGCGGCAACGTCGTCGCGATCAACAACTCGTTCGGCTTCGGGGGCCACAACGTCGCCCTCGCCGTGGCCAGCGTCTGACCACGCACCACGACGACGCGAAGGGCGCCTCCCCGACCTCGGGGAGGCGCCCTTCGTCGTCCCTGCGGACGGGCGTTCGTGGGCAGTCGCTGCCGACAGGCGCGCGCGAGCGTCAGCCGACGCGGTGCAGCCAGCGCACCGGCGCGCCCGCGCCGGCGTAGCGGAACGGCTCGAGCTCGTCGTCCCAGGCCTTGCCGAGCGCGAGGTGGAGGGCGTCGCGCATGGCCCAGGGCTCGCTCACCTGCTCGAGCGCGGCCCGGATCCGGTCCTCGGGCACGACGATGTTCCCGTGCACGTCCGTCTGGGCGTAGAAGATGCCGAGGTCGGGCGTGTGGGACCAGCGGCCGCCGTCGACCCCGTGGCTGGGCTCCTCGGTCACCTCGTACCGCAGGTGGGACCACCCGCGCAGCGCGGAGGCCAGCCTGGCGCCCGTCCCCTGCGGCCCCTGCCACGAGTACTCGGCCCGGTAGAGGCCGCGCGCGGCGGGCTGCTCGGTCCAGTCGAGCGACACGCGCACGCCGAGGACGTTGCCCGCGGCCCACTCCATGTGCGGGCACAGAGCACGCGGTGCTGAGTGCACGTAAAGAACACCGCGGGTGATGGCACCGGCCATGTCTGCCTCCCTAGGTCGAGGTTTCGTCTTCCCCAACGTCCTCACCCAGGGCGGGTCCACAGCGCTCGCACAGGTGTCGCGGCGTGTCTCGTGCTCATCTTGCACGACATCGCGCGTGCGCGCGAGAGATCGGGCGGGCGTGCCCGGGACCGACCGGGCACAACCCCGTCAGAGGTGCTCGCGCAGCTCGCGCATCGCCTTCTTGCGCACGGAGCGGTCGAGCCGGTCCAGGTAGAGCATGCCGTCGAGGTGGTCGCACTCGTGCTGGAGGCACCGGGCCATGAGCTCGGTCCCCTCGACCACGACCTCGTTGCCGTCGAGGTCGGTGCCGACCACGCGCGCGTACCAGGCGCGACGCGTCGGGTACCAGAGGTCGGGGACCGAGAGGCAGCCCTCGTCGCCGTCCTGGTAGTCGTCGGACAGCTCGACGATGCGCGGGTTGAGCACGTACCCGATCTCGTCGTCGATGTTCCACGAGAACGCCCGGAGGTTGACGCCGATCTGGTTGGCGGCGAGCCCCGCGCGTCCCTCGTGGTCGACCGTCTCGACGAGGTCGGCGACGAGAGAGCGCACCCGGTCGTCGATGGTGGTGATCTCGTCGCAGGGGGTGCGGAGCACGGGGTCCGGGATGGTCCGGATCTCTCTCATCGCCATGGTCACCATTCTTCCATGCGCACGACGACGTCCGGCCGTCGTCCCCGGCCTCGCACCGGGGCGCGCGTCACATCCGCGCGTACCGCGCCCGCGCGAACGAGTAGAGCCCGTAGGCCGCGAAGCCCAGACCGACGGCGACGAGGAGCGCGACCCCGAACGGCTGCGCCGCGAGCGTGGCGAACGCGCTGTCGAGGCCGCCCGCCTGCTGCGGGTCGTGCTGGACCGCGGCCACGACGAACAGCACGCCCAGCACGCCGAGCGCGATGCCCTTGGCGATGTACCCGACGCGCCCGAGCGTCACCACGGCACGGCCCAGGTGCCCGCTGGTCCCGCCCTGGAGGTCCTCGAGGAACTTCTTCCGCCACCCCTTGACGACGTGGTAGACGCCACCGGCGATGATGCCCACCCCGACCGCGCCGACGAGCAGCACGCCGCCGGGCTTCTCCATGAGGGTCGCGGTCATGCTCTCCTCCTGGCCGGAGCCGCCGGCGGACCCGGTCACGACCTGGAGGGCGATCACCCCGAGCGCCAGGTAGAGGACGGCCTTGCCCGCGGCCTTGAGCCGGTCGGACGTCTCGGCCGCGCCGCTCAGCGCGACCGTGACCTGCCACAGGGCGAGCGCCGCGAACGCCACGACGGCGAACCAGAGCAGCGCGGTGCCGCCCGGCGTCTGCGCGATCGCGGTGAGCGCACCGGTCTGGTCGGCCTGCTCGCTCGAGGCCGAGCCCGTCGCCACCTGCACGGCGAGGACGCCGACGACGAGGTGGAGCAAGCCGCTCACCGCGTAGCCCCCGCGGGCCAGGAGCTCCAGGGTCTTGCTGCCGCGTGCGCCGCGTGCTGCCGCCTTGCCGGTCGAGCTCATGCTCGGTGCCACAGGACCTCCTCGGTCGTCGGGACGCCGCCCCCACCGCGCCGCCGGGTTCTCCGGCCCGCACACGGTGCCAGAACTGCGCACTCCGCGCACGCCGGACGCCGTTCCCAGGCGGCGTTGATCACGATTCGGTAACGTGCCGCGGATGCCCACGCAGAACCCCCGCCTCGCCGTGCTCGACGGACTCCGGTTCGCGGCAGCAGCTGCGGTGCTCGTCTACCACTTCGTCGCCGTCAACCACCACGCGTGGGGCGCGCGCACGAGCGCCTCCCTCCCCGACGCCCAGGCGGTCACGGCCTACGGGTCCCTCGGGGTTCAGCTCTTCTTCGTCGTCAGCGGCTTCGTCATCCTCATGACGGCGTGGGGCCGCGACGTGCGCGGCTTCGTCGCGTCGCGCGCCGGGCGGCTCTTCCCCGCATACTGGGCCTCCGTGCTGCTCACGGTGGTCCTGCTGGTGCTCGTGGTCCCCGGCCGGCGCGACGTCGACCTGCCGCAGGCGGCGGCCAACCTCACCATGGTCCAGCGCGCGTTCGGGATCCCCGACCTCGAGGCCGTCTACTGGACGCTCTGGTCCGAGCTGCGGTTCTACGTCCTCGTCGGCGTGCTCGTCGCCGTCGGCCTCACCCGGGCGCGGGTCCTCGCGTTCGTCGTGCTGTGGCCCGTCGCCGGCGCGGTCGCGACCCAGACCGGCTCCGAGCTGGCAGCGACGGTGCTCGTCGCCCCCGACGCCCCGCTCTTCGCGGGCGGCATGGTGCTCTACCTGCTGACCCGCGAGCGCCGCTCCCCCGTCCTCTGGCTCGCGCTCGCGCTGAACGTGCTCCTCGGTGCGGCGCTCTCCGGCCGGATCCAGTCCGGCCGCATCGAGAACAGCACCGACGTCGTCGTCTCCCCCACCGCGTGGTGGGTCGCGATCGTCGTGTGCTTCGCGCTCGTCGCCGTGGCGACGCTCACCCCGCTCGCCCGCGTCTCCTGGGGCTGGCTCACCGCCCTCGGCGCCCTCACGTACCCGCTCTACCTCGTGCACTCGTCCTGGGGGCGATGGGTCATCGAGTCCGTGCACCCGTACCTCTCGCGCGCCGCGACCCTCGCGGTGGCGGTCGCGGTGTGCCTCGCCCTCGCCTGGGTGATCCACCGCGCCGTCGAACGCCCGCTCGGGCCCCGGCTGCGCCACGCCCTCGACCGTGACCTGCGCCGCGACCTCGACCGCCCGGACCAGGTTCCCGCGTCCCGGGGCGCTCAGGACGAGGCGCTCGCCGCGAGGTAGTCGCGCAGCACCACGGCCTGGTTGTGCTGCTCGTCCCTCGCCCCGTACACCAGCGTCACCACGGGGTGCTGCCCGACGACGTCCCGCAGCTCCGCGACCGCGTCGCCGTGGGCGTCGAGCTCGGCGCGGTACCGCTCGGCGAACTCGTCGAACAACCGCTCCTCGTGGTGGAACCAGCGCCGCAGGTCCGTCGACGGCGCCACGTCCCGGAGCCACAGATCGACGTGCGCCGCCTCCTTGCTCACGCCGCGCGGCCACAGGCGGTCGACGAGCACACGGAACCCGTCCTGCTCCTCGGCCGGCTCGTACACGCGCTTGGTCCGCACCGTCATGAGGCCATGACACCGCGCGGACGCTCGCGCCGCACGCGCGACGCGGAAGGGTGCCCCGTGCAGGACTTGAACCCGCGACCGAGAGATTATGAGTCTCCTGCTCTGACCAGCTGAGCTAACGGGGCGCGCGGGCGAGCATACCGCCCGTGCGGCAGGCGGTCGGAGAGCCGCTACGGTGGGGACGTGTCCTGGTTCCGCCGTCCCGCGCTGCCCGACCCTGTCCGCCGTGCGCTCGACCTCCCGGCCACCGATCGTGTCCTCGCGTCGGCGGAGCTCGCCGACGGGTCGTGGGCCGTCGCGACGCGGGCCGGGCTCCTCACGAGCGACGCCGGCGGGACGACCGTCGTCCGGCGCCTCTGGTCGAACGTCGACCGGGCGGGGTACGACCCGGAGAGCGCGACGATCACGGTCTCGTGGGTCGACGGCGCCCCTCCCCTGGCCCTGCGCCTCGCCGACCCGCGCCGCACGTCGCTCGCGCAGACGCTGCGTGAGCGCGTGCAGTCGTCGGTCGTGCTCTCGGAGACCGTGACGTTCGCCGCAGGCCTCACCGCGCGCGTCGCCGTGCGGCGGGACGCGGACGGCGAGCTCTTCTCGCAGGTCGTCGCCGACCCCGGGCTGGACCTGACGGACCCGGAGGTCGAGGCACGGGTCGACGCGGCCGAGGGTCGGGTCCGGTCGGCGTCCGGACTACCCCTCTGAGCCTGCTAGAGTTTTCCCCGGTCGCTGCGGTGCAAACCCCGACGGCCATGGTCGATCCCGCGTAGCTCAGCTGGCAGAGCATCCGACTGTTAATCGGACGGTCGTAGGTTCAAGTCCTACCGCGGGAGCCATCGCCCCCATCCGGATCCCCGGGTGGGGGTTTTCTTTTCCTCGAGCGACCCAGACGCACTCATCGCACCCGTCCGCTTGCTCGTGTCCGTGTCTCCGGAGGTCGGGTCGCTGTCCGGTCGGCGGACCGGGGGCGGCGAACCTTCGCGGTGGTGGCCGGTTGAGGATCGTTACGCTCACGTCCATGCATCTGCCGTCAGCGCTCGACTCGCTCCGCGCCGGGCTCGAGTCCAAGGCCGTGGAAGCGCGTGGTGCCGCGAGGAGCCGCTGGCGGCGCCTGCAAGGGCGCCACGGTGCGTTCGCGCACGGAGAGGTCAGTGCGCGGGCGACGCGCCTCACCGAGCTCTGGGAGCGCAGGTGGCCCGGTGTCGAGCCGCTCGCGCACGTGCTGCGAGTCGAGCACCCCGACAGGTGGGTCCGGTTCCACAGTCTCCCCGAGTCGAAGCGATGCGCCGAGAACGCGACCGACGACGAGGAGATCGTGCGGCGGCACCGCACGATCCTGCACGAGCTGCTCGGCTCTTCCGACTCCCGCGCCTTCCACGGCGTGTACGTCGTCGGTGTCGACTGGGACTGGCGGGACCTGGCTGCGGGCTGGACGAAGCGCCGTCTGCCCGGAGCGTGGCCCTGGCGGAGCAGCACCCCGGACGGCGACGACGCCCCTCAGTACTTCTGGGCGGTGTCGGATCGGTCCCCGCAGGAGATCGACGCGCTCCTGCTCGGGGCAGCGGACGACCAGTGCCACCTCGTCATCGGCGCGCACGACCTCTCGTGGCTCTACTGCCCGTACGACGGGGGCGCCGACGTCCTGCTCCCGACCGAGGCCGAACGCGACACCCTGCGGGAGCGCCATACCGACTGGCTCTCGCCGCACCCGGGCGGGCTCTGAGCCGCACCCGGTATCGGCTGCGCCGCGGCCCTCGCCGGTCGAGCGGTGGGGGTCAGGCGATCTCGCCCTCGCGCAGCGTGCGGCGCTCGGCCTCGACGGCGAGGAGCGCGGCGAACGCCTCCTGGTACGCGGCGAGGTCGACCGACGGGTCGAGCCGCTGGAGCCGGCTCTTCGCGTCGGCGACGCGGCGCGTGAGGCCCAGGTCGACGAGGCCGCGCACGACGCCCGCGACGTAGCCGCCGACGACGTTCTCCCGGTCCTCGGGCAGGGGCGCGACGGCGAGCTCGGTCACGAGGCCGCGCACGGGCTCGGCGGCCTGCTCGACGACCGCCTCGACCCAGTGCCCGGCGCCGAGCGACCTGCCCTCGCGCACGCCGCCCGCGGCGCGGATCGCGGCGTGCACGGCACGCCAGGCCGGGACGGCGAACGCGTCCTCGCCGAGGTCGTCGAACATCGGCGGCACGTGCTGGGGGTACTGGAGGACGGCGGCGAGCGCGAGACGCTCCCGGCGCGCGACGGGGTCGCGCGGGTCGGGCGAGGGCAGCGCGGGGACCTCGGGCTCGGGCGGCCGGGCCTCGGCGCCGGGGCGGGCGTCGTCGGGCCGGGCGGTCCGCACGGGCCCGGGCGCGCTGCCGCGCTTGGCGGCCGCGGCGACCTCGCGCCGGACGCGCTCCGCGTCGGTGCCGATCCAGCCGGCGAGCATGCGCGCGTACTCGGGCCGCAGCGCGGTGTCGCGGATGCCGGCGACGACGGGAGCGGCCGCGCGCAGGGCGCCGACGCGCCCCTCGGCCGTGTCGAGGTCGAACGAGGCGAGCGTCGTGCGGATGACGAACTCGAAGAGCGGCTGGCGGCCGTCGACGAGCGCGCGCACCGCGTCCGGCCCGCGCGCCATGCGCAGCTCGCAGGGGTCCATGCCGCTCGGCTCGACCGCCACGAACGTCTGGGCGTAGAAGCGCTGGTCCTCGCCGAACGCCCGCACGGCGGCCTTCTGGCCCGCGGCGTCGCCGTCGAACGTGAAGACGACCTCTCCCCCGACGGACGCGCCCGACGCGAGCTGCATGCCGCCGCCCGCGGTCGTGTCGCCGAGGAGGCGCCGCACGATGCGCGCGTGGTCCGAGCCGAACGCGGTGCCGCACGTCGCGACGGCGGTCGTCACGCCGGACAGGTGCGCGGCCATGACGTCCGTGTACCCCTCGACGACGACGACGCGCTTCTGCTTCGCGATCTCGCGCTTGGCGAGGTCGATGCCGTAGAGCACGTGCGACTTCTTGTAGAGCGTGGTCTCGGGCGTGTTGAGGTACTTGGGGCCCTGGTCCTCGTCGTAGAGGCGGCGCGCGCCGAACCCGATGATCTCGCCCGTCACGTCGCGGATCGGCCACATGAGCCGGCCGCGGAACCGGTCGTAGATGCCGCGCTGCCCCTGGCTCATGAGGCCGGAGGCGACCAGCTCCGCCTGCGTGAAGCCCCGGCCCTGGAGGTGGCGCTGGAGGTTGTCCCAGCCGGTCGGCGCGTACCCGACGCCGAAGTGCTCGGCGTCGGCCCGCTCGAAGCTGCGCTCGGCGAGGAACGCGCGCGCGGCCTGGGCGCCCGGGGCGAAGAGCTGCTCGGAGAAGTACTGGGCCGCGACGCGGTGCGCCTCGAGCAGGCGCTGGCGGCGGCCGGGCTCCTCGCGCGGGCGCTGCGGGCCGCCGGAGTCCTCGTAGCGGAGCTGGATGCCGATGCGGTCCGCGAGGTACTCGACGGCCTCGACGAACGTCAGACCGTCGATCTTCTGCACGAACGAGATGACGTCGCCGCCCTCGCCGCAGCCGAAGCAGTGCCAGCGCCCGACGCCGGGACGCACGTGGAACGACGGCGAGCGCTCGTCGTGGAACGGGCACAGGCCCTTGAGCGAGCCGACGCCTGCGGTCTTGAGCGTGACGTGCGCGGAGACGATCTCGTCGATCCGCGCGCGGTCGCGGACGGCTTCCACGTCCTCGCGTCGAATCAGACCTGCCACGAGGCGAGTCTATGCGCCCCGGGCCGGCCCGGCGGGTGCCCCGGCGGCGGCGTCCGTCACCCCGGCGCCGGTCCCCGCCGCCGCCCCCACGAGGGCCGCGCGCGACGCCGCGCAGCGGCGCGCGTACGCGCCCGGGGTGACGCCCGTCGCGCGCGCGAAGTCCGCCCCGAGGTGGGCCTGGTCGTAGTAGCCGACGGCGGTCGCGAGCGCCGCGAGGTCCTGGCCCGGGTCCGCCGCCAGGAGGTCCGCGGCGAGGTGCACGCGGTGCCGCTGGAGCACCCACTTGGGGCTCACGCCGACGGACGCGGCGAACAGCCGCTGCAGCGAGCGCGCGGACGTGCCGACGACGTCCGCGAGGTCGCCCACGCCCGCCCCCGGCCCGAGCTCGCCGCCGACGAGCGCCGCGAACGCCCGCGCGACCCGGTCGAGGTCACGCGTCACGCGCGCGGTGCGGACCCGCTCGGCCCGGGCGCGCAGCAGGGGCTCGACCGTCCGCGCGGCCTCCTCGTCGCGGCCGGTGACCGCCAGGGCGAGCGCGGCGGCGCCGGTGCGCTCCGCCGTCGGGCCGAGCAGCGCCGCGGCCGGGACCTGCACGCCCGGACGCACGGCGTCCGGGTGGCCGAGCAGCACCCGGAAGGCGCCCGGCCGGAGCTTGGTGCCGACGACGGCGCCCGACCCGGTCAGGGTGCGCTCGAACAGCCCGGGCGGGATCCCGTGCGCGACGTACCCCGACTCCTCGGCCACGACGTTCGCGACGGGGTGCGGCACGAGGACCTGGGTGAACTCCGTGCCGGGCGGCAGGTCCCACCGCACGACCCAGTGCCGCTCCACGAGGTCGGCGAGGTCGGGGGCGGGCTCGACGCGCACGAGCTCGAAGCCGCGCCGCGCGGCCGCGGGGTCGACGAGGCCGCGGACGGACGTCGTCGGGCGCCGGGGACCCGCGGGGGCGCCGGCACCGGCGGGTTCGAACACCTGTCGCATTCCTCCAAGACTGGCACGGCCCGCCGACACGAGCATGGGGGGACGGCCCGCCCCGGGTCGGTGGGGAACCACGAGGAGGAGGACACCATGGAGATGTCGGCACTGCACCCCAACGTCACGGTGAGCGGCGCGCGCGAGGCCATCGCGTTCTACGAGGCCGCGCTCGGCGCCGAGGTGGTCGACACGATCACGGCGGGCGACGCCGTCATCCACTCCGACCTGCGGCTCGTCTCCCCGGCGGGGACCAGCACGTTCACCGTCGCGGAGGCGTTCCCGCCGGACTCGGTCGCGCCCGAGCCCGGCGCCCCGACGCACGCGTCGTTCACCGTCCCGGTCGAGGACGCCGACGCCGCGTACGCGCGGGCGCTCGCGGCCGGCGCGTCGAGCCTCGCGGAGCCGTCGGACTGGTTCGAGGGGTTCCGCCAGGCGGCGGTGCGCGACCCGTTCGGGCACCGCTGGTACTTCGCGACCGTCGCGGAGTCGGTGACGGCCGAGGACGTGCAGCGCGCGAGCGACGCGTGGGTCGCCGAGCGCGGCTGACCCGGCCCGTGCGCCCGCCGGTCAGGCGGGCGGGCGCACGAGGCGCGCGTGGAGCTGCATCGCGGAGACGTCGGTGAGCGACGCGACCTGGTCGATCACCACGCGCAGGCGGGCGGCGTCGTCGGGCGCCGCCTCCCAGTCCGCCGCGAACGACGGCTCGAGCGCGACGGGCGCGCGGTCGCCAAGCACGTGCACCAGGTCGGCGATCACCTCGCGCTGGCGCTGGTAGAGCGGCTCCTGCTCGCGCGGCGCCATGACGTACGCGACCGCGACGCCCTTGAGCACGAGGATCTCGGCGACCGTCTCGTCGGGCACGACGAGACGCGCCGCGTACCGCGTGAGCGGGCCGTCCCCGAACAGCGCCCGCGTCGCGTCCTGGGCCGCACCGGTGAACCGGCCGATGAGCTGGCTCGTGGCGTCCTTGAGCGCGGCGAGCGCGCGGCGCGACCCGTCGAAGCCGGTGACCAGGTGCCCGGTGCCCTGGAGCCGGGTGATCGCGGCGTCGAGCGCCGCCTCGTCGTACGCGGTGCCGTACCACGAGTGGACGGCGCGCACGACGCGCGCGCGCTCGTCGGGGTCGTCGAGCACGGCGAGCTCGATGCGCCCGCCGACGACGGCGTCCTCGACGTCGTGCACGGAGTACGACACGTCGTCCGCCAGGTCCATGACCTGCGCCTCGAGGCACTTCACCTGCGCGGGTGCCCCGGCGCGCAGCCAGTCGAACACCGGGCGGTCGTCCTCGTAGACGCCGAACTTGTGCGTGGGCCGACCGTCCGCGCGCAGCGGGGCCTCCCCCGCGCCCCACGGGTACTTGACGCTCGCGTCGAGGCTCGCGCGCGTGAGGTTGAGCCCGTACGACCGGCCGTCCTCCACGACCTTGGGCTCGAGCCGCGTGAGGAGGCGCAGCGTCTGCGCGTTGCCCTCGAACCCGCCGACGTCGACCGCGAGGTCCGCGAGCGCCCGCTCGCCGTTGTGCCCGAACGGCGGGTGCCCGAGGTCGTGCGCGAGGCACGCGGTGTCGACGATGTCCGGGTCGCAGCCGAGCGCCTTGCCGATCTCGCGGCCCACCTGCGCGACCTCGAGCGTGTGCGTGAGCCGGGTGCGGACGAAGTCGTCGCTGCCCGGCCCGAGCACCTGCGTCTTGGCGCCGAGACGGCGCAGCGCCGACGAGTGCACGATGCGCGCGCGGTCACGCTCGAACGGCGTGCGGGCCCGGGACTTCGCGGACTCGACGAACCACCGCTCGGTGTCGGCGTCGGAGTACGACGCCGTGCCCTCCTCGCCGCGCGCCGGGCGCGGGCCGGTCCCCACGACCGCGGGGTCGAACGCCTGCTGCTCGAACGTCTGCACGGGCCCCAGCGTAACGACGCCGGTCGGCACCCGGCGGACGGCGGGCGGGCCGCCGTGGGCGTACCCTCCGGCGTATGGGTGCAGCGCGTGCGCTCGAGCTACGGGCCGTCACCGTCGACGGCCTGGTCGAGGTCGTCCCGTACGTGGACGGCCGGTCGCTCGTGGACGTCGTCGGACGGTTCGAGTCGGCGCGCGGGTACTCCCCCGCGGGCGCGTACGGCGGGCTGGTCCCCGCGTTCTTCCGCTACGGCGACGCCGCGCACCAGTGGTACGGGCGGGGTCGCGTGCCCGCGGGCGGGCGGGCGTGGGTGCTCGCGTGCGACTGCCACGAGGCGGGGTGCTGGCCGTTCGAGGTGGCGGTCGACGCCGACGCGACGACCGTCACGTGGCGCGACCTCACGCAGCCGTTCCGTCCCGAGTGGGACTACTCCGCGCTCGGGGCGTTCACGTTCGACCGTGCGCAGTACGACGACGCGGTGCGCGCGGTCGCGCACCTGTTCGGCTAGGGCAGGCGCCACACCCCGACGGCCGGGCCGTCGCCCGCGAGCCGGGCGCCGCCGTCGTGCGGGGCGAGGGTCAGCGCGCCGTGCAGCCGCTCGGGCTCCCCGCGCCCCACGAGCGCGGGGTGCAACGTGACGCCGCCCCACGGCGCGCGCGCGAGCGCGACGAGGACACGCTCCTCGGGCGTCTCCCGGAGGTAGACGAGCGCGTCGTCGGCGACGTGCACCCAGCGCAGGCCGCCGTGGCGCAGCGCGTCCGAGCCGCGGCGCACCGCGATGAGCGCCCGGTACAGGTCGAACGTCGCGCCGTCCCAGCGCCCGTGGCCCGAGCCCGCGTCGTCCCACGGCATGGTCGCGCGCGCGTGCTCGCCGTTGAGGCCCGTGAGCCCGACCTCGTCGCCCGCGAAGACGACGGGCGTGCCCGGGTAGGTGAGCAGGAGCGTCGCCGCGACCTCGACCATCTCGCGCGAGCCGACGATCGAGCGCAGCCGCGGGGTGTCGTGCGAGCCGAGCATGTTCCACTGCGACGCGGTCACGCGCCACGGCAGCACGGCGTCGAACTCGCGCATCGTCTCGACGACCGCCGGCCCGGCCCGGCGCGGCGTGCGCACCGGCAGCCCGAGGTAGGGCACGGGCGAGTGCGCGGGAGACAGCCAGGTCCACGCCGGGCGCGTGAACGCCGAGTAGTTCATGTTCGCGTGCCAGCCGTCGCCCGCGAGGTCACCCGAGGCGTCGTGGAAGTGCTCGGCGACGAGGGCGGCCTCCGGGCTCACGCCCCGCATCGTCGTGCGCAGGCGCCGCGCGACGTCGAGCGTGCGGTCCTCGGCGCCGAAGCGGCCCGTCATGTTGGCGACGTCGATGCGCCACCCGTCGAGACCGAACGGTTCGCGCAGGTAGCGCCCGACGACGGACCCGGGCCCGTCGATCATGCGCGCCCCGAGCTCGGCCGAGCCGTACGACAGCTTCGGCAGCGACGCGTGCTCGAGCCAGCCCACGTACCCGGGCTCGCCGTCGGTCCAGTAGTAGAAGTCGCGCTCCGGCGCGCCGGGGTCCGCGAGCGCCCGCGCGAACCACTCGTGCCCGGCGCCCGTGTGGTTCGTCGTGAGGTCGCCCATGACGCGCAGCCCGCGCGCGTGCGCGGCGCGGATCAGCGACGCGTACGCCGCGTCGCCGCCGAGCAGCGGGTCGACGTGGTCGAACGTGCTCGCGTCGTAGCGGTGGTTCGAGCGCCCCGGGAAGACGGGCGTCGTGTAGAGCGTCGTGACGCCGAGCGCCACGAGGTGGTCGAGCCGCTCCTCGACCCCGGCGAGGTCGCCCCCGTAGTACTGCGTGCCGACGTCGGGCCCCGCGCCGTGCGGCTCGTCGTCCCAGGCGGCGGGGACGGCCCACTCCGGGAGCGGACGCCCGTCGGCCCCGGCCGAGCGCGCGAACCGGTCGGGGAAGACCTGGTACACGACGCCGTCGCGCATCCACGCGGGCGCGCCCTCGTGGACGGTGAGGCGGAAGTCCGCGGCGTCGGGCACGTCGCGGTCCCACACCCCCCGGCCGTTGAGCCAGCGGTAGCCGCGCTCGCCCTCGTCGAGGAAGAACCGGTAGCCGGTCACCGGGTTGTGCACGAGGACCTCGGCGACGTACCAGTCCTCGTGCTCGTCCGAGCGGTCGAGGCGCGCCGGGGCGAGGCGCGGCTCGCCGTCGCGCACGGTGCGCAGCCACACGTCGCGCACGCCGGCCGACCGGGGCACGCGCACGCGGACGGGGACCGTGTCCCCGAGGGCGGGGACGCCCTCGGGGACGTACAGCGCCGAGCCGTCGTGGTGCGGGACGGGGGTGGCGACGTCGTGCACGCGGTCAGCCCTTCACGGAGCCGGCCGTGAGGCCGCCCACGATGTACTTCTGCAGGTAGAGGAACAGGGCGAGCACGGGCAGCGCCGAGATGACGGCACCGGCCGTGAAGAGGCCCCAGTTGGCCTCCTTGAGCGACGACACCCACCCGTACAGCCCGACGGCGAGGGTCCAGTTGCTCTCGGACGACAGGACGATGCGCGCGATGATGAACTCGCCGAACGTGCTGATGAACGACAGCAGCGCGACCACGGCGAGGATCGGCGCGACGAGGCGCAGGATGATCGTCCAGTAGATCTGCGTGTGGGTCGCGCCGTCGATCTTCGCGGCCTCGTCGAGCTCGCGCGGCACGGTGTTGAAGAACCCGTACATGAGGAACGTGTTCACGCCCAGGGCTCCGCCGAGGTACACCGCGACGAGCGCGATCTTGCTGTTGAGGCCGAGGACCGGCACGACATTCCCGAGCCCGATGAGCAGCAGGAAGATCGCGACGAATGCGAGCATCTGCGGGAACATCTGGATGATCAGCAGGGACGTGAGGCCGGCGCGCCGGCCGCTGAAGCGGAACCGCGAGAACGCGTACGCCGCCGCCGCGCCCATGAGCACGGTGCCGACCGACGTCGCGACCGCGATGACGAGCGTGTTGCCCATCCACGTCCAGAACATCGTGGTGCCGAGCTGGGCGTAGTTCGCGGTGCTCACGTCGGAGAACAGCGAGTTGGAGCCGGTGAGCGTCCCGTTCTCCGACAGCGACGCCGACAGGACGTACACGAGCGGGAACGCGGCGTAGACGACGGCGATCACGCCGACGACGTGCCGCCAGCCCAGCTCGGAGAACCAGCGCCCCGGGCGCATGCGGTTCCGGGACGCCGGGACGGCGGTGCCGCCGACGACGGGGGGTGCCTGGGTGGTCGCCATGTCAGCTGATCTCCTCGAACTTGCGCGTGCTGCGGAAGGCGATGGCCGAGATCGTCCCCACGATGACGAAGATGACGATCGACAGGGCGCTCGCGAGCCCGAAGTCCTTCTGCGCCGAGCCGTCGACGCCGGAGATCGAGTACACCATCGAGATGAGGATGTCCGTGTGGCCGAGCGGCACGGACGCGTCGGCGAAGCGTGGCCCGCCCCCGGTGAGCATGTAGATCAGGGTGAAGTTGTTGAAGTTGAAGGCGAACGACGAGATGAGCAGCGGGGCGGTCGAGATGAGCAGCAGCGGCAGCGTGATCGCGCGCCACGTGGTCCAGCGGCCCGCGCCGTCGATCTTCGCGGCCTCCATGACGTCGGACGGCAGGGACTGCAGCGCGCCCGTGCAGATGAGGAACATGTAGGGGAAGCCCAGCCACAGGTTCACGCCCAGGACGGACAGCTTCGCCAGCCAGGGGTCGGTGAGCCACGGGATGTGCGCGCCGCCCAGGATCACCTCGTTGATGAACCCGAACCGCGTGTTGAGCAGCCCGGACCACAGCAGCGCCGCGAGGAAGCCCGGGATCGCGTACGGCAGGATCATGAGCGTCCGGTAGACCTTGCGCCCGCGCATCCGGGTGTCGTTGAAGACGATCGCGAGGAACAGGCCGAGCAGGAACGTCGTGGCGACCGAGCCGATCGCGAACACGAACGTCCACAGCAGGATCTTGACGAACGGCTGGGCGTAGCGGGCGTCCGAGAACGCGGTGACGAAGTTGTCGAACCCGACCGGGACGCGCCACCCGACCGCGAGGGTCGAGCCGTCGGGCGCCTGGAACTGGCCCTCGTCGTTCGGCGTGTAGACCGTGCCCGTCGTCGTGTCGGTCATCGTGTCGGCCGCCGCGTCCCACTCGAGGGCGGACGTGTACACGTAGCCGGTGCGGGCGTCGGTGGTGCGGATCGAGCCGTCCTCGGGGTCGTCCGAGACGGGGACGCGCAGCTCGGTCACCTCGGCCTGGCGCTGCAGCACCTGGTCGCGCGGCAGGACCGTGTACCCGGGGACCTCGGTCGCGCGGCCGTCCTCGACGGTCGCGCCGTCGACGACCGACAGCGGCCGCTCGGCCGTGCCGGCCTCGACCTCGCCGTCGTCGGTGACGACCGCGAACCCGAGCGCGTCGCCGTCCTCGACGACGGTCAGCGCGGAGGACGCCGAGCCCTCGACCCGGCGCTCGTTCTGGATGAGCAGCGCGGAGACCGCCTGCTCCTTCGTCGAGTTGTGGCCCGTGCCGTAGTTGGTGAACGCCACGTAGCCCGTGTACCCGACGACGAAGATCTGGTAGACGAGCAGGAAGATCAGGCCGGGCAGGATGTACTTCAGCGGCAGGGACCGCTTGGAGAAGTACACCCAGTTCGCCGCGACGAGCATCGCGAGCGTCGCGGCGAGGATGCCGTACGAGCCCGCCGTCCACGCGGACCAGACCACGTACACGCCGAGCGCGTCCACGACCGCCATGAGGGCGAGCTTGACGAAGAACCCGGGCCCGTAGTCGCGCGCGTGCGAGGCGTCGCGCGGCCGCAGGCGGCGCTCGCCGCGCGGCGGCGGGCCGTCGGCTCCGGAGGTGCCGACGCGCTCGTCGCCGGCCGTGGTCTGAGGGGCGGACATCGTGGTGCCTCCGAGGTCGTCGGACGCGCGGGGTGCTGCGTCTTCTGGAGTGTCGTCGTGCTGCGTCGCGGCCCGTTCCGGGCCGGAGGTCGGGACGCGCCGTCGCGGTGCGCAGGAGCCCTGCGCACCGCGACGGCGGGCTGCACCCGGATCAGGAGTCGATCGCGCCCTGGATGTCGGCGATCATCTTGTCCCAGCTCGAGACCGGGTCGGCACCGGCGACGATCGCCGCCTCGGTGACGCCCCAGAAGCTCCACACGGCAGCCATCTCGGGGATCGACGGCATCGGCACGGCCTCGGCACCCACGGCGCGGAAGCCCGCGACGATCGGGTCGTCCGCGGCGGCGGTGTCGGCGGCGGCGGTCAGCGCCGGCGGACGGTTGCCCGCCTCGTACAGCGCGAGCTGCGCCTCCTCGGTGGACAGGAAGTTCACGAGGAAGTCGTTCGCGACGATCGCGTTGTCGCTCTCCGCGCTCAGGTAGAAGCCCTGGACGCCGACGAACGGCTGCGCGGGCTGGCCGCCCGCGGTGGGGATCGGGTCGATCGACAGGTCGAGGCCCTCGAACGAGTCGATCATCCACGGACCGCCGACGATGAACGGCGACTGGCCGTTCTTGAACGCCTCGACGGCGATGTCGTAGGTCGTGTCCTGGCTGAGCACGCCGGCCGCACCCTGGGCGCCGAGCCACTGCGCGAACGCCTGGCCCTCGGGGCCGCCCATCGCGAGCTCGGACGAGTAGCTGCCGTCCTCGTTCTGCGCGAAGACAGGGGCGCCGAACGACGTCTGGAACGGGTAGTGGGTGTACGGGTCACCCTTGTCGCCGTCCGACTGGACCAGGATCGGGAACTGCGTCCCGGCGGCCTGGCCCGCGGCCACGGCCTCGTCCCACGTGGCGGGGGCGGTCGGCGCGAGCGCGGTGTTGCGGATGAGGGCGATGTTCTCGATCGCGTAGGGCAGGCCGTAGACCTGGCCGTCCTGCGTGAACGCCTCGATGGAGACGTCCTCGAACTCGGCTGCCTTGTCGCCCAGCTCGAGCGGCGCCACGACGCCGTTCGTGGTGAGCTCGCCCAGCCAGTCGTGGGCGCCGACGGTGATGTCGGGGCCCTCGCCCGTCGGGACCTGGGCGAGGAAGTCCGCCCGGATGTCCTCGAAGTTCTTGAGCACGACGTCGACCGTCGTGCCCGTCTCGGTCTCGAACGACTCGGCCGCCGCGGTCACGGCGTCCTGACGGGTCTCGTCGACCCAGACGGTCAGCGAGCCACCGGCGGACGAACCCTCGGCGCTCGGCTCGTCGGTGGTCTCGTCGCCCGAGCCGCCGGACGAGCAGGCGGTCAGCGCCAGCGTCGTGGTCAGCGCGGCGGCAAGAAGGATGCTCCGTCGCATCAGTGGTCACTCCAAGCGTGTCGTGATGGGCGGCCCGCTCCGGCGTTGGCACCGGCGCCGGACCCTGATGAGCACGACGGTAGAGCGGGAGGTGGCACAGGTGCAAGTCGTTGCGGTAACTTTCATGCAACGCTTTGCAGGGCGTCGACCGGCGCCCACCCGCCTCCTCCGGTCGACGGGTCCGCGCGCCTCCGCACAGGGGATCGCGGCTCGCCGACCGGACGACCAGGACGAGGAGGTCCGGTGTCCCCTACGCTGCCCCATGTGCGTACCCGTCTCAGTGATCTCGCCGCCCAGGCAGGCGTCTCCACGGCGACGGTCTCGCGCGTCCTCAACGGGAAGCCCGGCGTCGCGAGCGAGACCCGCCAGGCGGTGCTCGCCGCGCTCGACGTGCTGGGCTACGAGCGACCGTCGACGCTGCGCACCCGCTCCGCCGGCCTCGTCGGCCTCGTCGTCCCGGAGCTGACGAACCCCGTCTTCCCCGCGTTCGCCCAGACGATCGAGTCGCTCCTGTCCGAGCACGGGTACACGCCGCTGCTGTGCACGCAGTCGCCGGGCGGGACCACGGAGGACGACTACGTCGACATGCTCATGGACCACGCGGTCGACGGCATCGTCTTCGTCTCGGGCCTGCACGCGGACACCCAGGCGAGCCACGAGCGCTACGAGCGGCTGCGCAGCCGGGGCATCCCGATCGTCCTGGTCAACGGCTTCGCCGAGGGCATCGACGCCCCGTTCGTCTCGCCCGACGACGTCGCGAGCGTCGAGCTCTCGGTGCGCCACCTCGTCTCGCTCGGGCACCGCAGCGTCGGCCTCGCGATCGGCCCCGACCGCTTCGTCCCCGCGCAGCGCAAGCTCGCGAGCTTCGCCGAGTCGCTCGTGCGGCACGGCCTCGTCAGCGACGAGACGGAAGCGGCCCAGCACGTCGTCGTGACGCTCTACACCGTCGAGGGCGGCCAGGCCGCAGGCGGCGAGCTCATCGACTCGGGCCACACCGCGATCGTCTGCGGCTCCGACCTCATGGCGCTCGGCGCCATCCGTGCGGCGCGCTCGCGCGGGCTGCGCGTGCCGCAGGACGTCTCGGTGCTCGGCTACGACGACTCGCCCCTCATCGCCTTCACCGACCCGCCGCTCACCACCGTGCGCCAGCCCGTGAGCGCCATGGCGCACGCCGCCGTGAGCGCGCTGCTCACGGAGATCGCGGGCGAGCGGGCACCGCGGACCGAGCTCCTCTTCCAGCCGGAGCTCATCGTCCGCGACTCGACCGGGGCAGCCCCGGCCCGCGCGGCGTCCGCGACGGACGCGAGCACGGTCGCCGCGGCGGGCTCGCCGACCGCCTGAGACCGGCGCCCGGAAGTCCACGCACCTCGCTGCGGGCGTCCGCCGACCCCTCGTCGGCACCGCACCGCAAGCGCTTACACTCGACGGAGGGTCGGCGACACCCCGCTCCGCCAGCCGAGTGACCACCACCGGAAGATCCCCTGAAAACCCCAGCACCACGTACGTGAGGACCGACAGCTCGATGACTCGTATCGATTCGACGCCGACCGCCGCCGCGACCAGCACCGGGCTGGCCACCGCCCCGGCGCCCTTCAGCACGGGCGCGCTCGTGCACACCGGGCCGGGCGAGGCCCCCGAGTGGTGGCGCGACGCCGTCATCTACCAGGTGTACCCGCGCTCCTTCGCGGACGGCGACGGCGACGGTGTCGGCGACCTGCCCGGCATCACCTCGAAGCTCGACCACCTCGCCGAGCTCGGGGTCGACGCCGTCTGGCTGAGCCCGTTCTACCGCTCGCCCCAGAAGGACGCGGGCTACGACGTCGCGGACTACCGCGACGTGGACCCGCTGTTCGGCACGCTCGCGGACTTCGACGAGCTCCTCGCCCAGGCGCACGCGCGCGGCATCCGGATCATCGTCGACCTCGTCCCGAACCACACGTCGGACCAGCACGCCTGGTTCCAGGCGGCGCTCGCGTCGCCCGAGGGCTCGCCGGAGCGCGCGCGGTACATCTTCCGCGAGGGCGAGGGCGAGCACGGCGAGCTGCCCCCGAACAACTGGCAGTCCATCTTCGGCGGCCCCGCGTGGACCCGCGTCACGGCCGGTGCGAACGCCCGCCCCGTGACCGGCGCCGAGGGCGAGACGCCCGGGCAGTGGTACCTGCACCTCTTCGACTCGACCCAGCCCGACCTCGCGTGGGACAACCCGGAGGTCCGCGAGGAGTTCGAGCAGGTCCTGCGCTTCTGGCTCGACAAGGGCGTGGACGGGTTCCGCGTCGACGTCGCGCACGGCATGATCAAGGCCGACGGCCTGCCCGACTGGGACGGCACCGTCTCGATGGTCGAGGGCACCGAGGCCGCCGACGGCGAGGAGGGCACCGACCCGGGCGCCCCCGAGGACGGCTCGACGGGCGCCGGGAACTCCGGCCCGATGTTCGACCAGGACGGCGTCCACGAGATCTACCGCGCGTGGCACCGCGTCCTCGCCGAGTACGACGGCGACCGTGCGCTCGTCGCCGAGGCGTGGGTCGAGCCGCTCTCGCGCCTCGCGCGCTACGTGCGCCCGGACGAGATGCACCAGGCGTTCAACTTCTCGTTCCTCACCACCGGCTGGGACGCCGCGCCGCTGCGCACCGTGATCGCGGCGTCGCTGCACGCGAACGACGAGGTCGGCGCGCCCACGACGTGGGTCCTGTCGAACCACGACGTCGTGCGCCACGCGTCGCGCCTCGGCCTGGCCGACCCGGGCCTGCGCCCCAACGGCATCTTCGCCCACGACCCGCAGCCCGACGAGGAGCTCGGCCTGCGCCGTGCGCGCGCCGCGTCGCTGCTCATGCTCGGCCTGCCCGGGTCGTCGTACCTCTACCAGGGCGAGGAGCTCGGTCTCCCCGAGCACACCGCCCTGCCCGACGACGTCCGCGAGGACCCCGCGTTCTTCCGCACCCAGGGCGCCGAGGCGGGCCGCGACGGCTGCCGCATCCCCCTCCCTTGGCGCGCCGACGCCGAGGGCTTCGGGTTCGGGCCGTCCGGCAAGACCTGGCTCCCCCAGCCGCAGTCGTACGGCCGCTACGCCGCGGACGTCCAGCGCGGCGTCGAGGGCTCGACCTACGAGACGTACCGCACGGCCCTCGCCACGCGTCGCGCGGAGCGTCTGGGCGCGGGCACGCTCGCGTGGGTCGAGGAGTTCGCCGGCTCGGCGGACGTCGTCGCCTTCCGCAACCGCGACGTCGTCGTGCTCGCGAACCTGGGCGCCGAGCCCGTGGTCCTGCCGCACGGCGCGGAGGTCCTCGTGGCCTCCGGCCCGGTCCTGACCGACCGCTCCGCGGACCCGCAGGTCCGCGTCCCGTCCGACACGACCGTCTGGCTGCGCGCGCACTGACCGACGCCGCCGCGTCGTGCTTCTCGTCCCGTCGGCGCAGGGCAGCGCGGAGCGGTCGGCGAGGAGGCGGCGCTCAGCCGCCGGAGACGCTCAGCTCGGCCTCGCGCAGGCGCTCCTCGTGCTCGGCGTCGAGCTCGCGCGAGTCGAGCCAGCCGTACGGCAGGTGCGGCGTCTTGGGCGACCCGGCCCGGCCGCGCTGACCCTCCGCGGCCTCGCCGGGGTAGGGCGCGACCTGGTCGAGGTCGCCGAGCAGCGCGCGCAGCTCGGCGAGCGTCGAGACCATCGCGAGCGCGCGGCGCGCGTCGCCGCCCACCGCGTAGCCCTTGAGGTACCAGGCCATGTGCTTGCGCAGGTCGCGCATGCCCTTGCCCTCGTCGCCGTCGAAGTACTCGATCATGAGCTCGCCGTGGCGGTAGATCGTGCCCGCCACCTCGCGCAGCCCGGGGCGCACGCGCTCCGGGCGGCCCGCGAACGCCGCGGCGAGGTCGGCGAACAGCCACGGCCGGCCCTGGCAGCCGCGCCCGACGACGACGCCGTCGCACCCGGTCTCGCGCACCATGCGCACGGCGTCCTCGGCCGACCAGATGTCGCCGTTGCCGAGCACCGGCACGCTCGTCACGGCCTCCTTGAGCCGCGCGATCGCGGACCAGTCGGCCGTGCCGGAGTAGTGCTCGGCGGCGGTGCGCGCGTGCAGCGCGACGGCGGCGACGCCCAGGCCTTCCGCGATCCGACCCGCCTCGAGGTACGTGAGGTGGTCGTCGTCGATGCCCTTGCGCATCTTCACGGTCACGGGGACCCCGTACGGGCGGGCGGCCTCGACCGCGCCCTGCACGATCGCCGTGAACAGGTCGCGCTTCCAGGGCAGCGCCGCTCCCCCGCCCTTGCGCGTGACCTTGGGCACCGGGCAGCCGAAGTTCAGGTCGACGTGGTCGGCGCGGTCCTCGGCGACGATGATGCGCACGGCCTCGCGGACGGTCGCGGGGTCCACGCCGTACACCTGCGCGGACCGCGGCGTCTCGTCGGCGCCGAACGTCACGATGCGCAGCGCCTCGGGGTTGCGCTCGACGAGCGCGCGGCTCGTGACCATCTCGGCGACGTAGAGGCCGGGGTCGTCGCCGCCGGACGCGCCGGCCTCGCGGCACAGCGTGCGGAACGCGCGGTTCGTGACGCCGGCCATCGGGGCGAGGACCACCGGCGTCCGGACGACGATCGGGCCGATCCGCAGCGGCGCCACGAGCGGACCGGTCCCCGGGTCGGGGCGGTCGGTCGTCGTGCTGAGGGCAGGAGCGGGTGCAGTCACGCGCTCCATTGTCCCACCCGGCTCCCGCTGCACGACGAGCCCCGTTTCGACGAGCGAGCAGCGCACGGTCGTGGCAGTGTTGAGGAGGTCCGGCAATCCAGGCCGGACACGGACGAAAGGGACGACATGCCTCTCTGGCTCATCCTGGTCATCGTCGGCGCCGTGCTCCTCATCCTCGGCGTCGCCATCGAGGCCGCGAAGATCCTCATCTGGATCGGCATCATCGTGCTCGTCGTGAGCCTGGTGATCGGCCTGCTCAACAGGGCTAAGGGGGCGGCCCGCTAGCGCGAGGCCGCTGGGGGCGACGCGTCCCGACGAGACGCGACAGGAGGGGCGGGACCGTACGGTCCCGCCCCTCCTGCGTGCCCGGCGCCGGTGCGCCGGGCCGCTGACGCGTCAGGCGCCGAGCAGGTGCCCGGCGAGGTACTCGGTGACCTTGTCGAGCGCGACGCGCTCCTGGCTCATCGAGTCGCGGTGGCGGATCGTCACGGCCTGGTCGTCGAGCGTGTCGAAGTCGACCGTGATGCAGAACGGCGTGCCGATCTCGTCCTGGCGGCGGTACCGGCGGCCGATGGCGCCGGCGTCGTCGAAGTCGACGTTCCAGTACTTGCGGAGCTCCGTCGCGAGGTCCTTCGCCTTGGGCGAGAGCTGCTCGTTGCGGCTCAGCGGGAGCACGGCGGCCTTGACCGGCGCGAGGCGGTGGTCGAGGCGCAGGACCGTGCGCGTGTCCACGCCGCCCTTCGCGTTCGGCGCCTCGTCCTCGGTGTACGCCTCGACGAGGAACGCCATGAGCGAGCGCGTGAGACCCGCGGCCGGCTCGATGACGTAGGGCACCCAGCGCTCGTTCTTCGTCTGGTCGAAGTACGACAGGTCCTTGCCGGAGTGCTCGGCGTGCGTCTTGAGGTCGAAGTCGGTGCGGTTCGCGATGCCCTCGAGCTCGCCCCACTCCGAGCCGGAGAAGCCGAAGCGGTACTCGATGTCGACCGTGCGGGTCGAGTAGTGCGAGAGCTTCTCCTGCGGGTGCTCGTACAGGCGCAGGTTGTCGCGCTGGATGCCGAGGTCCACGTACCAGTCGGTGCGCGTGTCGATCCAGTACTGGTGCCACTCGGCGTCCGTGCCGGGCTCGACGAAGAACTCCATCTCCATCTGCTCGAACTCGCGCGTGCGGAAGATGAAGTTGCCGGGCGTGATCTCGTTGCGGAACGACTTGCCGATCTGGCCGATGCCGAACGGCGGCTTCTTGCGGCTCGCGCCCATGACGTTGGCGAAGTTCACGAAGATGCCCTGCGCCGTCTCGGGGCGCAGGTAGTGCAGGCCCGACTCGTCCTCGACGGGGCCGAGGTGCGTCTTGAGCATCATGTTGAAGTCGCGCGGCTCGGTCCACTGCCCGCGCGTGCCGCAGTTCGGGCAGACGATCTCGGCGAGGCCGCCCTCGGGCGCACGGCCCTTCTTCTCCTCGAACTCCTCGATCATCTGGTCCTCGCGGAACCGCTTGTGGCAGTGCAGGCACTCCGTCAGCGGGTCGGTGAAGACGCCCACGTGGCCCGACGCGACCCACACCTGGCGCGGCAGGATCACGGACGAGTCGAGGCCCACGACGTCGTCGCGGCTCGTGACCATCGCGCGCCACCACTGCTTCTTGATGTTCTCCTTGAGCTCGGTGCCCAGGGGCCCGTAGTCCCACGCGGAGCGGGTGCCGCCGTAGATCTCGCCCGAGGGGAAGACGAACCCGCGCCGCTTGGCGAGGGAGACGACGGCGTCGAGACGGGCGGTGGGTGAGGGCGCTGCGGCCACGGACATCACTCCTGGTGCTCACGGCCCCGCACGTGGCTCGTGGGGGCTGGACGGGTGGGCGACGCCCGCACGGGCGCCGACCGACCAGCGTACCCGGCCGTGACCCGGCTCACCGGGAACGGTTTTGACATTCATTCTCAAGAAGGCGGAGACTGGTGGTCATGCACCGCTCCCCCGCCCGGCGCCGTCGCGCCCTCGCCACCACCGCCGCCCTCGCCACGGCCGCGCTCGTCGCGGCGTGCTCCCTCGGCGACTCCCCCGGAGACGGCGGCTCGGGAGGAGGAGGCGGCGACGACGGCCGGCTCCAGGTGCTCGCGTCGTTCTACCCGCTCCAGTACGTCGTCGAGCAGGTCGGCGGGGAGCACGTCGACGTCGCGAACCTCACGCCGCCCGCGGCCGAGCCGCACGACCTCGAGCTCGCACCCGCGCAGGTCCGCTCGATCGGCGACGCCGACCTCGTCGTCTACCTCTCGGGGTTCCAGCCCGCGGTCGACGAGGGCATCGAGCAGCGCGCCCCCGAGCACGTGGTCGACGCCGCGGCGTCGGCCGGGCTCGAGGAGCACCCCGGCGGCGAGGGCGACCACGCGGACGAGACCGCGGAGGAGCACGCCGAGCACGCGGACGAGTCCGGCGACGGTCACGACCACGGCCCCACGGACCCGCACTTCTGGCTCGACCCGACCCGTCTGGCCTCGGTGGGCGACGCCGTCGCCGACGAGCTCTCCGCGCTCGACCCCGACCACGCCGACGACTACGCGGCCGGTGCCGCCGCCCTCACCGCGGACCTCGACGACCTGGACGCCGAGTTCGCCGAGGCGCTCGCCCCGTGCGCGGGTGCGACGCTCGTCACCTCCCACGAGGCCTTCGGCTACCTCGCCGAACGTTACGACCTGCACCAGGTCGGGATCTCCGGGATCGACCCCGAGGCGGAGCCCTCCCCCGCGCGCCTGCGCGAGGTGGGCGAGGTCGTCCGGGAGAACGGCGTGACCACGCTCTTCTTCGAGACGCTCGTCAGCCCCAAGGTGACCCAGACGCTCGCCGACGACCTCGGCGTCCGGACCGCGCTGCTCGACCCGCTCGAGAGCCTCGCGGAGGGCGCGACGGACTACCGTGAGGTCATGGAGTCCAACCTCGAGGCGCTCACGTCCGGCCTCGCGTGCGCATGACGGACGCACCGGAGCTGATCGCCGCGCGCGACGTCCACGTGACCCTCGGCGGGAGCGAGATCCTGCGCGGCATCGACCTCTCGGTCCGCGCGGGCGAGGTCGTCTCGCTCCTCGGCGCGAACGGCTCGGGCAAGTCGACGCTGGTCCGCGCGCTCGTCGGGATCGTGCCGCTCTCCCGCGGCTCCGTCGACCTGTTCGGCGCGCCGCTCGGCCCGCGGCTGCCGTGGCGGCGGCTCGGGTACGTGCCGCAACGCGTGAGCGCACCCTCGGGCATGCCGTCCACCGCGTCGGAGGTCGTCGCGTCCGGGCTCCTCGGCGGGGGCCGCCTCCGGCTCCCGCGCGGGTGGCGCGACCGCACGGTCGAGGCGCTCGAGCTCGTGGGCCTCGCGGACCGCGCCGACGACTCGACGGCCGAGCTCTCGGGCGGGCAGCAGCAGCGCGTGCTCATCGCGCGCGCCCTCGTGCGCCGGCCCGACCTGCTCGTGCTCGACGAGCCCGTCGCGGGCGTCGACAAGCCGAGCCAGGAGGCGTTCGCCGCGACGATGACGCGGCTCGTGGGCGACGGCCTCACGGTCCTCGTGGTGCTGCACGAGCTCGGGGCGCTCGCCCCGCTCGTCGAGCGCGCGGTCGTCCTGCGCCACGGGCGCGTCGTGCACGACGGTGCCCCGCCCCGCGCGTCGTCCACGCACGCGGGCGCGACGCACCAGCACCTGCACCCGCACGAGCCCGTGGACGGCGACACCCGTCCCGCGGGCCCGGAGACGGGCCTCACCGACACCCTGAACCCCGACCTCTCCGCAGGCCACGCACCCAGGACGGCCTCATGACCACCCTGTTCTCCGAGATCTCCCTGCTGCTCACCGACCCGCTCATGCAGCGCGCCCTCCTCGCGGCGCTGCTCGTCGGCGTCAGCGCCCCCGTCGTCGGCACGTACCTCGTGCAGCGCAAGCTCTCGCTGCTCGGCGACGGCATCGGGCACGTCGCGCTCACCGGCGTCGCGCTCGGGTGGCTCGTCGGCGCGGCGATGGGCGTCGTGCCGAACGACGCGCTCGCGATCCCCGGCGCGGTCGTCGCGGCGGTGCTCGGCGCGGTCGCGATCGAGGTCGTGCGCGAGCGGGGCCGCACGAGCGGTGACCTCGCGCTCGCGCTCCTCTTCTACGGCGGCATCGCGGGCGGCGTCCTGCTCATCGGCCTCGCGGGCGGCTCCTCCGGCAGCCTCATGCAGTACCTGTTCGGCTCGATCTCGACGGTGACGTCGTCGGACCTCGTCCTCACGGTCGTCCTCAGCGCGGTGATCCTGCTCGTCGGCGTCGGCCTGCGGGCCGCGCTGTTCTCGGTGAGCCACGACGAGGAGTTCGCGCGCGCGTCCGGCCTGCCCGTGCGCACGCTGAACATCGCCGTCGCCGTCGTCGCCGCGCTCACCGTGACCGTGTCGATGCGGGTCGTCGGGCTGCTGCTCGTCAGCGCCCTCATGATCGTGCCCGTCGCGGTCGCCCAGCTCGTCACGCGCTCGTTCCGCCGCACGATGCTCGTCGCGTCGGTCGTCGGGGTGGTCGTGTGCGTCGTCGGGCTGTCCTTCACGTACTGGAACAACGTCTCGCCGGGTGCGACGATCGTGGTCCTCGCGATCGCGACGTACCTCGTCGTCGCCGCCCTGCGGCCCCTGTGGGTCCGTCGGCGGCCGCGCGTCGCGCGGGACCCGCACCCGGACATCCCCGACGACGTCGAGCTCGACCTCGTACCCTCGGGGTCGACCCACCGCACCACCGGAGGTGACCCGTGCAGCGCATGACCCGCCAGCGCGCCGCCGTCTCGGACGCGCTGGAGGACCTGGAGGACTTCCGCAGCGCCCAGCAGCTCCACGAGATCCTGCGCACGCGCGGCGACAACGTGGGGCTCGCGACCGTCTACCGTACGCTGCAGAGCCTCGCGGACGGCGGCGACGTGGACGTGCTGCGCACCGAGGAGGGCGAGAACCTCTACCGCCGGTGCGAGCGCCGCGAGCACCACCACCACCTCGTGTGCCGGGCGTGCGGCCGGACCGTCGAGATCGACGGCCCGACGGTCGAGGCCTGGGCCAACCAGGTCGGCACCTCGCACGGGTTCGTCGACATCCAGCACACCATCGAGCTGTTCGGCACGTGCGCGGGCTGCGCGCGGGCCACCGCCGTCCAGGACTGAGCGGTGCCCGACGCGCTGGACGGCGCCCCGTTCGCCGCGCTCTTCGCCTTCTTCTTCGCGATCGCGTTCGTGCGGACGCAGGCCACCTACTGGATCGCGCGCCTCGTCACGACGTGGACGCTCGACCGCACGCGCCCCGTCAAGCCGTGGGTCGCGCGCGTCCACGCCTGGCTGTCCGGGCGGTCGGCCGCACGCGGGATCGAGACCGTGCGGCGGTGGGGCGTGCTCGCGGTGCCCGCGTCGTTCCTCGCGACCGGGACGAAGACCGTGATCAACGCCGCCGCGGGCGTCGTGCGCATGCCGTTCGGGCGCTACCTCGCGGCCATGATCCTCGGGTGCGCGGTGCACGCGACGATCTACGCGACCGTCGGGTGGGCGGTGTGGACCGCCGCGTTCGCCGCCGCGACGGGCTCGCCGACGGGCGTCGCGGTGCTCGTCGCGATCGTCGTCGGGGTCGTCGTGGCGGTGGTCCTCATGGCCCGCCGTCGGGCCGCCCGGGCGGGCGCCGACACCGCGGTCGCGCCGACCGGCGAGCCCGCCGAGGACGTCCCCGCTCTGGACGGGCAGGCGACGCTCCCCCGTGACCAGGACGCGCCGCGCACCGACCGATGAGATGAGCGGTCCCGGACCGTCCGAACCCCCATGACGACGTTCCTCCTGCTGCCCGGCGCCGGCGGCGACCCCGCGTACTGGGACCTGCTCGTCCCGGAGCTCGACCGGCTCGGCCACCGGCCGGTCGCCGTCGACCTCCCCCAGCACGACGAGGGCCACGGCTGGGCGGACCTCACCGACGTCGCGGTCACGACGCTGCACCGGGCGACGGCGCCCGCCGAGACGGACGACCTCGTCGTCGTCGCCCAGTCCATGGGCGCGTACGTCGGGCCGCTCGTGTGCGAGCGCGAGGCGGTCCGCCTGCTCGTGCTGCTCAACCCGATGATCCCGCGACCGGGCGAGAGCGGGGGCGACTGGTGGCGGGCGACGGACCACGCCGCGCGTCGTGCCGCCACGGGCCTGGGCCCGTTCGACCCCGTGGACGACTTCTTCCACGACGTGCCGGAGCCGGTCGCGGCCGTCGTGCAGCGCAGCGACCGGCAGCCGTCCGAGCGGTCCTTCGCCGAGCCGTGGCCGGCCCGCGCGTGGCCCGCCGTGCCCACGGTCGTGCTGCAGGGCGACGACGACCGGCTCTTCCCGCCGCCCTTCCAGCGCGCCGTCGCGCGCGAGCGGCTCGGCGCGGAGGTCGAGACGATGCCGGGCGGCCACCTCGTGGCGCTCAGCCGCCCGGCCGAGCTCGCCGCCCGGCTCGACGCGCTGGCCCGCTGACGGGCTGCCCTGACGGGACGACCCCGCCTCAGCCGACGCTCGTCGGCTCCTCGGGCGCGCCCACGCAGAACTGGTTGCCCTGCGGGTCGGCCAGCACCGCCCAGCGGTACCCGGGGATGGTGTGCTCGCTGACGAGCGTCGCGCCGTCCGCCACGAGCGCCGCGACGTCCGCCTCGCGGTCGGACGTGCCGAGGTCCAGGTGCAGCCGGTTCTTGCCGGGCGTCGGGTCCTCGACGCGCTGGAACCCGAGGACCGGAGCCGTCACCCCCTCGGCAGGCACGACCTCGAGGAACCACCCGTCCGCCTCGTCGACGAGCCGCCCGCCGAGGCGGCGCGCCCACCACTGGGCGAGCGGCCGCGGGTCGGTGGAGTCGACGGTCACCATGCCGATGCTCAGAGTCATGCCGCGCACGCTACCGGCCGCCTCCCACGGCGTCCCGGCGACAGGGCGCGCGCCGCCCCGCGCACGACGTCAGGCCGTGCCGTCCGCCGTCCCGCCCACCGCGTCGACCGCGCCGCCGTAGCGGCGGTCGCGGCGCGCGTACTCCTCGACGGCGCGCCACAGCGAGCGGCGGTCCACGTCGGGCCAGGGCTCCGGGAGGAACACGAGCTCCGCGTACGCGGCCTGCCACAGCATGAAGTTCGACGTGCGCTGCTCGCCCGAGCTGCGCAGGAACAGGTCGACGTCCGGCAGGTCGGGCTCGTCGAGGTGCTGCTGGACGGTCCGCTCCGTGACCTTGCGCGGGTCGAGCCGCCCGGCGGCGACCTCGCGCGCGATGGCGGCCGCGGCGTCGGCGATCTCGGCGCGACCCCCGTAGTTGACGCACATCGTCAGCGTGCAGACGTCGTTCTGCTTCGTCTGCTCCTCCGCGACCTCGAGCTCCTTGATCACGGACGCCCAGAGCCGCGGACGACGCCCCGCCCACCGCACGCGCACGCCCCACGAGTCCATCTCGTCGCGGCGACGCCGGATCACGTCGCGGTTGAAGCCCATGAGGAAGCGGACCTCGTCGGGCGAGCGCTTCCAGTTCTCGGTCGAGAACGCGTACGCCGACACGTGCTTGACGCCGATCTCGATGGCGCCCGCGACGACGTCGAGCAGCGCCGCCTCGCCGGCCTCGTGGCCCGCGGTGCGCGGCAGCCCGCGCGCGTTGGCCCAGCGGCCGTTGCCGTCCATGACGACGGCCACGTGGTTCGGCACGAACTGCGCCGGGATCGCCGGGGGCCGCGCACCGCTGGGGTGCGGGAACGGCGGCTGGTACGTGCGCCGCGCCATCAGGCGTCCGCCCCGGCGCCGGCGCGCGGGTCCGCGGAGGCGGCGGCCTCGTCGGCGTGCGGGACGGCGGGGACGTGCGGGGCGGGGGCGTCCCGCTCCACCATGCGCAGTGATCGCAACGTTCTCTCCAGGTGGTATTGGCTGTACGCGGCCACGAGGCCGCTCGCTTCCTTGCGGTGCCGGGCGTCCGACGCGTCGGCCGCGTCCCACTCCCCCGCGAGCAGCGCGGCGAGCAGGGCGAAGGTCTGGGGGGCGGGCGCCGTCGAGCCCGGCGGGCGGCAGCGCGAGCACACGGCCCCGCCCTGCGCGACGGCGAACGCGTGGTGCGGGCCCGGCTCGCCGCACCGCGCGCAGTCGACGAACGACGGCGCCCAGCCCGCGACGGCGAGCGCGCGCAGGAGGTAGGAGTCGAGCACGAGCCCCGGCGCGTGCGCGTGCTCCGAGAGCGCCCGCAGCGCGCCCGCGAGCAGCCAGTACTGCTGCACGGCGGGCTCGCGCTCGTCGGCGACGAGGCGCTCCGCGGTCTCGAGCATCGCGGCGCCCGCCGTGTACAGGCCGTAGTCCTCGCAGATCCGGCGCGCGTACGGGCCGATCGTCTCCGCCTGCGTCACCGTGTCCAGCGACCGGCCCGCGTAGAGCTGGACGTCCACGAGCATGAACGGCTCGAGCCGCGCGCCGAACCGGGACGACGTGCGGCGCACGCCCTTGCCGACGGCGCGCACCTTCCCGTGCTCGCGCGTCAGGAGGGTGACGATGCGGTCCGCCTCGCCCAGCTTCTGGGCGCGCAGCACGATCGCGTCGTCTCGGTACAGCACCACGCCCCTATTGTCCGTCACGCCGCCGACACGGCGCGCACCACCCGCCGACGGCGGTCACGCGGGCGCGAGGCAGCCGAGGACCGCGCGGACCCGGGCCAGCGTCGTGCGCGCGTCCTCGCCGGCCTCGACCTGGCGGGCCGCGGCGAGGACCACGGCGTTGACGAGCTCCGCGGAGCGCGCGGCGTCCGGGACGCCGAGCTGCTCCAGGGCCTCGACGAGCGGCACGAGGATCGTCGCGTGCATCGCGGCGCTCTGCTGGGCGAGCACCTCGCGGCCCGCCTCGGCGCGCAGCGCGGCGACGACGGCGTGCTCGCCCTCGGCCACGAGGAGCAGGTTCTCGCGCGCGTAGGCGACGATCGCGTCCTCCGGCGACGCCGCGGTGGCCACCGCGGCGGTGATGCGCGCGGACCACCGCGGCACGACGTCGGCGACGACCGCGTCGAGCAGCTCCTCCCGCGACCGGAAGTACTGGTAGACGCTCGACCGGGCGAGCCCGGCCCGCGCCGCGACCGCCGCGAGCGTGAGCCCGCTGCCGTCCTCGCGGATGAGGTCGCGGGCGGCGTCGAGCAGGGTCCGGAGCTGTGCCGCGCGGTGCTCGGCCACCGTCGGGGCGGCGATCTTGGGCACGAGGGTCCTCCTTCCCGGAGCGCTCTGCGGAGCGCTCCCCCGGGAGCGCGACGGCCCCCGGCCGGACCATCATGCCCGACCGGGGGCGGTGGAGCGGCCCTCCGGGGCCGCCCGCCGGCGTCAGCCGGCCACCGCGGGCAGCCCGAGCCGCCCGTCGACCATCTCGACGACCCGGTGGCAGTGCTCGAGCACGTCGTGGTCGTGCGTGACCATGAGCGCCGCAGCGCCGTAGGCCTCGACCTCGCGGGCCAGCAGGCTCACGACCTCGTGGCTGCGCGCCCGGTCGAGCGCCGCCGTCGGCTCGTCGACGAGGAGCAGCGCGGGGCTCGCGACGAGCGCGCGGGCGATCCCCACGCGCTGCCGCTCGCCGCCCGAGAGCTGGTCCGGACGGCGGTCGGCGCGGTGGCTCATGGACACCGAGCCCAGCAGCTCGCGGGGGTCGCGGGCGCGGGGGTCGCGCTCGTCGATCCCGGCGATCCGCAGCGCGAGCCGGAGCTGGTCGACGCTCGTGAGCGCCGGGAGGAGGTTGCCGGACTGGAAGACGAAGCCGATGCGCTCGCGCCGCAGCCGGGCCCGCTCGCGGTCGTTCGTCGCGCCGAGGTCGACCCCTTCGAGGCGGACGGTCCCGGACTCCGGCGCCGTGAGCGCGCCGGCGACGGCGAGCAGGCTCGACTTGCCGGAGCCCGAGGGCCCGACGACACCGACGAGCTCGCCCGCGGCGACGCTCAGGCTCACCGCGTCGAGCGCGACGACCGTGGTGTCGCCGTCGCCGTGGCGGACGGTGACCCGGTCGATCTCGAGCACGGGCGTGGCGGGGGTGGTGGTGCTCATCGCTGCCCTCCCAGGGCGGTCAGGGGGTCGACGGAGGTGATGCGCGCGACGGCGACGGCCGCTCCGGCCATGCCGAGGACGAAGAGCAGGACGCCGGCCAGCACGAGGTCGGGCGCCTGGAGCGCGAACGGCATCGGCGACGCGCCGAGGCCCGCGCCCGCCGCGACGCCGAGGGCGAAGCCCACGCCGATCGAGGCGAGCAGGAGCACGGCGGCCTGGCCGAGGGAGTCGGCGAGCAGGAAGCGGCGTCGCGCCCCCATGGCGCGCAGGACGGCGATCTCGTGCCGGCGCTGGATGACCCACACGGTGAAGAACGCCCCGACGACGAGCGCCGAGATGGCGTAGAGGAACACCTGGATGAGCAGGAGGGTCGCGGTCTCGGCCGTGTACCCGGGCGAGGCGTCGAAGGACTCGGTGAGCGTGCGCGTCACCGTGCCCGACGCCGCGTCGGCGGCCTCGCGGTCGAACGACCCGGGGTCGGTGCGCAGCGCGACGGCGGTCGCGACGTCCGGCACGTCGGCTCCCGGCTGCTCGGCCCCGGCGAGGAGCTCCTGCCACGTGCCGAGCGGGAGGTAGGCGATGTCGACGTGGCCGAACGTGTGCTGGTCCTCGAGGACGCCCACGACGGTGAGCGTGCGCTCCGGGCGGGCGAGGGCCACGGTGTCGCCGACGGCGAGGCCGTCCTCGGCGGCGGTCGCCGAGACGACGATGCCGTCCGCCGCCCCGACGGCGTCGCCCTCCGCGATCGCGGCCGGGGCCACGAACGAGCCGGGCTCGACGCCCACGAGGGTGAGGTCGACGGGCGAGCCGTCCTCCTGGTGCGCGTTCGCCAGCAGCAGGCCGTACGGGGCGGCCTCGAGCACGCCGGGCTGCTCGGCCATGGTGCCGACCTGGTCCGTCTCGATGACGGAGCGCGTGAACGCGGCGTCCGTCCCGGTGCCCTCGGCGAAGGCGAAGTCGGTGACGGGCGTGCGCTCGAGGCCGGAGACGCCGTCGTTGACGAGGCCGGCGGACAGCCCGGAGAGGAGGACGACGAGGACCGCGACCAGCGCGACGACACCGCCCATGAGCAGGAAGCGGGTGCGCGCGAAGACGAGCTCGCGCAACGCGAGGAACATGAGGAGCCTTCCAATGTTGTCGACAGTGCGTCGGTATCTTACCAACATGGTGTCGACAAAACGCCGACGGCCCGGACGACGAGGTCGTCCGGGCCGTCGGTGAGATCGGCGGGAGGGCGGTCAGCCCTGGGCACGCTCCGCGCGGTTCACGGCGGACACGATGGCCTTGAGCGAGGCGGTCGTGATCGACGGGTCGATCCCCACGCCCCACAGGACGTCGTCGCCCACCTGGCACTCCACGTACGCGGCGGCCGTGGCGTCCCCGCCCTCCGAGAGCGCGTGCTCCGCGTAGTCCAGGACGCGGACGTCGACCCCCACCTGCGCGATCGCGTCGACGAACGCCGCGACCGGGCCGTTGCCCGTGCCCTCGAGCGTCAGCTCCTCGCCACGGTCGAGGACGTCGACGCTCAGGGTGTCGGGCCCGTCCTCGCTCGACGACGCGCGCGTGGAGCGCAGCTTGAGCCGGCCCCAGGGCTCCAGGCCGGAGCCGGGCTCGACGGGCAGGTACTCGTCCGAGAAGAGGCGCCAGATGTCCTCGCCCGTGACCTCCGTGCCGTGCGCGTCGGTGTGCTGCTGCACGGACTGCGAGAACTCGATCTGCAGACGGCGCGGCAGGTCGAGGTGGCGCTCCGACTTCAGCAGGTAGGAGATGCCGCCCTTGCCGGACTGCGAGTTGACGCGGATCACGGCCTCGTACGAGCGGCCGACGTCCTTGGGGTCGATCGGCAGGTACGGGACCGCCCACGTGATGTCGTCCACCGTGGCGCCCTCCGCCTCCGCACGGACGGCCATCGCGTCGAAGCCCTTCTTGATGGCGTCCTGGTGCGAGCCGGAGAACGCCGTGAAGACCAGGTCGCCGGCGTAGGGGTGCCGCTCGGGGACGCCGAGCTGGTTGCAGTACTCCACCGTGCGGCGCACGTGGTCGATGTCGGAGAAGTCGATCTGCGGGTCCACGCCCTGGCTGAACAGGTTCATGCCCAGGGTGACGAGGCAGACGTTGCCGGTGCGCTCGCCGTTGCCGAACAGGCAGCCCTCGATGCGGTCCGCGCCCGCCTGGTAGCCGAGCTCGGCGGCCGCGACCGCCGTGCCGCGGTCGTTGTGCGGGTGCAGCGACAGCACGACGTTCTCGCGGTGGTGCAGGTGCCGGTTCATCCACTCGATCGAGTCGGCGTAGACGTTCGGCGTGGCCATCTCGACCGTGGCGGGCAGGTTGATGATGACCTTGCGGTCGGGGCGGGGCTCGAAGACCTCCAGCACCTCGTTGCAGATGCGGGCTGCGAACTCGAGCTCCGTGCCGGTGTACGACTCGGGCGAGTACTCGTAGTAGACCGTCGTCTCCGGGACGGTCTCCTCGAACTTCTTGCACAGCCGCGCGCCGTCGACGGCGATCGCGATGATGCCGTCCTCGTCCGAGCGGAACACGACCTCGCGCTGCAGGACGGACGTCGAGTTGTAGAGGTGCACGATCGCCTGCTTCGCGCCCTTGATCGCCTCGTACGTGCGGGCGATGAGGTGCTCGCGGGACTGCGTGAGGACCTGGATGACGACGTCGTCCGGGATGCGGTCCTCCTCGATGAGCATCCGCACGAAGTCGAAGTCGGTCTGCGAGGCCGAGGGGAAGCCGACCTCGATCTCCTTGTAGCCCATCGCGACGAGCAGCTCGAACATGCGCAGCTTGCGCTCCGCGTTCATGGGCTCGATGAGGGCCTGGTTCCCGTCGCGCAGGTCGACGGCGCACCAGCGGGGCGCGGTCTCGATGCGCTTGTCCGGCCACGTGCGGTCGGGCAGGGAGACGTCGATCTGCCGGTGGAACGGCAGGTACTTGTGGATCGGCATGCCCGACGGCTGCTGCGGGTTCGGGTCCGCGGCGGTGGGCGTCGAGGTGGGGGCGGAGGCGTTCATCGTCGGTCCTTCGGGGTCGTCCTGATCGGTGTCAGCCGGCACACCAACCACCGCGACGAGGAACCGGCTACAGGGCCTCGCCGCGGCAACGAAGGAGGAGATGCCGCATCAGGTGCACGACGCCACTGTACTCCTCCGCCGTCCGCGCGCCCGGGACGTCCGCTCCTCGGGCACGGCGTGGGTGCGCCCGGCCGGCCCTCGCGCGGAGGGCCGGCCGGGCGCCGGGGTGCGTCAGCCGCGCCGCGAGCGCAGCGCCGCGTCGACCGCGGGGTCGCCGAGGTTGCCGAGCCACTCGAGCAGCGCGGGGTACGTCGACGGGTTCGCCGCGACCTGGGGCCGCAGGTGCGGGGCGTCCTGGACGATCTGCGCCAGGACCTCGAGCGGCGTGCCCGGGTCGAGCGCCTGGGCCGCGGTGAAGCCCGCCGGCTGGGCCGGCGGGGCGTACGACGGCTGCTGCGCCGCGGGCTGCTGGGCGTACCCCTGCTGGCCGTAGCCCTGCTGGTCGTACCCCTGCGGCGCGTAGCCCTGCTGCCCCGGCCCGGAGGACGCGTAGCCCTGCTGCTGGCCGTAGCCCTGCTGGGGGTACCCCTGGCCGGGCTGCTGGGCGGTCGGCTGCGGGCCGGTGCCCGGCTGCTCCTCCTGGTAGGCGGGCAGGACCGCCGTCGACGGGCCCTCGTCGGGCGTGAGGCCGGGACGCGCGGCGTACCCGCTGCGCTCCGGCTCCGCCGGCTGGACCGGGAGCACCTCGGTCGCGTCGGACCCGGCGGCGAACCGCCGGTCCGGCGCCTGCTGCGTCGGGACGGGCCCCGTGTGCCCGGCCGGCGGGTAGGTGCCCGTCGGTCCGGTGGCCGGGTAGGCACCCGAGCCCGGGTAGGCACCCGTGTGCCCGGCCGTCGGGTGCGCGCCGGCCGGCGGGCCCGCCGGGGCGGGCGCGGGCCGGGCCGGCTTGGGCTGCTTCGGCGCGGGCGGCTGCCACACGTACGCGCGTGCCGCCTCCGCCCCGGTGGCCGCGGGCACGGGGCGGTGCTCGGCGAAGTAGGCGCGCACCTCGCGCGGCACGGTGAGCGCCCCGACGACGAGCAGCGGGAGGCCGAAGGCGAGCAGCACGTGCTCCACGCCGCCGCCGAGCACGACGCGGTTCGAGGTCACGACGAGCAGCACGATGCCGAGCAGCGCCACGACGCCGGCGCCGCCGAGCGCGAGCGGGCGCCCGGTCGCGGCGTCGCGAGCGAGCGAGCGGCGCGCGACGAACGCGACGGCGGCCGCGAGGACGCCGACGACCACCGCGAGGACGACCGGGACGCCGCGTGCGCCGTCGGCCAGGGTGAGCACGGCGCTCACGGCGACGTAGCCCGCGACGACGAGCACGAGGTCGAGGGCGTTGACGGCCACGCGCACCCAGGTGGTCACCGGGTCCGCGGCGGCCATCGCGCGGTGCACCGCGGGCGCCGCGGCGACGGCCGCGAGCGCCGGGACGAGCACGAGCCCGAACCGGCCGCCGTGCGTGCTCTCGATCGTCACGAGCCCGTTGTTGCCCGAGCCGAGGACGAACCCGACGGCGAGCATGACGCCCAGCCCGACGAGCGTGAGGCGCGCGGCCTCGGACCGGCGCCACGTGCCGTACGTCGGCAGCCCGGCGAGCGCGAGGACGAACACCGCGGCCACGATCACCAGCAGCACGAACAGGGCGCCGCCGAGGCGCGTGCCGGTGGCGGTGAGGATCACCGTGAGCAGGACGGTGAGGGCGAGGAGCGCCGCGAGCGCGAGGAGCGCCTGGAGCCACCGGTCGGTGACCGCGCGGTCCTGGTCCTGCGGCCCGAGCTCGCTCTCGCGCGGCTGCGCCGCGAGGAGCGCGCCCGCGAGGCCGAGCGCGGCGGCGGAGCCGACCCCGCCCCACCCGTCGGCGAGGTCGCCGCCGCCCACGACGTCGACCACGAGGTAGACGAGCACGAGCAGCACGTACGGCGCGTTGGCCAGCAGACGGACCTTGCGCGTGGTGTGCACGGTCCAGGTCGTCGGGAGCACGCCCGTGCGCGCGAGGTACGGCAGCGCGAGCGTCAGCAGCGAGAGGATCGTCAGCAGGACGACCTCGATCTTGTCCGACGCGCGGCTCGACACGTCCCACGGCAGCGCGAGGGAGACGAGGAGCAGCAGCGCGGCGACGCCGTCGCGCACGTAGTCGCTCACCGGGATCCCGGCGAAGGGCGACGCGGTGGCGGTCGTCGTCGCGGTCCCGCCGGCCTCGCGGGCGGAGCCCGTGTCCTTCTCCGTGCCCGTGTCCGCGGCTCCCGCCGCGTCCGGGTCCGACCCTGCCGAGCCCGTCGCACCGTCCGGTGCGCGCTCGGCCGTGGAGTCCCCGTCACCCGCCGTGACGCCCTGGGGCGCCGGGGTCGGCCCGGTGCCCGCAGCACCGGGCTGCGGGTCCTCGGCCGGCTCTGTCTGGTTGGTCATCGTGCACTCCCTACGCTGTCGCGCGGTGCCGGTCGCACGCACGCCGGGCCGAGGGGCCCCGACCGTTTCTACCGGTTCATCACGTGCGGCTCAAGCGCCCACGCGGCCCGGGGCCACCATCCGGACGGTGCCGGCGGCGACACCGGAGGGCGTCGCGCGCGCCCCGGCACCTCACGAGACCGCCGTCAGCCCGCCGGTCCCGAGGAGGAAGAGCCGGCCCTCGACCGCGAGCACGTCGTAGGTGCCCTCCGGCAGCGTCCAGTGCCACTCGACCGCCCCGTCGTCGAGCGCGATCGACACGAGCCCCGGCTGGCGGCGCTGCCGCTCGGTGACGAACAGCGACCGGCCGTCGGTGAGCACCGGCCCGGGGCCGCCGTCCTCGAGCGTGACGGCCCACGCCTCCTCGCCCGTGCGGGCGTCGACGCTGCGATAGGCGGAGTCCGTCTGGACGACGACGCGGCCGTCGACCCGCGCGACGGCGCGCATGCCCGTGCCCGGCAACGACCACAGCTCAGAGCCGGTCGCGGCGTCCACGCCCACGATGCTGCCGAAGGTGTTCGTGACGATGACGCCCGGCGCGGACCCGTCCGACAGGGGCGCCTCGAGCACGCGGCCGGAGATCCGGAACGCGGGCTCGCCCGCGGCGGTGAACACCGTGGCGGTGCCGCGGCCGTACTCGTTGCCGACGTAGCGCCCGTCCTGGAGCCGGACGATGGTCCACACGTCGTCCTCGACGAGCGACAGGCCGTCCTCCGTGAGCGCCGCCGCGACGCCCGGCGCGAGGACGTCGACGACGCCGCGGCGCACGTCGAGCACGACGTCGCCACCGCTCCCGAGGCCGTCGTGCGCGAGCGTGCGCTCCCACCGCACCTCGCCGGTCGCAGCGTCCTCGCGCACCACCGCGACCTCGTCGCCGCGCCACCACGCCCGCACGACGTCCGTCGCGCCGACCGGCACGACGGACAGCCGCCCCGCCGTCGCGGCCGTGCGCTCCCCCACGACCTCGCCGGTCGTCGCGCGCACGGTGGTGAGCCGGGCCGCCTGCTCGCGCCACCCCGTCGGCACCGCGCACACCACCACCTCGCGCGCGGGCTCGCCCGAGGCCGGCAGGCACGTGGCGCGGTCGCCGAGACGCTCGGACCGCCAGAGGACCGAGCCGTCCGCGACGGCGTACGCCGTGAGCGACCCGTCGACGGTCACGACGGCGCCGACCGCGGGGACGACCTCGGTGCCGGGCTCGACGGGGACCGACCAGCGCGGCTCGGGCGGGTCCTCGAGCGGCCGCAGCCCGCCGGCGAGCGCGGTGACGTCGACGGGCCGCGCGTCCTCCATCGACGCGGTGAAGGCGACGGAGCCGGCGAACGCGACGGCGACCGCGAGCGCCACCCACGGGACGGGGTGCAGGAACCAGCGGCGCCCGGGCGCACGCACCTGCGGGGACTCGCCGCCCCCGGCGGACCGGGACGGCCGGGGCGCGCCGGACCGCGCGGGGCCGGGCATGTCGGGGGCCGTGGGCGGGCGCTCGTCCTGCGGGCGCGACAGGGGCAGCACGTCGCGGGCCGCCCGGTCGTGGTGCCCGCTCCGCGTGGCGGGCGGACCGTCCCCGTCCCGGGGTCGCGGCCCGTCGGGCGGACGGCGGACGGGCGCCTCGGCAGGACCCGCGAGCGCGGCGTCGAGGGCGGCGTCGAACCGGTCGTCGGACCGCAGCTCGGGCGGCAGGAGCTCGAGGCCGCCGGCCGCCGTCCCGGCACCGTCCGTCGTCGGCTCGTGGGTGACGTGCCCGGCACGAGCCGCCCGGTCCTGCGCGAGCCGACGGCGCCTCACCCGTCCACGATACGCACGCCCGTCGGGCCGCGCCGGGCGAGCGGCGGGACCGCCACGCCCGGACGACGGCGCACGAGCAGGGTCAGATGCCGAGCTGGTAGACGCCCCAGTACGCGAGGATGACGAGCAGGACCGTCGACCCCGCGATCACGCACCACAGCATGACGCGGGGGGTCACGCCCCGCGCGACCTGCAGCACGCTCCCGCCCTCGTCCGCGGCGACCGCCTCGTCGGTGCCCCGGCGCTCGTCGTGCGCACGGCGCGCGGAGCGGACCTCGGCGGCCCGGTTGACCAGCAGGGCGCCCGCGACGAGCGTCGCGAGCCCGACGAGCCGCACCCCGATCCAGCCGCCCTGCACGACCCACGCGTCCTTCTCGTAGTCGAGCGCGAGCCGCGCGGTGGCCACGAGGTAGACGACGAGCGCGACCGTCGTCGCGAACGCGCCGACCCCGAGCCCCACCAGCGGCACGCGGAAGCCGGGCGCGAGACCGGCGGGCGCTCCGGGCCGGCCCGCGACCCGTCGCAGCCGACGCACGAGGCCCCCGACGAGGCCGACGAGCGGGCCGAGCACGAGCAGCCCGACGGCGGCGAGGACGAGGGCGACGAACAGGTCGCCGTTGCCCAGCCAGCGCGGCGACGGGACCGGCCCGGCGAGGTACTGCTGAGTGGGCTCGGCGCCCGCGACCTGCGGCAGCGCGGTCGCGCTCGCGGGCAGGGACGTCACCCACGCGCTCACGTCGCGCGGGAAGTCGGGCACGAGCACGTCGTCGATCTTGATCCCGTGGTTCGCGTCCGCGTAGTACCGCACGGTGACGTCGGCCCCGCCCGGCACCTGCGACGACGGCCCCGTGGCGTCGAGGATCTGCCGCGCGCCCTGCTCGACGGGCATCGACGGGTCCGCGGTGCCGTACACGACCAGCACCGGCTGGGTGAGCCGCTCGAGGAACGGCTCCACGTCGAAGTCGGCGTACTCGAAGCCGCCGCCGGGGATCGCCATCCCGACGGCGCGCGGGATGGCCCGGAACACCCCGTGGGGCACATCGGTGTTGCGCAGGTAGCTGTCGACCGCGAACGCGGCCTGCTGGCGCGGCGGCACGACGGGCGCGGACACGAGGACGGTGAATGCGATGGCCGGGTCGTCCGCCGCCATCACGGGCACGATCCACGTGCCCTCGGACTCCCCGTACAGCCCCACGCGCTCCGGGTCGACGCCGGGACGCGCCCGCAGGAGGTCCACGGAGTGCGCGTAGTCGCGCGCCATCGCCTCGTAGTCACGGTGGCGCGTGGTGTAGGTGTCGAGGCGCTTGTCCGGGACGAGGGTCACGACGCCCGCGCTCGCGAGGTCGGTCGCGACGTCCACGAACGCCTCGGACGCCAGGCCGGTCCCCGCACCGTGCACGAACACCGTGCCCGGGAGGTCGTCGCCCGCGTCGACGGGCTCGCGCAGCACGCCTCCGACGGTCGCGCCGTCGAGCCGGACGGTCACGTCGGTCTCGCGCACGTCGTAGGTGCCGACCGGGGCGGCCCCGCCGGGCGGCTGCCCGCCGACGGTCGTGTCGGGCGTCTCGGGGACGAGGTGCTCGGTCACGGGCACCGGGTCCCACTGCGGCCCGGTGACCGCACCGACGATCGCGAGGACGATCGCGAGGGCTGCCGTCGTCGCGGCGGTCCGGAAGATCACCGAGGAATCGTACGCCGCGGGCCGCCGGCCGGTCCCTGGTGCCCTCCCGACGGCGGCACGGGGGACGTCCCCCCGGGTCAGAACCCGAGCCGGTGGAGCTGCTTGGGGTCGCGCTGCCAGTCCTTGGCGACCTTCACGTGGAGGTCGAGGTAGACGCGCGCGCCGAGCAGCGCCTCGATGCCGTGCCGCGCGCGCGTCCCGACCTCGCGCAGGCGCGAGCCGCCGCGGCCGATGACGATCGCCTTCTGCGAGTCGCGCTCGACGAAGAGGTTGACGCGCACGTCGAGCAGCGGCGGCCGGCCCGTGGCCTCGTCGCCGCTGCCCTCGCGGGGCACGATCTCCTCGACCTGGACCGCGAGCGAGTGCGGGAGCTCGTCGCGCACGCCCTCGAGCGCCGCCTCGCGCACGAGCTCGGCGACCATGACGGCCTCCGGCTCGTCCGTGAGCTCGCCGCCCGGGTACAGCTCGGGGCCCTCGGGCAGGTGGGAGACGAGGACGTCGGTGAGCACGTCGACCTGGTAGCCGTCCTGGGCCGAGACGGGCACGATGTCGGCCCAGCCGCCCGCCGTCTCCCCCAGCCGGTCGACCGCCAGCAGGTGCGCGGCGAGGGTGCCGCGGTCCACGAGGTCGGCCTTCGTGACGACCGCGACCACGGGCGTGCCGCGGCGCCCGCGCATGAGCTCCGCGAGCTCGTTCGCGATGAAGCGGTCTCCCGGGCCGATCTTCTGGTCGGCGGGCAGGCAGAACGCGATAACGTCGACCTCGGTGAGGGTCTCGCGCACGAGGTCGTTGAGGCGCTCGCCGAGCAGCGTGCGGGGGCGGTGCAGCCCCGGGGTGTCGACGAGGACGAGCTGCGCGTCGGGGCGGTGCACGATCCCGCGGATCGTGTGGCGCGTCGTCTGGGGGCGCCCGGAGGTGATCGCCACCTTCTGGCCGACCAGCGCGTTCGTCAGGGTCGACTTGCCCGCGTTGGGCCGCCCGACGAGGCAGGCGAAGCCGGAGCGGTGCTCGGGGGTGGTCGTGCTCACGGGGTGTCCTTCACGGTGGGGAGGGGCTGACGGGTGTCGGCCGCGGGGTCGGGCTCGTCCGGCGCGGGGACCGGAGCGTCGGGCGAGGTCGCCGTCGAGACGAGGACGGTCGCGAGCTGCTTGCGGCGGCCCTGGACGCGGTCGGCCTCGAGGCGCAGCCCGTGGACCTCGGCCACGGAGCCGGGCAGCGGGACCTTGCCGAGCGCCTTGGCGAGCAGGCCGCCCACGGTGTCCACGTCGTCGTCGTCCAGGCCGAGGCCGAAGAGCTCGCCGAGCTCGTCGACGCCGAGGCGGGCGGGCACGCGCAGGACGCCGTCGCCCAGGTCCTCGACCTCGGGCTCCGGCCGGTCGTGCTCGTCCGTGAGCTCGCCCACGATCTCCTCGAGCGCGTCCTCGATCGTCACCAGTCCCGCGACGCCGCCGTACTCGTCGACGACCATGGCGATGTGCGAGGACGACGCCTGCATCTCGCGCAGCAGGTCGTCCACGGGCTTGGACTCGGGTACGAAGATCGCGGGGCGCGCGACCTCGCCCACGGGCCGCGCGTCGGTCCCGGGACCGCCCTGCAGGACGCGCACGACGTCCTTGAAGTAGGCGACGCCCACGAGGTCGTCCGCGGACGTGCCCGTGACCGGGATGCGGGAGAAGCCGGAGCGCAGGAAGAGCGAGAGGGTCTTGCGCAGGGGCGTGTCGCGCGCCGTCGTCACCATGTCGGTGCGGGGCACCATGACCTCGCGCGTGAGGGTGCTGCCGAGCTCGAAGACGGAGCGGATGAGCTCGCGCTCCTCCTCCTCGATGACCTCGGACTCGTTGACGCGGTCCACCATGTCCTGGAGCTCGCGCTGGTGGGCTCCCTCGTCGGGCGCCGGGGCGAGCCGCGTGAGCCAGCGTGTGGCCCCGACGACAACCGTGAGCAGGCGCGACAGGCTCAGCAGGACGCGCACCGCGTGGCGGCGGCCGAGGGACCGCGGGCTCACGCGCACGACGAGGAGCCCGACGACGACACTCACCGCGAGCGCGACGAGCAGGACCTGCCACCACGGTTCCAGCCACGCCGCGACGAGCAGCGTGAGGCACGTGACCGCCGCGACCTCGGCGACGACGCGCACGAAGCCGACGGAGCGCACGGTCGCCGCCGGGTCCGCGAGCAGCGCCAGCGCCCGGCGCCCCTCCGGGCGGGCGGGCACGGCCGGGTCGTCGCCCAGGGCGGCCTCCGTGACGGCCGCCCGCGTCACGCGCAGCACCGCCGCCTCGCCCGCGCTCAGCGCGGCCGCGAGCACGACCGTCAGGACGGTCAGGGCCGCCAGGAGCGCGACGGGTTCGCCGCTCACCGGCCCGCGAGGAAGGTCAGGAGCAGCTTGCGCTGCAGCGCGAACATCTCCTTCTCCTCCTCCGGCTCGGCGTGGTCGTAGCCGAGCAGGTGCAGGATGCCGTGCGTCGTGAGCAGCAGCATCTCCTCCGCCGTCGAGTGGCCCGCCGTCACCGCCTGCTGGGCGGCGACCTCCGGGCACAGCACGACGTCGCCGAGCTGGCCGGGGCCGGCGACCTCGCCGTCGCGCCCGGGCCGCAGCTCGTCCATGGGGAACGACAGCACGTCCGTCGGGCCGGGCTCGTCCATCCAGCGCACGTGCAGCTCGCTCATCACGTCCGTGTCGACGAAGAGGATCGACAGCTCGCTCTGCGGGTGCACGCGCATCGCGTCGAGCACGTACCGTGCCAGCGCCGCGAACTCGGCCTCGTCGACCTCGGCCTCGGTCTCGTTGTTGACCTCGATGCTCACGCGTCGTCCCTCGTCCGTCGTTCTCGTGCCGCGGGGCGTCCGCGGCGGTCGTCGTCGCGGCGGCGCGACCCGGAGCTCCCCGAGCCCCCGCCGCTCGCCAGGTCCCACCGCGCGTACGCGTCGATGATGTCGCTCACCAGCCGGTGCCGCACCACGTCGGACGACGTGAGCCGGCAGAACTCGACGTCGTCCACGCCGGTGAGGACGTCCTCGATGACGCGCAGGCCGGACTGGGTGCCGCCCGGCAGGTCGACCTGCGTCGCGTCGCCCGTGATGACCATGCGCGACCCGAAGCCGAGGCGCGTGAGGAACATCTTCATCTGCTCGGTGGTCGTGTTCTGCGCCTCGTCGAGGATGATGAACGAGTCGTTGAGGCTGCGCCCGCGCATGAACGCGAGCGGCGCGACCTCGATCGTGCCGGCCTCGATGAGCTTGGGGATCGAGTCCGGGTCGATCATGTCGTGCAGCGCGTCGTACAGCGGGCGCAGGTACGGGTCGATCTTCTCCGTCAGCGAGCCGGGCAGGAACCCGAGCCGCTCCCCCGCCTCGACGGCCGGGCGCGTGAGGATGATGCGGTTGACCTGCTTCGACTGCAGCGCCTGCACGGCCTTCGCCATCGCGAGGTACGTCTTGCCGGTGCCGGCGGGACCGATCCCGAACGTGATGGTGTTCGCGTCGATCGCCTCGACGTAGCGCTTCTGGCCCACGGTCTTGGGCCGGATCGTGCGGCCGCGGCTCGACAGGATGTTGAGCGTCAGCACCTCGGCCGGGCGCGACGCCGTCGCGGCGGTGAGCATCGCGATGGACCGCGTCACGACGTCGGCCGTGAGCTGGGTGCCGGCCTCGACGACCTCGACGAGCTCGTCGAGCAGGCGCGCGGCGAGCGCGACCTCCCCCGGAGGGCCGGCGACCGCGATCTCGTTGCCCCGCACGTGCACGTCGACGGCGGGGAACCCCTCCTCGACGGCCCGGAGCACGGAGTCGCGGCTACCGAGGAGCGCCACCATCGGCACGTGGTTCGGGATGACGATGCGGTGCTCGACCCGGTGCGACGAGGGGTCGGGTTCTCGGGACAGAGAGGTCATGAGCCGGCTTGCGCCGCTGCGCTCCTTCGGTCGGGCAGTGGGTCCGGGACGGCCACCGCCCCGCAGATCGCTTCCATCGTACCGAGCGCGGCCGGGCGTCACACGCGCTTTCGCGCAGGGCTCAGGCGGGCGACCAGCCGAGCTCGGCGCCCGCGATGACGTGGCCGTGCACGTGGAACACGCTCTGGCCGGCGCGCGGCCCCGAGTTGAAGATGAGCCGGAACTGGCCGTCGGCCAGGTCGCCCGCCACCTCGTCCGCCAGCGCGACGACGTCGCCGAGCAGCTCCGGGTCCGCCGCCGCGAGCTGGGCGATGTCGCCGTGGTGGTCACGCGGGACCACGAGCACGTGCACGGGCGCCTGCGGGTCGATGTCGCGGAACGCGATCGAGCGCTCGCTGGTCGCCACGACGTCGGCCGGCACCTCCCCCGCGACGATGCGGCAGAAGAGGCAGTCCGGGTCGGTGCGCAGGTCGGTGCTCGTCATGCCCCCGAGGCTAGACCACGCGTCCCGGCCACGCCCCAGCGGCCGAGCCGCTCCGCGAGCAGCGCCACGGCCACCGGGCCGGCGGTCGACGTGCGCAGCACGTGGGGCCCGAGCCGCGCCGCGACCGCGCCGGCCGCCGTGAGGTCGGCGAGCTCGCGGTCGGAGATCCCGCCCTCCGGGCCGACGACGACGAGCACCTCGGGCGCGGGCGCGCCGTCCGTGGCCGGACCGGCGGGCAGCCCGACGTCGGCGAGCGGCGTCGTCGCCTCCTCGTGCAGGACGATCGCCCGACCGCCCGCCGCGACGACGTCGACGACCCGCGCCGCGAGGCCGCGCGAGTCGAGCGCGACCTCGACGCGGGGCAGGCGCGCGCGCCGGGCCTGCTTGGTCGCCGTGCGGACGGTCGCGAGCCACCGCGCGCGGGACTTCGCCGCGCGCTCGCCGCGCCACACGACGACGGACCGCTCCGCCTGCCACGGCACGACCGCGTCGACGCCGATCTCCGTCGCCGCCTCGATCGCCATCTCGTCGCGGTCGCCCTTGGCGAGCGCCTGGACGAGCGTCACGACGACGTCCGGCGCCGGCTCGCGGTCCACCTCCTGCACGAGGAGCGTCACGCGGCCCGACTCGGCGTGCTCGACGACGCAGCGCAGCCGGAGCCCGTCGCCGTCGACGACGTCGACGCGCTCCCCCGCGCCGCGCCGCTGCACGACGCCCGCGTGCCGGCCCTCCGCGCCGTCGAGCACGTACCGGTCGCCGGGCGCGACGCCGTCGATCCCCGTCTCGGCGAGGAACACCGGAGCACTCATGCGCGCGCCCCGCTCAGCGGCCGGAGAGCTTGTCGCGCAGGCGCGAGAACACGCCCGGGTGCGCGGCGGCGAGCCGGGGCTCGGGCCGCTCCTCGCCGCGCAGCGCGGCGAGCGAGCGCAGGAGCTGCTCCTGCTCGGGGTCGAGGGCCGTCGGCACCTGGACCTCGATGTGCACGTTGAGGTCGCCGCGCCCGCTGCCGTGCAGGTGCCCGACGCCGAGGTTCTTCAGCGTGACGATCTGGTTCGGCTGCGTGCCGGGGCGCAGGTCGATCTCCTGGAGCCCGTCGAGCGTCTCCAGCTCGAGCACGGTGCCGAGGGCGGCCGCCGTCATGGGCACCTGGAGGGTGCAGTGCAGGTCGTCGCCGCGGCGCACGAACGTGTCGTGGTTGCGCTCGCGGATCTCGACGTACAGGTCGCCCGCGGGGCCGCCGGCCGGGCCGACCTCGCCCTGCGCGGTGAGCTTGATGCGCGTGCCCGTGTCGACGCCCGCCGGGACGTTGACCGTGATGCTGCGGCGGCTGCGCACGCGGCCCTCGCCCGAGCACTCCGCGCACGGCTCGGGGATGACCGTGCCGAAGCCCTGGCACGCGGCGCACGGCGCGCTCGTCATGACCTGGCCGAGGAACGAGCGCGCGACGCGCTGGACCGTGCCGCGGCCGTGGCACACCTCGCACGTGCGGGGCGAGGTGCCCGGACGGCAGCAGGTGCCGCCGCACGTGCCGCACACGACCGCCGTGTCGACCTGGAGCTCGCGCTGCGCGCCGAACGTCGCCTCGGAGAGGTCGATGTCGAGCCGCACGAGCGCGTCCTGGCCGCGGCGGGCGCGCGGGATCGGGCCCTGCTGCGCCTGGGCGCCGCCGAAGAACGTCTCGAAGATGTCCTGGAAGCCGAAGCCGCCGCCCATGGGGCCGCCGCCCCCGCCGCCGGGGGCGCTGGGGTCGACGCCGAGGTCGTACTGCTGGCGCTTCTCCGGGTTGGACAGCACCTCGTAGGCGCGCGCGACGTCCTTGAAGCGGTCGCCCGCCTCCTCGCCCGCGACGTCCGGGTGCAGCTCGCGCGCGAGCTTGCGGTACGCCTTCTTGATCTGGTCCTGGCTGGCGTCACGGGCCACGCCGAGGATCTCGTAGTAGTCGCTCACACGTCACTCTCTGCTGGTGCGGGTCGTGAGGCCGGCGCGGGGCCGGTCGGGAGGGGTCGGGGGTGGTCGTCGAGCGGGCCCGCCGCGGGCGGGGAGACCGCGGGGCTCACGTGCCGAGCACCCGTGACAGGTAGCGCGCGACCGCGCGCACCGCCGCGATGGTGCCGGGGTAGTCCATGCGGGTCGGCCCGATCGAGCCGACGAGCGCGACCGTGTCACCGTCGTTACCGTAACCGGTCGTCACGACGGAGGTCTCCGCGAGGCCCTCGAGCTGGGTCTCGCGACCGATCCGGACGCTCACGCCCGACTCGGCGGCCATCTCGGTGAGCAGCCCGAGCAGGACGACCTGCTCCTCGAGCGCCTCGAGGACGGGGCGCAGCGCGTGCTCGAACCGCATGCCCGCGCGCGCGAGGTTCGCCGTGCCCGCGAGGACGAGGCGCTCCTCGCTCTCCTCCGCGAGCGTCTGGGCGACGAGGTCGCCCACCGCGCGGACGAGCGGGGCGTCGTCGGGGTGGAAGCTCTCGGTCACGGCGGCGAGGCCGGGCGCGAGGTCCGTGAGGCGCTTGCCCGCGGCCGCGGCGTTGAGCCGCGCGCGCACCTCGACGAGCGTGCCCTCGTCCGGCAGGCTCGCGACCTCGAGCGTGCGCTGCTCGACGCGACCCGTGTCCGTGATGATGACGACGAGGAGCCGCGACTCGCCGACGGGCACGAGCTCGAGGTGGCGCAGGCCCGACCGGCTCAGCGACGGGTACTGCACGACGGCGACCTGGCCGGTGAGCTGGGCGAGCAGGCGCCCGGCGCGCGCGATGACGTCGTCGAGGTCCACGCCCTCGGACAGGAAGGTCTCGATGGCGCGCTTCTCCGGCGCGGACAGCGGCTTGACGCCCGAGAGGCGGTCCACGAAGAGCCGGTATCCCTTGTCCGTCGGGATCCGGCCCGCGGACGTGTGCGGCTGGGCGATGTACCCCGCGTCCTCGAGAGCCGCCATGTCGTTGCGGATCGTGGCGGGCGAGACGCCGAGGCTGTGGCGCTCGGTGAGCACGCGCGAACCCACGGGCTCGCGCGTGAGGACGTAGTCCTCGACGATGGCCCGCAGCACCTCGAGCCGGCGCTCCTCGCTCACGTCCACCTCCCGCGTGCCGCACCGTCGCCGCCCGGGCGGGCGTGCGGGAGTCGGCACTCTCGACCTCCGAGTGCCAATCCTACGCGTCCGCGCGGCCCGTCCGGCGGTCCTCCGCTCGTCGCGAACGCAGGTCGAGGAGGCCGACGACGAGCGCGACCGCGACGAGGCCGATCGTCACCAGGAGCGCGCGCCCGGTCGCGTCCGCCGCCGAGTCGCCGCTCGCGAGCCCGCCGTAGTAGACGGACAGGACCACGGAGATCCCGACGGCCGACCCGATGCGCTGGCCGAGCTGCAGCATGCTGCCCGCCACCCCGGCCCGGCTCACCGGCACCTCGGACAGCGTGAGCGTCTGGTTCGGCGCGATGACCGTCCCGCTGCCCGCGCCCGCGACGAGCAGCGCGACCGCGAGCGCCGGGCCGACGGCGCCCGGGTCGTCCCCGAGCGTGCGCACGACGACCTCCGCCGCGACCACCCCCACGAGCACGAGCACGACGCCGCCGACGACGAGCTCGCGGCCCCAGCGCGCGACCCAGCGGCCCGAGAACCACGCCGACACGCCCGACGCGACCGCGAACGGCGTGCCGACGAGCCCCGCCTGGAGCGGCGTGTACCCCAGCTCGTCCTGGAGGTAGAGCGTGACGACGAGGAAGATGCCCGTGAACCCGGCGAAGTACGCGAGGCCGAGCAGCGCGCCGTTGCGGAAGGACCCGAGCCCCACGACCTGCGGGTCGAGCACGGCCTCGCCCGTGCGCCGCTGGTAGCGCCGCTCCCACCCGACGGCGGCCACCACGGCGGCCGCGGCCGGCACGAGCCACCACCAGCGCGACGCGTCGTCGCCGCGGCCCGTCGTCGTGACGAACGGCATCATCACGCCGAGGGTCGCGGCGCCGAGCAGGCCCAGCCCGACGAGGTCCAGCCGGCGCGGCCCGCGCGCCGCGCCCGACCCGGTGCGCGGCGGCCCGGGCACGAGGCGCCACGCGAAGGGCAGGAGCACGGCGACGACGGGGATGTTCACGAGGAACACCCACCGCCACCCCGTCTCCGGGCCCGCCGCGGCGATGATGAGCCCGCCCAGCAGGGGCCCGAGCGCCGTCGAGACGCCGATGGTCGCGCCGAACATGCCGAACGCGCGCCCGCGCTCGTACCCGCGGAACTGCTGCTGGATGAGACCGACGACCTGCGGGTTGAGGACGCCCGCGCTCACGCCCTGGAGCAGGCGCGCGACGCCGAGCCACGTGTCGGTCGGCGCGAGCCCGGACGCGAGGCTCATGAGCGCGAAGCCCAGGAGGCCCGCGATGAAGAGCGGTCGTCGTGCGCCCGCGTCGCCCAGGCGCCCGGCGGGCACCAGCGCGAGCCCGAACGCGAGCGTGTAGCCGGCGACGACGAGCTGGAGCTGGGTCGGGCCCGCGTCGAGCGACGACTCGATCGACGGCAGGGCCACGTTGACGATCGACACGTCGAGCGTCGTGATGAAGCCCACCGCGAGGCAGACCGGCAGCACGCGCCAGCGGTTCGGGTCCGGCTCCGCGCGCTGCTGGCTCATCGGTCCGTGGTACCACCCCGCGCCGGGGGCGCGCGCGCCGGGAGCCGCCGTGCGCGGCCGGGCCGGGCGCCCGGGACCTCCCCGCGGGAGGCCGATCCCGCGACGCACGGGGCGATCTCGGTGGTGAGCGGCAGACGCTGGCCTAGGGTGACGCCGTGTCCTTCGACCGCTACGGCTCCGACGTCCTCGGCGGCACGCCCGCCCCCACCCACCACCGCGCGCGGCCCGTGTCGCGCCCGCAGCCCGCGGAGCGCGGCCTCGTCGTCGAGGAGGTGCAGACCGGGTGGGTCGGGGCCGTGGTCCGGGTCGAGAAGTCGGGCGGGATGCACGTCGTCGTGCTCGAGGACCGCGCGGGCCGGACCCGCACGTTCCCGCTCGGGCCGGGCTTCTGGGTCGACGGCGCACCCGTCGAGCTCACCCCGCCCGTCACCTCCCGCGCCCCCGCCGCGCCGACGCGCACGGCCTCGGGCTCGCGGGCCGTCGTCGGGCAGCGGGCGCGCGTCGCGCGCGGGAGCCGCATCTGGGTCGAGGGCAAGCACGACGCCGAGCTCGTCGAGAAGGTGTGGGGCGACGACCTGCGCGTGGAGGGGGTCGTCGTCGAGCCGCTGCACGGCGTCGACGACCTCGCGGCGGCGCTCGCGGACTTCGGCCCGACGCCGCAGCGTCGCGTGGGCGTGCTCGTGGACCACCTCGTGCCCGGCAGCAAGGAGCGGCGGATCGCCGACGAGGCGCTGCGGCGGTCGCCCGCGGGCACGGTGCTCGTGCTCGGGCACCCGTACGTCGACGTCTGGCAGGCGGTGAAGCCGGCCCGGATCGGCCTCGAGCGGTGGCCCGTGATCGAGCGCGGCACGGAGTGGAAGCGCGGGATCCTGCGCGAGCTCGGCTGGCCGGCGCAGACCGCGGAGGACGTCGGCCGCGCGTGGCAGCGCATCCTCGGCACGGTGCGCACCTACGCCGACCTGGAGCCGTCGCTGCTCGGGCGGGTCGAGGAGCTCATCGACTTCGTCACCGCGCCCTGACCGGTCGCGGGCGCCCGGGACCCACCGCGCTCGAGACGCACCGCGCCCCGGTACCGACAGGCGGCACCGGGGCGCGGCGAGGGTTGCAGCCGGATGTCAGGCGGCGGGCACGCCGCCCGTGAGACGGCGGTAGGCGTAGCCGACGGCGACGTAGCTCAGCGGGAGCGTCACGAAGAGCCCGAGACCGCACGGGATCGCGCCGAGGATGTTGATCCCGACGAGGGCGAGCAGGAGCAGGAACACCTGCCCGAAGTTCTTCGCGACGAGCGAGAAGCTCGTGCGGATCGCCGTGATCGCGTCGACGCCCTGGTCGAGCGCGACGTGGTACACGAACGCCGAGAACAGCAGCATCGCGAGCCCGGGCAGGACGCACAGGAAGAACCCGATGCCGGACAGGATGCCGACGATGAGCGCCGCGAGCAGCACGTTGAGCACGTTGCCGATGCGGAAGAACGCGGCGACGTCGGGTCGACGCCCGTCCACCTCGTCGAGCGCGCCGCGCGTGAAGAACGCGGTGATGAGGTAGCCGATGGCGGTGCCGACGATCGCGAGCAGCGCCCTCGTGAAGGTGAGGCCGCCGAGGGCCGCGAAGTTCGTGTCGGAGTAGTCGAACTGGTCCTGGAGCTGGTCGAACCCGCCCGTGATCCAGCTCCACGCGATGTTGACGGCGAGGAAGATCAGCGCGACGAGGATCCACGGCCCCAGGTTCGACGTGACGCGGCGCCACCCGTAGGAGATCGCGTCGCCGACGCCGAACGCCGGGCCCGCGTAGCCGGGCTGGCCCCCGTACCCTCCGGCGGCGCCCGGGTACGACCCGGGCGGCGGCGGGTACCCCCCGGCGGGAGGCGGGTATCCGCCGGCGGGCGGCGGGTACGCACCGGACGGGGGCGGGTACGCGCCCGACGGGGGCGTCGCCGGTCCCCCGGCCGCGCCGTCCGGCGCACCGGCCGGGGCGCCGTAGGCACCCGGCGCCCCGTACGCGGGCGTGCCCGACGGCGGTGCGGCCGGGTCGTGCGGCGCTCCCCCGCCCGGGCCGTACGGCGAGGCGGGCGGGACGTCGCCCCCGGACGGGGCGGCGTCGGGCCGGTCGGGTCCGGGACCGGACGGTGGCGTGGCGTCCGGTCGCGGACCGCCCGCGCCGTCGGCGGGGGTGTGCTCGTCGTCGCGGGGCGGCTCGCCGCCCGGGTTCGTGGGGTCCGTCATCGTGCACCTCGTTCCTCGTCGTCACGTGCTGCGGGCTGCACGCTCCGTCGACGTGCTGGGTCCACCTTGGCGGTTCCCGGCGCGGACCGCGCGGCGAGCACCGCGGCCGTCGCACGGCGGCGAGCAGGGTGGTGCCGCCAAGGGGCCTCGTCACCGCGGGGCGCGCCCGGGTCGCGGTGGACCCGGGCCGACGTCACTCGTCCGTGATCGTCCGGACGACCGTGTCCGCGAGCAGCCGCCCCCGCAGGGTGAGCACCGCACGACCGGCGACCGCTGCGCGGCCGTCGAGCAGCCCGTTCGCGACGAGCCCGGCGACGGCGTGGCGTCCCGCCGGGGAGAGGACCGCGAGGTCGAGTCCCTCGCGCAGCCGCACGCCGAGCATCGCCTGCTCGAGCCGGCCCTCCGTGCGCGTGAGGAGCTCGCGCCCCGCCGCGGGGCTCGTGCCCGCCTCGAGCAGCGCCGCGTACCGACGGGGGTGCTTGACGTTCCACCACCGCACGCCGACGCGGGCGTCCTCGGGCGACGCCCCCGCGGGCTCGGTACCGGCCGCCGCGACGTAGGAGTGCGCGCCGGGCCCGATCCCCCACCAGTCGTCGCCGCGCCAGTACGCGAGGTTGTGGCGGCAGCGGTCCGCGTCGGTACGGGCCCAGTTGCTCACCTCGTACCAGGTGAGGCCCGCCGCCGTGAGCAGCTCGTCGGCGAGCTCGTACTTCGTGGCCTGGTCGTCCTCGCTCGGCAGCGCGACCTCCCCGCGCCGCACCTGGGCGGCCATCTTCGTCCCCGCCTCCACGACGAGCGCGTACGCGGACACGTGGTCGACGCCGGTCGCGAGCGCGGCCTCGAGGCTCGCCCGCCAGTCGCCGAGGCTCTCCCCCGGCGTGCCGTAGATGAGGTCGAGCGAGACCTGGAGGCCGGCGTCGCGCGCCCAGCGCACGACGTCCGGGATGCGGCGCGGGTCGTGCGTGCGCTCGAGCGTCGCGAGCACGTGCGGCACGGCGGACTGCATGCCGAACGACACGCGCGTGAACCCGGCGGCCGCGAGCTCGGCGAGCGACGCGGGCGTCACGGAGTCCGGGTTCGCCTCCGTCGTCACCTCGGCGTCCGGGGCGAGCCCCCACGCGTCGCGCACGCCGCCGAGCAGGCGGACGAGGTCCCCGGCCGGCAGGAGCGTGGGCGTGCCGCCGCCGACGAAGACGGTCGAGACGGGCCGCTCGGGCAGCCCGGCGTCGTGCAGCACGCGCGCGGCGAGGTCGATCTCGCGCAGCGCCGTGCTCGCGTACGACGCCTGGCTCGCGCCCCCGCCCAGCTCGGACGCCGTGTAGGTGTTGAAGTCGCAGTACCCGCACCGCACCGAGCAGAACGGGACGTGCAGGTAGACGCCGAACCCGCGGGTCGCGGGCACGGTGCCGCCCGCGCCTCCCGCGACCCAGGAGGGCAGCGAGCCGTCGGGCGGGACCGGCTCGCCCTCGGGCAGCGCCGGGCTCACTTCTTCGACTTGTCCTTGGCGTCCTTGCCGCCCGCGGCGTCGGAGGAGAGCGCGGCGATGAAGGCGTCCTTCGGGACCTCGACGGACCCGATGTTCTTCATGCGCTTCTTGCCCTCCTTCTGCTTCTCGAGCAGCTTGCGCTTGCGGCTGATGTCACCGCCGTAGCACTTCGCGAGGACGTCCTTGCGCATGGCGCGCACCGTCTCGCGGGCGATGACGCGCGCGCCGACGGCCGCCTGGATCGGCACCTCGAACTGCTGGCGCGGGATGATCTCCTTGAGCTTCGCCGTCATCATGACGCCGTAGTCGTACGCCTTGTCCTTGTGCACGATCGCGCTGAACGCGTCCACCTGCTCGCCCTGGAGCAGGATGTCGACCTTGACGAGGTCGGCGACCTGGTCGCCCGACGGCTCGTAGTCGAGCGAGGCGTAGCCGCGCGTGCGGGACTTGAGCTGGTCGAAGAAGTCGAACACGATCTCGGCGAGCGGGAGCGTGAAGCGCAGCTCGACCCGGTCCTCGGACAGGTAGTCCATGCCGAGCATCTGGCCGCGACGGTCGTTGCACAGCCCCATCACGGTGCCCACGAACTCGCTCGGCGCGAGGATCGTCGCGCGCACGACCGGCTCGCTGACCTGCTTGATCTTGCCGCCGGGGAACTCCGACGGGTTCGTCACGTTGACGAGCGTCCCGTCCTCGAGCGTCACGTCGTAGACGACGTTCGGCGCGGTCGAGATGAGGTCGAGGTCGAACTCGCGCTCGAGGCGCTCGCGCACGATCTCCAGGTGCAGCAGGCCGAGGAACCCGACGCGGAAGCCGAAGCCGAGCGCGACCGACGTCTCCGGCTCGTAGTTGAGCGCGGCGTCGTTGAGCTTGAGCTTGTCGAGCGCGTCGCGCAGGACCGGGTAGTCGGTCCCGTCGATCGGGTACAGGCCCGAGAAGACCATGGGCTTCGGGTCGGAGTAGCCGCCGAGCGCGTCGGCGGCGGGCTTCGCCGCGTTCGTCACGGTGTCGCCGACCTTCGACTGGCGCACGTCCTTGACGCCCGTGATGAGGTAGCCGACCTCCCCGACGCCGAGGCCCTTCGTGACGATCGGCTCCGGCGAGATGACGCCGATCTCGAGCAGCTCGTGCGTCGCTCGGGTCGACATCATGACGATGCGCTCGCGCGGGTTGAGGTTGCCGTCGACGACGCGCACGTACGTCACGACGCCGCGGTAGGTGTCGTAGACCGAGTCGAAGATCATGGCGCGCGCCGGGGCGTCGGCGTCGCCGACCGGCGCGGGCACGCGCTCGACGATGCGGTCGAGCAGCGCCTCGACGCCGGCGCCCGTCTTGCCGGAGACCTTGAGCACGTCGTCCGGGTCGCCGCCCACGAGGTTCGCGAGCTCCTCCGCGTACTTCTCGGGCTGGGCCGCCGGGAGGTCGATCTTGTTGAGCACGGGGATGATCTCGAGCTCGTTCTCCATCGCGAGGTACAGGTTCGCGAGGGTCTGCGCCTCGATGCCCTGCGCCGCGTCGACGAGCAGCACCGCGCCCTCGCACGCCGCGAGCGACCGCGAGACCTCGTACGTGAAGTCGACGTGCCCCGGGGTGTCGATCATGTTGAGCGCGTGCGGCGTCTCCACGCCGTCCGCCACGACGGCCCACGGCATGCGGACCGCCTGCGACTTGATCGTGATGCCGCGCTCGCGCTCGATGTCCATGCGGTCGAGATACTGCGCGCGCATGGCGCGCGGCTCGACGACACCGGTGAGCTGCAGCATGCGGTCGGCCAGGGTCGACTTGCCGTGGTCGATGTGCGCGATGATGCAGAAGTTCCGGATCAGCTCGGGCGGCGTGGCCGCGGGCTGGATGCGGGTGCTCAGCTGGGCGCTGGGGATCGGGGACAACGCGGGTGCGCTCCTGGGAGTGGCGTGCGGGTCGGGGCCGCGCGCTCGGGGGCGGCGCGCCGACGGTCGCTCTCGGGCGGGCGGGAACGACCATTGTCCCACGTCCGGCGTCGGGCACCCGCCCGCCCTGCGGGGCACCGCGAGCCGACCTAGCGTGGAGGACCGGCCGGCCGCACCGGGCCGACCGGCGACGAGAGGAGCGCTCATGGCCCAGGACACCGAGCACCGCACCTCCGGCGGCCCCGAGGGGCGCCGCGTGCTGGCGATCGTGACCAACTACGGCGTCGAGCAGGACGAGCTCGTGGTCCCGCTCGAGCACCTGCGCGGCGAGGGGGTGCAGGTCGACGTCGCGGCCACGTCCGCCGACGACGTGCAGACCCTCGTGGGCGACAAGGACCCCGGCCGCACCGTCACCCCGAACCTCACGCACTCCGACGCCGACCCTGCCGAGTACGACCTGCTGCTCGTGCCGGGCGGGACGATCAACGCCGACGCGCTGCGCCTCCAGGACGACGCCGTAAGCCTCGTGCGCGCGTTCACGGCCGCCGGCAAGCCGGTCGCGGCGATCTGCCACGGCCCGTGGGCGCTCGTCGAGGCGGCCGCCGTCGAGGGCAAGACCCTCACGAGCTACGCCTCGCTCGAGACGGACGTGCTCAACGCGGGCGGCGCCTGGGTCGACCGGTCCGTCGTGCGCGACGACGAGGGGTACACGCTCGTCACGTCGCGCGACCCCGGCGACCTCGACGACTTCCTGCGCGAGGTGGACGCCGTCCTGGCCGGGTGACGTGCACCGTCCGGGCGGACACACGTCCGCCCGGTAGGGTGCGCGCGTGGCACGCAACCGATGGCTGGGACTTCTGACCGACGCGGCGCGCGCCGTGGTCTCCGGGCTTACGCGCTCGCAGGGCGCGGGGCAGGGCGGCGCGCGCCAGGGCACCGCGGCGACGCGGGCCCCGGGGCGGGAGCGGACGCCGTCGGGCCGCGGCCCCGCCGACCGCACGCCGTCGCCGCGGCCCGGCCCACGCCCCGGTGCTGCAGGTCCTCGACCCCGCCCCGCGGCGGGCGGGCGACCGGGCCCGGCCGGGACGACCGGCGGTCGAGGTGCTGCCACGGGCGCGTACCCGGGCGACTTCGAGGGCGCGGTGCGTGCGCGGTACGCGCCGCGGCCGGACGGCGACCCGGACCCCGGCGAGATCGTGTGGACGTGGGTCCCGTTCGAGGAGGACCACTCGCAGGGCAAGGACCGGCCCGTGCTGCTCGTCGGGTCGGACGGCGCGTGGCTCCTCGGCGTGATGCTCACGAGCAAGGACCACTCGCGCGACGTCCGGGACGAGGCGCGCTGGGGCCGGTACTGGCTCGACATCGGGTCGGGCCCGTGGGACGCGAAGGGGCGCGACAGCGAGGTCCGGCTGGACCGCGTGGTGCGCGTCGACCCGGCCGCTGTGCGCCGCGAGGGTGCCGTCGTCGGGCGCGACGTCTTCGACCGCGTGGTCGAGGGGATCTCGCGGCACCGCTGAGGCGGTGGTCCCGGCTCTCGCGCGAGCCTCGGGGCCGCGCGAGGCGCCGCTCCGGCGTCCGCACGAGCGATTAGGGTCACGGCCGGACCGCTGGTAGTCTTGATGGCTGCGTGTCCGCCCAGGTCGGCGGGCACAGCTCCAGCACCTCTCCACGGGTTCCCCACCCCAGTCCCGGAGCTGGAGTCGCCCTCTACGACCTATCCGCTCGCTCCGGCGAACAGAACCAGAAAGTCCACACGTGGCCAACATCAAGTCCCAGATCAAGCGCATCCGCACGAACGAGAAGGCTCGTCTGCGCAACAAGGCAGTCAAGTCCGAGCTCAAGACGTACGTGCGCCGCGTGCGCGAGGCCGTCGCCGCGGGCGACAAGGACGCGGCGACCACCGCGCTCCAGGCGGCGTCCCGCAAGCTCGACAAGGCCGTCTCGAAGGGCGTCATCCACGCGAACCAGGCCGCGAACCGCAAGTCGGCCATCGCGAAGTCCGTCAACGCTCTCTGAGCGCACGGTTCGCCCGCGGTGTCGTGACACGCTGATCGTCGCGACGCTCGCACAGGTTTCCCACGAGGGGCGCCGACCCGCACGGGTCGGCGCCCCTCGTGCGTCCGGTGTCGCGCGCCTCGTCCTGGCCGTCGACACCGCGCGGGACCGGGTCCCGGTCGGAGCCCGCCACCGACGCCGCCGTGCCGAGCCGGGACCCCGAGCCCGGGACCTGAGCGGGCGGCTGCCTGGTCAGCGGCCGTGGGCCCGCGCGATCGTCAGCACGGCCCGCTCGACGGCGAACACCGGGTCACGCCCCGCGCCCTTGACCTCGGCGTCGGCCTGCGCGACGGCGCTGATCGCGGTCGCGAGCCCTTCCGGGGTCCAGCCCGCGAGCTCGCGGCGCGCGCGGTCGACCTGCCAGGGCGCGAGCCCCAGGTCCTTGGCCGCCACCCCGCCACGGCCACGCATCGCGCCGACCTTCGCGAGGGCGCGGAGCTTCATCGCCAGGGCCGCGACGAGCGGCACCGGGTCCGCGCCCGTCGCGAGCGCGTGCCGCAGGAGCGCCACGGCCTCCCCCGCGTTCCCCGCGATCGCGGCGTCCGCGACCCGGAACCCGGTCGCCTCGACCCGGCCGCCGTAGTACCGGTCCACCACGGCCTCGCTCACGGTGCCGTCGGTGTCCGTGACGAGCTGGCTGCAGGCGGCCGCCAGCTCCCGCAGGTCGTTGCCGAGGGCCTCGACGAGAGCCCGCACGCCCGACGCGTCGATGCGTCGACGGGCCCTGCGGAACTCGGCGTTGACGAACGCCACCTTGTCGGAGTCCTTCTTGATCGCCTCCACCGCGACGACGGGCGCGCCGCTCCCCTTGATCGCGTCGAGCATGCGCTTGCCCCGCACGCCGCCCCCGTGCACGACGACGACCGTCGTCGCCGGGTCGGCGACCGGCACGTAGTCCACGACGTCCGCGACGAGCGCGTCCGTCGCCGACTCGGCGCCCTCGACGACGACCACCTTCGCCTCGCCGAACAGCGACGGGCTCGCCGCCACCGCGAGCATCCCGGCCTGGTACGTCGCGGCCTCGATCGTCACCTTCTCGACCTCGGGGTCGCGCTCTCGCGCCAGGTCGACGATCGCGTCGACGGCACGCTCCGCGAGGAGCGACTCGGGCCCCTGGACGAGCACCACGGGCGCGAGCCGGACGTCGTCCCACGCGAGGGACGGGCCGGCGGACGGACGGGCGGTGCGGGTCGGCGCGGGCATGGCCCAAGCCTGCCACGAGCCGCCCACCGGCAGTGCCGGTCGACGCACCCCGAGGCTGCGGTCCGCGACCCTCGCAGGAGTTCCGGCGACGCCGCACCGATGACGCCCTGGCGTCAGGGGCGCCCTGCCACCGGGCACCGGGGCACCGGGGCACCGGATGCTCGGCCGCTCGGGTGCCCGTGCGGGGGCGCGCTCGGGCGCGGTCATCCGCATCCCGCGGCGGAGAGGACGTCGTCGCGCACGACGAGCGCCACGGTGCCGCACGCGTCGGTCCGCAGCACGGTAGCCCCGACCCCGCGGTAGAGGTCGAGCGCCCGGTCGGTGGGGTGGCCGTAGGTGTTCTCGCCCGAGCTGACGAGCGCGACGGTCGGTGCCAGGACACGCGCGAGCCGGTCGGACTGGGTGGCCGAGCCGTGGTGCGCGACCTTGACGACGTCGACCGGGCCCGTGCCCCGCTCGCCCAGGGTCCGCGCGAGCGCCGCCTGCCCCGCGTCCTCCAGGTCGCCCAGCGCGACGACGTCCAGTCCCGCCACCCGGACGAGGAGCGCCACGCTCGCGTCGTTCGCGTCGCCCGGTCCGGCCTGCAGCACCTCCCACGAGGCGCCGTCGTCGACGCGCTCGCCGGATCCGCCGGCACCCGCAGCGCCGACTGAGTCCGCCGTGCCCGTCGCGCCCGTCTCCCCGGGCCGCGCGACCTGTGCCGGGACGCCCGCGTCCGCGAGGTCCCCGAGCACGCGCTCGGCCTGCCCCGCGGGCTCCGCCGTGGGGCTCACGAGCGCGCGCTCGACCTCCCGGCCGCGGAGCACCGCCTCCAGGCCGCCGACGTGGTCCGCGTGGAAGTGGCTGAGGACGAGCAGGTCGACCCGCTCGACCCCGAGGTCGTCCAGGCACGACCCCGCTGCGGCGCCCGCGGGCCCGACGTCCACGACCACCGCGGCGCGCGGGCCCGAGCGCACGACGAGCGCGTCGCCCTGCCCGACGTCGCACGCCACGACCGCCCAGTCCGCGGGGACCGGCCCCGCGGTCACACCGAGCGGCCGGAGCACCACGACGAGCAGGACGGGCACCGCCAGGACCACGACGACCACGGCCGCGAGGCGCGCACGGGGCCGGGCTCTCGCCCGCGGAGCGAGGGCGGGGTGCGCGCCGTCGGCCCGTCCGAACGGCCCGGCGTCGGGGCGTGACGACCGGGTGACGCGACGCCACTCCCCGGCGAGGCGCGCCCGCAGGGACGGCGACGTCGCGCGACGCAGCGTGCGGCGCTCCCCCGCGTCCTGCAGGGCGCGCGAGCGGAGGACCACGGCGAGCCCGACGGCAGTCAGCGCGGCGAGCAGCGCGGCTCCTCCGAGACCTCCCGGCCAGGGCGCCCGTGCGCCGGGCGTGGCAGCGAAGACCTGGGCGACGCCCGCGATCCAGCCCGTGAAGAGCCCCGCCGTCCAGGCGAGCGCGGTCGCGGCACCAGGCCACCACGGCGCGACGAGCGTCGCGAGGACGCCGAGCACCGTCGCCGGACCCAGCGCCGGTGCGGCCAGGAGGTTCGCCGGGACGGACCACGTGCTCACGCTCGGGTCGAGCAGGACGACGATCGGGGCGCACGCCGCCTGCGCTGCCACCGGGACGGCGAGGACGTGCGCGGCGGTCCGTCCGCACCATGGTGCCAGCCGGCGGGCGATCGGCGCCGTGAGCAGGGCCAGCCCGGCGGTCGCGGCGACGGAGAGGACGAAGCCGTACGACCGCGCCAGCCACGGGTCGACGACCAGGAGCACGACCACGGCGGCCCCGAGCGCCGCCACCGCGCGCGACGGGCGCCCGAGCGCGATGCCGAGGACGCCGACCACCCCCATCGCCGCCGCTCTCAGCACGCTCGGTTCCGGGTGGACCAGCGCGACGAACCCGACCATCGCCGCACCCGTGACGACGACGCGGACGGCTCGCGTCGCCCGCAGCAGGACGCACAGTGCCGCGACGCACGCGACGACGATGACGAAGTGGCCGCCGGACACGGCCGTGACGTGCGTGAGCGACGTGGTGCGCATCGCCTCGTCGAGCTCCGGGTCCAGCCGCGAGGTGTCCCCCACGGCCACCCCCGGCACGAGCCCGCGCGCCTGCGGGCTGAGCCCGTCCGTCGCGTCGAGCAGGCTCTGCCGCATGGCGTGCACACCCTGCAGGAACCGCCCGGGGTCGTCGACGACGCGTGGCGCGCCGTCCGTGCGCAGGAACGTCCGGTCCCCCTGCACGTCGAGCCGGCCGGTGACCACGACGGCCGCCCCGTACGCAAGGTCGGTCCACCCGTCCCCTGTCCCGGACACGACGACGGGCCCCGCCGCCGGGACGGTCGCGCCGCGTGCGGTGACCTGGTCGACCGCCACCCGCACCTCGTGCCGGTCGGCCGACCCCGACCACGGGTCGGTCCGCGGCTCGACGGCGGAGCGCACCGTCCCGGCGAGGGTCGCCGTCGCGCGCTCGTCGGCCAGCGAGGCGAGCGGAGCCCGCGCGGCGAGCTGGGCCCCGCCCGAGAGGAGGACGGCGGCCACGCACGCGAGGACGAGCGCCACCTGCCCGAGCACGCGCACGCCGACCGATGACCCGGTCCTCGGCCCGACCGGCCGACCGTCCTGCGGCTGGGCGGGTACACCGAGCCGCGGGCCGTCCGACCGGCGGGGGCCCGCACCGGTCGCCGGGCCAGAGGGCACGGTGACGACGCCCCCGCCGAGACCCGCGTCGGACACCCCGGGGAAGGTCGCCCCGCGACGCAGCGCGACGAGGCCGGCGACGAGCACGCAGCACAGCACGACGGCCGTGGCACGCGCCGCGTGCAGCGCGTCCGCCGCCGACGCACCTACGGCGACGAACGCGGTGGCCCACGCCGCGAGCGCCGCCGGGACGAGCCGGAGGTCGGTCACACGCGCACGAGGTCGCGCACGTCCTCGAGCACGGCGGGGCCGATACCGCTGACCTCCCCCAGCTCGTCGACGGCGGTGAACGGCCCGTTCTCGTCGCGCCACGCGACGATGCGCTCGGCGAGCACAGGACCGATGCCTGGCAGCGTGTCGAGGGCGGCGGCGTCGGCGGCGTTGAGGTCGACGATCGCGCCACCCGCACCCCCGCCACCGGTGGCGGCCGCCCCCGGGGAGGCGGGTGGCGGTGCGGCGACCGCCTCGCCGGGGCGGGGGACGTGGATCTGCTCGCCGTCGGTCACGGCGCGCGCGAGGTTGAGAGCGGCGAGGTCGGCGTCGGGGGTCGCTCCCCCGGCCGCGTCGAGCGCGTCGGCGACTCGGGCGTCCGTCGCGACGGTGACGAGGCCCGGCGCTGCCACCTGCCCGACGACGTGCACGACGACCCCGCCCGACGTCCCCGCCGCTGCTGCGTCCGGATCGGGAGCGGACTCCCCCGCGCCGTCGACGGCGGCACCACCCGCCGCGGCGGGCGACGCGTCCGAACCGGCCGGGGCGCCGTCACCGGCCGCAGCGGCCGCGGCGGGGGCGTCCACGCGCGCCACAGGCTCGACGCCTCCGGCCGGCGCCCGCAGCACGGCGACGCCGACCGCGACGAGCAGCACCACGACGAGCGCGGTGACCGCGGTCCGCGGCCGCAGCGCCCACCGCCTGCCGCCCTCCTCGGCGAGGTCGCCGAACCCGGAGTGCGCCGTCGGGTGCCCGTGCGCGGCCGTGTACGCGCTCGCGGCCGTCTGCGCCGCGCGCCGCCGCAGGCGAGCCACCTCTCCGTCCGCCTCGACGTCCTCGTCTCCGTCCACGGTGGCGGCGGGCACCTCGTCGTCGGACCGCGCCGTCCCCCCGAGGGTGGCGGGACCGACGGCCTCGTCAGCCTCCGGCACCTCGGACGGCGGGGACGGCAGAGACGGCACGGACGGCGCACGCTCCTCCGGCTCCGGCCGCGACGGCAGCCACCCGTCGGCGCCGGACGACCCGGGGTCGCCCGGCGCTCCAGGACGCCGGTGCCAGGACGGGACGGCGTCCGACGCAGGGACGTCCGACGCAGGGACGTCCACCGCCTCGCGCGGCTCCCACGACCACCGCTCGCCTCGCACCGGGCTCGTCTCCGGCGGGTCGACCCGGGGCAGCGCGGCGGTCGCCGGGTGCCACGCGAGGGCAGGCCGCCCGGACCCGGCGACCGCCCGCAGGCGTTGCCGGACGACGGCGCCGTCCCTCCCGGGGTCGCGGCCGGGGCGGGCGTGCTGGCGGGGCTCGTGCCGAGGTGTGCTCACGCCGTGGACGCTAGGGCGGGGGTGCCACGCCCTGCCGGCGCCTCGAGCCGGGCTGTGGAGGGGACGACGAGGCGCCCGGCTTGTGCACGGCCACGCGCTTAGGGGCCGCGCGGTCGGCACCTCAGGTCGTCGTCGAGAGGTCCCCTGCCCCGGAGCCGCGGTCGGCGAGGTCCGCGACCACGACGGCGAGCACGCCCGGGCCGACGTGCGCCCCGAGCACCGCGCTCACCGGCGTCACGACGACGTCCAGGCCGGTGCGCTCGGTGAGCGTCACCGCGAGCCGGTCGGCGCCGTCGTCGTCCCCGACGTGGTGGACCGCGAGCGCGGGCCGCACGCGTCGGTCCGCCGACTCCACGGCGACCGTCGTGAGCCGCTCGACGGCGGCCGACCGGGTCCGGACCTTCTGCACGACGTCGATCCTGCCGTCACGCACCGCCAGCAGCGGGCGGACACCGAGCACCGTCCCGAGCGCGGCCGAGGCCGCGCTGAGACGGCCACCGCGGCGCAGGTGGTCGAGCGAGTCGACGAGGAAGACGGCACGGCTCGCGTCGGCGACCTCGATCGCCCGCCGCGCGACGACGTCCGACCCCGCCCCGGCTGCCGCGGCCGCCGCCGCCTCGCGCGCGGCGAAGCCGAGCCCCATCGCGACGGTCCGCGAGTCCACCACCCGCACGGGGACCGGGGCGTCGGCGGCCGCGAGCGCCGCCGCGTGCACCGTCCCCGACAGCTGCCCCGAGAGGTGCACGGAGACGATCTCGCGCGCGCCGACCGCGGCCGCCGCGGCGTACGCCTCGCCGAACGCACGCGGCGTCGGCTGCGAGGTGGTCACCCGGTGGCCGGCCTGGAGGTGCGCCGCGACGTCCTCGGCGGTGAGGCCGACGCCCTCCAGGTGCGACTCGTCGTCGACGATCACGTGCAGGGGGACGGCGCGCAGCCGCTCGTCGGGCCCGTCGGGCAGGGAGGCTGTGGAGTCGGTGACGACGTGGACGCGGTGGTCGGTCATGGCCGCGCCACCTTACGGCGACCACGCGTCGTCGCGCACCCCGGCCGCGCAGGGACGCGACCGGCCCGCGACACCGGAGCGGCGCCGGGGGCCGGTGGCCGGTGCGTCAGGCCGAGGTGGCCGCGACTCCCGCGGGCACGGCCTGCTCCGCAGGGCGCGCCGCGGGCCGCTCCGCGGCGAGCCGGCGGTAGGACGCGTGGTCGGCGTACAGCTCGTCGCGCAGCGGGTTGCGACGCCGCGAGACGATCACGTACGCCTGGTAGACCGCGACGGCGACGTTCGCGAGGAGCGAGACGAGGCTCACCACGAAGAGCGCCGTCGGGTCGTGGGAGGACTGCACCGCGAACGGCGAGTCGGAGACAAACGCCGGGACGGCCATGGTGAACATCATCCAGAACGCGAGGGTGTGGGCACGGTGCTGGAGCCAAGCCCCCTTGCGCAGGAAGAAGGCGGGGATGGTGCACGAGATCAGCAGGGCGGCACCGGCATAGAACGCGTGGTCACCGACGCAGTTGTAGACGTAGGCGAAGTTCCAGAGGTCGTAGGCGATGATCCAGAACCACATCATGTCGGGCCAGATCATGTCCTGGAACCGGTCACGGGTCACGAAGATCCCGACCCACCCGCAGATGGTGACGAGGTTGAGGATGCCGGCGACCCCGTTCATGACGTTCCACGGGCCGCCCACCATGACGACGCCGTCGACCACGCCGTCCATCCCCGTGACCTGGAAGTCCCGGATGACGGCCTCGAGGATGTTGAGCCCGAGGATCGCGGGCGGGAACAGCAGGGCGTACCGCATGGCGCGCAGCCGAGGGCTGTAGCGCAGGAGCATGAAGCCGATGCAGCCCGCGAGGGCCGAGTAGACCTTGACCCAGTGGAACCACGTCCCGGTCGAGGAGCCGGCGCCCGCCGTCTGCGGCCAGACGAAGATCGTCAGCGCCACGGGCAGGACCACGAAGATGCCGACGGCGGCGGTCTTCGACCAGCGCACGAGCTCGTTGAGCGCGATGAGCGCGGCCAGCACGACGAACCACATGACTGCTGCCTGCCACGGGATCGAGTCGAACAAGAACATGTCGTCTTCTCCTGGGGGACGACCGGGCGGCCCACGCCGCCCGGGACGGTGCGCGCTCGGAGGGCTTCCGGGTCCCGGCGCGCCGGAGGACCCGGGATCACCCGTCCGAGGAGCTCTCCTCGTCCAGGTGCAGCGTCTGGCGCACGATCGTCGCGAGGGCCGCGTCGTCCACGTCCGGGGAGTTCCGGACGAGTCCGACCAGCCCGTAGACGAGCACGTAGAACGTCTCCGCGACGTGCGCGATCCGGACGCGGTGCCGTGCCGCGTAGGCCTCGACCGTGGTTGCCTCGAGGCACGCGACGACCGCGCGGACGGCGCGGTCGAGGAACCGGTCGTAGAGCCCGCCGTTCTCGGGGCGCCGGAGGTCGTCGCGCAGCGGGTCGATCGCGCGCAGGTAGGTGCGGAACATCGCCACGCAGTCGACGAGCGCGGTGTCGATGTCGCCCGTCTCGCGAGCGGCGTCCCAGGCGCGGACGGCCGCGGTGAACTCCTCCACGTACTCGTCGAGCACGGCGTCGACGAGCGCGTCCTTGTCCGCGAAGTAGTAGTAGACGAGCCCGCGCGCCACGCCGGCGCGCTCCGCCACGTCCGTGGTGGACGTCTTCGCGATGCCTCGCTCGACGAAGAGCTCACGGGCGGCGCGGACGATCTCCTCGGCCCGCACCTCGGGTGCGGACCGGCGTCGCCGCGTCGGTGTCGTCGCGCTCATGGACGCTCCTTCATCAGGGGGACGTCTTCACGCTAGGGTCGCTATTGACAGACCGTCAATAAAGCCGAGCGCCGCGGGGACGAAAGTCCCCGAAGGTCGTGACGACCGTCCGGGCGCGGCCGGGCGGCCGCCCGCGCCGCGCCCTAGGATCCGAGGCATGGGCGACGACGCACCGACCGACCCGGAGATCCTGGCGCTGCGCGCGGCGACGCCCCCGAGCCGGACGCCCCCGCTCCCCCGGCCTCCGCTCCCTCGACCGACGCGACCCCTGCCGACGCGCCGCCCGGGGACGCTCCCGCGGCCGAGCCGTCCCCGACGGACGCACCACCGGAGCCGGCGCCGACCGGCCCCGCCCGGGACGCACCGTCGCCCCCCGGCGACGGGTACGCCGCGCAGGTGGCGGCGGGCTACGCGTACGCCGGCGGCACGCTCCCGCTCGGTGCGCTGCTGGAGGGTACGGAGGGCGGCGACCCGTCCCCCCGCGCCGACGTCCAGGTCGGGTTCGCGCTCTCGATGCTCAACCGGCACGGGCTCGTGGCGGGCGCGACGGGCACCGGCAAGACGAAGACGCTCCAGGGCATGGCGGAGGGCCTGTCGGCGGCGGGCGTCCCCGTGTTCCTCGCCGACGTCAAGGGCGACCTGTCGGGGCTCGCCGTGCCGGGCACGTCGTCCGCGAAGATCGTCGAGCGCGCGGCGTCGATCGGCCAGGACTGGAGCCCGACGGCGTACCCCGTCGAGGTGTACTCGCTCGGCGGCCTCGGCACCGGGGTGCCGATCCGGACGACGGTCGCGGACTTCGGCCCGCTCCTGCTCGCCAAGGTGCTCGGCCTCAACGAGACGCAGGAGTCGAGCCTCGGGCTCATCTTCCACTGGGCCGACGCGCAGGGCCTCGCGCTGCTGGACCTCAAGGACCTCCAGGCCACCATCGCGTACCTGACGTCCGACGAGGGCAAGGCCGAGCTCCGGGGCATCGGCGGCGTGTCGGGCGCGACGGCCGGCGTGATCCTGCGCGAGATCGTAGCGCTCCAGGCGCAGGGTGCGGACGTGTTCTTCGGCGAGCCGGCGTTCGCGACGTCGGAGCTGCTGCACACGACGCCCGACGGGCGGGGCGTCGTCTCCGCGCTCGAGCTCCCCGCGGTGCAGGACCGTCCGGCACTGTTCTCCACCTTCCTCATGTGGCTGCTCGCCGACCTGTTCCAGGAGCTGCCCGAGGTGGGCGACGTCGAGAAGCCGCGGCTCGTGTTCTTCTTCGACGAGGCGCACCTGCTGTTCACGGGCGCGTCGAAGGAGTTCCTCCAGCAGGTGGTGCAGACGGTGCGCCTCGTGCGGTCCAAGGGCGTCGGCGTGTTCTTCGTGACGCAGAGCCCGAAGGACGTCCCCGCCGACGTGCTCGCGCAGCTCGGGAACCGCGTCCAGCACGCGCTGCGCGCCTTCACGCCCGACGACGCCGCGGCCCTGCGGGCCGCGGTGCGCACCTACCCCACGTCGCCGTACGACCTCGAGCGGCTGCTCCAGTCGCTGGGGACGGGCGAGGCCGTCGTCACGGTGCTCACCGAGAAGGGCGCGCCCGCCCCGGTGGCGTGGACACGGGTCCGTGCGCCGCAGTCGTCGATGGATCCCGCGCCGGCGTCCGTGCTCGACGGCATCGTGGCGGCGTCGCCCGCGACGGCCCGGTACGGCACCGCCGTCGACGCCGAGTCCGCGTTCGAGCTCCTCCAGGTGCGCGTCCAGGAGCAGGCGGCGGCGCGCGCCGCCGCCGACGCGGCCGAGGCCGAGGCGGCCGCGCAGGAGAAGGCGGCGAAAAAAGCCGCCCAGGAGGCCGAGCGCGAGGCGAAGAAGGAGCAGGCCGAGCTGGAGAAGATGCGGGCGAAGCTCGAGCGCGAGGCCGCGACGGGGCGCTCGCCCTCGTCCGGGTCCTCCCGGTCGCGGTCGTCGAGCCCGCTCGACTCGTTCCTCCGCTCGGCGGGCACCCAGCTCGGCCGCGAGCTCACCCGCACCATCTTCGGCACTCGCCGCCGCTGATCCGCCACCCGGTGGGTGCGGGAGACCGTCGCGCCGGGACCGGTCCAGCGCGGCTGTCTCGACCCGTGAGTGCCGGAGATCGTCGCGTCCGGCTGCCTGGGACGCGACGATCTCCTGCACTCAGCGAACGAGGTCAGACGACGATGTTGACCAGCTTCGGGGCGCGGACGATCACCTTGCGGACCTCGGCGCCGTCGATCGCGCGCACGACGTTCGGCTCGGCGAGCGCGGCCGCCGTGAGGTCCTCCTCCGAGATCGACGGCGGCACCTCGATCCGCCCGCGGACCTTGCCCTTGACCTGCACGATGCACGTCACGGTGTCCTCGACGAGGTAGCGCTCGTCCGCCGTCGGGAAGGGCTCGTGCGCGAGCGAGCGCTCGTGTCCCAGGCGCTCCCACAGCTCCTCCGCGATGTGCGGCGCGACGGGCGCGGTCATGAGCACGAGCGGCTCGACGGCCTCGCGCGGCACGCGGTCGAGCGACGTGAGGTGGTTGTTCAGCGTGATGAGCTTCGCGATGGCCGTGTTGGGGCGCATGTGCTCCATCTCGACGCGGACGTCCGCGATCGCCCGGTGCACGGCGCGCAGCGTCTCGGGCGACGCCGGCTCGTCGACGACCGTCACCTCGCCCGTCTCCTCGGAGACGACGTTGCGCCACAGACGCTGCAGGAACCGCTGCGACCCGACGACGGCGCGCGTCTCCCACGGGCGCGACAGGTCCAGCGGGCCCATCGACATCTCGTACACGCGGAACGTGTCGGCGCCGTACTCGGCGTACATCTCGTCGGGCGTGACGACGTTCTTGAGCGACTTGCCCATCTTCCCGTACTCGCGCTGCACGACCTCGCCGTTCCAGCGGTACACGACCTCGCCCGAGCCGTCGGGCGCGGGCTCCTCCGTGACCTCGGTGGCGGGCACGTACTGGCCGCGCGCGTCGGTGAAGGCGTACGCCTGGACGTAGCCCTGGTTGAAGAGCTTGTGGAACGGCTCGACGCTCGACACGTGGCCCAGGTCGTAGAGGACCTTGTGCCAGAACCGCGCGTAGAGCAGGTGCAGCACGGCGTGCTCGACACCGCCGACATACAGGTCCACGCCCCCGGCGCGGCCCGCGCTCGGGTTGTGCTCCGGGCCCATCCAGTAGCGCTCGAGCTCGGGGTCGACGACCGTGTCCTGGTCGCCGCCGTCCCACTGCGGGTCGAGGTAGCGCAGGTAGTACCAGCACGACCCGGCCCAGTTGGGCATCGTGTTCGTGTCGCGGCGGTACTGCTTCGGCCCGTCGCCGAGGTCGAGCGTGACGTTGACCCACTCGTCGTTGCGGCCCAGCGGCGCCTCGGGCGACGAGTCGGCGTCGTCCGCGTCGAACGTGCGGGGCGCGTAGTCGGGGACGTCCGGCAGGTCGACGGGCAGCAGCGCGTCCGGGATCGCGACGGGCTGGTCGTTCTCGTCCCACACGATGGGGAACGGCTCGCCCCAGTAGCGCTGGCGGCTGAACAGCCAGTCGCGCAGGCGGTACGTCGTCGTGCCCTCGCCGATGCCCTTGCCCACGAGCCACTCGGTGATGCGGCGCTTCGCCTCCGGCACGTCGAGCCCGTCGAGCGAGATCTCGTCGTTGGCCGAGCCGACGACCACGCCGTCGCCCGTGTACGGGCCCGTGAAGTCCTCCGGCAGCCCGTCCGCGGGCTCGACCGTGCGCACGACCGGCAGCCCGAACGCCTCGGCGAACGCGAAGTCGCGCTCGTCGCCGCCGGGGACGGCCATGATCGCGCCCGTGCCGTAGCCCATGAGCACGTAGTCGGCGGTGAAGACCGGGATCGCCTGGCCATTCACGGGGTTCACGGCGAGGTGCCCCGTGAACACGCCGGTCTTCTTGCCGGCGTCGGCCTGGCGCTCGACGGCGGTCTTCGCGGCGGCCTCGCGGCGGTACGCCGCGACGGCCTCGACCGGCGAGCGGTGCCCGCCCGTCCACGCGCTCGACGTGCCGTCCGGCCAGTGCGCCGGGACCTCGTCGAGCAGCGTGTGCTCGGGCGAGACGACCATGAACGTCGCGCCGAACAGCGTGTCGGGGCGCGTCGTGAAGACCTCGACCTCCGCGCCGGACTCCGCCGCGGCGTCGTTCGCCCCGTCAGGCGTGCCGAGCACGGCGAACCGCACGAGCGCGCCCTCGCTGCGACCGATCCAGTTGCGCTGCATCGCCGTGACCTTCTCGGGCCAGTCGATGAGGTCCAGGTCGTCCGCGAGGCGGTCGGCGTACGCGGTGATGCGCATCTTCCACTGGCGCAGGCTGCGCTGGAACACGGGGAAGTTCCCGCGCTCCGAGCGGCCGTCGGCGGTGACCTCCTCGTTCGCCAGGACCGTGCCCAGGCCGGGGGCCCAGTTCACGGGAGACTCGTCCACGTACGCGAGGCGCTGCGAGTCGACGACGGCGCGGCGCTGCTGGGGCGTGAGGCTCGCCCAGCCGGCCCCCGCCTCGACGCCCTCGACGCCGCCCGGCACCGGGCGCGCGCCCGACGCGAGCTCGGCCTCGAGCTCGGCGATGCGGCGCGCGCGGCCACGACCGCCGTCGGGACGCAGCGCCTCGGGGTCGTACCAGGAGTCGAAGATCTGCAGGAAGATCCACTGCGTCCAGCGCACGTACTCGGGGTCGATCGTCGCGAACGTGCGGCGCGAGTCGTGCGCGAGCCCGAGGCGGCGCAGCTGCCGGCGCATGTTGGCGATGTTCGCCTCGGTGGTCACGCGCGGGTGCTGCCCCGTCTGCACCGCGTACTGTTCGGCGGGCAGGCCGAACGCGTCGTAGCCGAGGGCGTGCAGCACGTTCTCGCCGCGCATGCGCCGGAACCGGCCCACGACGTCCGTCGCGATGTACCCGAGGGGGTGCCCCACGTGCAGGCCCGCGCCCGACGGGTACGGGAACATGTCCATGATGAAGTACGGGCTCGCGCCCTCGGGGCCGTCGCCCTCGCCGTCCGTCAGGTCGCCCGTGGGGTTCGCGGCCCAGAACGTGCCGCGCTGCTCCCAGAGCTCCTGCCACTTGAGCTCGATCTGCTCCGCGAGCGCCGGCGTGTAGCGGTGGGCGGGGCCGCCCGCGGCGGGGGCGTCCGGGGCGTGCGGGATCGAGGTCGTGTCAGGCGTGGTCACCCGGCCGAGTTTACCGGCCGTCGCACGGCCCGACGGCGGCCGTCCGCCCCGTGCGAGGATGTGCGGCGTGATCATCGTGACGACCAACGACGTGCCCGGCTACCGCATCGACGCGGTGCTCGGCGAGGTCATGGGCATGACCGTGCGCAGCGCCAACCTCGGGGCGAACTTCGTCGCGTCCTTCCGCTCGATCGGGGGCGGGGAGGTCAAGGAGTACACGCAGCTCGTCTACGAGTCGCGCCAGGAGGTCATGCACCGCATGGTGCAGGAGGCGCAGCGCCGCGGGGCCAACGCCGTCGTCGGGATGCGCTTCGACACCGGCGAGATCGCGGCGTCGTTCTCGGAGGTGTGCGCGTACGGCACGGCCGTCGTCGTCAGCCCGCTCGCCGCGGGCCAGCCCGGCGCGACGGCGCAGTCCGCCCACCAGGCCCAGGGCGGGCCGTCCGCTCCCCCGCAGCCGGGCGGCCACGGCTACCCGCAGGACGCCGCGCCGGACCAGCCGGCCTGGCGCTGACGCGACACGGCACCACCGGCGCGGCGGCGCCGGTCAGAACAGCGAGACGATGATCGGGCCCTTGACCAGCACGATCCACGCGACGAGCGCGACGTAGGCGATCGCCAGGAACAGGTTCCGGTTGCGGACGAGGGTGCGGCGCACGCCCTCGCCCGCGGGCAGGTAGCCCTCCTGCACGGCGTGGACCACCTGGTACCAGAACAGCGGGATCATGGCGAACCACACGACCATGCAGTAGGGGCACATCGCGGAGATCGCGTACATCGTCGTCCACATGAGGAAGACGATCAGGCCCATGCCGAGCGTCGTCCCGCCGAGGAGTGCGAGCCAGTACCAGCGCGGCAGGCGGGCGCCCGCCAGCAGGACCACGCCCGTGGTGATCACCACGGGGAACGCCGCGATCCCGAGCAATGGGTTGGGGAAGCCCAGGAGCGCGCCCTGCCACGAGTCCATCGCGTCGCCGCAGTCGAGCAGGGCGTTGACGCTGCACGAGGCGACGTGACCCGGGTCGGCGAGCTTGAGGTACTTCTCGATCGCGAGCGCCGCCGAGCCGGCGAGGCCGATCGCGCCCAGCACGACGAGCAGCCAGCCCATCGTGCGCGGCCTGATCGGGCGGGGGCCGGACGCGGGCAGCAGCTCGTCGTCGGGCCCGGCGGACACGTTCGCACCGGCGGTGGCGCTCTTGCTCACGGGGACGCTCCTCGTGGGTCACCGGCTCCCGCCGGACGTGACGGCGCGCACGGCGGTGCGCGCACGGCACAACCTACCGCGCCCCGCTGGGACCTGGCTGGGAGACACCGGACCACCGCACGGGCGCCACCTCGGTCGGTCGGCGGGCTACCGCGGCGGCGCGACGGCCGCCGACGGCGCGTGCGCGTCGTCGGGCAGCGGGGCGACCACGACGCCCGCGGGGCGGCGACCGGCGACGAGGATGATGGTGAGGCCGGCCACGGTGAGCACGACGCCCGTCCAGGCGGGCGCGAGGTAGCCCCAGCCGGCGGCGATGACGAGCCCGCCGAGGAACGCCCCGTTGGCGTTGCCGACGTTGAGCGCGGAGTGGCACAGCGCCGCACCGAGCGACGGCGCCGACGGCGACAGGTCCATGAGCCGCGTCTGGAGCGACAGGCCGAGGATCTGCGACGTGACGCCGAGGAGGAACAGCGACAGCACGGCCGGGACGGGGTGCTGCCCGGTGAGCGCGAAGAGGGCGAGCATCGCCCCGGTCGACACGAACCCGAGGTACACGGTGCGCATCACCGAGCGGTCGGCGAGCCGGCCGCCGAGCACCGTCCCGACGGTCATGCCGACGCCGAAGATCGCGAGCACGAGCGGCACCGCGCCGGACGCGAGCCCGGTGACGCGCGTGACGGTCGGCTCGACGTAGGAGTACACGGCGAACATGCCGCCGAACCCGATCGCGGCGCCGACGAAACCCGTCCACAGCGGGCCGTTGCGCAGGGCGCCGAGCTCGCGCCGCACGCTCGTGTCCTCGTTGCCCGCCCCGGCGGGGATCAGCCGCCACAGCGCCAGGAGCGTCACGAGCCCGAGCGCCCCGACCACGACGAACGCGGCCCGCCAGCCGAGCTGCTGCCCGGCGAACGTGGAGAGGGGGACGCCCACGACGTTGGCGATCGTCAGGCCCGCCATCATCGTCGCGACGGCGCGGCCCCGGCGGCCAGGACCCGCGACGGCCGCGCCCACCGCCGCCCCGACGCCGAAGAACGCGCCGTGCGGCAGCCCGGCGAGGAAGCGCCCGGCGACGAGGGTCTCGATGCTCCCTGCCGTGGCGGAGAAGAGGTTCCCGAGCGTGTAGAACGCCATGAGCGCGAGGAGGAGCGTCTTGCGCGGCACGCGTGCCGCGGCGACGGTGAGCAGCGGCGCACCGACGACGACCCCGACGGCGTAGGCCGTGATCGCGTGGCCGGCGGTCGGGATGGACGTGCCGAGGTCGGTCGCGATGTCGGACAGGAGCCCCATGGTCGCGAACTCGGTCGTCCCGATGGTGAAGCCGCCCATCGCGAGCGCGAGCAGCGCGGGCCCGGCGCCGCGCAGGCGACCGGCGTCGCGCAAGCGGCCGGCGTCGCGCGGCTCAGGGGCGTCCGACGGCGGTGCGGACGGGGTGGCGTCGGTCATGGGTGTCCTCGTGCGTCGGTCGGGATGGTCGGGCGAGCGGCTCGGAGCGGAGTTGTCGAATCGATTCGAGCCCGGTCGGCGACATCGGCGACGAGAAGAAGGGCAGGCGACCAGTCTAGGCGGAGACGGGCTCGGCGCGCACGACCCACACGTGGTCCGCCGCGCGCAGACCGAGCTGGGCGGGCGCCGCCGGGCGGCCTTCCGGCACCGGCTCGACGCCCTCCGCCGGCGGCGACCAGACGACCGAGAGGATGCCCGCGTACTCGCGGCGCTCGCGGACCTCGACGCCCGTGTCGAGGCCGACGCCGATCTCGGCGAGGTAGCGCAGCACGTCGGGGTCGGCGTCGGAGATCCGCACCACCGTGCCGCGGTCGCCGACGACGAGCTCCGCGAGCGGGACCGCGGGCGGGCGGACGACGGTCCCGTCGGCGCCGGGGATCGGGTCGCCGTGCGGGTCGCGCGTGGGGTGCCCGAGGCGCGCGTCGATGCGCTCGATGAGCAGGTCGGAGACCGCGTGCTCGAGCACCTCCGCCTCGTCGTGGACCTCGTCCCACCCGTAGCCGAGCTCGGACACGAGGTACGTCTCGAGGAGCCGGTGGCGGCGCACCATCGCGAGCGCGAGGCTGCGGCCGCGCTCGGTGAGCGTGATCGCGCCGTACGGCGCGTGCTCGAGCAGACCCTGGGCGCTGAGCCGCCGGACCGTCTCGGAGACGGTCGAGGCCCCGACGCCGATGCGCTCGGCGAGGAGCTTCGTCGTCACGCGCTCGTCCGCCCACTCCTGGGCGGCCCAGACGACCTTGAGGTAGTCCTGGGCGACGGGCGTCAGGTCGGTCGGGTGGTCCACCCGACCACCCTAGGTCACGGCGTCCGGCGGGGGCTCAGGGGGTCGCGGACCGGACGAGCTCGAGCCGCACCTCGACCGTCCCCTCGTCGCGCACCTGCACGGGCGCGTCGGGCGGCACCGCGATGCCGAAGTCGGAGAAGCGCACGCCGATCGCCCCGGTCGCGAGCACCCCCTGGCCCGACCGCTGCACGTCGAGCGCGACCGTCACGGCCTGGGTCTCGTCGCGGATCGTCAGCGCCCCCGCGGCCTGGAGCCGGACCGTCTCCTCGGTGGCCGCGAGCTCGCTCACGTCGATCGGCGAGGTGAGCGAGAAGAGCGTGGTCGGGTACAGGTCCGTCTCGAGCGCCTGCTGGAGCTGGCGGTCCGCCACGGACGACCCGGTCCGGAGCGCGGTCGTCGCGACGGTCACCGTCGCGGTCTGCAGCTCCCCGTCCGCGACGCGCAGCGTGCCGGTGACGTCCGGCGTGGTGCCGAGGAGCACCGCCTCGTCCGCCGGGACGTCGAGGACGTCCGCGCGGAAGCCCGCCTCGGAGCCCGGCGCGACGACCCACTCGCCGTCCACGTCGAAGGGCCCGGGCGCGGCCGGGGCCGCGGACGCCGTCTCCTCCCCCGGCGACTGCAGACCCAGCGGGGGCGGGGTGCGGCCCTCCTGCACCTCCGAGTACACGAACGGGGCGAGGAGCACCACGACGAGCGCGAGGACCACCGACACGACGATCCAGCGCGTCGACCTGCTCATACGCCCCATCCTGCCGTGCCGCGCAGCGCGCGGCGAGCACCGACGCGCAGCGGCTCAGCCCTCGCCCGCGGGTTCACCCCCGGCCGGGGCGTCGACGGGCGCGTCGCCGTCGGGCACGTCGCTCTCGGTGCCGACCTCGGTGCCGTCCTCGTCGGGCTCCCCGACGACCGGCTCGCCCGACGGCGTGGGCCACGCGATCCGCGGCCAGACCTTCGCGGACTCGTCCGTCCCGATCTGCACGAGCTGCCAGTCGACGATGCGCCGCCGCTCGGGGTCGAAGCGCAGCACCGTCATCTCCGCGGTGCCCTTGAGCGGGCCGATGCGGAGCTGGTCCTTGACCGCGCCCGCGGTGCTCCCGCTCACGTACCGGACGCCCCCGCCCGTCCGCTCCGGACCGGACCGGGTGTGCATGTGCCCGGAGACCTGGTTCGGGACGCAGCCGGAGTCGAGCGCCTCGTTCCCCATGCGGGGTGTGTGGATGAGGAGGAGGTCGATCGGGTCGCCGTCCTCCTGCTCGGCGCACGCGACCTCGGTCAGCCGGGCCGCGTACTCCTCCGGCGTCTCCTCGCGGGGCGGCTGGCTGCCGAGCCCGAGCCGCGTCTCGAGCGGGTCGCGGTCGCCGAGGATGCGGATCCCCTCGACCTCGACGACCTTGCCGTCCAGGACGGTCTGGCCGTTCGCGCGCTCCTGCGCCGAGGTCTCGACGCTGTCGTGGTTGCCGTCGGCGACGACCATCGTCACGCCCTTCGGCACCGCGGAGGCGAACGAGTCGACGCAGAACGACTCGACGGCCGTGCCGTTCATCGTGGTGTCGCCGGCGTTGAGGACGACCGACGCCCCCGACCGCTCCACCGCGGTCCGGATGAGCGGGGCCATGCCGGTGTTGCAGTGCAGGTCGCTCACCACGAGGAGCGTGACGAGGTCCTCCTCCGCCGCCGGGGCGGGCCGCGGCGTCGGCTCGTCGCCCGCCTCGGTGTCGGTCTCGCCGTCGGTCTCGGTGTCGGAGCCGTCGTCGGGCGCGCCGGGCTCGTCGGCTCCCGCGTCGGCCCCGTCGTCCGTGCCCGACGTCGTCCCCTCCGTCGCGTCCGGGGCGTCGCCCGTCGCGTCGGGGGCGTCGGAGGACGCGCCGTCGGACGGCTCGTCGGAGGCCCGGTCGTCGGACGGGCCCGCCGCGGCGGGCGCGGTGAGGCGCTGGATCCGGTCGCGCCGGTCCCAGGCCGCGACGAGGTGGGCGTCCGCGCGCGCGTAGAAGTCCTCGTTCTCGCGGTAGAGGTCGATGAGCATCGCGCCGTAGGTGTCGACGACGCCCGCGAGCCGGCCCGTGATGCGCGCGCCCTCGAGCGGGGTCCCGTCGAACACCGCCGACGCGCGCTGGGACGGCCCGGCCGTCGTGCCCGGGTCGCTCGCGACGAGCGACGCCCCGACGAGCGAGACGAGCACGACGCCCGCGGTGATCTCGTACGTGCGCGGCGCGACCCGCTCGCTGAGCTCGCGCCGGCGCGGCGGGCCGAGCAGGAGGGAGAGACCCGCACCGACGGCCGCGACGACGAGGATCGCGAACCCCGTGCGGCGCAGCGCGTCGACGACGAGGGCGCGCGCGACGGAGCCGATCGTCTCCTGCGGGCCGCCGAAGAAGCGGAGGTAGTCCTCGAGGTCCTGGGACAGACCCTCCAGCGTGTCCGCCTGCCCGACGGCCGTGAGGTCGGCGGGGATCTCCTCGACCGTGACGTCGGCGCCGAGGCCGAGCGGCAGCGGCGAGTCGATCTGGATCGTCCCGAGCGGGCCGAGGTCGACGGTGACGAGGCCGTTCGTCGTGACCTCGTACAGCGCCTCGTGCGGGCCGAGGCTGCGCTCGGCCGTCGCCGTCGTGACCCCCCACACGACGCACGGCACGAGGGCGAGCAGGATGCCGAGGGTCCAGCGGACCCAGCGGGGCGGGGTGCGATGCGGACGGCTCATCACCGCCCAGCCTCCCGGATCGCGGCTCTCGTCGCCAACCGCGAGCGCCGCGCGCCCCGCCGCGAGGGTGCGGCGGGGCGCGCGCGGCGGCGCGTCGTCAGGGCTTCGCGCCCCGCAGCGTGACGAGCGCCACGCCGGCGGCGACGAGCATGAGCACCACGCCGATCAGCGACGTCGTGCCGACGCCGCTGCCGAACGCGGCGTGCGCGGAGTCGAGCAGCGCCTGCGCCTGCCCGGCGGGCAGGGTCGAGGCGACCTGGGTCGCGCCGCCGAGCGTCTCGGCCGCGGCGACGGCGTCGGCCGCGGGGACGCCCTGCGGGACGACGACGTTCGCGTGGTACGACGCCGTGAGGATGCTCCCCAGGACCGCCGTGCCGAGCACGGCGCCCACCTCGTACGCGGTCTCGGAGATCGCGGACGCGGCACCCGCCTTCGCGGCGGGGACGGACGACACGATGAGGTCGTTCGACACGGTCTCGGCTGCGCCCACGCCGAGCGAGAGCACGACGAACGCGACCATGAGCAGCGCGAGCGTGCTCTGCCCGGCGCCCGCGGCGACGATCGCGTAGCCCGTCGCGGAGAACAGCAGCGCGACGGCGACGACCTGCGCCGGGCGCACGCGCCGCACCACCCGGACGACGCCGAGCCCGGCGACGATCATGACGACCAGCCCCGGCAGGAGCGCGACGCCCGCCTGCATCGGGCCGAGCCCGAGCACGAGCTGGACGTCCTGCGACACGAAGAACAGGAAGCCGACGAGCGAGAACACGGACAGCAGGTTGACGAGCACCGCGCCGCTGAAGGCGCCGCGCGTGAAGAGGCGCACGTCGATCATGGGGTTGGACCGGTGGAGCTGACGGCGCACGAACAGCACGCCCGCGGCGAGCCCGACGGCGACGCTCGCGAGCGCGATCACGCTCGGGCCGGACTTCGCGAAGGTCTTGATGCCGTAGACAACCGGGGTCATGGTCGCCATGACGAGCACGATCGACAGGACGTCGATCCGGCCCGGCGCGGGGTCGCGCGACTCGGGCACGAAGAACGGCGCGAGCGCGAGCAGCAGCACGAGCACCGGGACGGCGAGGAGGAAGACCGAGCCCCACCAGAAGTGCTCGAGGAGGAAGCCGCCGACGATCGGCCCGAGCGCGGACCCGGCCGCGAACCCGGCGGCCCAGACGGCGATGGCGAGCCGGCGCTCCTCGCGGTCGGTGAAGACGTTGCGCAGGATCGAGAGCGTCGACGGCATGAGCATGGCGCCGAAGAAGCCGAGCGCGGCGCGCGACGCGACGAGCGCTCCGGCGCTGGGCGCGTAGGCCGCAACCACGGAGACGGCGGCGAAGCCCACCGCGCCGGTGAGGAGCAGCCGACGGCGGCCGACACGGTCGGCGAACGAGCCCATCGGCACGAGCAGGCCGGCGAGCACGAGCGGGTAGATGTCGATGATCCACAGCAGCTGCGTCCCGGTGGGGCGCAGCGACTCGGAGATCTGGGGCAGCGCGAAGCTGAGCACGGTGTTGTCGACCGACACGAGCAGCACCGGGAGCATGAGCACGGCGAGCGCGAACCAGCGGCCGGCGGCGCCGCGCGCGGGTCCGCGCGTCGCGGGCTCGTGCTGGGCGGCGGTCCCGGTCGGGGTCGTCGTCACGGGGGTCGTCACGGCGAGGGGTCCTTCCACGTCTTCCGGGCGGCCGGGGCGACGCGGTGGCGCCGAACTTCCAGACCGTCCAGACGGTATAGTAACGACGAGACAGCCCACTGTCATCCCGCCCGCGACTGTGACGCTCCGCACCGCACCGTCTCCCCCGACCGGCGCCCCCGCGCCGGCCGCGGGCTCACCGCCCACCGGCCTGCGGGTCCGCACGGGCCGACTACCCTCGGTGCCATGCCGCCGCCCCCCGCTGCTCGCGCCAAGGTCCTGCGGGCGTTCGCGTCCCTGCTCGTCGAGCAGGGCGAGCGCGCCGCCACGCTCGAGGCGGTCGCCGAGCGCGCCGGGGTGTCCAAGGGCGGGCTGCTCTACCACTTCGGCTCCAAGGACGCGCTCGCCGACGGCCTCACCGAGCACCTCCGGGAGCTCACCGCCGCCGACGTGGAGGCCATGCGCGCCGCCCCCGCGGGGGCCGTCGACTACCTCATCCGCACCTCGACGCTCGTCGACACGGAGTTCGAGCTCGTCTACCTCGCCGTGTCCCGGCTCGCGCAGGGGTCGTACCCGCGCGCCCGTGCCGCGCTCGACGGCGCGCACGACGCGTGGACCCGCGCCGTGCTCGACGAGGTCGGCGACCCCGTCGTCGCCCACGCGATCGTCCTGCTCAGCGACGGCCTCTACGCGCACGCCGCGCTGAGCAGCGACGTGCTCAGCCGCGTCACGGGCGGCGACGAGGGGGACGACGGCGACGGCACGCCGGGCGAGGACCTCGCCTTCCGCGGCCCCCGCCCCGGCGACGACGTGGACGACCTCCTCGGCCTCATCGGCGAGCTCGTCGCGCTCCGCCGGACGGCCACCGCCTGAGGCGCCGCCCGGAGGCACGAGAGAGGCCCGGCGGGGCGCCGCAGGGCGCCCCGCCGGGCCTCTCCTCGTAGACCGTCGCGAGTCGGGACTGCTAGCCCCCGAACGAGAACGGCACGGACCGCTCGCGCGTCACCGGCCCGCCGTCGACGTCGGCCGTGAACGAGACGTCCACCTGGCCGTCGACCGGTTCCGACGTCCGCACCGCGAACGCCTGGTACGCGCTCGCCCCGGCCGCGACGCGCGGGAAGTGCTTGCGCCCGAACGGCGTCACGACGCTCACGTCCGCGGCACCGTCGCCCTCGTTCAGGACGCGCACGCCGAGGTAGAGCTTGCCGGCGAGCCAGCGCGGGGTCACGTCGACCGAGAAGTGCGGCCCGGGGTCGTCGGCGCACGGGTCGGCCGTCGGCGCGTCCTCCACCGTGGCGCTGTGGAACACGGTGTACGCGCCGCCGTCCGCCGCGACGGTCGCGGAGAGCCGGAGGTCGACGTCGTCCAGCCGCCACGTGGGGTCGTACGTCGGCGACACGGTCCCGTCGTCGTGGGTGACGAACCCCGGCCACGGCTGGCGCGTCGTCCACGGGTGCCCGAACCCGGCGTCGCCGTAGACGACCTCGTACGGCCCTCCCGGGCCCTCCCACTCGATGAAGAAGGTCGAGTTGTCGTCGGTCGCACCGGCCGGCGGGGTCACGGAGATGTCGACGAGAGGCACGCCGGCGTCGCACGTCGGCACGACCGACAGGACCTCGAGCTCGCAGCGCGGTCGGACGGCCGATCCCCAGTGCAGGATGACCTGGCTCTCGCCGTAGAAGCTCCACTGGTCGCTGGCCAGGCTGTCGAACCGGTAGCCGGGCGCCGCCGTCGCGACGATCCCCTCCGCGGTCCGCTCGTACGTGATCTCGGCCGTGTCGTCCGGCAGGACGACGTCGTCCGGCGTCGCGTCGCAGTCCGTCGGCACCACGGGCATGACCGGTTCGACGACCGTCGGCTCGACCCAGCAGGGCTCGGTGCTCCCGGTCTCGGTCCGGTCCAGCGCGTCGTCCGCGGCGTCGAGGGCGACCTCCCACTCCTGGGTGCGCGAGCCGTCGATGGTCCACTCGCCCGAGAAGAACCCGCTCTCGTCGACGACCCCGTCGCCGAGGACCTCCCCGTCGAGCCGGACGGCGACGGCCGTGCCCGCCGGGTAGCCCGCGACGTCCACCCACAGCACCTCGCAGTAGGCGCTGACGTCGACGCGCAGGCTCGGGTCGAAGCGGCACGGCTCCGTCGTCCCGGACCAGCTCCGATCGAGCGCGTCCCCGGGCGCGTCGAGCGTGACCGACCAGTCGTGCGGGGTCCGCCAGTCCAGCGGCCAGCCGGTCCAGAAGGAACCGGTGAAGGTCTCGTCGCCGACCACGGCACCGTCGACGCTCACGACGACGCGCGAGCCCTCCGGGTACCCGCCCACGTTGGTCGACAGCTCACCGCACGAGGCCCAGGCGTCGGCCCAGACGTTCGGGTCGGAGTCGCACGGGACGGTGCTGCCGCTGTCGGAGAAGTCCCCGTCCGCGCCGTCCGGTGCGTCCACGACGACGCTCCAGTCGTGCGGGACGGAGAAGTCGAGATCGCGCCAGAAGGAGTAGGACGTGTCGAACGTCGTGCTCTCGACGGTCTCGCCGTCGAGGGTCACGACGACGGACGTGCCCTGCGGGTAGTCGTCGAGGCTGACGTAGAGGGAGTTGCAGGAGGGCTGGACGGAGGGGGTGGCGGCGGCTGCGGGGGTCGCGGTGGCGACGCCCAGCCCGCCGAGGGCCAGCACCGTCCCCACGGTGCCGGCAAGGAGCTTCTTCACTCGGTTCGTGATCCTTCACGAGAGGACGGCGCGCGCCGTCGCGGATGTCGAGCGCATTCAACCAGACCTGGGGACTGCCTGGACATCCCCGACGAGCCGCGCGTCCTCCGGGCTCACGTGCGGCGGCGTCCGCCTCAGCCCTCGTAGGCGGCGCGCAACGGCACCAGGTCGAGCTTGGACTGCGTCATCATCACGTCCACGACGCGCTGCACGCGGGCCGGGTCGGGATCCTGCAGCATGGCGAGGAACTCGAGCGGCACGACCTGCCACGACAGCCCGAACCGGTCCTTGAGCCAGCCGCACTGCGACTCCTGGCCACCGTCGGTGAGCGCCGCCCAGTACTCGTCGACCTCGTCCTGGGACTCGCACTCGACGACGAACGACACCGCCTCGGTGAAGGGGAACTGCGGACCGCCGTTGATGGCGTCGAACCGCTGGCCGGCGAGCTCGAAGTCCGCCGACACGGCGGTGCCGTCGGGCTGGCGGAACACGTCGCCGACCTTCGCGTCGGGGAAGACGCTCGAGTAGAACGTGATGGCCTCCTCGAGGTTGCCGTCGAACCACAGGCTCGGCACGATCGCACGCATCGTCGTCTCCTTCGCAGGGCCTCGCGGGCGGCCGGTCGACCGCCCACCCGTTCCGACGGGCGCCGGGCGCGGAACTCATCGCACCCGCCCCGAGGTCGCGCGGTGCGCGCCCGCCCGCCACCCGGTGCTAGGCGGACGCCTTCTTCCGGGTCGTCTTCGAGGTGGTCGACTTCTCCTTCGTGGAGGCGGCGCGGCTCGTGCTCTTCTTCGCGGCCGGCTTCGTCGCCGCCTTCTCCTTCGTGCCCGAGCTCTTGCTCGCGCTCGTCGACCGGGAACCGCTCGACCCCTTGCCCGACGACGAGCTCGCGCGGCCGGAGCCCGACTTCGCGGTCGATCCGGAGCCGGACTTTGAACCTGAGCCTGAACCTGAGGCCTTCCCCCCGCTCGCGCGCGAGCTCTTCGACGACGCGACCGACTTGCGCAGCGCCTCCATGAGGTCGATGACCTCCGCGCCCTCGCCCTCCTCCGCCTGCTCGCCGAAGGTCTCGGCGGTGTCCAGCGCGTCGCCCTGCTCGAGCTTGGCCTCGATGAGCTGACGGAGCTGCGCCTGGTAGTCGTCCTCGTACTCCTCGGGCGTGAAGTCCGCCTCGAAGCTCGCGACGAGCTGCGCCGACATGGCGAGCTCCTTGTCGGTCACCTTCGCCTCGTCGTCGAGCGAGGGGAACGCGGCCTCGCGCACCTCGTCGGCCCACAGCAGCGTCTGGAGCACGAGCACGTCGTCCCGCACGCGCAGCGCCGCGAGCCGCGTGCGCTGCCGGAGCGCGAACTTGACGATCGCCGTCCGGTCGGTCTCCTCGAGCGTGCGCCGCATGAGCACGTACGCCTTGTTGGACTTCGAGTCGGGCTCCAGGTAGTAGCTGCGGTCGAGCAGGAGCGGGTCGATCTGCTCGCTCGGCACGAACTCCACGACCTCGATCTCGCGGCTGCGCTCGGCGGGGAGCGCGGCGAAGTCCTCGCTCGTCAGCACGACCGTGCGCTCGCCGTCGTCGTACGCCTTGTCGATGTGCTCGTACGGCACGACCTCGCCGTCGATCTCGCACACGCGCCGGTAGCGGATGCGGCCGCCGTCCTTGTCGTGGACCTGGTGCAGCGGCACGTCGTGGTCCTCCGTCGCGGAGTACACCTTGACCGGCACGTTGACGAGGCCGAACGTGATGGCGCCCTTCCAGATGGCCCTCATCCGTCCATGGTGGCGTCACCGGCGCCCGCCCGCGAGGGATACGGCGCGACGTCGGCACCCGCGTGTGGGTAGCCCGCGGCACCATGGACGGGTGGCGGGGACGAGGTTCGAGTTCGAGGCCGAGCTGTGGCGGTGGGAGGCGCGCACCGACAGCTGGGTGTTCGCCGCGCTCCCGGAGGACGTGAGCGACGAGATCGCGGAGCTGCCGCTGCCGCCCGCGGGGTTCGGCTCGGTCAAGGTCGAGGTGACGCTCGGGGCGCAGCGCTGGTCCACGTCGGTGTTCCCCGACGCGCAGCGCAAGACGTTCGTCGTGCCGATCAAGGCCGCGGTCCGCCGCGCCGAGGGCGTCGACGTCGGCGACCGGGTGCGGATCGGCGTCGAGACGCTGGTCTGAGCGGTCCGACGTCGTCGCGCGGCCCGCGCGGGAGCGTCGCCTCAGCCGTCGTGGCGGCGTTCGTGGAACGCCTCGTCGGCGACCTGCGCCGTCCGCATGAAGCTCTCCATCACCTCGCGCGGCGTGGCGAGCTCGTCGGTGTTCTCGACCGGCTCCGGCACGCCGTCGAGGCTGCGGACCTCGTCGTGGATGCGCTCCATCGTCGTGTCGAGGGTCGCGGCGACGTCCGCCGCGAGCTTGAGCGCGTCCGTCAGGTGCTGAGGCACGTCCCGCTGGTACTTGTAGTAGATCTTGTGCTCCAGGCTCGCCCAGAAGTCCATGGCGATCGTGCGGAGCTGGATCTCGACGACGACGTCCTCGACCCGGTCGGAGAGGAACACCGGCACCTGGACGATGAGGTGCAGGCTCTTGTAGCCGTTGCCCTTCGGGTGCGCGATGTAGTCGCGCTCCTCCAGGACCGTGAGGTCGCGCTGGCCCACGAGCAGGTCGCGCACGCGGTAGATGTCGGAGACGAACGCGCACGTGACGCGGACGCCCGCGACGTCGAACATGTTCTCCCGCACGCCCTCCGGGGTGAGCGGGATCCCCTTGCGGCGCGCCTTCGCGACGATCGACTCGAGCGACTTCAGGCGCGAGCCCAGGTGCTCGATCGGGTTGTCGTCGTGCACGTGCCGGAACTCGTCGCGGAGCACGGTGATCTTCGTCATCACCTCGTCGATGCCGAACTTGTAGTTCATCATCAGGCGACGGAACTCGCGGACGCGGGGACCGATCTCCGCGGGGAGCGGTACGTCGTCGGTCGTCAGGTGCGTCACGGTGATCCTCTCGGTCCGGCATCGACCCCGGGCGGGCTCCCCGGCCGGTCGGACAGCCCCACCCAGTGTCCACGGTCGAGGACGCCGAGAAGTTCCCGCCACCGCGGGCGACGCCGTCGGGCCCGCGCCACGATGGGCCCATGGCCACCACATCCAGCCGGGCGGGCGAGACGGTGAACGTCGGTGGTCACCGCCTGCGGCTCACCAACCTGGACAAGGTCCTCTACCCCGCCACCGGCACGACGAAGGCCGACGTCCTCGCGTACCTCGCGGCCGTCGCCGACGTCATGCTCCCTCACTGCGCCAACCGGCCCGCGACGCGCAAGCGATGGCCCGACGGCGTCGACGGCCAGGTGTTCTTCCAGAAGAACGCGGGCCAGGGCGTCCCGTCCTGGGTGCGCACGCGGCGCATCCAGCACAAGAGCAGCGCCAACGACTACGTGCTGGTCAACGACCTCGCGACCCTCACGTGGCTCGGCCAGACGGCGTCTCTCGAGCTCCACGTGCCGCAGTGGCAGTTCGGTCGCACCGGGGCGCACCTCGACCCCGACCGCCTCGTCCTCGACCTCGACCCCGGCCCGGGGGCCGGGCTGGCCGAGTGCGCCGAGGTCGCACGCCAGGCGCGGCAGATCCTCCAGGGCATGGGCCTCGAACCCCTGCCCGTGACGAGCGGGTCCAAGGGCATCCACCTGTACGCCGCGCTCGACGGCAAGCAGGACGCGGCGGCCGTCTCCGCCGTCGCGCACGAGCTCGCCCGCTACCTCGAGGCCGAGCACCCCGACCTCGTCGTGAGCGACATGAAGAAGTCGCTGCGCGGCGGCAAGGTCCTCGTGGACTGGAGCCAGAACAACGGCAACAAGACGACGATCGCGCCCTACTCGCTGCGCGGGCGCGAGCACCCCACCGTCGCCGCGCCCCGCACCTGGGAGGAGCTCGACGACCCGGACCTGCGCCACCTCGACCTCGACGAGGTCGTCGAGCGCGTGCGCACCCTGGGCGACCCGCTCGCCGCGCTCACGCAGGGGCACCTCTCCGCGCTCGAGCCCACGCCTGCGCGCATGGCGACGTTCGAGCGCAAGGGGGGTGCGGCGTCGGGCAGCGGGACCACGGACGGCGGGACGGACGACGAGCGGCCCGACCGCCTGCACCGGTACCGCTCCATGCGCGACGCCGGGCGCACGCCCGAGCCCGTCCCGGACGAGGCGCCGCCGCCGAGCGCGGGCAACAGCTTCGTCATCCAGGAGCACCACGCCCGCCGCCTGCACTGGGACTTCCGGCTGGAGCACGACGGCGTGCTCGTGAGCTGGGCGCTCCCGCGCGGCGAGCCGACCGACCCGAAGAAGAACCACCTCGCCGTCCAGACCGAGGACCACCCGCTCGCCTACGGCTCGTTCGAGGGCACGATCCCGAAGGGCGAGTACGGCGCCGGCGAGGTGACCATCTGGGACGCCGGCACGTACGAGCTCGAGAAGTGGCGCGACGGCGAGGAGGTCATCGTCACGCTCCACGGCGAGCAGCACGGCACCCGCCGCCTCGCGCTCATCCACACGGGCGGCCGCGACGGCCGCGACGAGGACAACTGGCTGATCCACCTCATGGCGCCGAGGCCGAGCCGTCCGGGCGAGAGCGCGCGGGGTCGGGGCGCCGGGGGTGGGGAGGAGGCGCCGGGTCTACCATCCGCGGCTCGTCCCTCGCCGCTCCCGCCAGACCCGCCACGACCCGGCACCTCCTCCCCACCCCCGGCTTCGCCGTCGGCTCGCGGCGCGTCGTCGCCCGACGACCACGGTGCTCCAGAGCCACGGCCCGCGCGGACGGACTGGCGGCCGATGCTCGCGTCGCCCGCGTCGGCGGGCGACCTGCACGACGGCGACGCGTGGGCGTTCGAGATGAAGTGGGACGGGTTCCGGACGCTCGCGCACGTGGCCGAGGGGCGCGTGCGGCTCGTGAGCCGCTCGGGCAAGGACATGTCGGTGACGTACCCGGAGCTGCAGGCGCTCGCGGAGCAGGTCCCGGCCGAGGCGCTGCCGGTGGTGCTGGACGGGGAGATCGTCGCGCTCGACGCGCGGGGGCGGCCGAGCTTCCGGCGCCTCCAGCAGCGCGCGAACATCGCCAAACCGGGGGACGTCGCCGCGGCGCGACGGCGGGTCACGGTCGACCTCATGGTGTTCGACGTCCTGGAGACCGGCGGGCGGTCGCTCGCGAAGCGCCCGTACGACGAGCGGCGCGAGGTGCTGGAGGACGTGCTGCGCGACGCCGTCGCCCCGGTGCACGTGCCGCCGGTCTTCGACGGGGACCTGGAGGCAGCGATGGAGACGTCGAGGCGGCTGGGGCTCGAGGGCGTGGTCGCGAAGCGGCGCGACGGGACGTACTCGTCGGGCCGCCGCTCGGCGCTGTGGCTGAAGCTCAAGCACGCGCAGTCGCAGGAGGTCGTCGTGGTCGGGTGGCGGCCGGGCCACGGCGAGCGGACGCACCTCGTCGGGTCCCTGCTGCTCGCCGTGCCCGACGACGGCCGCCTCGTCTACGTGGGCCGGGTCGGGTCGGGCTTCACGGACGCCGAGCGACGCGACCTGGTCGCCGAGCTCGACCGGATCGGGCGCACGACGCCGCCCGCGGTGGGCGTGCCGCGCGAGGACGCGCGCGACGCGCACTGGGTGTCGCCGCGGCGGGTCGCGGAGGTCGTCTACGCCGAGTGGACGGGCGCCGGGGAGGGCGACGGCGACGACGTCCCGTTCGGCAAGCTGCGCCATCCCGTCTGGAAGGGGTGGCGCCGGGACAAGTCGCCGGACGATGTCGTGCTGGAGGCGCCCGCGACGCTCGACGGCTGACCGGCTCCCTCGCGCGCTGGGGAGAGCAGCGCCCGGGACACGGCGAGCGATTGGTATACCATTTGGACATGGTCGCCCTTCCCTTCCTCCGCGGTGCCGGCCGGCCCCGTATCCGTCGGCCGCGACGTGCGGCGGCATGGGTCACCGCGCTCGGCGTCGCCGTCCTCGCCGCGTGCACGCCCAGCGGAACGGGCGCGGACGCCACGCTCTCCGCACCCCGGAGCCCGGCCGCCTCCGCGCGGGCACCGGAGACGACGCCCGGGGACGAGCCGACGACACCCGTGCCCGACGCCCCTGCCGGCACCACCCCCGCCGCCGAGACCTCGCGGTTCCTGCTCGCGACCGAGGCGGAGTCCGACGGGCTCGCGGTCGTCGACCCGACGATCCGGGAGGGCAGCGCCGTCGTCGACCGCATCGAGGTGGGCGCCGCGCCGTGGGGCGTCGCCGTGCACGCCCCGACGATGCGCGCCTACGTCTCGACGGCCCAGGGCGTCGCCGTCGTGGACCTCGCGACGCGCGAGCGGGTCGACCTCCTCCCCTACCGGGACGCGCCCGCGCGCGTCGCGTTCGGCGAGTACCGCCGCGGCGGCATGGGCATCGCCGTCTCGCCCGACGGCGCCCGCGTCCACGTCGCCGTCCACCGCGGCGACTCGTCGACGCTCGAGACGATCGACGTCGCGTCGCGCGAGGTCGTCGCGAGCACGCCCGTGGGGCTGCGACCGTTCGACGTGCTCGTCGCCGCCGACGGCAGCAAGGTCTACACCGTCGACCACGACGCGTTCTCCGTGCACGTCGTCGACACCACGACGTTCGAGGCCCGGCGGATCGAGGTCGCGCCGTTCGGCACGGACGGCGGGCTCGCGTCGTTCGAGAAGCCGCACTACGCGGTGCTCGACGACGACGGCTCGCTCCTGCTGCCCTACCAGGGCCGCGTGCTGGTCCGCCTCGACCCGGCCACCGGCACGACGACGACCGTCGCCTCGGTGGCGGACAGCCACCAGCACGGCGTCGCCCGCGCGCCCGACGGCCGCGTCGTCGTCGTGGGCAACGGCCCGTTCGGCAACGCCACGGGCGGGCCGAACGTGACGGTGCTCGACCCGGCGACCGGCGCAGAGCAGGTCGCCCCGCTCACGCGCCGCCACGAGACCGTGACGACGTGGACCGACCCCGCGACGGGCCGCCCGAGCGCCGTGCTCGCCGGCGGGTACACGCAGGCCGAGGCGTGGGACGGCGCGACCGTCGTCGACCTCGGCACGCTCGACACGTACGAGATCCAGATCCCCGGACGGCCCCAGGTCGTCGTCCCGCTGCCGGAAGGACCCGCCGCATGACCACCGCCCGCACCCCCGAGACCGTCACCGTCCTGCGCGACGTCCGCCCCTGGGGCGGCGAGCCGGTCGACCTGCACGTCGCGGACGGCCGCATCGCCGCGGTGACGCCGCACGACCCGGCGGCCGGCACGGTGCCGGAGGCCGGCGTGGTGGACGGCCGCGGCCTGCTCGCGCTCCCGGGCCTCGTCAACGCCCACGCGCACGTCGACAAGAGCTGGTGGGGCCGGCCCTGGGTGAGCTACGGCGGCGAGGCGACGACGCAGGGCCGCATCGCGCACGAGCGCGCGCACCGCGACGAGCTCGGCATCCCGGGCGTCGACGTGACGCTCACGGTGCTGCGCGAGTTCGTGCGGCACGGCACGACGGCGATCCGCACCCACGTCGACGTCGACCTCGGCCTGGGGCTGCGCGGCATCGAGGTCGTGCGCGAGGCGCTCGCCGCGCTGGACGGCGCCGTGCACGCCGAGATCGTCGCGTTCCCGCAGGACGGCGTGCTGCGCCGGCCCGGGGTGCTCGACCTGCTCGACGCGGCCGCCGCCGCGGGCGCCGAGCACGTCGGCGGCCTCGACCCGGCGTCGATCGACCGCGACCCCGTCGGCCAGCTCGACGGGCTGTTCGCGATCGCCGAGCGGCGTGGCGTCGGGGTCGACGTGCACCTCCACGACGGCGGGGACCTCGGCGCGTTCCAGGTCGAGCTCATGATCGACCGCACCCTGCGCGCCGGCCTCCAGGGGAAGGTCAACGTGGCGCACGGCTTCGCGGTCGGCGACGTCCCGGCGTCGCGCCAGGCGGACCTCGTCGCCGCGATGGGCGAGGCCGGCATCACCATGACCACGGTCGCGCCGATCGGTGCCGCTCCCCTGCCCGTGCACGCGCTGCGCGCGGCGGGCGTCGCCGTCGGGCTCGGCACGGACGGCATCCGCGACCTGTGGTCCCCCTACGGGACCGGCGACCTCCTCGCGCTGACGACCCAGCTCGCCCGCCTCTCGCGCTTCCGGTACGACGAGGAGCTCATCACCGCCGCGCGCGTCGCGACGTCCGACGCCGCGCGCTTCGTCGGCCGCGACGTCCACGACCTCGTCGTCGGCGCACCCGCGGACGTGGTGCTCGTCGACGCGGAGAACGTGCCCGACGCCGTCGTGCGCGCCCCGCGCCGCGCGCTCGTCGTCGCCGGCGGCCGGGTCGTGGCCCGCGACGGCGACGTGCTCGTCTGACGTCGCGCCGAGGCAGGGCGGCGCCCGGTCGCGCCACCGCGCGGCCGGGCGATGAGTTCCCGGGCGGGCCGTCGTCTACCCCGACGACACCCGCACCGGGCGACCCGCCCGCCACACCGGAGGACCGCATGAGCACCCAGATCTTCGTCAACCTGCCCGTCCAGGACCTCGACGCCGCCAAGGCGTTCTACACCGCGCTGGGGTACACCGTGAACGAGCAGTTCACGGACGAGAACGCGTCCTCGATCGTCCTCAGCGACACGATCTACGTGATGCTCCTCACCGCGGAGTTCGCGCAGCGGTTCACGAACAAGGCGATCGCCGACGCGACCGCCACGACCGAGGTGATCAACGCCCTGAGCGTCGGCTCCCGCGCCGAGGTCGACCGGCTCGTCGACGCCGCGTTCGCCGCCGGCGCGACCGCGGTCAAGGACCCCCAGGAGGAGGGCGGTTTCATGTACTCGCGGAGCTTCGCCGACCTCGACGGGCACCAGTGGGAGGTCCTCCACATGGACCCCACCGCGTTCGAGGGCTGACCGCGCCGCGGGAATCCGTCGGGCGTCCGCGGGGTTGCCGCCCGTATGCGAGCCATCACCTACTCCCGCTACGGCGGCCCCGACGTCCTCGAGACGACCGACCTCCCGACCCCCAAGGTCGGCCCCGACTCCGTCCTCGTGCGCGTGCGCGCCGCGAGCGTGAACCCGGTGGACTGGAAGGTCCGGGAGGGGTACCTCGACCAGGTCATGGACGCCATCTTCCCCGTCGTGCCCGGCTGGGACGTGGCGGGCGTCGTCGAGCGCGTGGGCCTGGACACCCCCGAGCTCCAGGTCGGCGACGAGGTGTACGGGTACGTGCGCAAGGACGTCGTGGGCGGCGAGGTCTCGGGCGGCACGTTCGCCGAGCTCGTCGCGGCGCCCGTCCGGACGCTCGCGCGCAAGCCGGCGGCGTGGTCGTTCGAGGAGGCGGCGGCCGTGCCCCTCGCCGGGCTGACGGCGTACCAGACCATCCGGCGCACCGGCCTCGCCGCGGGCCAGACGGTGCTCGTGCACGCCGCCGCCGGCGGCGTCGGGTCGTTCGCCGTCCAGATCGCGAAGGCGCTCGGGGCGCGCGTCCTCGGGACGGCGTCGGAGCGCAACCACGACTTCCTGCGGTCGCTCGGCGCGGAGCCGGTGACGTACGGCGACGGGCTCGCGGAGCGGGTCCGGGCGCTCGCGCCCGAGGGCGTGGACGTGGTCCTCGACTACGTGGGCGGCGACGCGCTCGACTCGGTCCCGCAGGTGCTGCGCGACGGCGGTACGGTCGCCTCGATCACGGACGCACGGGCCCGCGACGAGCTGGGCGGGCACTACGTGTGGGTGCGCCCCGACGCAGCCGACCTCACCGAGCTCGCGCGGCTCGGCGACGAGGGCCTGCTGCGCCCGGAGGTCGACGAGGTCTTCGACCTCGCCGACGCCGCCGACGCGCACCGCGCGAGCCAGTCCGGGCACGTGCGCGGCAAGGTCGTCGTGCGGGTCTGACCCTCCGAGACCGGCCCGGGCGGCGCCCGATCGACCCGCGGCCGGCCGGTCCGGCACGTCCGGGCCGGTCGGGCTCCGACCGTCAGGCGGTCGGCGGCTCGCCCGGCAGCTCCCGCAGCGGCGACGTCAGGTCGCCGCCCGCGTCGCCCGTGTTGACCGTCCCCTGCCGCTCGACGAGCACCGCGGAGGTCTCGACGGCGGCACGCGGCCGGTGCTCGACGCCCCGCGGCACCACGAACAGGTCGTGCGGGCCCAGCACGACCGCGCGCTCGGCGCCGCCGTCGCGCAGGTCGATCGTCAGCTCGCCGTCGAGCACGAGGAACAGCTCGTCGGTCTCGGGGTGGGTGTGCCAGACGAACTCGCCCCGCACCTTCACCACCTTGACGTCGGCGTCGTTGAGGCTCGCCACGCGGTGCGGCTGCCAGTGCCCGTCGAACGTGTCGAGGGCGGCGAGGAGGTTGCGCACGTCGGTCATGCGAGCAGCCTGCCACTCCAGGACCCGAGCCGGACCGCCCAAGCCGCGACGACCGGGACGGACCCGGCCGCCCGAGCGGACCTGCGGAGGGCCGTCGCCGGGCCGCTCGGGTCGATCTCGGCGGCGAGCGGTGCCACGCTGGGCTCATGTCGAGCACCGATGCCGCACGTCCGGGGGCCGCGTTCGGTCCCGAGGTCTACGCCGCGCGTCGCGAGCGCGCCGCCGCGCACGCGCGCGAGGCCGGTCTCACGGGGCTGCTCGTCTCGCCCGGCCCCGACCTCGCGTACTTCACCGGGTACGCGCCGCCGGAGACGGAGCGGCTGACGCTGCTCACGATCCCCGCCGAGGGGACCGGGACGACCAGTGGGGCGTCCGTCGTCGTGCCGCTGCTGGAGCGGGGCGACCTGGCCTCCGCCCCCGGCGCGGAGGGCCTCGACGCCGTGACGTGGCGCGACGGCGACGACGAGCACGACGCCGCGGCGCGACTCCTCGCCGCGGACGGCACCTACGCCGTCTCGGACGCCACGTGGGCGCTGCACGTGCTCGGGCTCCAGCGCGCGCTGCCCGGCGCCCGCCTGACCGCGTTCTCCGACGCCGTCCCGACGCTGCGGGCCGTCAAGGACGCTGCGGAGGTGGAGCGCCTCGCCGCGGCGGGCGCGGCCGCCGACGCCGCGTTCGCGGACGTCCTGGGCGTCGCGTTCGCGGGCCGGCACGAGCGGGACGTCGCGGCCGACCTCGACCGGTTCCTGCGCGAGCACGGGCACGAGCAGGTCGACTTCACGCTCGTGTGCTCCGGCCCGAACGGCGCCGACCCCCACCACGACGCGGGCGACCGCGTCATCGAGCCCGGCGACCTCGTCGTGCTCGACTTCGGCGGGCTGCGCGACGGGTACGGGTCGGACACCTCGCGGACGGTGCTCGTCGCGGGCGGCACGGACGACGCCCTCGCCGACCAGCAGCGCGAGGTCTACGACGTCGTCCGGCGCGCGCAGCAGGCCGGGGTCGACGCGGTGCGCCCAGGCGCGACGTGCCAGGACGTCGACCGCGCCGCGCGCGCCGTCATCGTCGACGCGGGCTACGGCGAGCAGTTCGTGCACCGCACCGGCCACGGCATCGGCACGACGACGCACGAGCCGCCGTACATGGTGGAGGGCGAGGACCGCCCGATCGAGCCCGGCATGTGCTTCTCCGTCGAGCCGGGGGTCTACCTGCCCGGCCGCTTCGGCGTCCGGATCGAGGACATCGTCGTCGCGTTCCCGCCGGACGTGCCCGACGGCGCACGCCGCCTCAACACCTCGACCCACGACCTGCAGACGGTGCGCTAGCCGTCGGCACGGCGGGCGCGGGACCTCGAGCCGGCACTCCGCCTCAGCCGCTCTGGGCCTCTCCGGCGTCGGCGGCGCGCACACGGTCGTTGCGGATGCCGACCCAGCTGAGCACGCCGCCGAGGACGAGCAGGGCCGCCGTGACGAGGAGCGAGCGGTGGAAGCCGTCGAGGTCGAGCACGCCGCCGACGATCACCCCCGCGAACGCGATGACGACCAGCCCCGCGACGCGCGACACCGCGTTGTTCACCGCGGAGCCGATGCCGGCGTCGGCCGCGGGGATCGAGCCGAGGATCGCCGACGTCAGCGGCGCGACCGTCATCGCGAGGCCCAGGCCGAAGAGCACGAGACCCGGCAGGACCTGGGTGACGTAGACGGCGTCGTCGGTCGTCGTGAGCAGGAGCAGGTAGCCGGCCCCGCCGACGATCGGGCCGAGCGTCATGAACAGGCGCGGGCCGTAGCGGCCCGCGAGCGCCCCGAACCGCGTCGACAGGGCGAGGAGCACGAGCGTGACGGGGAGCTGGGCGAGACCGGCGGCGGTCGCGCTGTACCCGCCGACCTGCTGGAGGAAGAGCGTGACGACGAACCCGCCGAAGTACAGCGCGCCGTAGATCGCCGCGGTCGCGAGGTTGCCCCACGCGAAGTTGCGCACCCGGAACAGGCGCGGCGGCAGCATCGGGTCCGGGGCGCGGCGCTCCCACCCCACGAACGCGGCGAGGCACACGACCCCCACGGCGAACGGCCCCCACACCACGGGGCTCGCCCACCCGAAGCGGCCCTGCTCGATGAGCGCGAACACCGTGCCCGCGAGCCCGACGGCGGCGAGCGTCGCCCCGAGCGTGTCGATGCGCCGTCGTCCGCCCGGGCCCGCCGCGGCGTCCGGCTCCTCCGCCGCGGACCGGGGGACGCCGCGCAGCAGCCACAGCGTGACGGCGACGGGGAGCACGTTGATCCAGAAGACCCAGCGCCACGAGATCGCGTCGATGAGGACGCCGCCGAGCAGCGGCCCGACGAGCGACGCGGTGCTGGTCCACGCGGTCCAGGAGCCGATCGCGCGGGCCTGCCGCTCGCCGTCGAACGTGGAGATGATCATGGCGAGCGAGCTGGGCACGAGCAGGGCGCCCGCGACGCCCTGGAGGCCGCGCGCGACGACGAGGACGAGGCCGTCGGGCGCGAGCGCGCACGCGACCGACGTCACGGCGAACCCGACGAGCCCGATCGCCATGATGCGGCGGCGCCCGTGGACGTCCGACAGCGACCCCGCCAGGAGGATGAGCGCGCCGAGCGTGATCATGTAGGCGTCGACGACCCACTGCTGCAGCGCGAGACCCGTGACGGGCCCGGTGGTGAGCTCGGCGGAGATCGCGGGCAGCGCGACGTTGACCACCGAGCCGTCCAGGAACGACACGAACGACGCGAGGACCGCGACCACCAGCACCCGCTGCTGCACCCTCACGCCCTCACGCTACGACGGTCGCGGCGATCAGGCGTTGGGAGCGACGTCCGTCCCCGCCCCGCGGCGGCGCGGAACGACGCGCGACGACGCCGTCCGCCCGGCGGGTCCGGGCACCTCCTCGACCTCGAGGCCGGCATCGGCGATCATCGCGAGGTCCGCGGCGGCGTCCTGCCCCTCCGCCGTGAGGTAGTCGCCGAGGAAGAGCGAGCTGGCCACGTGCAGGGCGAGCGGCTGAAGTGCTCGCAGATGGAGCTCCCGCCCGGCGCCCAGGCGCAGCTCGGCCCGGGGCAGCGCGAACCGCGCGGCGGCGAGGATCCGCAGGCACCGTTGCGGCGTGAGCTCGTGCCGGCCCGCGAGCGGGGTCCCCTCGAAGGGCACGAGGAAGTTGACCGGGACGGAGTCCGGGTCGAGCGCCCGCAGCTCCAGGAGCACGTCGACGAGCTGCTCGGGGGTCTCCCCCGCCCCCGCGATGAGCCCCGAGCAGGCCGACAGCCCGGCGCCCTGGACGCGCCGGACGGTCGCGACGCGGTCCGCGTGGTCGTGGGTCGTGCAGATCTCGGGGTAGGCGTCCTGCGACGCGTTGAGGTTGTGGTTGTAGGCGTGGGCGCCCGCGTCGCGCAGGCGCTCGGCCTGGCCGTCGGACAGCAGCCCGAGGCACGCGCAGACCTCGACGCCAGGGTGCTCCTCGACGATCCGGGAGACGACCCCGCAGACGCGGGTCACGTCGCGCTCCGTGGGGCCGCGCCCGCTCGCCACGAGGCACACGCGCGACGCCCCGGCGTCGATGCCCGCGCGCGCCGCACCGAGCGCCTCGGGCGCCCGGAGCCACGTGTACCGCAGGATCTCCGCCGCGGACCCGAGCCGCTGGGAGCAGTAGGTGCAGTCCTCGGGGCACAGCCCGGACTTGAGGTTGACGAGGTAGGCGAGCTTCACGCGCCGGCCGAACCACCGGCGTCGGACCCGGGCCGCCGCGGCGACGACGTCCAGGAGGTCGTCGTCGTCGGTCGCGAGGACGGCGAGGAGGCTGTCCGCGGAGGGCGCCTCCTCGCGCGTCGTGGCGGAGACGAGGTCGTCGAGCAACGCGGCGAGGTCGTGGTCCATGGGTCGATCGTGGCGACGCGCGCCGCGCGCGCGCGTGCACGGTCTCTCCAGCGTCGCGTTCCGCCGACCGGGGAGCCCGACGACGCGTTGGTGACGGTCCACAAGACCGGTGGGGCGAGACCGTCGCTCTCCCCCAGGCGCAGGTCGCACCCCGTCGGCCCGGAGACTCGTCCGCGACATACCTAGCGGTAGGTATGGTCGCCCGCTAGGCTCGGACCATGCCGTCCGACACGCCACGCGCGGAGGCGCCCGGCTCGAACCGGGACCGCCTCGTCGCCGCCGCGCAGGAGCTCTTCTGGGCCCAGGGCGTCGGCGCGACGAGCCCGCGCCAGGTCCTCGCCGCGAGCGGCGTCGGGCAGGGCAGCCTCTACCACCACTTCCCCACGAAGCACGACCTCGCCGCCGCGGCCGTGCACGCCACGACGACCGCGGGCCTCGACGCCGCGCGCCGCGACCTCGGCGCGCAGGGCTCCGCCGTCGAGCGCCTCGTCCGCTATCTCGAACGCCCGCGGCCCGCGCTCGCCGGCTGCAAGGTCGGGCGCCTCGTGAGCGACCAGGCCGTCATGGACGACGCCGCGCTCGCCGCTGAGGTGCGCGCCTACTTCCGCGGGCTCGTCGACCTGGCCGCCGCCGTCCTCGTCGAGGGCGGGCTGCCCGACGACGCGGCGCGCGACCGCGCGCACGCCGCCGTCGCCGTCGTGCAGGGCGGGTACGTCCTCGCGCGCGCCCTCGACGACCCGGACGCGATGTCCGCCGCCGCGCGGGGCTTCGTCGCCCTGCTCGACCCGCTCCCGACCACCTCGGAGGACGCATGACCGACGCCGACCGCCCGTCCCTGCGCGAGCGCCTGCGCGCCCTGCCCGTCTTCGGCCCCGACCTCCCCGGTCTCGACGTCGACGCCGCACCCGACGACCCGGGCACGCTCTTCGTCCGCTGGCTCGACGACGCGATCGACGCCGGGCTGCCCGCACCGCACGCCGCCACCCTCTCGACCGCCGACGCGAGCGGCCGCGTGGACGCGCGGACGCTCATCCTCAAGGACGTCGACGGCGACGGGTGGGTCTTCGCGACGCGCGCCGACTCCCCCAAGGGCGTCGCGCTCGCGCAGAACCCGAACGCCGCCCTGACGTTCTTCTGGCGCGAGCACGGTCGGCAGGTCCGCGTGCGGGGGCCCGTCGTGCCGCTGGACGCCGAGACGTCCGCCGCCGACTTCCTGGACCGGTCCGACTTCTCCCGCGCGACCGCCCTCGCCGGGTCGCAGAGCGCCCCGCTCGCGTCCCGCGCCGCCTACCGCGAGGCGTGGGACGCCGCCCTCGACCGCGTGCGGGCGGAGTCCGGGCTCGTCCTCGACGCCTGGACCGCGTACGCGCTCGAGCCGACGAGCGTGGAGTTCTGGGCGTCGTCGGGCGCGGGCCAGACCCGCCTGCGCTACACCGCGGCGTCCGGCGCGCCGACCACCTGGACGAAGGAGCTGCTGTGGCCCTGACCGACGCCCCTGCCCTCACCCCGCCCGACGTCGAGGAGGTCCGGCGCGACGCGCGCGCCGCCCTCGACGCGGTGACCGACGCGGCGCGCGGGCTCGACGCCGCCGGGCTCGACGCGCCGTCGGCACTGCCCGGGTGGTCGCGCAGCCACGTGCTCGCGCACGTCACCGCCATCGGCGAGGCCATGGCACGGCAGGCCGAGCGCGCCGCGCGCGGCGAGCTCGTCGAGGTGTACGACGGCGGCGCGGCCGGGCGCGAGGACGGCATCCGGACGGGCGCGCTGCGCTCGGTCGCGCAGCACGTCGCGGCGCTCGACGCGCTGGCCGACCGCCTCGACGCCGCGTGGCCCGCCGCCGGGTCCGCCGGGTGGTCCGCGCCGGTGACGTACCGCGACGGCACGGTCACGGACGCGCTCGTGGCCTGGTGGCGCGAGGTGCGGATCCACGCGGTCGACCTCGACGCCGGCGTCGGCCTCGACTCCTGGCCTCCCGCGCTCGGGCTGCACCTCCTCGACTTCCTCGGGGTCCGGCTCGCGGACGACGTCGTGGTCGAGCTCGACGGGGCACCAGGAGGCCTCGTCGTGGGCGCCGGCGGCGTCCACGTGGGACCGGGCGCTCTTCGCGTCGGACCGGGCGGCCTCCGCATGGCTGCCGGACCTGAGCCCGCGTCCGAAGCAGAGCCCACGCCCGTGGCCGCAGCCGCGCCCACGTCCGCGCGCGGCCGCTGCGCCGTCGTCGTCCACGGCGGCCTCACCGACGTCGCCGCCTGGCTCGCGGGCCGCGCCCCCGGCACCGAGCCCACCGCCCGCCTCGCGGGCGAGCCCGTGAGCCTCCCCGAGATCGGCCCCTGGCCGTCCCCGTACTCCCCGCCGCCGGAGAACCCCACCCCCGCGAGGTAGAGCCCCGGTCGGCCGAGGTAGAGCCCTGGGCCGCCCAGGTAGAGGCGTGGTCGGCTCGTGCACGCGGACCACGGCTCCACCTCGCGAGACCACGGCTCTACCTCGCGGGAGGACGGCTCGGGACCCGTGCTCTCCCTCGCGAGATCGCGGTGCGACCCGGGCGAACGCGGACGGATCGCGCGGTACGCGACGTCCGACCTGCCCGGCTCAGGACCGAGGTCCCGCGAAAGTGTGACGCACGCCCGTGACGCACCGCACAGTTAGTGCACTCTTTCACAAGCGTAGGATCGACATGTGTCGAGTCGAGCGAGCAACCCCGCAAGCAGCGCAGACCAGATCGACGTAGCCCTCATCGGCGGTGGCATCATGAGCGCCACGCTCGGGGCACTCCTGAAGGTCTTGGAGCCCACCTGGACGGTGCGCATCTACGAGCGCCTGGACGCCGTGGCGCAGGAGTCGTCGAACCCGTGGAACAACGCCGGGACGGGTCACGCCGCCCTGTGCGAGCTGAACTACACGCCGGAGAAGCCGGACGGCTCGATCGACATCACCAAGGCGGTGAAGATCAACGAGCAGTTCGAGGTGTCGCGCGAGTTCTGGCACCACCTGCTCACGACGGGCGCGCTGCCGCAGCCCGCGAGCTTCATCTCCCGCACCCCCCACATGACGTTCGTGCGCGGCGCGGAGAACGTCGACTACCTGCGTCGCCGCTTCGAGACGCTGCGCCGCCACCCGCTGTTCAGCGAGCTCGAGTTCACGGACGACCCGGCGGTCATCGCCGAGTGGGCTCCGCTCCTGGTCGCCGAGCGCGACGGCGACGAGCCGGTCGCGGCGACGCGCGCGACGAGCGGGACGGACGTCGACTTCGGCGCCCTCACCGAGCAGCTCGTCGACTACCTCGTCTCGGAGGGCACGCAGCTCTACCTCGAGCACGAGGTGAAGAACCTCAGGAAGACGAAGGACGGCCGCTGGCGCCTGACGGTCAAGGACCGCTCGTGGAACGCCCCGAAGCGCCGCTCGACCGTCGAGGCCCGGTTCGTGTTCGTCGGCGCCGGCGGCGGCGCGCTGCCGCTGCTCCAGGCGGCCGGCATCCCGGAGGCGAAGGGCTACGGCGGCTTCCCGATCAGCGGCGAGTTCCTCCGCACGGACGACCCGGAGCTCGTCGCCCAGCACCAGGCGAAGGTCTACGGCAAGGCCGACGTCGGCTCGCCGCCCATGTCGGTCCCGCACCTGGACACGCGCGTCGTCGACGGCAAGACGTACCTGATGTTCGGCCCCTACGCCGGGTTCAGCCCCAAGTACCTCAAGAAGGGCAAGTACCTCGGGCTGTTCACCTCGCTGCGCCTGCACAACCTCGGCTCGATGGTGGGCGCGGGCCTGAAGAACCTCGACCTCACCCAGTACCTGGTGGGCCAGCTCCTCGCGAGCCCGGAGACCAAGTTCACCGCGCTCCAGGGCTTCATGCCCACCGCGCACCCCAAGCACTGGGAGACCATCACCGCGGGCCAGCGCGTCCAGGTGATCAAGAAGGACAAGGACGGCAAGGGCGTCCTCGAGTTCGGCACCGAGGTCATCGCGGCGGCCGACGGCTCGATCGCCGGCCTGCTCGGCGCCTCGCCGGGCGCCTCGACGGCCGTCCCGGCGATGATCGACCTGCTCGAGCGCTGCTTCCCCGCCCGCTTCACCAAGTGGCGCCCGGAGCTCGCGACGATGATCCCGAGCCTCGGCCACGCGCCGTGGGAGGCGCACGAGCTCGAGGGCCTCGACCAGCTCACGGGCGACGCGGACGTCGACGCGGTCGGCTCGCGCGCCTGACCCGAGCGCGACACCGCTCCCCCGCGAACGGCCCGGACCTCCACGAGGTCCGGGCCGTTCGTGCGTCCGAGGACGCTGCGCGCGTCGAGCAGCACGCGACGGCTCGGCACGAGGGAGGCTCAGGACGCGGCAGCTCGGCGTGCGGGGGCTCAGCGTGCGGGGGCTCAGCGCGCGAGCGGCGTGCCCCGGGTCCCCGGCCGCCGCGGCGCGACGGGCACGTTCGCCCCGGGGCGCCCGCCCGGCACGGCAGGAGCGGCGCGCACGCCGTCGCGCACGGCCGGGTTCGGCACGACGCGCCGCAGCACGAGCTCGGCCGCGACCTCGTGCGGGTCGACGACGGCGGCCGGCTCAGCCGGTCGCGACGCCGCGGCGCGCAGGTCGGCGTCCAGCCGCTGCGCGTCGCGGTCCCAGCGCTCGCCGTGCACCGACCGGTCCCCGCGCGCGTCCCACGCGGCGCCGTCGGGCCACGCGCCGTCGGACCCGGCGGGGAACCACGGACGGGCCGGGTCCTCGCGGCGGACCGCGAGGGCCGCGACCGTCGGGCCGACGACGAGGAGAAGAGCCACCACACCCCAGAAGATGTCCATCGCTCCACCCTCGCGGCGCACGACCCGCGCCACGAGTGGCAGCACTGACACCTCTCGACAAGATCCTGCCAGCGGCGTAGCGTGCCGAGCATGGTGCGATCCGTCGCGGCCGTCGTGTGCGACGGCCTGGCCCCGTTCGAGTTCGGCGTCGTGTGCGAGGTCTTCGGCCTCGACCGCAGCGACGACGGCGTCCCGTCGTTCGACTTCCGCGTGTGCGGCCCGGTCGCGGGCCGTGCCGTCCGGACGTCGGTGGGCGCGCACGTCGTGCCCGACCACGACCTCTCCGCGACGGACGACGCGGACCTGGTCGTCGTGCCGGCGATCCGCATCGGGACCGACTACCCGCCCGAGGTGCTCGACGCCGTCCGCCGCGCGTCCGACCGCGGCGCCCTGCTGCTCAGCGTGTGCTCGGGCGTGTTCGTGCTCGCGGCCGCGGGCGTCATCGAGGGACGGCGGGTGACGACGCACTGGATGCACGCCGACGAGCTGCGCCGTCGCTACCCGAGCCTCGACATCGACCCCGACGTGCTCTTCGTCGACGACGGCAACCTCATCACGAGCGCCGGCACGGCCGCGGGCATCGACGCGTGCCTGCACCTCGTGCGCCGCGAGCTCGGGGCGCGGGTGGCGAACACGATCGCCCGGCGCATGGTCGTGCCGCCCCAGCGCGACGGCGGGCAGCGCCAGTTCATCGAGCGCCCGGTGCCCGAGTGCGAGGAGGACTCGTTCGGGGAGCTGCTGGAGTGGATGACCGACCACCTCGACGAGCCGCTCACCGTGCGCGACCTCGCCCGCCGGGCCCACACCTCCGAGCGCACGTTCGCGCGCGCTTTCGTCGCGCAGACCGGCACGACCCCGCTCGCGTGGCTGACGTCGCAACGCGTCGCGCACGCGCAGGCGCTGCTCGAGGAGTCCTCGCTGGACCTGGAGGAGGTCGCGCGCCGCAGCGGTTTCGGGTCGGCCGCGCTCCTGCGCCACCACTTCCGGCGGGCGGTCGGGATCACGCCGACGGAGTACCGCCAGACCTTCCGGTTCGCCGCCTGACCCCTCCGGGTGAGGTGTCGCTCCTTCGCGACTCCTTCACCCGGCCCCCTCGCGCGCGCAACCTACGGTCCCGTAGGGTGGGGCCATCTGCACGACGAGCACCTGCTCACCTCCGCGGCTGGGAAGTCGACACCGACACCCCTGCGAGGACACATGACCTCTGCCGCAGTGCGCCCGGGCTTCCGGGCCACCCGCCCTCGGACCGACGAGCCCGGCGCCGTCACCAGCACCTACAGCGCACTGTCGCGCACGGTGCGCGACGCGGGCCTGCTCCACCGCACGCACGCCTACTACCTGTGGACCCTCGGGGTCCTCACGCTCGCGCTCGGCGGCGCGGTCGCCGGGTTCGTGCTCCTGGGCGACTCGTGGTTCCAGCTCCTCATCGCCGGGGCGCTCGGCCTGATCCTCACCCAGTTCGCGTTCGTCGCGCACGAGGCCTCGCACCGGCAGGTGTTCGCGTCCGGCCCGGCGAACGACCGCCTCGGGAAGGTGCTGGCCAACGGCGTCGTCGGCATCAGCCACTCGTGGTGGATGAACAAGCACACGCGCCACCACGCGAACCCGAACCGCCGCGGCAAGGACCCGGACATCGCTCCCGACGTCGTCGTGTTCCTCGAGGAGGACGCGGAGGTCGCGAAGGGCTTCCGGGCGGTCATCAACCGCTACCAGGGCTGGCTGTTCTTCCCGCTCCTCACGCTCGAGGGCGTGAACCTGCACGTGCAGGCGTTCCGCTCGCTCCTCGCCGGCGGCCGCGCGCGCGGCGACGTCCGCACGCGCGTCATCGAGATCGTCACCATCACGCTGCGCCTGTCGCTCTACGTCGGCGCGGTCGTCTGGTTCCTGCCGCTCGGCCTCGCGGCCGCCTTCCTGGGCGTCCAGCTCGCCGTCTTCGGCGTCTACATGGGGGCGTCGTTCGCCCCCAACCACAAGGGCATGGCGATCATCCCCGCCGACAGCAAGATCGACTTCCTGTCCAAGCAGGTCCTCACCTCGCGGAACATCCGCGGCGGCTGGTGGATGAACATCCTCATGGGCGGGCTCAACTTCCAGATCGAGCACCACCTGTTCCCGAGCATGCCGCGCCCGCACCTCGCGCGGGCCCGCGAGATCGTGCGCGAGCACTGCGCGCACCTCGGCCTGCCGTACACGGAGACGAGCCTCGTGCAGTCCTACGCGATCGTCGTCCGGTACCTCAACCGCGTGGGGCTCTCGGCGCGCGACCCGTTCGACTGCCCGATGTTCCGCCAGCTCCGCCGGGTCTGACCGACCCGCCCCTGCTGCACGACGCTCCGCTGCACGACGCCCCGCGCCCGACGGCGCGCGCGGGGCAGTTCAGGCGGACGCCGCGTGCCCGTGGCGCCAGTACCCGACGAAGTCGACGTGCGCCTTCGGCACGCCCCGGTCGTTGACGAGGTGGCGGCGCACGCCCGTCGCGAGCGCCGACTCCCCGACCGCGTACGCGTAGACGGGGCCGGCGGGCAGGTCGGCCGACCGTACGGCGTCGAGCGCGAGGTGGCCCGGCAGCAGGTCGTGGTCGCCGCCCGTGGGCCGCGCCTCGTCGCGCGCCAGCCAGCGCAGCTCGACACCCGCGGGCACGCGGAACTCCTGGGCGTCCGCCGCCTCGGGGACCTCGACCACCGCGAGGCCGCGCGCGTCGTCGGGCAGGGACGCGCAGATCCCCGCGACGGCGGGCAGCCCGGTCTCGTCGGCGACGAGGAGCGTCCAGTCGTGCGGGACGCGCGGGTGGTAGCCGATCCCCTGGTCGAGCAGGCCCACGCGGTCCCCCGGCTCGGCGGACAGCGCGAACGAGGACGCGGGCCCCGCGTCGCCGTGCACGACGAAGTCCACGTCGAGCTCGCGCAGGCCCGGGCGCACGGCCCGCACGGTGTAGTTCCGCACCCACGGCCGGCGCGCCTTGGGCGTGGCGAGGTACTGGACGTACCAGAGGCCCGACGCGCGGGTCGGCAGCCGCAGCGCGTCCTGGTCCTCGCGCGGGAGGAAGAGCCGGAACCACTGGTCGAACCCCAGCGGGGTGAAGAGGTCCAGCTCGTCTCCCCCGAGCGTGACCCGCACGACGTTGGGACTGACCCGCTCGCGCCCGACGACGCTCAGCGTGACGACGTGCGCGTCCTGGGGCTTGACGGTCTTGACGGACACCGGCGGCTCCTCGTGCGGCGCCCGGCTCCCCGGGCGGAACGGCGGCCCCGCGAGCGCGTCGACCACGAGAGAGGTTAGCCTCACCTCACGCCCGCGTCGATGTGCTGGATCCCACACCCTGCCCGCGGTCGTCCCGCCCGAGGCGCCCGACGCCTCCTGGCATGCTCGGGACGTGGAGATCCCCGTCGTCTGGTCCGTGGTCCTGCTCGTCACGGCCGCCTGGAACCTGCTCATCTGGCCGCGCTTCCTCCAGCGCATCGCCAAGGACCCCCGCTCGCGCGACGCCGACGGCCGCGCGACGCGCTTCCTCACCGTGCACGTCGTGCTCATCGCCGTCTCGCTCGTGCTCGCCCTCGCCGTCGGGGTGCTGGGCGTCCTCACGCTCGTCTGAGCCGGGCCGTCACGCGTCCGTCCCGACGCCCCACCTGGCGGCCAAGGGACGGCTGGGTCTAGCGCCGCCGCACGAGGTTCGCGAGTGGCGAGTGCCGCGGCACCCACCGCGCGAGCGCGGCCGCCGAGCCGGCGCCGAGCGCCGCCGTCGCCCAGACGCCCGCGGCGAGCGACCCCAGCGCCGCACCGGCCGACAGCACGAGCGGGCCGAGCGCGTCGCCGGTGTCCTGGAACAGGCGCCACACGCTGAGGAAGGTCGGGCGCACGTCCGCGGGCGCGACGTCGGCGCCGAGCGTCATGACGATGCCCGAGCCCATGCCGTTCCCGATCCCGAGCACCGCCGCGACGACCGCGAGCGCGGGGGCGGTGTGCGCGAGCGGCAGCACCGCGAGGCCGACGGCCATCGTGAGCATGGACGGCACGGCGACCCACAGGCGCCCGAACCGGTCCATGACCTTGCCCGCCGGGTAGAAGAGCAGCATGTCGAGCGCGCCGGAGACGCCGAAGATCAGCGACGTCACCTCGGCGTCCAGCCCCAGGTGCTCGCCCCACAGGGGGATGACGGTCTGCCGGGCCCCGCGGACCGCGCTCACCAGGAGGATCGCCACGCCGAGCGTCGCGAACAGGTGGCGGTGGTCGCGCGCCACGCGGGCGATGCCGACCCGCGGCACGGACCGGGCGCCGCGCAGCCGCGCACGTCCGGCCTCCGCGGGGTCCGGCCGCACGACGGCGAGCACCACCACCGCGGTGAGGGCGGCGCCCGTCCCGAGCCAGTAGGCGCCGCGCACGTCGGTCGCGGCGATGACCGCCGCGCCCGCGAACGGGCCGAGGAACAGCCCGATCCGGTGCACGCCCGCGAGCGTCGACAGGACGCGCGCCCGGCGCAGCGGGGGCGTGATCTCGGTGAGGTACGCCTGGCGGGCGAGGTTGAAGACGGCGGTCGACGCACCGAGCGCGAGGACCCCCGCCGCGAGGCCCCACAGGGTGGGGGTGAGCGCGATCGTCGCGAAGGCGACCGCCGCGACGCCTCCGGCGAGCAGCATGGCCGCACGGTCGCCGAGGCGCTGGGCGAGCGCTCCGGCGGGCAGGTCGAAGAGGATCTTGCCGATCGGCACGAGCGCGGCCACGAGCCCCGCGACCGTGAGGCTCGCGCCCCGGCCCGTGGCCGTGACCGCGACGACCGGCAGCATGGCCCCCACGCCGATCTCGAGGACGAGCGTGGGGAGGAACGCGCCGAGGACGACGCTGCGCAGCGGGAAGAGCGGTGCGTCGGTGCCCGCGCGGGCGGTCACCGGGCCTCCGCCACGGCCTCGACGGCAGGGCTCGGCACCTCGACGGCAGGGCTCGGCGCCTCGACGCCCGCGCGCAGCGCGGCCGCGTCGGGCCGGGAGACGTCGACGCCGCGGCACGCGGGGGCGTCCGCGAGGAGCTCCAGGAGCTGCGGCGCGGCCGAGGCGCCGCGGTCCCAGCGCCCCGTGACGACGGAGACGACCCAGCTCGGCGCACCGCCCTCCGGCAGCGCGAGCGTCACGAGGCGCTCGGCCTCCGGCTTGCCTGCGACGTGGCGCGGCACGAGCGCGATGCCGAGCCCGCGGTCGACGAGCTCGAGGAGCGTGTGCACGTCGTTGACGGAGCACCGCACGCGCCGGTGGACGCCGTGCGCGGCGCACGTCGCGTCGTTGACCGGCCGCGCGCCCCACGAGGGGTCGAAGTCGACGAACTCCTGGCCCGAGAGGTCGGACCACTCGACCCGACCCCTCCCGGCGAGCGGGTGCTCCGGCGCGCACACGAGCACGAGCGGCTCGCTGCCCAGGACCGTCTGGGACAGCGGCCCCAGATGCTCGGTGGTCGCGACGAACGCGACGTCGAGGTCGCCCTCACGGACGCGCGCGAGGAGGTCGTGCGAGCCCGCCTGTGCGAAGTGGATCTCCACCTGCGGGTAGCGCCGGTGGAAGCGCTCGAGCAGGGCGGTCACGTCGAGGACGCCCAGGCACTGCTCCGAGCCGACGCGCAGCGAGCCGGACAGCGCGTGCGTCGCCCGCACGACCGCGTCGCGAGCGGCCGCCGCCTGCGCGAGCATGGAGCGTGCGTGCGGGAGCAGCGCGAGACCGGCCTCGGTGGGCTCGACGCGCCGCGTCGTCCGCGTGAACAGGCTCGCGCCGAGCTCCTCCTCCAGGCTGCGGACCGCGGCGGAGAGCCCCGACTGCGAGACGCCGACGAGCTGGGCGGCCCGGGTGAACTGGCGTTCGTCCGCGAGCGCGACGAGGTACTCCATCTGACGAAGGTCCATTGACCACTCACAGTTCTCTATCTGACAAATACTAGTTGTTGGACTTCTAGGTTATCGCTTCCTAGGCTCGACCCGTCGCGGCCGACCGGGCTCGACTCGGGTCGTCCGGCACCCCGCCCCCGGCGGACGACGTCCCTTCCTACCCCCGACCCGGGACCCCCCTGGGGCAGTGCACTCTCGGATCCCGGACACCGACGTCGCGCACCCGACCCGCCCACCCCACGAAGGAGCTCCACCGATGAAGACCTTCACCCTGACCGGCACCGACATCGTCGTCCCGGACGTCGTGCTCGGCCTCATGCGCATCCAGGACAAGACCGACGACGAGGTCCGCACCCTCGTGCGCACCGCACGGGACGCCGGCATCACGTTCCTCGACCACGCCGACGTGTACGGCTCCGAGCTCCACGGCTGCGAGCGCCGCTTCGCCGAGGCGCTCGACCTCTCCCCCGCCGAGCGCACGGAGTGGGTCATCCAGTCCAAGGCCGGCATCGTCCCCGAGGGCCCGTACTTCGACTTCTCGTACGAGCACCTCGTCGCGTCCGTCGAGGGCTCGCTCGAGGCCCTGCGCACCGACTACCTCGACATCCTGCTGCTGCACCGCCCCGACGCCCTCGTCGAACCCGAGGAGGTCGCGCGCGCGTTCTCCGACCTGCACGCCGCGGGCAAGGTGCGGGCGTTCGGGGTCTCGAACCACACGCCGGGCCAGATCGAGCTGCTGCGCCGGTACGTCGAGCAGCCGATCGTCGCGAACCAGCTCCAGCTCTCCGTCACGCACGCCCCGCTCGTCGCGCAGGGCGTCGCCGCGAACATGCAGGCCCTCGACCAGTCGATCAGTCGCGACGAGGGCATCCTCGACTACTGCCGTCTCCACGACATCACGATCCAGGCCTGGTCCCCGTTCCAGGCAGGGTTCTTCACGGGCGTGTTCCTGGGGTCCGAGAAGTACCCCGAGCTCAACGCCGTGATCGACCGCCTCGCCGCCCGGTACGACGTGCCGCCCATCGCGATCGCGACCGCGTGGATCACGCGCCACCCGGCGCGGACGCAGGTCGTGCTCGGCACGACGAGCCCCGACCGGGTCGCCGGCGCCGCGCTCGGTTCGGAGGTCCCGCTCACCCGTGCCGAGTGGTACGAGATGTTCCGCGCCGCGGGGTACACCGTCCCCTGATCCACGGGCGTCCAGGGCCCGGCACGAGCGCGTGCGGAAGGTCACGCGCTCGTCGTCCGAGGGGTCCCGCGGGGCGGTCTAGGCTCGTGCCGTGGCAACCTTCTCGGCAGTGACCCGGCAGCACATCCTCCAGGCCCTCGCGGACTGGGACGACCGGGGCCGGGACGCGTTCCTCGGGGTCTACGGGTTCACCGCGTCCCCCGGCACCCCGCTCGTCCACGAGGACCGCGTCTACGACGCGCAGGCGATCCTCGGCGTCGCGCACCGGTACGCGACCGGCCGCGTCGCGACCGCCGAGGAGTTCCGCAGCAGCCCCGTCGGCGTCGCGGACCTGCTGCGCAAGCGCGGGTTCGACGTGCCCGGTGCCGCCCCCGCGGCGCCCGCACCCGCACGTCGGGCCACGGCGAAGGCCGCGCCCGCGACGCGCACACCGCGCCGCACGACGGCCCGCTCCGCGGAGCCGGAGAAGCCGCCGGCCGTGTGCCCCACGTGCTTCACGGTCCTGCCCGCCACGGGCATCTGCGACGAGTGCGGCTGAGCCGACCTCCCACCTGCGCACGACGAGGGGCGCCGTCCGACCGGACGGCGCCCCTCGTCGTGCGTGCTGCCTCGCGGGAGGCCGCGGGCGACCGGGTCAGTTGACCTCGGACGGGTGGGCGCTCACGCGACCCGAGCCGTCACCCGTGTCGAGGGCGTCGATCGCGGCGACCTCGTCGGCGGTGAGCTCGAACCCGAAGAGGTCGAAGTTCTCCACCATGCGCTCCTTGCGGGACGACTTCGGGAAGACGATGAAGCCGCGCTGCAGGTGCCAGCGCAGCACCGCCTGGGCGGGCGTCACGCCGTGGGCGGCCGCGGCGTCGACGACGGCCTGCTTCTCGAAGAGCGGGTACTTGCCCTGGCCGAGCGGACCCCAGGCCTCGATCTTCGTGCCGTTCGCGTCGGCCCAGGCGAGCACGTCGCGCTGCTGGTAGGCCGGGTGCAGCTCGATCTGGTCGACGGCGGGCACGACGCCCGTGTCGGCGACGATCCGGTCGAGGTGCTCGGGCAGGTGGTTGGAGACGCCGATCGAGCGCGCGAGGCCCGCGTCGCGGATCTCGATGAGCTTCGCCCACGCGTTCGTGTACTGGTCCTGCTCGGGCGCGGGCCAGTGCGTGAGGTACAGGTCGACGTGGCCGAGGCCGAGCTTGTCGAGGCTCTCACGAATCGCGTCGTGCGGCTGCTCGCCCGACTGGCGGTCGTTCCAGAGCTTCGTCGTGACGAAGAGCTCGTCGCGGGGGATGCCGCTCTTCGCGATGGCGGCGCCGACACCCTCCTCGTTGCGGTAGATCGCCGCGGTGTCGATGTGGCGGTAGCCGACCTCGAGGGCCTCGCTGACGGCCTTCTCGGCCTCGTCCGGCGGCACGAGGAAGACGCCGAAGCCGAGCTGCGGGATGGTGTGACCGGAGTTGAGCGTCACGGTCGGTACAGGGGGAACGGTCATGCTTCCAGCGTAGGAACCCGCCTCCCGCCCGTCCAACGACTGCGGCGCATACGACTCAGCGCTGCCGCTCATGAGTCGAACGGGAGCGCTGCACGGAATGTCCGACTGGACTTCTCAGATCACGGTTTGGTTACATTGGCGCGTCCTACCCACGAAGAACCGGAGCGCACCATGTCCCGAGGCCGCCACAGCGCAGCCCCCGCCACCGCGCGCTCCTTCCGGCTCCCGGCCCTGCCGACGCTGCCGGTCCGGTCGCTCAAGCTCCCCGCGCTGGCGCTCGTCACGCTGCTCGGCGCGGGTGCCGTGGGCGCGGGCCCCCAGCCTGCGGAGGGCAACCCCGACCTCGCTCCGCTGAGCGTCGAGCCCACCGCCGGCGCGAGCGTGGAGCGCGGCACGGGAGCCGCCAGCCGCTCGTCCGAGCGCGTCGCGCCGCCCACGGCGCCGCAGGAGCCCCCGGTCGTCGAGACCGCGGCGGAGATCGCCGTCGTGCCGGCCGCCCAGGCCGCCCCGACGCCCCCGCCCCTGCCGCCCGTGACCGGCCAGCTCTGGACCACCGAGGCCGTCAACGTGCGCTCCGCGCCGTCCCCGGACGCCGAGCGCGTCGCGACCACCGAGTTCGGCGCCGCCGTCGACGTCACGGGCGTCACCGAGGGCGACTGGAGCCAGATCGTCTGGGACGGCGCGGCCGCGTGGATCAAGTCGAGCTTCCTCGCGCAGTCGCAGCCCGAGGCGCCCCAGGTCGCCGCCGCCGCGGCCGGGGGGTCGAGCGCCGGCGGCGTCTCGGACGCCGCGTGCTCCGTGAGCACCGGGATCGAGTCGTCGCTGCGCGCCAACGCGCGCGCCGTCTACCGCTCCGTGTGCGCGAACTTCCCCCAGGTCACCACGTTCGGCGGCATCCGCCCCGGCGACGACGGCGACCACGGCACGGGCCGCGCCGTCGACATCATGATCAGCGGCGAGACCGGCTGGGACATCGCGCGCTACCTGCAGGCCAACGCGGGCTCGCTCGGCATCACCTACCTCATCTACCAGCAGAAGATCTGGATGGCCGGCGACCCGGCGAGCGCGTGGTCCGGCATGGAGGACCGCGGCGGCGCGACCGCCAACCACTTCGACCACGTGCACGTCAGCACGTCGTAGTCCCGCTCCCCCTCGCACGCACGCCCGGCCGGCACCTGTCGCGCCGGGCGTCGTCCCGGCTCACGGCACGGCCGTCACGGGCCGGTACCGCACCGCGACGGCGCCCGAGCGCAGCTCCTGCCGGTCCACCAGCTCGAGCGTGATGCGCTCGCGCAACCCCGACAGCAGCGTCGGCCCGTGCCCCGCCAGGACCGGCTGCACGAGGAACGCGTACTCGTCGATCAGCCCGAGGTCCGCGAGCGCGAGCGGCAGCGTCACGCCACCGACGAACAGGGGCCCGCCCGGCTCCTCCTTGAGCCGCCGCACCGCGCCCCCCAGGTCGCTCTCGACGAGCTCCGCGTTCCAGTCGACCTCGCGCAGCGTGCTCGACACCACGTGCTTCCTCGCCCCGTCGATGGCCTCGGCGAACGGGACGTCCCGCTCCCCCATCCAGTCCGGCCACGCACCCGACGCCGGACGGCGCCACGCCGCCTCCATCATCTGGTAGGTGACCCGCCCGAACAGCAGCGCGTCCGCGCGCTCCGTCTCCTCGGTCCAGAACCGCATCGACTCCTCGTCGGGCGGCAGTCCCGCCTCGTGGTGGCAGCAGCCGTCGAGCGTGACGTTGATCGCGTAGCGCAGTGGCCTCATCGCGTGCCCTCCCCCGGGTACCCGCGCGACGGGCGGAGCGCCGTCGCACCGCACCAGCGTGGCAGGCCGCGCCAAGACCCGCGGCCTCCACCGGCGAGCACCGGGCGGCGCGCAGGACGCAGAAAAGCCGGACGGGAGCCCGCCCATCGCTCGATGATGCGTGCTCCCGTCCGGCTCTACGGGTGGAGCTGAGGGGACTCGAACCCCTGACCCCCTGCATGCCATGCAGGTGCGCTACCAGCTGCGCCACAGCCCCGTGGATCCGTGAAGATCCAGGTCATGCACTCCTCCGGCCGGTTTCCCGTCCTGCGGAGCGTCGCTAGTCTACGCAGAAACTGGCTCCAGATTCCAATCCGGTCCCGCGTTCCACTCGTCGAGCGGGAACCCGGCCCCGACGTTGTGCGCCACGAGGCGCCACGCGGGCGTCGCGGCGGGCGCCGAGCGGTGCAGGTGGGACCAGTGGACGTTGTGCAGCCCGGAGATCCCGCGCCAGCCCTCCGGGTCCAGGCCGAGCAGCGCGGTGACCGCGAGCGTGATCGCGGCGCCGTGCGAGACGACGACGAGCGTGTCGTCCCGCTCCAGGGACTCCACGTGCTCGGTCAAGGACGCGACGAGGCGCGCCGCGACGTCGGCCTTGGACTCCGCGCCCGCGCGCACGGGCTCCTCGCCCTGGCGCCACGCCGCGTACTCCTCGGGCCAGCGCTCGGCGATCTCCGGGCCCGTGAGGCCCTCCCACTCCCCGAAGCCGCGCTCGCGCAGCCGGGGGTCGTACGCGACGTCCGCGCCGATCGCCGCCGCGTACGCGCGCGCGGTGTCGGCGGCGCGCACGAGGTCGGACGCGACGACGCGCGTCGCGCGGTGCGCGCTCGCGAGGGCCTTCGCGCCCTGCTCCGCCTGCCACCGCCCGACGGCGTCGAGCGGGATGTCGACCTGCCCCTGCAGGCGCATCGACGCGTTGTACGCGGTGCGACCGTGGCGCAGGAGGACGAGCGTGCCGGCGGTCACGCCAGGGGCTCCCCCGAGAGGCGGATGGCGCCGTCGCCGCGCGTGGTGTCGTCGGTGTCGTCGGCCGTGCCGTCGCCGCCGCGCGCGTCCTCCGGCAGCTCGACGACCGGGCAGTCCTTCCACAGCCGCTCGAGCGCGTAGTACACGCGGTCCTCGGCGTGCTGCACGTGCACGACGACGTCCCCGAAGTCGAGCAGGACCCAGCGGGCCTCCTGCTTGCCCTCGCGGCGGATCGGCTTGGACCCGGCCTTGTGCATGGCCTCCTCGACGGCGTCGACGATCGCCGAGACCTGGCGCTCGCTCGACCCCGAGGCGATGAGGAACACGTCGGTCAGAACGAGCTGCTCGCTCACGTCGAGCGCGATGATCTCCTCGGCCTTGCGGTCGGACGCCGCCCGGGCGGCGATGACGGCGAGCTCGAGGGCTCGGTCGGTGGCGGTCACGTGTCTCCGTTCGTGGTGCGGCCGCTCAGCGGCCGGTGTCGAGGGTGCCGGGGTCGTCCCACGTCCGCACGGCGGCGGCCGAGGCGCTCGCGTCCTCCACAGCCAGGCCCGGGTCGTCGCGGGACACGAGCGTCCAGACGAGCAGGCCGAGGACGAAGGCGACGGCGACGAGGATCAGGTAGTGCAGCCACGTGTACGACGGGCCGCGCCGCTCGTCCTCGAGGTCGTCGTCGTCCGACTCCTCGGGCTTGGCGGCACGACCGCGCACGCGGGGGAAGAGCGCGTCCGAACCGCCGGCGGGAGCAGGTGCGGACTCCCGCACGCCGCCGAAGGGCGAGGACTGCTCGCGGTCCGCGCTCGCGGGCTCGGGCGCGGAGCCTGCCGTGATCGCGGACCACGGCAGGGCCGCGCCGCCTGCCTCGGCGGGCGGTGCCGGGGCGGGCGCGCGCTCGGGAGCGGGCGCGCGCGTCCCCGCCCAGGGGGAGGTCGCCGGTGCCGGCGCGGGCGTGCCGGGCGGGGCAGTGCTGGTGGGCGGGGCCGCGAACGCCGAGAGGCGCGGCGGCTGCGTCGTCTCGGGACGCGCGGGGCCCGAGCCCGCGGCGAGACCGCCGACCGGAGCCGACGGCGTCGCGGGGCGCACGGGGCCGGACGCACCCGGCACCGGGGGCCGCGGAGTCGCGGCGGGCGGACGCGAGGACGTGCGCGTGGGCACGACGGGCGTCGGGGCCGGGGGGCGGATCGCGACGCGCTCGGCCGTCTCCTGGACCGGCGTGAGGCGGCCGGTCTCGTCCAGGCCGCGCATGCCGCCCGATGCGGCCGGGGGTCGAACGACCGAGGGCTGTGCCGGGTGCTCGGCCGGGCCGGTCGTCTCGCGCAGGGTGCGGCGCGACGGCGGCGGGCCGGACGGCGCGGCCGGGCGCGCCGGCTGCTGCCAGCCGCCCGCACCCGGTGCCGGGGCAGGCGGGGGCGCGGCGCTCTGCGCGGACCGCTCGGCGGCGGCCGCCTGCTCGCGCTCGCGCATCTCGCGCCGGGTGAGCGGGCGGACGGGCTGCATGTTGCTGCCGTTGTCACTCATCGTGCTGACCTCGATACAAACCGTGCTTGGCGATGTACTGGACCACGCCGTCCGGAACCAGGTACCACACCGGCTGCCCGGCCTCCGCGCGCCGACGGCAGTCCGTCGACGAGATCGCGAGGGCGGGGACCTCGAGCGTCGTGACCACGCCCGGAGGCAGGCCCTCGACGCTCAGCTGGTGACCCGGGCGGGAGACAGCCACGAAGTGTGCCATCTTCCAGAGCTCGTCGGCATCCTTCCAGGTGAGGATCTGCTCGACGGCGTCCGCACCCGTGATGAAGAACAGCTCGGCGTCCGGTCGCGCGGCCCGCAGGTCGCGCAGCGTGTCGACCGTGTAGGTCAGCCCGGGCCGGTCCACGTCCACACGGCTCACCGTGAACCGCGGGTTCGACGCGGTCGCGATGACGGTCATGAGGTAGCGGTGCTCGGCCGGGCTGACGGTCTGGTGCTGCTTGAACGACGGCTTGCCCGTGGGGACGAAGACGACCTCGTCGAGGTCGAACCGCGCCGCAGCCTCGCTCGCGGCGACCAGGTGGCCGTGGTGGATGGGGTCGAACGTGCCACCCATCACCCCCAGGCGGGGCCGGCGCGGGCTCATCGACGCGTCATCGGTCGCGGGCGCTTCCGTCGTCCGGGGCGGGTCAGTGCCGCGTGCCGACGCTGCGGAACGCGTAGGTCACGAGCAGCAGGGCCACGAGCCCGCCGAACCCGAGCAGCCCGTACGCGAGCGGCGGGATGGGCAGGTGCGACGCGGCCTCGGCGCCTTCCTCGGCGGCCAGCACGACGGCAGAGATCACGACGTCCTCCTCGAAGGTCGTCCCCGGGCCGGACGGGCACGTGCCGCGGGCCGGGGTGGTGCGATGGAACGGTACGCCCGCCGGGACCGGCCCGACGGCGGACCGGACGGGCGCCGGTCGCCGACCAGTCTCTCACGACCGTCCGGGGACCTCGTCCGGCGGGTATCAGGTACCCGCCGGGGGCCGTGCGTCAGGGGCGGACGTGGCCGTCCCCGTGCACGACCCACTTCGTCGTCGTGAGCTCCGCGAGGCCCATGGGGCCGCGCGCGTGGAGCTTCTGGGTCGAGATGCCGATCTCCGCCCCGAGGCCGAACTGGCCGCCGTCGGTGAAGCGGGTCGAGGCGTTGACCATGATGGCGGCGGAGTCGAGCTCGGCGACGAAGCGCTCGGACGCCGCGAGGTCGCGCGTGACGATGGCCTCGGTGTGGCCCGACGTCCAGGTCCGCACGTGCTCGATGGCGGCGTCGAGGTCGTCGACGACGCGCACGGCGATCTCGGGCGCGAGGTACTCGGTCGCCCAGTCCTCGTCGGTCGCGGGGAGCACCTCGGTGCCCGCGGGCGCGAGGCGGGCCGTGCGGTCGTCGCCGTGCACGACGACGTCCGCCTCGGTGAGCGCGGCGAGCGCGGCCGGGAGGAACTCGGGTGCGGCGTCCGCGTGGACGAGGAGCGTCTCCGCGGCGTTGCAGACGCCCACGCGCTGCGTCTTGGCGTTGAGGAGGATCTCGAGCGCCATGGCCCGGTCCGCGCTCGCGTCGACGTACACGTGGACGTTGCCGACCCCGGTCTCGATGACGGGGACGGTCGACTCGCGCACGACGGTGCGGATGAGGTCCGCCCCGCCGCGCGGGACGAGGACGTCGACGAGACCCCGCGCGTGCATGAGCGCGACGGCGCCCGGGCGCCCGTACCGGTCGATCGACTGCACGAGGTCGCCGGGCAGCCCCTGCGCCTCGAGCGCACGGGCCAGCACGCCGACGATCACCTCGTTGGAGCTCGCCGCCGCGGACCCGCCGCGCAGGATCACCGCGTTGCCGCTCTTGAGCGCGAGGCCTGCGGCGTCGACCGTCACGTTGGGGCGCGCCTCGTAGATCATGCCGACGACGCCCATGGGCACGCGCAGCTGGCGCAGGCGCAGGCCGTTCGGCAGGGTCGAGCCGCGCACGACCTCCCCCACCGGGTCCGGCAGGCCCGCGAGCGCGCGCAGCGCGTCGGCGATCGCGGCGACGCGCGGCGCGTCGAGCGCGAGCCGGTCGAGCAGCCCCTCGCTCATGCCGTTCGCGCGCTCACGCTCCAGGTCGACGGCGTTCGCGGCCACGATCTCGTCGGTCGCCGCGACGAGCGCGTCGGCGAGCGCGAGGAGCGCGGCGTCCTTCGTCGCGCGGGTCGCCGTCGCGAGCGTGCGCGACGCGACCTTGGCGCGGCGCGCGACGTCCTCGACGGCCGCCGCGACGTCGGTCGGAGTGTCGGTCGCGGCTGCGGCAGGACCGGCGGTCCCGGGCTCGGCGGCGCCCGCGACGACGGGCGCGTCCTCGGTGGTGGTCATGGTCCGAGCCTACGTCGGCGGCCGTCGCGCCGGGAGCGTCGTCCGGCCCGCGGTCAGCGCGCGCGCCGCCGCACGAGGACGAGGTCGTCGCGGTGCACGACCTCGCGGTCGTAGCCCTGGCCGAGCTCGGCCCGCAGCTCCGTGGTCGACCGGCCGAGGAGGTCCGGGATGTCGCGCGACTCGAACGCGACCAGGCCGCGGGCGACCACGCGCCCGTCGGACGTGACGAGCTCGACCGGGTCGCCGGCGTCGAACTCGCCCTCGACCGCGGTGATCCCCGCGGGCAGCAGCGAGGCGCGCCCGCCCTGCACGGCCCGCACCGCGCCGTCGTCGAGCACGAGGCGGCCGCGCGTGCGCGCCGCGTGCGCGAGCCAGAGCCGACGGCGCGTCGTCCGCCTGCCCGTCGCGGCGAACCAGGTCCCGACCGGCTCGCCGGCGAGCGCCGCGGCGGCGTGCTGCGCCTTGGTGAGCACCACGGGGATGCCCGTGCCGGTCGCGATGGAGACCGACTCGAGCTTGGTGAGCATGCCGCCCGTGCCGACCGCGCTCCCCCGTCCCGTCACCTCGACGCCCTCGATGTCGGCCGGCGAGCGCACCTCGGCGATCCTGCGCGCGCCCGGGCGCGACGGCGGGCCGTCGTACAGGCCGTCGACGTCCGTGAGCAGGACCATGGCGTCGGCCCGCACGAGGTGGGAGACGAGCGCGGCGAGCCGGTCGTTGTCGCCGAAGCGGATCTCGTCGGTCGCGACGGCGTCGTTCTCGTTGACGACGGGCACGACGCCGAGGTCGAGCAGGCGCTCGAGCGAGCGCTGGGCGTTGCGGTAGTGCCCGCGACGCACCGTGTCCTCCGCGGTGAGCAGCACCTGCCCGACGCGCAGCCCGTGCGCCGCGAACGCCTCGGCGTACCGGGCGACGAGCATGCCCTGCCCGACCGACGCCGCGGCCTGCGCCGTCGCGAGGTCGCGCGGTCGGGTCGCGAGACCGAGAGGGCCGATCCCGGCGGCGATGGCGCCCGACGTGACCAGCACGACCTGGCCGCCGTCCGCGCGTCGGGCCGCGAGGACGTCGACGAGCGCCCGCAGGGCCGCGAGGTCGAGGTGGCCGTCGGCGCCCGTGAGCGACGACGAGCCGATCTTCACGACCACGCGGCGGGCGGAGGCGATCTCGGAGCGGGAGGACAGCGCGTTCACGCGCCCATCATCGCCGCCGGAGGGCCGCCGCCGCGCACGATTTCACGGACCAGGACGCCTGCGCCCGCTCCCGGGCCGCGCCGAGGACGACCCGGGCACGGCCGAGGGCCCGGTCCCCCACGGGGAACCGGGCCCTCGGCGGCGCGGACGACTCCGGGTCGGTCGGCCTCCAGGTCAGTCGGACTCGGGGTCCGTCCAGGTGCCGGCCTGGCGCTCGGTCCACAGCTCGCGCCGCGCCTCCGCCTTGGCGTCCATGCGCTCGTGGTGCTCGCGCCGCTTCTCCGAGCGGGTCGGGCGCAGGCTCTCGTCGAGGCGGTTGTCGGAGCCGCGCGGGCCGCCGAGCAGCTCGGAGCCCGACATGAGCGTCGGCTCCCAGTCGAAGACGACCGCGTTGACGTCGCTGCCGATGCGCACCTCGTCGCCCGCGACGGCGCCCGCCTCGAACAGCTTGTCCTCGACGCCCAGACGCGCGAGGCGGTCCGCGAGGTAGCCCACGGCCTCGTCGTTGGAGAAGTCCGTCTGGCGGACCCAGCGCTCCGGCTTGGCGCCGCGCACCTCGAACCAGTAGTCGGTCGCCCCGCCCTTGCGCTTGACCGTGAACCCGGCCTCGTCGACCGCGCGCGGCCGCAGCACGACGCGCGTCGGCTCGGGCGCGGGCGCCTCGGCGCGCGCCTTCTCCACGAGCTCGGCGAGCGCGTACGTCAGCGGGCGCAGGCCCTCGTGGCTCGCGGTCGAGATCTCGAACACCCGCAGGCCGCGCGCCTCGAGGTCAGGCTTGACGAGCTCGGCCAGGTCGCGCGCCTCGGGGACGTCGATCTTGTTGAGGACGACGAGGCGCGGACGCTCGGTGAGCGGCACCCGCCCGCCCTCGATCTCGAGGTCCTGCGCGTAGGCGGCGAGCTCGGCCTCGATGACGTCGAGGTCGCTGATCGGGTCCCGGCCGGGCTCGAGCGTCGCGCAGTCGAGCACGTGCACGATCACCGCGGTGCGCTCGATGTGGCGCAGGAACTCCAGACCGAGGCCCTTGCCCTCGCTCGCGCCCGGGATGAGGCCCGGGACGTCCGCGACGGTGAAGCGCGCCGAGCCGGCCTGCACGACGCCCAGGTTGGGCACGAGCGTCGTGAACGGGTAGTCGGCGATCTTGGGCCGCGCCGCGGAGATGGCGGCGACGAGCGACGACTTGCCCGCGCTCGGGTACCCGACGAGCGCGACGTCCGCGATGGTCTTCAGCTCGAGGACGACGTCCCGCTCCTCGCCCGGCTCGCCGAGCAGGGCGAAGCCCGGCGCCTTGCGGCGCGGGGACGAGAGCGCCGCGTTGCCGAGACCGCCCCGGCCGCCCTCGGCCACGACGTACTCGGCGCCCTCGCCGACGAGGTCGGCGAGCACCGTGCCGTCGGGCGACTTGACGACCGTGCCGTCCGGGACGCGCAGGACGAGGTCCTCGCCGTTGGCGCCGTCGCGGTCGTCGCCCATGCCCTGGGTGCCCGACGTCGCGTGGCGGTGCGGCGAGTGGTGGTACTCGAGGAGCGTCGTGGTCTGGGAGTCGACGACGAGGCGGACGGTGCCGCCGTCACCGCCGTTGCCGCCGTCGGGGCCGGCGAGCGGCTTGAACTTCTCGCGCCGGACCGAGGCGCACCCGTTCCCCCCGTCGCCGCCGGAGACGTGCAGGACGACACGGTCGACGAAGCTGGCCATGGAGGGATCCTCTCAGAGGTGGGTCGTGCGGTGCCGCGGTCGCGGCGGGTGGTGCGGCCCGCGGGGACGGGCGCCGGAAACGGCAGGAGGGGCGCACCGCGTCGGTGCGCCCCTCCTGCTCGAAGCCTCTGTGGCTGTCGCTCAGCCCTCGGCGGAGACGATGTCGACGACCTTGCGGCCGCGACGGGTGCCGAACTGGACCGCGCCGGCGGCCAGGGCGAACAGCGTGTCGTCCTTGCCGCGGCCGACGTTCTCACCGGGGTGGAAGTGGGTGCCGCGTTGACGGACGATGATCTCGCCCGACTTGACGACCTGCCCACCGAAGCGCTTCACGCCGAGGCGCTGGGCGTTCGAGTCGCGACCGTTGCGCGAGGAGCTCGCGCCCTTCTTGTGTGCCATGACGAACCTGCTTTCGTGCTGGTCTGCTGAGGGAGGGTGCCGTCGGCGCGGCGCGGCGCGGGGCCGCTAGCTCGCGCCGGGCGAGATCACTTGATGCCGGTGACCTTGAGGCGGGTCAGCTGCTGACGGTGACCCTGGCGACGGCGGTAACCGGTCTTGTTCTTGTACCGCAGGATCGTGATCTTCGGACCCTTCTCGTCCCGCACGACCTCGGCGGTGACCTTGACCTTCGCGAGCTTCGCCGCGTCGGTGGTCACCTTCTCCCCGTCCACCAGCAGGAGAGCGGGCAGCTCGAGGGACTCACCGGCCTTGGCGGACACCCGGTCCACCACGAGGATGTCGCCGACGGAAACCTTCTCCTGACGGCCACCGGCCTTGACGATCGCGTACACCACGTTGCTGCTCATCTCTCCTAGTCTTGGCGTGCTCGTCACGGCGAGTTCGTCTTGGAGACTCCGACCACGCCGCGGCGTGCGAGTGCGAGTCGTCCGTGGGCACACGGGACCGGCGCGCCTGGGCGCGCCGACGTCCAAGATTACGGACCGCAGGGCGTCCTGGTCAAATGGCGCGCACCGACCCCGGCGCGGGCGACCGCTCCGGGGCTCCTACCAGGCGTCGCACCCAGGACCGCGGACGGCGGCGCCTCCGCACGACGAGGCCGCCGGCCGACCCTACTCGAGGACGAACGTGACCTCCAGCACGACCTGCCAGGCCGTGATGCGGCCGTCGGCCACGTCGACCTTCTGCTCCTTGACCCACGCGCCCGAGACGTTGCGCAGCGTGCTCGCGGCGCGCTCGACGCCGATCCGCACGGCGTCCTCGAAGCTCGTGTCCGACCGCGCGCTGATGTGCGTGATCCGTGCCACCGTTCCGCTCATGCCGGCTCCCCGGTCCAGGGCGGGCGCACCGATGCGCCCGCGCACCCGTCGAGCATCCCGCCGTCCCCGCGGCCGCGCCACCGGGCGCCTCCCGCTCGGGGCTCCCGGCTCGGCTCACCCGGGCGCGCGGGTAGGCCGTCGTGCCTACGCTGGCCGTGGAGGTGGTCGCATGCGCCCCGCGGTCCCGCCCGACGCCGAGCGCCGGGACGACGCCGTCGCCGCGGCGATGCGCACGGTCGACCGCCGCGGCTTCCTCCCCCGCGCGCAGCGGCGCTGGGCCGCGCAGGACCGACCGCTCGCCATCGGCCACGGCCAGACCAGCTCGCAGCCGTCGACGGTCGCCGCGATGCTGCGCCTGCTCGACGTCGTCCCGGGCGCCCGGGTGCTCGACGTCGGCGCCGGGTCGGGCTGGACGACGGCGCTGCTCGCACGGCTCGTCGGCCCGACGGGACGCGTGCTGGGCGTCGAGCGCCACGCCGACCTCGCCGCGTGGGGCGCGGCGAACCTCGCCGCGGTGCGCGCGCCGTGGGCGCGCCTCGTCCTCGCGACGCCCGGCGTCCTCGGCACGCCGGGCGAGCAGTACGACCGGGTGCTCGTGTCCGCCGCCGCCGAGGCCCTCCCCCGCGCCCTCGTCGACCAGCTCGTGCCCGGCGGGCGCCTGGTCGTCCCCGTGCGGCACACGATGCTCGTCGTCGTGCGCGACCCCGACGCCCCGGACGGGGTGCGGGTGAGCGAGCACGGCTCCTACTCGTTCGTCCCGCTCGTCGAGGACCCGGCGGGACCGGCCTCGCCACAGTCCTGACGGCGCCACGGGGCTCCTGGCAGGTGCGCCCGGCAGCGCGCCTCGTAGCTCTCGGCGCCGCCCACGTGCGCGGCGACCGGCGCGAGCGGGTCGCCGGCCCCGCGGCCGTCGGGCTCCGGCTCCCGGACGACGCGCACGTGGAACGCGGCGTCCTCGCCGCACACGGCGCACACCGCCGTGAGCTTGTCGACCCGCTCGGCGAGCGCGGCGAGCGCGGGCAGGGGTTCGAAGGGCCGCGCGTCGAACGTGACGTCGAGCCCGGCGACGACCACGACGAGCCCGTCGTCGGCGAGCCGCTGGACGACGTCGACGAGCTCCGGCCCGAAGAAGTGCGCCTCGTCGACGGCGACCAGGTCGAGCGGCCCGGCGCCGCGGACGATCCGCTCGAGGTCGTGCGCGTCGCGGGCGGTGCGCGAGGGGATCGCGAGACCCGAGTGCGAGCTCACCGTGCCAGTGCCGCGCCGGGTGTCGAGGACGTGCCCGACCACCTCGACGCGGCGCCCCGCGACCTCCGCGCGCCGGACCCGGCGCAGGAGCTCCTCCGTCTTGCCGGCGAACATCGGGCCGCACACGACCTCGACGCGCCCGCCGGGGCGGGGCGTCCGGAGCGCTGCGTCAGCGCCCCCGGGAACGGTCCCGGGGACGCCCGGGCGTGCCGCGTCGCTCATGCGAGCAGTGAACCACCGGCTCAGTGGTGGCGCGCGCCGCCGTTCGACGACGGCCGGACGGGCAGCGGCTTCGGCTCCCCGGCGGGGCCGAGGACGGAGACGCGGTCGGGGGCGCCGGGCCGCGCGTCCCGGCGGCTGAGGAGCGTCGTGCCGGACGGGGCGGGGGTACCCGCGTCGGTCGGTGCGTCGACCTGCTCGTCGCCGGGCGCCGCCGGGGACGCGGCGTCGGCCCGGGGGTCGGGAGCGGGTGCCGTCTTCTCCCCCTCGGGCGCGGGCGTCGGCTCGGCCGTCGGCACCCCCGCCGCGATCCCGGCGAGCCCGGGCCCGCCGATCCCCGGGACGGACCGGACGAGCGGGAGCTCGCGCGTCCCGGTGCCTGACGCACGGCCGCCCTCCGCGGTGCGTTCGCCCGCCGGGTCGAGCGTCGGCCGCTCCCCCGCCGGGTCGTGGGCCGGCCGCTCGTCGTCCGCGTCGCGCTCCGCCGACGCGCCGGGCGCGGGCGGGGTGGCCGCCTCGCGGCGACCGGGCGCGGGCGGCGCGACGTCGGCCGCGCGCGTCGGCCGCGGGTCGAGGGCCGGGTCGGCCGGCAGGACGCCGCGGTTCAGCTCGCCGTACGGCACGTGGACCGACGGCGCGACCCGGCGCGCCGCCTCGACCACGGCGCGCTGGTCGTCGAAGAAGATGTGCGGCCGCAGCACCTCGAGCACGCCACCCTTGTCCACGCCCCCGAGGAAGAACGCGTCGTCGACCGTCACGCCCCACGAGGAGAGCGTCGCGACCGCGCGCTCGTGCGCCGGGGCCGAGCGGGCCGTGACGAGCGAGACGTGCACGCGCGGCCGGTAGGACGGGTCGGTCGCGTGCCGCTCGCGCTCGACGACCTGCACGCGGTGGATGCCGACGAGGAGCTCGCGCAGCGGCCCCCGGCCGAGCGGCACGTCGGCGTTGAGCACCTCGTGCTCGCGGAACGACGCGAGCCCGCCGTCCTGGTAGCGGCGCTCCGAGGAGTCGTCGGCGAGGACGCCGTCGAAGTCGAACGCGATGCGCAGCTCGTCGCCCTCCTCGTCGGCGAACGTCGGGTCGAGCACGTACCCCGCGGGCAGGCCCAGGTCGACGGCGTCGCGCACGGAGCGCTCGTCGGCCGAGAGGAAGAGGTCCACGTGCAGGGGACGGATGAACTCGTGCGGGCTGCGCCCCTGGCGGAAGACGGCGCGCGTGATGTCGAGGTCGTGGTGCCGCACGGAGCGCATGACGCGCAGGCCGGTCTCCGGGGAGTTGCGGGACATGACGATGACCTCGACGAGCGGGTCGTCGGCGGAGGGAGCGAGGTCGTTGAGCGCGAGCAGGCGGCGCACGAACCCGAAGGCGACGCCGGGGGCCAGCGCGTCGTCGCGGTGGCGCTCCTGGAAGTCGCGGTACGCCGCCTCCCCCTGCGTGCGGAACACGCGGTCGGACTCGGTGAGGTCGAACAGTGCGGACGAGGCGACGCCGACGACGAGGCGGCCCGAGAGGTCGTAACCCATGCGCGCATGATGCCAGGTGCGGGTGACGTGCACGAAGACGGCCCGGGGACGCGGCAGGGGCGAGGGTCCGCAGACCCCCGCCCCTGCCGCACCGCTCAGCTCTCGGTGGGCTCCGACCCGCTGTCGTCGCCCGCCGTGGGCGCCGAGCCGTCCGCCGGTGCTTCGGCGCCGTCGTGCTCGTGGGCGTGCGCCGCGGCCGCCGCGATCGTCGCGAGCGTGGCCTTGACCGCGGCCCGCGCCTCCGACGTGACCTCCGGCAGGACCGGGACGGCGGGCTGCGGGAGGGTGATCCCGGTGTCCTTCGGCGCCGAGGCGCCCGAGCCGGAACCGCGCTTGCGGCGCGACCGCGAGCGGCCGCCCTCGGCGGGCTCGTCGGCGGCGGCGCCGCCCCCGTTGCCCCCGGCGTTCCCGTTGCCGTTGCCGTGGTTGCCGTGGTCGTGGCCGCCGCGGTTGCCGCCCGACTTCTCGATCGGGTCGGTGTGCACGATGAACCCGCGCCCGTGGCAGTGCTCGCACGTCTCGCTGAACGCCTCGACGAGGCCCTGGCCCACACGCTTGCGCGTCATCTGGACGAGGCCCAGCGACGTGACCTCCGCGACCTGGTGCTTGGTCCGGTCCCGGCCCAGGCACTCGACGAGGCGGCGCAGCACGAGGTCGCGGTTCGACTCGAGCACCATGTCGATGAAGTCGATGACGATGATGCCGCCGATGTCGCGCAGCCGGAGCTGGCGGACGATCTCCTCGGCCGCCTCCAGGTTGTTGCGTGTCACCGTCTCCTCGAGCGTGCCGCCCGAGCCGGTGAACTTGCCGGTGTTGACGTCGACGACGGTCATCGCCTCGGTGCGGTCGATGACCAGCGACCCGCCCGAGGGCAGCCAGACCTTGCGGTCCATGCCCTTGGCGAGCTGCTCGTCGACGCGGTGCACCGTGAAGACGTCCTGCGTGCCCGTCCACTTCGAGACGCGCTCGCGCAGGTCGGGCGCGAGCTCCTCGACGTACGTCGAGATCTCCGACCACGCCCCGTCGCCCTCGACGACGAGCGAGCTGAAGTCGTCGTTGAAGATGTCGCGGACGACGCGGATCGCGAGGTCCGGCTCGCCCTGGAGCAGGGCGGGTGCCGACGCGCTCTTCGACTTCTTCTCGATGGCCTCCCACTGGCCGCGCAGGCGCTCGACGTCGGCGCGCAGCTCCTCCTCGCTCGCACCCTCGGCGGCGGTGCGCACGATGACGCCCGCGCCGTCGGGCACGACCTCCTTGAGGATCTTCTTCAGGCGGTTGCGCTCGGTGTCGGGGAGCTTGCGGCTGATGCCGGTCATGCCGCCGCCGGGGACGAACACGAGGTAGCGGCCCGCGAGCGTGATCTGCGACGTGAGGCGTGCGCCCTTGTGCCCGATCGGGTCCTTGGTGACCTGCACGAGGACGGAGTCGCCCGACTTGAGCGCCTGCTCGATGCGGCGCGGCTGGCCCTCGAGCCCGGCCGCGTCCCAGTTCACCTCGCCCGCGTACAGGACGGCGTTGCGTCCCTTGCCGACGTCGATGAACGCGGCCTCCATGCTGGGCAGCACGTTCTGGACACGGCCCAGGTACACGTTGCCCGCCATCGACGCCTGCGACTGCTGCGAGACGTAGTGCTCGACGAGCACGCCGTCCTCGAGCACGGCGATCTGCGTGCGGCCGCCGCGCTCGCGCACGACCATCGACCGCTCGACCGACTCGCGGCGCGCGAGGAACTCTGCCTCGGTGATGATCTGGCGACGACGACCCGCGTCGCGGCCCTCGCGGCGGCGCTGGCGCTTCGCCTCGAGCCGCGTGGAGCCCTTGAGGGCGGTGACCTCGTCGGCCAGGCTGCGCTCGCGCGGGCGGGAGCGCGTCGTGGTCGTCTCGCCCTCGCCCCGGCTCCCGCGGCGGCGGCGGCGACGGCGGCGGCTGCCGCCCGCCTCGTCCTCGCCCTGCTCGTCCCCGGCCTCGTGGTCGGTCTGCTCGGCGTCGGCCGGCGCGGCCGCGTCGGCCGGCTCGTCGTCCTGCGCCGACGGCGTGGCGTCGTCCTCGTCCTCGTCGCGGTCCTGCTCGCGGTCCTGGTCACGTCCCCCGTCCGGGCGACCACGACGCCCGCGGCCACCACGACGGCGGCGGCGGCGCGGGCCGGCGTCGGAGTCGGAGTCGGCGTCGTCGGCCGCAGGCTGCTCGTCGGGCTCCTCCGCCTCGTCGAGCTCGACGAAGTCCTCCGGCCCGAACGCGTCCTCGGGCACCTCGACGCCCTCGGCGACGAGCTCGGACTCGATGGCCTCGATCTCCTCGACCGCGGCCGCGTCCTCGCCCGTGAGGACGAGCTCGGCGGCGGCGGGCTCCTCGACGGGGGTCGACGGCTCAGCCGTCTGCGACTCGGGCGTGCGCGGCTCGGCCGTGCGGGACGCGGGCCCCGACGCCCTCCGGCCGCGACGGCCGCGGGTCCCGGTGGTGGGCTCGGGCGTCGCCGTCGGCTCCGTCGTGGCGACCGGCTCCGTCGTGGCGACCGGCTCCGTCGTGGCGGCTGCCGGGGCTGCGGGCTCGACGTGGCGCGGCGGCCCGGCCGGGCTCTGCGCGCGACGCGGACGGCGCGGCGCCGCGGCCGGGTCGGGCGCCTGGAAGAGCAGGGCGGTCGTCGCCAGGCGCGGGGTGCTGGTCCCCGCTCCCGTCGCGGCGGGCGACGCCGGGCCGCCGGCCGGGGCCGACGACGCGGCAGCGGCCGGGGCCTCGGGCGCGGCCGTGCTGTCGGCCGCGGCGGTCGCCTCCGGTGCCGCCTCGGCGGGCTTCGAGGTGGCGCGGCGCGAGCGGCGCGCCGGCTTCTTCGCGGGCTCCGCGGACGCCGGCGTCTCTGCCTCGGCGGGCGTCGGCTCGGCGGCGGACGGCGCGTCGGCCACCGCCGGGGCAGCAACCTCGGCGGCCGGGGCCGCGGTCTCGGCGGTCGGGGCCGCGGTCTCGGCGGCCGGGGCCGCTGCCGCGGAGGTCGCGCGGCGCGACCGGCGCGCGGGCTTCTTCGCGGCGGGTGCCTCGACGGGCTCGGCCGTCGTCGGCGCGCCGGACGGCGCGGTGTCTGCGGCCGGGGCGTCCGGCTCGGCGACCGGCGCGGCCTCGACGGCCGGAGCCTGCGCGGTCGTGCGCGTCGCCCGGGTGCGCTTCGCGCGGCGCGGGGCGTCGGCGGCTCCCAGCAGGGCGTCGGCGTCGGGCGCCACCGTGGCGGCCGGGGCCTGCTCGGCGGCGGGCGGTGCGCTGAGGCCGAACTCGGAGAGGACGTCGAGCGGCGCGTCGCCGGCCGGGGCCTTCGCCTTCTTGCCGCCACCCTGGGCGCGGCGCGGCGCGCGGGCGCGCGGGGCGGGCTCTGCCGCCGGCGGCTCCGCCGCGGCGTCGGCGGCCGCGGGGCTCGCGTCCGCCGGGACGTCGGCCGGGGCGGACGCAGCGGGAGCCGCGTCTGCCGCCGGAGCGGCGACGGACGGCGTGGTGCGCGTCGCGCGACGCGAGCGGCGCGCGGGCGGGGTCGTGGCCTCGGCCACGGGTGCGGTCACGGGCGCCTCGGGCGCCGGGGTCGCGTCCGCGATGGCCGCCGCGGACGCGGCGACGTCGGAAGCAGCGGTCACCGCGGGGGGCGTCTGCGGCGGTGCCGCGCTGCGCGTCGCGCGGCGGCGGGCGGGCTTGCGCGCCGGGGTCGTCGGGCTCTCGGCCCGGTCCGCGGCGGCGTCCGCCGTCGACTCTGAGGGGATGCTGTCGGAGGTGCTGTCGAGCGTCACGCGTCGTGCTCCTGCTGCCACAGGGACCGCCCCGCACCGTGCGGCCCGTCGGGCGGTCGGTCGTCGCTCGGGACGAGCGCACCGGAGCGCGTCGTCCGGCGACGGAAGTCGTCGGTCACGGCCGCGGTCCGCGTGCGCGGCGCGGGCGCCTGCCACCGGGCCCTTCGCCCCGGTCGGCGCGCCGACTGCCGCGGTCCGCTGGTGCCGCGATCTCGTGCTCGCCGGGTGAGCGATGCGGAGCCCGCCCGGCTCCGCCCAGTATCGCACAGGGGTGCGGACGAACCCGGGCGACACGCACCGCGCCCCGGGCCGCCCGTCCCGCCCGTCCGGGACCAACGTCCCGGGACCTTGTGAACATAGTCACAAGCGGCGTGTTTTCAGTACTCCTCGTCATTTCCGGCCCTGCTGATACGGCAGATTGGAACTACCGTCGGAGGAGGCGACCGGTCGCCCGGCCGTCTGCTCCGGCAACACTCCCCTACGCCGTTGTCCCTTCCCCGACCCGGTCGGGCCCCCCGAGGAGCGCACGTGGATGCCCTAGCCCTGGCGCGGTGGCAGTTCGCCATCACGACCGTCTACCACTTCATCTTCGTCCCGCTGACGATCGGCCTGTCGCCCCTCGTCGCGATCATGCAGACGGCGTGGGTCCGCACCGGCAACGAGCGCTGGCTGCGCCTGACGAAGTTCTTCGGCAAGCTGCTGCTCATCAACTTCGCGCTCGGCGTCGTGACCGGCATCGTGCAGGAGTTCCAGTTCGGCATGAACTGGAGCGAGTACTCGCGCTTCGTCGGCGACGTGTTCGGCGCGCCGCTCGCCATGGAGGCGCTCGCCGCGTTCTTCATCGAGTCGACGTTCCTCGGCCTGTGGATCTTCGGGTGGGACCGCCTCAACAAGAAGGTGCACCTCGCGTGCATCTGGGCCGTCGCGATCGCGACCAACCTCTCCGCGTTCTTCATCCTCGCCGCGAACTCGTGGATGCAGCACCCGGTCGGCGCGATCTTCAACCCGGAGACCGGGCGCGCCGAGATGAACGACATCGGCGCCGTCCTCACGAACAACACCCTCTGGGCCGCGTTCCCGCACCAGATCACGGCGACCTTCCTCACCGCGGGCACGTTCGTCACGGGCATCGCGGCCTGGTGGATGGTCCGTCTCGTGCGCACCCGCAAGGCGGAGAACGTCGAGCTCGCGCGCGACGTCTACCGCCCGGCCGTCACGCTCGGCGTCATCGCCATGCTCGTCGGCGGGCTCGGCGTCGCCGTCTCCGGCGACATCCAGGGCAAGATCATGTACGAGCAGCAGCCCGGCAAGATGTCGTCGGCCGAGGCGCTCTGCCAGGGCTCGGAGGGCGCCGCGTTCTCCATCCTCACGATCGGCGACCTGTCGAACTCGTGCGAGAACGTCAGGCACCTCATCGAGATCCCCGGTCTCGCGTCCTACCTCGGCACGGGCCACTTCTCCGGGCCGGAGAGCTACCTGCCCGGCGTCGAGGACGTCCAGGAGCAGATGACCGAGCGCTACGGGGACGTCACCGCCTCCGGCGACCCCGTCACGTACACGCCGAACCTCGCGATGACCTACTGGTCCTTCCGGCTCATGATCGGCATGGCCGCCGGCTCCGTGCTCCTCGCGCTCATGGCGCTGTGGCTCACCCGCAAGGGCCGGGTCACGGACAACAAGTGGTTCGCGCGCGTCGGCCTCATCGCCATCCCCATGCCGTTCCTCGCGAACTCGTTCGGCTGGATCTTCACGGAGATGGGCCGCCAGCCCTGGGTCGTCGCGCCGAACCCGACGGGCATCGACCAGATCCGGCTGCTCACCGAGCGCGGCGTGTCCACCGTGGTGAGCCCCGGCGTGGTGCTGACCTCGATGATCGTCTTCACGCTCGTCTACGGGGCGCTGGCCGCGGTCTGGTTCACGCTCATGCGGCGCTACGCGATCGAGGGCGTCCCGCTCACGGTCCGCGACGAGTCCCCGGAGGCCCAGGAGCCGCCGGACGAGGACTCCGAGTCCGCCGACCGTCCGTTGTCCTTCGCGTACTGACACGACGCGCCTGAACCCGCCCAGAAAACTCAGGAGACACCGTGGATCTCGCCGTCGTCTGGTTCGTGCTCATCGCGGTCCTGTGGACCGGCTACCTCGTGCTCGAGGGCTTCGACTTCGGGGTCGGCATGCTGCTGTCGATCCTCCCGCGCGGTGACAAGGAGCACCGCGAGAAGGAGCGCCGCGTCCTCATCAACACCATCGGCCCCGTCTGGGACGGGAACGAGGTGTGGCTGCTCACCGCGGGCGGCGCGACGTTCGCCGCCTTCCCCGAGTGGTACGCGACGCTCTTCTCCGGCTTCTACCTGCCGCTCCTGCTCATCCTCGTCGCGCTCATCGTGCGCGGCGTCGCGTTCGAGTACCGCGGCAAGATCCGCGACGAGGGCTGGGCGCGCCGCTGCGACGTCGCGATCCAGGTCGGGTCGTGGGTCCCCGCCGTGCTGTGGGGCGTCGCGTTCGCCAACCTCGTGCGCGGCGTGCAGCTCGACGCCGACCACCAGTTCGTCGGCGGCTTCTTCTCGCTCCTGTCGCCGTTCGCGCTCCTCGGCGGTCTCGTCACGCTGAGCCTGTTCCTGCTGCACGGCTCGGTCTTCGTCGCGCTCAAGACCGACGGCGAGATCCGCGCCCGCGCCCGTCAGCACGCCTCGGTCTTCGGCGTGGCCGCGCTCGTGCTCGCCGGCGGCTGGGCCGTCTGGGCCCAGGTCGCGTACTCGGTGCCCTGGACGTGGGCCGCCGTCGTGCTCGCCGCGGCCGGGCTCGTGACGACGCTCCTCGCGAACCGCAAGGGCTCCGAGGGGCGCGCGTTCACGGCGTCGGCCCTGACGATCGTCGCCGCCGTCGTGCTGATCTTCGGCTCGATGTACCCCGACGTGATGCCCGCCGTCGACCCGGCGAACTCGCTGACGGTGCACAACGCGTCGTCGACCGACTACACGCTCACCGTGATGACGTGGGTCGCCGTGATCCTCACGCCGCTCGTCATCGCCTACCAGTCGTGGACGTACTGGGTGTTCCGCCGCCGCCTGTCGACGAAGGACATCCCCGCGCCCGCCGGCCTGTCGCTCAAGAAGGTCCGCGAGGCGGCGTTCGGCGGGGCGTCCTCGGGCGGCTCGACCGGCCGCGGCCTGACCGACGGCGGGGGCTCCGGCTCGTGAAGCCGCTCGACCCGCGGCTCCTGCGCCACGCGCGGGCCGCGCGAGGGTACGTCGTCCTGACGGCGGTGCTCGGGTTCGCCACGGCGGCCCTGGTCGTCGCCCAGGCCCTCGTCCTCGCGTCGGTCCTCGCGCCGGCCGTCCAGGGGACGGCCGACCTGGCCGACCTGGGACCGCGGGTCGGGCTGCTCGCCGCCGTCGTCGCCGCGCGCGCCGGCACGTCGTGGGCGCAGGAGCGCTTCGCGCTGCGTGCCGCGACGCGGACCGTCGCCGAGCTGCGCGAGCAGGTCGTCACGCACGCCGTGGCGCTCGGCCCGCGGTGGCTGGCCTCGGGGCGCGGCCCCGAGGTCGCGACGCTCGCGACGCGCGGGCTCGACCAGCTCGAGCCCTACATGGTGCGGTACCTGCCCCAGCTCCTGCTCGCCGCCACCGTCACGCCCGCGACGCTCGCCGTCGTGCTGGGCCTGGACTGGGTCTCGGCCGTGATCATCGCCGTGACCATCCCCCTCGTCCCGATCTTCATGACGCTCGTCGGGCGCCTCACCGCGGGGACGTCGGAGCGGCGCCTCGTCGTCATGCAGCGGCTCGGCGCGCAGGTGCTCGACCTGCTCGCCGGTCTGCCGACGCTCCTCGCGTTCGGTCGCGCGCGCGGCCCCGAGCGGCGCGTGCGCGCGCTGGGCGAGGCCAACCGCCGCGCGACCATGGGCACGCTGCGCGTCGCGTTCCTCTCCGGCATGGTGCTCGAGCTCCTCACGACCCTGTCCGTGGCCGTCGTGGCCGTGGGCGTGGGCCTGCGCCTCGTGCACGGCGGCATGGAGCTCGAGCCGGCGCTCGCCGTCCTCGTGCTCGCCCCCGAGGTCTACCTCCCGCTGCGCCAGGTCGGCCTGCACTTCCACGCCTCGACCGACGGCATCGCCGCGGCCGAGCAGGCGTTCGCCGTCCTCGACGAGGACGCGCCCGCGCCGGGCACCGCGCCCGCACCCGCGCTCGCCGGGACGACGCTCGCCCTGCGCGGCGTGAGCGTGCGGGCCGGGGAGCGCGACGTGCTCGCGCCCGCCGACCTCGACCTCGAGCTCCGGCTCGGGACGTCGAGCGGCCGCGTCGTGGCCCTCACCGGGCCGAGCGGCGCGGGCAAGACGACGACGGCGATGGTCCTGCTCGGCCTCGTACGGCCCGACCGCGGCACCGCGACACTCACCGGGCCCGACGGCGACCGTCTCGACCTGGCCGACGTCGACCCCCAGACGTACTGGCCCCAGGTCGCGTGGCTCCCCCAGCGCCCCGTGCTCGCGCCGGGGCGGCTGCGCGACGTCGTCGCCGGCGGCCTGGACGTCACCGACGCCGACCTCGACCGCGCGGCGCGCACCGCCGGCCTCGACACGGTGCTCGCCTTGCTGCCCGCGGGCTGGGACACCGAGGTCGGGCGCGGCGGCGTCGGGCTGAGCGTCGGCCAGCGCCAGCGCGTCGCGCTCGCCGCGGCGCTGCTCGGCGACCCGGCGCGCGTCCCGCTCGTCGTGCTCGACGAGCCGACTGCGCACCTGGACGCGCGCGGCGAGCAGGTGGTGCTCGACGCCGTGCGCGCGTTCCGCGACCAGGGGCGCACCGTCGTCGTGGTCGCGCACCGCGCCTCGCTCGTGCGCGCGGCGGACGACGTGGTCGAGGTCCGCTCCGCACGGCTCGAGCCATCCCCGGCGAGCCCGGGCGCCGACCCGGCCGACCCCCAGGGCACCGCCCTGGCGGTCGGCGCCGCCACCTCCACGACCCCCGAGGGGAGCGTCCCGTGACCGGACCTCGCGCCCGCCTCGCCGCCGACCCGCTGTGGCGGGCGGTCGGGCTGCTCGACGTGCGCTGGCGCCGCGTCGTGTGGGCGGTCGTGCTCGGCACGCTCTCGCTCGGGAGCGCCGTCGGCCTCGCGGCCGCCGCGGCGTGGCTCATCGCGCGCGCCTCGCAGATGCCGCCGGTCCTCACGCTGTCCGTCGCGGTCGTCGGCGTGCGCGCGTTCGGCATCTCGCGCGGCGTCTTCCGGTACCTGGAGCGGCTCGCGTCGCACGACGTCGCGCTGCGCGGCATGGCGTCCCTGCGCGCCAACCTCTACACCGCGCTCGCGCAGGGCTCGCCCGCCGCGCTCGTCGGGCTGCGGCGCGGCGACCTGCTCGCGCGCGTCGGCGCGGACGTCGACGCGGTCGGCGACGTGGTCGTGCGCGCGTTCGTTCCCGCCGGGGTCGCGCTCGCCGTGTCGGTGGGGTCCGTCGTGCTCGTGGGCGCCTTCCTGCCCGCGGCCGGGGTCGCGCTCGGGCTGTGCCTGCTGCTCGCCGCCGTCGTCGCGCCGTGGCTCTCCGCCCGGTCGGCGCGCGAGGTCGAGGCACGCGGCGCCACGACGCGCGCGGCGATGACCGCCACGACGCTGGAGATCCTCGAGGAGTCCGGGCCGCTCGCCGTGTCCGGACGCCTCGGCACGCGCCTCGACGACCTGCGCGCGACCGACCGGGCGCTGGCCCGCGTGACCGACGACGGCGCCCGCCCCGCCGGGGTCGCCGCCGGGATCGCCGCGCTCGCCGTCGGCCTCGCCGTGCTCGCGTCGCTCCTGCTCGGCATCCCGGCCGTCACCGCCGGCACGCTCGCGCCCGTCGAGCTGTCCGTCATCGTCCTCACGCCCCTCGCGGTGTTCGAGGCGGCGAACACGCTGCCCGCCGCCGCCGTCCAGCTCCACCGCTCGCGGCAGGCCGCCGCGCGCGTGGTCGGGCTCCTCGACGGGCCGGCGCCCGCGGCCGGCCGCGCGCCGGCCCCCGCGCCCGGCGAGGCGGGCCGCGCCCCGGACCCGCGCACGTCCCTCGTGCTCGACGACGTCGCGGCCGGCTGGCCGGGCACCGGACGCACCGTCGTCGAGGGCGTGGATCTCGCGCTCGCTCCGGGCCGTGCGGTCGCCGTCGTCGGGCCGTCGGGCGTCGGCAAGACGACGCTGCTCGCGACCGCCGCCGGGCTCGTCCCGGAGGTCGCGGGGCGGGTGCTCCTCGATGGCGTCCCGACGGCCGACCTCGCGCGCGAGGACGTGGCGCACCACGTCGTGCTCGTCGCGGAGGACGGGCACGTGTTCGACACGACCGTGCTGGAGAACCTGCGCGTCGCGCGCGGCGACGTCACGACCGAGGAGGCCGAGGCCGCTCTGCGTGCCGTCGGCCTCGACCCGTGGCTCGCCGCGCTGCCCGACGGCCTGGAGACGTTGCTCGGCCCCGACGCCACCACGGTCTCGGGCGGCGAGCGCCGCCGTCTGCTCGTGGCGCGCGCGCTCCTGTCCCCCGCGCAGCTGCTGCTGCTCGACGAGCCCGCGGAGCACCTCGACGCCGCGGGTGCCGACGCGCTCGTGCGGCACCTCGTCGCGACGACGCGCGCCGCGCAGGACCGGCGCGGCGTCGTCCTCGCGACGCACCGGCTGAGCGCGCTCGAGGCGGTCGACGAGGTGCTGCTGCTCGGCGTCCCCGACGACGCGCCGGACGGCGCCCCCGCACGCGTCGTCGCGCGCGGGACGCACGCCGAGCTGCTCGCGCTCCCCGCCTACCGCTGGGCGCTCGACCAGGAGGCCCCCGCGGTGCGGTGAGCCCGCAGGGTCAGCCCTCGCCGAGGCGCGCGAGGAACAGCGCCTCGCCGACCGCGAGGTTCTCGATCTCGCTGGGCGCGACCGACTCGTTCGGCGCGTGGATGAGGCACGCGGGCTCCTCGACCCCGAGGAGCACGATCTCCGCGTCCGGGTACTGGCCCGCGAGCACGTTGCACAGCGGGATCGAGCCGCCCTGGCCCGCGGTGACCGTCTCGCGCCCGTAGGCGTCCGCGAGCGCCCCCGTGAGCGTGTCGAACACGTGCCCGCTCGTGCGGGCCGCGAACGGCTGCCCGACGGCGTCGCGCTCGACCCGTACGCGCACCCCCCAGGGCGCGTGGGCCTCGAGGTGCGCGACGAGCTTGTCCTGCAGGTCCTGGGCGTCCGCACCGGGCGGCACCCGCAGGTTGAGCCGGGCGGCCGCACGCGGCTGGATCGCGGCCGCGGAGCCGACGACGCTCGGCGCGTCGATCCCGAGGATCGTCACGACGGGCCGCGCCCACAGCCGGTCGGCGACGCTGCCGGTCCCGACGAGCCCGACGCCGTCGAGCACGCCCGCGTCGCGGCGGAACTGGTCCTCGTCGTACGCGACCCCGTCCCACGTGCCGTGCGCGACGGCGGGCGGCACGCCGTCGATGGTCGTGTCGCCGTGCTCGTCGCGCAGGCTCGCGAGGATCGCGACGAGAGCCGCGAGCGCGTCGGGCGCGGCGCCGCCGAACATGCCGGAGTGGATCTCGCCCTCGAGCGCCTCGACGTGCACGACGACGTTCGCCGCGCCGCGCAGGGTGACGGTGAGCGTCGGGAGGCCGAGCTCGGCATTGCCGGTGTCCTGGACGAGCATCGCGTCGGCCGCGAGCGCCCCGGGGTTCTCCTCGACCCACCGGTCGAGACCGCCCGTCCCCTGCTCCTCGGAGCCCTCGACGACGAGCCGGACCCCGACGGGGAGGTCGTCGCCGCCGAGCGCGCGCAGGGCCCGCAGCGCGGTGAGGTGCGTGACGACGTTCCCCTTGCAGTCCGCGGCGCCGCGCCCGTAGAGGCGACCGTCGCGCTCGGTGAGCTCGAAGGGCGGGCTGGTCCACGCGGCGTCGTCGAGGGGCGGCTGAACGTCGTAGTGCGCGTAGAGCAGGACGGTGGGCGCGCCGTCGGGCCCGGGACGGTGGCCCAGGACGACCTGCGACCCGTCGGGCGTGACCTCCAGGCGCGTGTCGATCCCCTCCGCGCGGAACGCGTCGGCCACCCAGCGGGCGGCGCGCTCGCACTCGGCGCGGGGGTAGAGGCGCTCGTCGGCGACGGACGGGATGGCGACGAGCGTGCGCAGGTCGTCGAGCGCGCGCGGCAGGAGGCCCTGCACGGCGGCCCGCACCTCCTCGACGTGCCCGGTGGCGTCGGGTCGTGCTCCGGTGCTCGGCTGGCTCACGCGTCCTCCTCGGTCGTGGTTCCGGTGGTGGCGTCGGTGCCCTCGCCGCCCTGCTCGGTGGTGCGGCCGGGGTCGAGGTCGAGCGAGTCCACGTACGCGTCGAACGCGGCGAGCTGGTCGGGGCAGTAGACCTCGATGACGAGCCGGTCGCCGGCGAGGCGGCGCTCGTCGAGCACGGACGGCCGCAGGCCCGGGCCGGCGGCCCCGTTCGCCGCGCCGAGGTCGGCGGTCGCCTCGACGAGGGCGGCCGGGTCGGCACAGAAGCCGCCGCCGTCGTCGCCGAGGACGTCGGCGATCGTCTCCTCGCTGAAGGCGGTGATCCCGATCGCGGCGAACTGCTCGTGCAGCTCGGCCGCCTTCTGCTCGGCCTCGCGCGCGTCGCGGTTCGACCGCACGTCGTCGAAGACGATCAGCATGACGGCGCCGAGGGCGACGAGGAGCAGCGCGGCGGCGGTGTACGTGACCCACCGCTTCGACGAGACCGGCTCGGGCTCGTGCTCGGGGACGTGGGAGGGACGGGTCGTGGTCATGCCGCGTCGCCCTCCCCCGCCTCGTCCGCCGCCGCGAGCGCCGCGGCCTCGGGGTCCCTCCAGGACGGCTTGCGCAGCAGGTAGAAGAGCGCCGGGACGAGGATGCCGATGATCCCGAGGCCGCCACCGACGATCAGCACGTAGACGCCCACGTTCCCGCTGGAGAACTGCGCGGGCGGCACGAACCCGATGATCATCGCGGCCACCGAGGCGCAGAACCCGACGACGCACAGGAGCGTCAGCGCGGGCGCGCGGTAGCCGCGCGGGTGGTCGGGTGCCCGACGGCGCAGCCGCACCGCCGCGACGAACAGCAGCAGGTACATGACGAGGTACACCTGCGTCGTGATGACGGACAGGATCCAGTAGGCGCTCGAGACGTCGGGGATGAAGGCGTACAGGAGCGCGATGCCGGTCGTGATGACGCCCTGCGTGACGAGGATGTTCTGCTGCACGCCGTGCTTGTTGAGCCGCTGCAGGAACGGCGGGAGGTAGCCCTCCTCGCGCGCGACGGTGAGCAGGCCCTTGGACGGCCCGGCGAGCCACGTGAGCATGCCGCCGAGCGACGCCGCGATGAGCATGAGGCCGAGGATCGGCGTCAGCCAGCTCACGCCGAAGTTGGCGAAGAACGCGTCGAACGCCTGCATCACCCCGGCGGTCAGGCTGAGCTGGTCGGCCGGGATCACCCAGCTGATCGCGACGGCCGGGAGGATGAAGATCACGAGGACGAGCCCGATCGCGAGGAACATCGACCGCGGGAACTCCGTCGCCGGCCTGCGCAGGCTCGTCACGTGCACCGCGTTCATCTCCATGCCCGCGTACGACAGGAAGTTGTTGACGATGAGCACCAGCGACGCGAGCCCGGTCCAGGCCGGCAGCAGGTGCTGCGCGTCCATCGGCGCGGCCGACGGGTTGCCCTGGGCCAGGAAGACGACGCCGAGCACGACGAGGATCGCGGCCGGGACGAGCGTCCCGATGACGAGGCCCCAGCTCGACAGCCCCGCGACCGTCTTGGTGCCCTGGGAGGAGAGCCACACGCCCGTCCAGAAGAGCACGACGATGACGATCGCGACGTAGAGCCCGTTGCTCGCGAGGCTCGGGTTGATGACGTAGGCGAACGTGCTCGCGACGTACCCGAGCAGGCTCGGGTAGTAGAAGATCGTCATCGCGAACTGGCACCAGATCGCGAGGAACCCGAGCGGCTTCGACACGCCGTCCGCGACCCAGCGGTACACGCCGCCCGACCATCCCGACGCGAGCTCGGCCGACACCAACGACGTCGGGAGCAGGAACACGAGCGCCGGAACCACGTAGAGGAACACGGCCGCGAGGCCGTAGACCGCCATGGTCGGCGCGGCGCGCAGGCTCGCGACCGACGACGTGATCATGAACGCGAGCGTGAGCCACGTGATGTAGTTCTTCGGTGTCCGTGCCGTGATCGCCGCGCGCACCTCAGCGTGCGTCGGCGCGCCCGTGGACGTGCCCATCCCCCACCCCCGAAGCCGTGACCCCGCCAGGGCCGACCGGGACGGCGCGCGGACGGCGCGTCGTCGGAACACCGCGAACATATCGCCGCAACGCAGGTCGCGCCTGGGGAGTCGTCCGGGGCTCTGCCGGGGGCGCGGACCGGGCGCCGCACCCGCGCGGGTCGGCGCCGGGCCTGCTCAGAGGTGGCGCGAGGGCGGCTCGGTGGCGGCTCGGTGGCGGCTCGGTGGCGGCTCGGTGGCGGCTCGGTGGCGGCTCGGTGGCGGCTCGGACGCGGTGATACGTTCGCGAGGCGGCCCGTCCCGCGCAGCGCGAGGGCCGTGACGACACCACGGACGACCCTCAGGAGCAGCGGTGAAGATCCTCGTGCCCGGCACCATCGCCCTCGACGTGCACGCGGGCCCGGACGACGAGGTCGTCGTGTACGACGGCGCGGCCCCGATCCGCCCCGAGGACGCCGACGCCGAGGTGCTCGTGGTGTGGGGCAGCTCCGCGGAGAACCTCGCCGACGCCGCGGCGCGGCTCCCGCGCCTGCGCTGGGTCCAGACGCTCGCCGCGGGCCCCGACGCCGTGCTCGCGGCCGGGTTCGGGCCGGACGTGACGATCACCTCGGGCCGGTCCCTGCACGACGGCCCCGTCGCCGAGCACGCGCTCGCGCTGGTCCTCGCCGTCGTGCGCCGGCTCGACGTGCTCGGGGCGGCGCAGCGCGAGCACCGGTGGGACACCGCGGTGAACCAGGCGCAGGCGGACCCGGCGACGGCCGCGCGCTACACGCTCGACGGCGCACGCGTGACCGTGTGGGGCTTCGGCTCGATCGCCGCCCGGCTCGCGCCGCTGCTCGCGGCGCTCGGCGCCGACGTGACGGGCGTCGCGAGCCGCCGCGGCGAGCGGGACGGCTTTCCCGTCGTGACCGACGACGACCTCCCCGACGTGCTCGCCTCGACCGACGTGCTCGTCTCGCTCCTGCCCGCCCTCGACACGACGCGGCACGCGTTCGACGCCGCGCGGATCGACCAGCTCCCCGACCACGCGGTCTTCGTCAACGTCGGCCGCGGCGCCACGGTCGACGAGGACGCGCTCGTCGCCGCGCTGCACGACGGGCGCCTCGGCGGCGCCGCGCTCGACGTCACCGGGTCCGAGCCCCTGCCCGCGGAGTCACCCCTGTGGGACGCGCCGCGCCTGGTCCTCACGCCGCACGTCGCGGGCAACCGGCCCGAGCGCGCGTCCGAGCTCGTCAACGCCAACCTCGACGCGCTCCGCGCGGGCCGCGAGCTCCGCAACGTCGTCCCCCGCTGAGGGGGCGCTTCCGGGGTCTACCAGCGGCCGTTGCGGGGGCGCGGCTGGCACCGCGGGCACGTGTACGACGAGCGGTTCATGAACTCGTCGCGCCGGACGGGCGTGCCGCACCGGGGGCACGGCTCGCCCTCCTGCCCGTACACGGCGAGCGACCGCGAGAAGTAGCCGGACTGCCCGTTCACGTTGACGTACAGCGCGTCGAAGCTCGTGCCGCCCTGCGCGAGGGCCTCGGTCATGACCTCGGCCGCCGCGTCGAGCAGGCGGTGCGCCTCGGGACGGCGCAGCGTGTCCGTCGCGCGGGCGTAGTGCAGCCGGGCGCGCCACAGCGCCTCGTCCGCGTAGATGTTGCCGACCCCGGACACGACGGTCTGGTCGAGCAGCGCGCGCTTGACGCCCGTCCGACGACGCCGGATCGCGTCCACCACGTCGTCGCGCCGCAGCGACGGGTCGAGCAGGTCCCGGCCGATGTGCGCGACCGGCGCCGGGACCGCGGCGAGGTCGGAGCCGAGGCCGCCGGGGGCGCCGTCGGGCGTCGGGACGAGGTCCTGGACGGACAGGTGCCCGAACGTGCGCTGGTCGACGAAGTCGAGCGCCTGCGCACCGTACGCGGTGCGGTCGTCGTGCTCGAGCACCACGCGCACCCGCAGGTGCGGCGAGCGGTCGGCGAGCGCGACGCCGGAGCGGACGAGGAGCTGGCCCGACATCCCGAGGTGGGCCAGCAGGGCGGCGGCGGGACCGTCGTCGGACCCGGCGGCGGGCTCGAGCGGGAGCCAGAGGAACTTGCCGCGGCGCACCGCGGCGCCGAGCCGCTGGCCGAGCAGCTCGTCGCGGAAGCCCGCCGGCCCGCCCTCGTGGCGCCGCACGCTGTAGTCGCGCAGCACCTCCACGTCGACGACGCGGGCGCCCACGACGTGGCGGGCGAGACCGTCGCGGACGGTCTCGACCTCGGGCAGCTCAGGCACCGGCGTCCTCGGCGGCGACCGGCGAGGCCGCGGACGCCGCCTCGCGCTCGGCCTGCTCCGCCGCGAGCGCGCGGTACGCGCGCTCCGCGGCCTCCTGCTCGGCGTACTTCTTCGCCGTCCCGCTGCCCGTGCCGTAGAGGCGTCCGTCGAGGTGCACGTACGACGTGAAGACCCGCGCGTGGTCCGGCCCTACGGCATCGCTCGAGTACGACGGCGCGCTCAGCCCGGCCGCGGCCGCGGCCTCCTGGAGCGACGTCTTCCAGTCGAGCCCGGCACCCAGACCGGCCGCCGCCGACAGCGTCGGCTCGACGAGCCCGAGCACGAGCCCGCGGGCCGGCTCCAGGCCGTGGCTCAGGTAGACCGCGCCGATGATCGCCTCGACCGTGTCGGAGAGGATCGAGTCCTTGTCGTTGCCGCGCGTACGGATCTCGCCCTTGCCGAGCAGCACGTACTGCCCCAGGCCGAGCCGGCGCGCGATCGCGGCGAGCGACTTCTGCGAGACGGTCGCGGCCCGCATCTTGGCGAGCTCGCCCTCGGACAGGTCGGGGTGGCGGCGGTAGAGGGTCTCCGTGACGACGAGGCCCAGGACGGTGTCACCGAGGAACTCGAGACGCTCGTTCGTGGGGATGCCGCCGTTCTCGTGCGCGAACGACCGGTGCGTGAGCGCAAGCACGAGAAGCTCGGGGTCCAGATGGACCCCGAGCTTCTCGAGAAGACCGGATGCCGGTGCAGCCGGTGCCACGCGCCTCAGCCTGCGTGCTCGGTGCGCAGCGCCTCGGCGTACTGGCGGCCCTTGTAGGTACCGCACGTCGGGCACGCCGCGTGCGACAGCTTGTCGCCCTTGCACTGCGGGCAGGTGGTGAGGTTCGCGGCGGTCGTCTTCCACTGCGAACGACGCGCACGGGTGTTGCTGCGCGACATCTTGCGCTTCGGAACAGCCACGGCTAGCTCTCTTTCGTCTCGTCGGACACGTTCGAGGTGTCGAACATGCTCTCCAGCGCCGACCACCGAGGGTCGACAAGTTCGTGGGTGTGGCCCGGGTCGTCCGCCAGGCGCGCACCGCACTCGGAGCACAGCCCCGGGCAGTCCGCTCGGCACACCGGACTGAATGGTAGTGCAGTGACGACCGAATCCCGTAGCGCGGGCTCGATGTCCGCGAGGTCGCCGTCCAGCTCGTAGACGTCCTCGGCGTCCTCCAGGTCGTCGCCCGACTCCTCGGCGGCCTTCGCGCGCTCCGGGTAGGCGAACAGCTCGCCGAGCTCGACCGAGACGTCCTCGTGCACCGTGTCGAGGCAGCGCACGCACTCCCCGACCGCACGCCCCGTCACCGTCCCGGAGACGAGCACACCCTCCATGACGGCCTCGAGACGCAGGTCGAGCTCGAGCTCGCTGCCCTCGGGGATGCCGATGACTGCGGTCCCGAGGTCGGCCGGCGCGGGGACGGTCCGGCGGACCGTCAGCATGCTCCCGGGTCGCCGACCGAGCTCGTGCGTGTCGAGCACGAGCGGCGACGTCTTCTCGGCGGTGATGGTGCGCTCCAGGATCGGAGCCCGCAGGCGTGGGCGCCCGCGGACGGTGGTCAACGATGGTCGGGGGCCGGCGACCGCTCGACGGCGGCTGCCAGGCACGGGTCGACGCGTGACGCGACGAGCCAAACATCGATCTTACGTCACCGGACGCCGTGGTCGCCACCTTCACGGCGCCGACCACGACGGTGGTCGGGCCCGGCGACCGGCACGCCCGTCAGCGGGCCGCGCGCTCCCCGCCGCGCTCGCGCATCGTCGCCGGGAACGGCGACTCGTCGGCGTCGCCGAAGCGGTCGCCGAGCCGGTCCGCGAGCTTCGCCCGGCCGGCCTGGACCTGCGCGAGGAGCTTGCCGAGGTCCACCTCGAAGTCCGCGAGCCGCCGGTCGCAGTAGTCGTCGGCGTCGCGCTGCAGCACGGCCGCCGCCTCCTGCGCCTCGTCGACGATGTCGCGGGCGCGCGCCTCCGCCTGGACCACCACCTGCTCCGTCTGCACGAGCTCGATCGCCCGGGCGCGCGCCGTCGTGAGGATCTCCTCCGCCTGCCGGTGCGCGTCCTCGAGCACGGCGTCCGCCTGCGCGAGCACCTCGTCCGCGTGCGCGAGCTGCTCCGGCAGCGCTCCCCGCAGCTCGTCCAGGAGCGCGAGGGCGTCGCCCTTGTGCACCAGCACCGACGCGGACATCGGCATCGTGCGCGCCGACTCGACGAGGTGCGTGAGGTCGTCGAGGATCGCGTTCAACCCGACCTGCGCCTCCTCGCCCGCGCGGTCCTCGTGCGTCGGCCGTCGGCCCTGCTGCTCGCTCACGTACCCGGTCCTTCCCGTCGTGCTCACCTGCTGGTCCCCTGCGTTCGTGCCAGCGCCGCCCGGACGGCGTCGCCCACCCCCGGCGGGACGAGGTCGTCCACCGGTCCCCCGTACCGCGCGATGTCCTTCACGAGCGACGACGCGACGTGCAGGAGCGCCGCGTCGCCCGCGACGAACACCGTCTCGACCCCCGCGAGGTGCCGGTTCATGAGCGCCATCGGCAGCTCCGCGTCGAAGTCGGCACCGCCGCGCAGGCCCTTGACCACCGCCGTCGCACCGACGTCGCGGCAGAAGTCGACGAGCAGCCCCGGCACGACCTCGACCCGGACGCCGTCCAGCCCCGCGTCCCGCACCGCGGACCGCGCGAGGTCCACGCGCTCGTCGACGCTCAGGAGCGCCGACTTCGACGCGTTCCGCGCGACGCCGACGACGACCTCGTCGAAGAGGGCGCGTGCACGGCGGACGATGTCGAGGTGGCCCAGGGTGATCGGGTCGAACGACCCGGGACAGACGGCTGTGGTCACCTCGTCACGGTAGTACACGGGGGCCGCTGGACCCGGGCGGCGCGGCCGGGCGCGCGCCGACCGTCGTCGGGCGCGACGATGGTCGACGTGACCACCCCCGCCGTCGTCCCGCTCACCGAACCCGCGCTGCTGCGCTCGCTGCACCGCGACGTCCTCGTGCCGTCGTTCCCGCCGGCCGAGCTCGTCGACGAGCAGGAGCTGCTCGACGCCCACGCGAGCGGGCGGCTGCGCAGCCTCGGCGTGGTCGAGGACGGCCGCGTCGTCGCCGGCGTCGTCGGCGAGTGGTTCGCCGACGCGCGCGTCCTCCTCGTGCTCTACCTCGCGATCGCCCCCGGACGCCGCGGCGGCGGCGTGGGCCGTCGTCTCGTCACCACCGCGCTCGACGACTGGCGCGCGCTCGACCCGCTCGTCGTCGTGGGCGAGGTCGAGCACCCCGCGCACCACACGGGCAGCGAGGCCCACGGCGACCCGGTCGCGCGACTCCGGTTCTACGCGCGCCTCGGGGCGCGCGTCTTGGCGCTCCCCTACTTCCAGCCCGGCGACGGCCCGGGCGGCGAGCGCGTGCCCGCGCTCCTCCTCGTGTCGTTCCCCCTCGGCCCGCACGCCGCCGAGGACGACGTCCCGGCCGCGCCGCTGCGCGCCTTCCTCGCGGAGAACCTCCACGAGAGCGAGGGCACGCTCGCCGACGACGCCGCGACCCGCCGCCTGCTCGACGCCGCGGGCGGGGACCGCGTCCGCCTCGTCGACCCGGACGACCCCGCCGCCCTCGCGACCGTGCCCGTCGGCACCCTCGCCCCGGCCGAGACCCGAGCCCCGACGGCCTGACCCGCCGGTCCCGCCGGAGACTGCCGCCGCGAGCCGCAGGGCTCGCTACGACGCGCCCACCGACCAGGCAGTCCCGTCAGGCCGAGCAGGCGATCCTGGCGCGTCAGCCGACCCGGACGAGCCAGAACCACCTGGTCGACGGGGACGTGGGGCCGGACACGGGTGGCGGCGGGCTATGCGTCGTCGGGGAGCTCCGGGCCGACGAAGAACACCGCGGTCTCGCCGTAGTCCTTGTGCGCGACGAGCTCCCAGCCGGCGGGCCACGTCGGCTCGGGCGTGCGCGTCGAGCGCTCGACGACGACGACGGCGGCCGGGTCCAGCACGCCGGGCACGGCGAGGTGCGCGAGGACGCGCTCGAGCGCCTCGGCCGTCACGTCGTAGGGCGGGTCCACGAGCACGAGGTGGAAGGGGCCGTGGCCGGCACGCCCCGGGACCGGCGCCCCGGCCGCGTCCCCGGCCGCCGACCGCTGCGCCGTGGCCGCCGCCACGCCGGCGACGAACGCCTCGGCCGGCTGCGCGACGACGTGCACGTTCGACAGGCCGAGGGCGGCGACGTTGCGTCGGGCGACGTCGGCCGCGACCCGCGCGGAGTCGACGAGCGTGACGTCGGCCGCGCCGCGGCTCGCCGCCTCGAGGCCGAGCGCGCCGGAGCCCGCGTAGAGGTCGAGGACGCGCGCGTCGTCGACGACGCCGAGGTGCTCGAGCCGGGAGAAGATCGCCTCCCGCACGCGCTCGCTCGTCGGTCGCGTGCCGCGGGGCGGGACCTGCAGCGTGCGCCCACCGACTGTTCCCGCCACGATCCTCGTCACGCGCCCACCCTACGCAGACGCCGCGGCGCCCCGCCGTCACGCACGCTCGAGGAACTCCTCGCGCTCGGGGTCGAGCTGCTCGCGGATCGCGGCGGCGAGCGCCGGGTGGTCCGCGAGCTCCGGGTCCTGCGCGACGACCTCCGCCGCGTCCGCCCGCGCGGTCTCGATGACGTCCGCGTCCTTGACGACGCGCAGGAGCCGCAGGGAGCTCGCGCGCCCGGACTGGGCGGCGCCCAGGACGTCGCCCTCGCTGCGCAGCTCGAGGTCGACGGTGGCGAGCTCGAACCCGTCCGTCGTGCGCGCGAGCGTCTCGACGCGCGTCGCGGCGGGCGTGCCCGGCTGCGCGGTGGACACGAGCAGGCACAGCCCGGCGGCCGACCCGCGCCCGACGCGCCCGCGGAGCTGGTGGAGCTGGGAGATGCCGAACCGGTCCGCGTCGAGCACGACCATCGCCGTGGCCTCCGGGACGTCGACGCCGACCTCGACGACCGTCGTGGAGACGAGCACCTGGACCGCCCCCGACGCGAAGTCGGCCATCACCGCGTCCTTCTCGGCCGGCGGCATCTGGCCGTGCAGCACGCCGACCGTCAGCCCGGCGAGCCGCGGGTGGGCGCGCAGCTCCTCCGCGACCTCCAGCACGGCGCGCAACGGCGCCCGCTCGACGGCGTCGGGCGCCTCGGGGTCGAGCAGGAAGTCCGGGACGTCGTCGAAGTCGTCGTCCCCCGTCGCGCCCGCGTCGGCGTCCGGCTCGTCCGGGTGGATGCGGGCGCACACCACGTACGCACGGTGCCCGGCGTCGACCTCCTCGCGCACGCGCGCCCACGTCCGCTCCATCCAGGTCGGGTTCCCGGCGGGCACGACGTGCGTCGTGATGCCCGACCGCCCGGCGGGGATCTCCGTGAGCGACGACGTCTCGAGGTCGCCGAACACGGTCATCGCGACGGTGCGCGGGATCGGCGTCGCCGTCATGACCAGCAGGTGCGGGGAGGTGCGCGCCTTCGCCCGCAGCGCGTCGCGCTGCTCGACGCCGAACCGGTGCTGCTCGTCGACGACCACGAGCCCGAGGTCGGCGAACTGCACGTTCTCGGAGAGCAGCGCGTGCGTGCCCACGACGATCCCCGCCGCGCCGCTCGCGGCGTCGAGCAGGGCCTCCTTGCGCGCCGCGGCGCCGAGCGAGCCGGTGAGGAGCGCGACGCGCGTCCCGTGCTCGGCGCCCCCGAGGAACCCGCCCTCGGCGAGCGGCCCGAGGAGCGCCCGCAGGGTCCGGGCGTGCTGCGCGGCGAGCACCTCGGTGGGCGCGAGGAGCGCCGCCTGGCCGCCGGCGTCGATCACCTGGAGCATCGCGCGCAGCGCGACGACGGTCTTGCCGGAGCCGACCTCGCCCTGGAGGAGCCGCTGCATGGGGCGCGCGAGCGCGAGGTCGTCGGCGATCTCCCGGCCCACCTCGCGCTGTCCCTGCGTGAGCGTGAACGGCAGCGCCGCGTCGAAGTCCGCGAGGATGCCCGGCTCGCCCTCCGGCCGGGGCGGGCGTGCGGTCGCGGGCTCGGCGGCGGCCCGGGCACGCCGCTGCGCGAGCGCGGCCTGGAGGACGAACGCCTCCTCGTACCGCAGCCGGTCGCGACCGCGGCGCCACTGCTTCTCGTCGTACGGCTCGTGGACGTCGCGCAGCGCCTCGAGCCGGGTCCCGAGCCCGCGCCGCTCGCGGACGGCGTCGGGCAGCGGGTCGGGGACGTCCTCCTCGCGCAGCGGGTCGAGGACGGTCCGCACGGCGGGCTGGATCTTCCAGCTCGGGATGCTCCCGCTCGCGGGGTAGATGGGGATCGGCCTGCTCGCCTCGAGGACGGCGCTCTCGGCGTCCTCGGCGTCGTCGTCCATGCCGATGATCTTGTAGTCGGGGTGCGTGAGCTGGCGCGTGCCCCGGTAGAGGCCGACGACGCCCGTGAACAGGCCGTGCCGACCCGGCGCGAGCCGCTGCTCGTGGTAGCGCAGCACGTTGGGGCTCTTGGCGAAGAACGTGAGGGAGAGCTGCTGCGGGCCGTCCGTCACGATCGCCTCGAGGATGGCGCCCGCGCGGTTGCGCATGCGTCGGACGGTCGCGCTGCGGACCTGGGCGACGATCGTCACGTGCTCGCCGAGGGCGAGCCCGCCGAGGTCCGTGAGACGGCCGGGGTCGCCGTAGCGGCGCGGGTAGTGGCGCAGCAGGTCGCCCACGGTCTCGAGGCCGAGCTTCGCGAGCGGCCCCGCGCTGCGCGTCCCGACGGCGCGGGTCAGCGGCTCGGCCAGCCGGTCCGTCATGCGCCCACCGCCTCGTCCGTGCCGTGGTGGACGACGGCGCCCTCCGCGGCGAGCGCGATCGTGCCGCCGTCCCGGCCCGAGCGCAGGAGCACGAGCTCGGCCCCGGCGCGGGCGGCCGCGGGGGCGAGCGCGTCGAGCGCCGGGAGGGGGACGTCGTCGTCCGCGAGGACCGTGACGACCTCGGCGGGACGCTCGAGCAGGCCCTCCAGCAGCCCGACGAGCCGGCGCGCGGCCTCGGGGTCGTCCGTCCCGGCCGCCGACGCCCGGGACGTCCGCACCGTGGCGAGCGCGGACCGCACGGCGTCCACCCGCCCGGGGCCGTCGACCAGCTGGGCGGCGGCGAGCGCGACCGTCACGTGCAGGTCCGTCGGCGCCGCGAGCACCTCGAGCGACTCGACGCCGTCCTCGCGCAGGGCCGCGCGGAGCGTCGCGACGTCCCGCTCGGGAAGGTGGCCGCCGGGCAGCACGACGACGTGCGCCGCGCGCGCGTCGACGGCGACGCGGTGCAGCGCCGCGAGGTCGGGCGCACCGGGCTCGTCGCGCAGGAGCACGACGGCGCCCGCGCGCGCGAGGTCCGCGACGAGCCCCGGTGCGCTGGTCACGGCGACGAGCCCCGGCTCGTCCGACGGGCCGCCGTCCGCCGTGATGCCCGCCGCTTCCGGAAGGTGGCCGTGCCCGTGCGCCCCCGGCAGGTGGCGCACGCGGACCTGCCGCAGCGCGACGAGCGCCCCCGCTCCCTCCCGCGACGCGCGGCCCTGGGCGTCGGCGAGCACCGCCCGTCCGGCCACGACCGCCGCCATCGGGTCGTCGGTGTGGACGTGCGCCTGCCACAGCCCCGACCCGTCCTCGCCCGCGCCGCCGACGACCACCACGGAGTCCCCGATCCGGGACAGGTCGGACCGCAGCCGCTCCCCCGGTCCCGTCGACGCGCCCACGGCGTCGCCGAGGGCACCGCCCGGCAGGTCGACCACGTACATCACCTCGAACTCGCCCCCCTCGTGCGCGGCCTCGGTCCCCGACGCCGCCCCCGCGGACGACCCGGTGACCGGCGCCATGCCGGACATCATGCCCAGCACCTCCGACACGACCGGCGCGGGGGTCTCCGGCGCCGCGCCGGGCTCGTCGAGGCGCGCGTCGACGGTCCCGCGGCCCGGCTCGTCGATCTGCGTGCGGTCCGGTCCGCCGGTCCGCTCGTCGAGCGCCGCGACGAGCGCGCCGAGCACGAGCACGAGGCCGAGGGCCCCGGCGTCGAGCACCTGCGCCCGTGCCAGCGCGTCGAGCTCGTCGGTGCTGCGCAGCGCCGCGGCACGGGCGCCGTCCCGCGCCGCCGCGGCGACGGCACCGGGCGAGGGGTCGCCGTCCGTGACCACGTCCGCGGCCGCGCGGGCCGCCGCGTCCGCCGCGGTGAGGATCGTGCCCGGCGCCGGGCGCGCGACGGCACCCCGCGCCGTGCGCGCGGCGCGGTCCAGGCCGACGGCGAGCGCCGCCCCCGAGACCGTCCGGTGCTCGGCGAGCTCGAGCGCGAGCCCGCGCAGGTACTCGCTGAGGATGACGCCGGAGTTGCCTCGCGCCCCGACGAGCGCCCCGCGCGCGAGACGCACGAGCACGTCGCCCGCCCCGCCCGCTGGGCCCGCGGCGTCCGCCGTGCCCGCGGGCAGCGCCCGCACGGCGTCGAGCAGCGTGAGGTACATGTTCGTGCCGGTGTCCGCGTCGGCCACGGGGAATACGTTCACGCGGTCGAGCGACGCACGCGCCTGGGCGAGGGCGTGGACACCGCCACGACCCCACGCGACGACGACGGCGGCGTCGACCACGTCGGCTCCGGGGCTCACGTCGGGACGGCTCCTCGTACGCTGGGGGACGGCCCGGCCGCGCGCGACGGGTCGGACGACCCGGCGGTCGTCGGGACCACGGTAGTCAACGCGGCCCCCGGTCGTGGGGCGAGCCGCCCCGGGTCCGGCGTGATCCGCGCGACGCGGACCCGGTTTGAGCTGAGGGCATCGGATCGGCTACCCTGACGAGGTTGCCCGGGTGCTTCGCGCGCCCTCGACGTCGTCGAGGAGCCGCCGAGGGACACCGGGCCGGACACCCTACAGACCATTCAGGACGTCGCCGCTGCGTGCGCGACGTGCACGACGATCAGGAGAAACCGTGGCTGCCAACTGCGACGTCTGCGGCAAGGGCCCGGGCTTCGGGCACAGCATCTCGCACTCCCACATCCGCACGAAGCGCCGCTGGAACCCGAACATCCAGCGCGTGCGCGCCGTGGTCGCGGGGACGCCCAAGCGCCTCAACGTGTGCACCTCGTGCCTCAAGGCCGGCAAGGTCACCCGCCCCGCCTGAGTCGCGCGACTCCTCCACGAGAGCGCCCGCCGGTCCCCGGCGGGCGCTCTCGTCGTCTGTGCCTCCGGACGCCCGAGCTCCGAAGTTCTCCTGAGGATCCGGACAAACGGGCTTGGTGTATCCCCGCCCGGGTGGCAGTCTTTGTCCATGGTGACGGAACTGAGCGAGGTAACGATCCGCCCGGCCGGCCCCGCGGACGCGCGCGCCATCGCGGCCGTGCACATCGCGTCGTGGCGCGGCGCGTACGCCGGCATCGTGCCGGACGAGTACCTCGCCTCGCTCGACCACGACCAGCGTGAGAAGCACTGGGTCCAGAGCCTCGGCACCGCCGGGGCGCGCACCTGGCTCGCCGACGCCGACGGCCGCACCATCGGCTTCGCCACCCTCGGCCCCGGTCGCGACGAGGACGCCGAGCCCGGGGACCTCGAGATCTACGCCATCTACCTCGACCCCGAGTCCTGGGGCCGCGGCGTCGCGCGCGACCTCATGCGCACCATGCTCGGCGAGGTGGGCCCCGGCACCACCGTCACGCTCTGGGTCCTCGAGGACGCCGAGCGCGCGCGCCGGTTCTACCGTCGGCACGGGTTCAGCCCCGACGGGGTCGAGCGCCGCGACGACATCGGCGGCAAGGACCTCACCGCCGTCCGCTACCGCCGCCGGAGCTGACGCCCGCGCTCAGGCGCGGAAGTGGTCCCACCCCGACGACGGGCGCGGCACCGCGCCGTCCAGGCGCACGCCCGCGCCGTCGTCGCCCGCGGGACGCACCGTGCCGAGCCGCCGGAACCCGGCCGGGAGCGGTGCCGCCGCGGGGAACGTGGCGAGCAGACCGTGGTCCTCTCCCCCGGACAGGACCCACCCGTCGACGAGCTCCGCCCCGTCGCCCTCGCCCGCGAGCGCGGCGCCCGCGTCCCGCAGCCGGGCACGGTCGGCGTCGAGCGCGCCCGGGTCCAGGTCCACGACGACGCCGCTGGCCCGCGCGACCCGCCCCGCGTCCCGCAGCAGGCCGTCCGAGACGTCCATCATCGCCGTGGCCCCGGCGTCGGCCGCGACCGGGCCCGCGGCGAGCGGCGGGTCGGGACGCAGGTAGGCGGCGACGAGCGCGTCGTCGACGTCCGCGCGACCGGCGTCGAGCAGCGCGAGACCCGCGGCGGACCGCCCGAGCGTCCCCGCGAGCGCGACGACGTCACCCGCCCGGGCCCCGCCCCGCAGCACAGGCTCGCGACCCTCCAGGTCCCCGTGGACGGTCACGGCGACCACGACCTGGTCCCCTCCGGACAGGTCGCCGCCCACGACCGCGGCACCGAGCGGGGTGCACGCGTCGGCCAGCCCGCGCGCGAACCCGGTGACCCAGTCGACCGGCAGGTCGCCCGGCATGACGAGCGAGACGACGAGCGCCGCGGGGCGCGCGCCCATGGACACGACGTCGGCGAGGTTCTGCACGGCGGCGCGGCGGCCGACGTCGTAGCCCGTCGACCAGCGCCGGCGGAAGTGCCGGTCCTCGACGAGGACGTCGGTGGACACGACGTAGCGGCCGTCGGGCGCGGCGACGACCGCGCAGTCGTCCCCCGGCCCGACGAGCGTCGAGGGGGCCGTGGGCAGCAGGGGAAAGATCCGGGCGAGGAGCGCCTCCTCGGGCACGTCGCGGACCAGCAGGGGCGTCTCGCTCACGCGGCCACCCTAGTCGCCGCCCGGGCGGTCACGGGCACCCGTCGCGGGCCGCTACGGTGGTCGCGTGCTCGACGTCGTCCCTCCCCGCTCCCCCTCCGCCCGCCCCGGGTCGTCCCGGCCGTCCCGGCGCCGGCTCGTCCGCGCCCTGGCCGTCCCCGCGCTCCTGGGCGTCGTGGCCGCGACCGCCGCGTGCGCGCCGCGCATCGGCGTCCCCGTGGCGGACGACGCCCAGAACCCGCTGTGCGCGGACGTCGTGCTCGCGCTGCCTGACTCGCTGGGCGAGGACCTGCCGAAGGTCGGCACGACGAGCCAGGCCACGGCCGCCTGGGGCGAGCCGGGCGCCGCGGTGACGCTGCGGTGCGGCGTCGAGGTGCCCGGGCCCACGACCACGGCGTGCCAGAGCGTCGTGTCCGAGGGGGGCAGCGTCGACTGGCTCGTCGTCGAGGACGAGGGCACGTGGACGTTCACCACCTACGGGCGCGACCCCGCTGTACAGGTCGTCGTCCCGCCCGCCGTGACGGAGGGACACTCGACGTCGTTCATCGCGGACCTGGGCCGCGCGGTCATGGAGGTCCCGCAGACGCGCGCGTGCGTCGGGGTGGGCGACGTCGGCTGAGCCGGTGCCCGTCCCGGGGCCGCCCCCGGCCCGTCGCCCGCGCGGTCAGCGCAGGCCGGTGGGCCGCTCGAGCGCGAGCGCGACGAGCTCGTCGATGAGGTCGGGGTAGCTGAGCCCCGACTTCTCCCACATGCGGGGGTACATCGAGAACGGCGTGAAGCCCGGCATGGTGTTGATCTCGTTGACGACGACCCGCTCGTCGGGCGTGACGAACACGTCGACGCGCGAGAGGCCCTCCGCGCCGACCGCCTCGAACGTGCGCACGGCGATCTCGCGCACGCGCTCGACGAGGTGCTCCGGGAGGTCCGCCGGGCACGACAGCTCCACCCCGGCCTCGTCGAGGTACTTGGCCTCGAAGTCGTAGAAGTCGTGCTGCTCGCCCGTGACGACGATCTCCCCCGGCAGGGACGCGCGCGGCCGCGCTCCACCGCGCCCGCCGAGGACGGCGCACTCGATCTCGCGACCGACGACGCCCGCCTCGACGACGACCTTCGGGTCGTGCTCCTGCGCCGCCGCGATCGCCGCGGGCAGGTCGGCGAGGTCGTCGACCTTGGAGATGCCGAGGCTCGACCCGGCGCGCGCGGGCTTGACGAAGACGGGCAGGCCGAGCGCGGCCACCGCCTGCGTCACCGTCTCCGGGTCGCGCTCGAACGCTCCCGGCTTGACGACGGTGTACGGCGCGATCGGCAGGCCCTCGCCCGCGAGCACGAGCTTCATGAAGTGCTTGTCCATGCCGACCGCCGAGGCGAGGACGCCCGCGCCCACGTAGCGCACGTCGGAGAGCTCGAGCATGCCCTGGAGGGTGCCGTCCTCGCCGTAGGGGCCGTGCAGGAGCGGGAAGACGACGTCCACCTCGCCGAGCACGCGCGGCACCTCGCCGGGTGTGAGCACGCGCAGGTCCCGGCGCCCGGTCGACAGCGGGAGGATGACCTCCTCGCCCGTCGGCTCGACCTGCGGCAGCCGGCCTGCCGTGATCTCCCAGCGCGACGGCTCGTCGGCCGCGAGGACCCACTCGCCCGACGGCGTGATCCCGACCGGGACGACGTCGTAGCGCGTCCGGTCGATGGCGCGCAGGACGCCCGCGGCGGTCGCGGCGGAGATGGCGTGCTCGCCCGAGCGCCCGCCGAACAGCACGAGGACGCGGGGCTTGCGGGGGGCGCCGGTGGGGTGCTCGTCGGTGGACGGCACGGACCGGTCGGGGCTCTGGCTGGACATCGCGGACGACCCTACCGGACGCCTGCTCGCGCGCGGACGCGCGCCGGTGCGAGATCCCGGCGAGCATCCCCGCGAGATCCCGGGAACGATCCGGGAGGCTCCGGCGTTGGGAGTGCCGTGGAAGACACGACTCTCGAGGCCCCCGCGGCCGACGACCCCGACCATAGTCCCGGCCGCACCGGCCCCGGCAGCGAGCGGACGCACCCACGCGTCCCCGTCGACCGCAGGGCGGTGCGGGCACGATGACGACCTTCCTCTCCCTCCTCCTCGGGCTCCTCGTGGTCCTCGCGATCACGGCGGCGACGGCCTACTTCGTCGCGCAGGAGTTCGCCTACATGACCGTCGACCGCTCCCGGCTGGGGGCCAAGGCGGAGGCCGGCGACGAGTCGGCCCGGCGCGCGCTCGCCGTGACCCGGCGCACCTCCTTCGTCCTGTCCGGCGCGCAGCTCGGCATCACGGTGACGGGCCTGCTCGTCGGCTACGTGGCCGAGCCCCTCATCGGGCAGTCGCTCGGCACCATGCTCGGCGGCGTCGGCGTCCCGACGGGTGTCGGCGTCGCGGTGGGCACCGTCCTGGCGCTCGTGCTGTCGACGATCATCCAGATGCTCTTCGGCGAGCTGTTCCCCAAGAACCTCGCCATCGCGCGGCCCGAGCCGCTCGCGAAGGGTCTGGCACGCTCGACGTCGGCGTACCTCACGGTGTTCGGCTGGCTCATCGCGGTGTTCGACAAGGCGTCCAACGCGCTGCTGCGGATGCTCAGGATCGAGCCCGTCCACGACGTCGACAACACCGCGACCGCGCGCGACCTCGAGCACATCGTGGCCGACTCGCGCGAGAGCGGGAACCTGACCGACGAGTTGTCCGTGCTCCTCGACCGCGTGCTGGACTTCCCGCAGCGCGACGTCGAGCACGCGATGATCCCGCGCTCGCGCGTGGGAACCGTGCGGCCCGAGGCGACCGTCGCCGAGGTGCGAGAGCTCATGGCCCGCGCCCACACGCGCTACCCGGTGGTCGACGACACGGACCAGCCGCTCGGCGTCGTCCAGCTCGCCGACGTCCTCGCGACCGACCTGCCCGCGGACGCCCCCGTCACGGCGCTCATGCGCCAGGCCGTGGTGCTGCCGACGGCCATGACGCTCCCGGACGCCCTCGCGCAGCTCAACTCCACGCGCAACCAGCTCGCGTGCGTCATCGACGAGTACGGCGGCTTCACCGGCGTGCTGACCGTCGAGGACCTCGCCGAGGAGCTCGTCGGCGAGATCACCGACGAGCACGACCCCGAGCAGCCCGCCACGGTCACGGCCGAGGAGGACGGCGTGTGGGTCATGGGCGGCGACGTCCACGTCGACGAGGCGGAGCGCGCCCTCGGGCACGACCTGCCCCGCGGCGACCACGAGACGGTCTCCGGGCTCCTCATCGCCCAGCACGGCGCCCTGCCGCGCGCGGGCGACCAGATCGAGGTGCCGCTGCCGGACGACCCGGCCGACCTCGTGCACGACGAGCCGGTGCACCGCGCCCTCCTCGTCGACGTCCTGTCGGTCGAGCGGCACGTGCCGCGTCTCGTGCGCGTCCGGCTCGTCGAGCGGCGGGGCGACGTCCCCGTCGACGTCGTCGTGCACCCGACCGCGCGCGAGGTTGCGCACCCGACCGACGCCGCGGAGGAGACCCGATGAGCAACCCCTGGGTCGTCGTCACGGCGACCGTCGCGATCATCGCGCTCAGCGCGTTCTTCGTCGCCGTGGAGTTCGCGCTCCTCGGCGCCAAGAGGCACCGCCTCGAGGACGCCGCCCCCACGAGCCGCGCCGCGCGCGCCGCGCTGCGCAGCTCGAACGAGCTCACGCTCCTCATGGCCGGCGCCCAGCTCGGCATCACCGCGTGCACGCTCGCGCTCGGTGCCATCACCAAGCCCGCCGTCCACCACTGGCTCACGCCCGTCTTCGAGACGTGGGGCGCGCCCCTGTGGGCCGCCGACGTCGCGGGCTTCGTGCTCGCGCTGATCGTCGTGACGTTCCTGCACCTCGTCGTCGGCGAGATGGCACCGAAGTCGTGGGCCATCGCCCACCCCGAGCGGTCTGCCACGCTCCTCGCGCTGCCGATGCGCGGGTTCATGTGGGCGTTCCGCCCGCTCCTGCGCTGGCTCAACGAGCTCGCGAACCGCTGCGTGCGGGCCGTGGGCGTCGAGCCGGTGGAGAACGTCGAGGGTGGCGGGCAGGACGCCGCGACCCTGCGGCACCTGGTCGAGCACTCGGCGAACGTCGGCGCGCTCGAGGCGTCATACCGGGCGCAGATCTCGGGCGTGATCGAGCTCGAGACCCTCACGGTCGACGCGCTCGTGCCGGCCGGGAGCCGGCCCACGTCGGTCCCCGCCGACGCGACCGCGGCCGACGTGCGACGCGCGTCGGCCCGCTCGGGCCACCTGCGCATCCTCGTCCAGAACGGGAGCGTGGTCCCGAAGGTCGTGCACGTGCGCGACACGCTCCTCGAGCCGGACGACCGGCTCGCCAAGGAGCTCGCGCGCCCCGGGTTCGTCCTGGAGTCCGGCACCACGGTGCACGCCGCGCTCGCGCGCATGCGCGAGTCGAGCGAGCAGCTCGCGGTCGTCATGGACGGCGAGCGGTTCGTCGGCGTCGTGACGCTCGCGGACGTCCTGCGCCGCATCCTCCCCCACCCGGAGGACCCGGTGCCCGTCCTCGTGGGCTGACGGCCGGCCACCGGCCGCCGTACGGTGGAGGGGCCCCGGCGACGCACGTCGCCGGGGCCCCTCCCCGTCCACCCCTCCACCGTCCGTCCCGAGACCGAAGGCAGGCCATGCCCACGCCCGTCCCGTCACCCGCCCCGTTCCCCACGCCGCGCACGCTGCTCTCCGACGAGCTGCTGGAGCAGATCCGCGGCCGGGCCGCGGGCTACGACCGCGACAACGCGTTCTTCACCGAGGACCTCGCGGCGCTCACCGAGGCCGGGTACCTGCGCGCGCTCGTGCCGGAGTCGTTCGGCGGCGCGGGCCTCACCCTGCGCGAGGTCGCGCACGAGCAGGCGCGGCTCGCGGGTGCCGCCCCCGCGACGGCGCTCGCCGTGAACATGCACCACGTGTGGACGGGCGTCGCGCGCTACCTCCACCTGCGCGGCGACGCGTCGCTCGACTGGCTGCTCGAGGACGCCGTCCGCGGGGGCGTCTTCGGGTTCGGGTACTCCGAGGGCGGCAACGACCTCGTGCTGCTCGGCTCGCGCACCGAGGCCCGCCCGGACGAGCGGGGCGGGTACACGTTCCACGGCCGCAAGATCTTCACGTCGAACTCGCCCGCGTGGACGCGGCTCGGCGTGCTGGGGCTCGACACCCAGTCGCGCGACGCCCCGCGCCTCGTGCACGCGTTCGTGTCGCGCGACGCCGGGGTCCAGGTGCTCGACGACTGGGACACGATGGGCATGCGCGCGTCGCAGTCGCGCTCCACGGTGCTCGACGGCGCGTTCGCCCCCGTCGAGCACGTCGTCCGGCGGCTGCCGCCAGGCCCGACGCTGGACCCCCTCGTCGTCGGGATCTTCACGACGTTCGAGACGCTGCTCGCGTCGGTGTACACGGGCATCGCGGACCGTGCGCTCGAGCTCGGCGTCGCCGCGGCCCGCCGTCGGACGTCGATGAAGAACGACGGCGCGCCGCTCTCCGAGGACCCGGACGTCCGCTGGCGCCTCGCCGACGCCGCGCTCGCGCTCGACGCCGTCTGGCCGCAGATCGACACCGTCGCGGCCGAGCTCGACGCCCTCGTCGACCGCGGCGCGGGCTGGTTCCGCGCGACCGCAGGGCTCAAGGTGCGCGCGACGGAGACGGCCAAGACCGTCGTCGACCAGATGGTGCGGGTCGCGGGCGGCTCGAGCTACTTCGCCGGCAACGAGCTCGGCCGTCTCTACCGCGACGTCCTCGCCGGGATCTTCCACCCGTCCGACGACGAGTCCGCCCACTCGACCGTCGCGCAGTCGCTCCTGGGCCCCCTCCCCTGACGGACCACCGGCCGCCGAGCAGGTGGTCCTGGCTCGTCCCGGCCGCAGGACGAGCCAGGACGGCCTGCTCGGCCGACCGTGATCGCCTGGTCGCCCGGCCAGGGGGTGGTCGGCCGGGGCACTCGTCGGGCGGCCGGGCGTACGCTGCCGCCATGAGCGACCCGCACGTCCCCGACGCCCTGTCCCCCGCGACCGTCGCCGTCGCCGCGGGACGCCCCGAGCGGTCGCAGGGCGCGCCCGTGAACCCCCCGATCGTGCTGTCCTCGACGTACGTGTCGCAGGGCGTCCAGCAGCCGGGCGAGCTCCTGTACACGCGGATGGACACCGAGACGTGGCACCCCTTCGAGGAGGCGCTCGCCGCGCTCGAGGGCGCGGAGCACCCCGGCGTGGTGTTCGGCTCCGGGATGGCGGCGATCGCCGCGGTGTTCTCGGCCGTGCCCGCGGGCGGGAAGGTCGTGCTGCCGCGCCACGCCTACCAGGTATCGCTCGGCTTCGCGGACGACCTCGCGGCACGGGCCGGCGTCGAGGTCGTGCGCGTCGACGTCGCCGACACCGACCAGGTCGTCGCGGCCCTCGACGGCGCGTCGCTCCTCCTCGTCGAGTCCCCGACGAACCCCATGCTCGAGGTCGCCGACCTTCCCGCCCTCCTCGCGGCGGCGCGCGAGCGCGGGGTCCTGTCCGCGGTCGACAACACGTTCGCGACCCCGCTCGGCCAGCAGCCCCTCGCGCACGGCGCGGACGTCGTCGTGCACTCGGTGACGAAGTACCTCGCCGGGCACTCCGACGTCGTGCTGGGGGCGGCCGTCGCGCGCACGCCGGAGCTCACGACGGCGCTGCGTGCCTACCGCACGCTCCACGGCTCGATCCCCGGGCCGTTCGAGGTGTGGCTCGCGCTGCGCGGCCTGCGCACGCTCGCCCTGCGCGTCGAGCGGTCCCAGCAGAACGCGGCGGAGCTCGCGCGCCGGCTCGCCGAGCACCCCGACGTCGTCGAGGTGCGGCACCCGAGCCTGCCCGACGACCCGGGTCACGAGCGCGCGACGCGCCTCATGACCGGGTACGGCTCGATCCTCGGCGTGCGCCCGCGGGGTGGTGCGGCGGGCGCGGACGCCGTCGTCGCGGCGGTCCGGCTGTGGGTACCCGCGACGAGCCTCGGGGGCGTCGAGTCGAGCCTCGAGCGCCGACGCCGGTTCGCGACCGAGTCGCGCACGGTCCCGGAGGACCTGCTGCGGCTCTCGGTGGGCGTCGAGGACGTCGAGGACCTCTGGCGCGACCTGGACCGGGCGCTGCGCAGCGCGGTCGGCTGACGCGCGCCACCGCCCGGCCGCGCGGTGCCGCGGCGGCGGGTGCGTCGGTCCGGCTCCGCACCGCACGCTGCGACCCCTCAGAGCAGGTCGTTCTCCGCCTCCTCGAGGGGACCGCTCCACCAGGAGCCCGGCCCGGTCGCGGCGCGGTCGATGGCCCGCAGCCTCGTGCGGAGCGTCCGCAGCCGTGCCCGGTGCGAGGGAGCCCTGCGCCCGGACGGACGGGAGGGCGGGCGGATCTCCCCCGCACGGAAGGCACGCAGACGCTCCGCGGCCTGCTCGGCCGTCATCGTCGTCGGTCCGGGGGCGGGCCGTCCGGAGCTCAGGTACTCCGCGAACGCCTCCAGGAACCCCTCGGTCGCCGCGCGGTCGCGGTTGAGGGGGGACGAGTCGCCCGTCGCGACGTCCCGCACCCAGGTCGACCCGTCCTCGTGCTCCACGACCAGAAGCTCTCCGTCGTGGACGACGCCGATCTCGCGGGCCCCGGGGTCGAGGTCGGTCCTCGCTGCCACCGGGTGCAGGCGGATACCGAACAGATGCTCGTCACGCACGCCCTGGATCCTCTCCGCGCAGGCCGCCACGGCCCGCGCACCACCACCTGTGGGTCACCGCACCCTAGCCCGCGTCGGGTCAGGTGCCGGGGAGTCGCGGCGGGACTGCTCCCGGGGGACGTAGAAGACCCCGCCGTCCAGGTCGACGTCGAACGGTCGGCCCTCCGCCGGACGCTGCACGATGTCGAGCCGCTGACGTTCCTTCTCCTCGGTGAGGTGCGTCCGGCTCGGCTGGAAGATCTCGACGATCTCGCCGAACATGCCGGACGACGCGCTCTCGCCCGCGCCCTCGGAGCGCCGGGCACGCGCCTCCGCACCGGAGGTGAAGCGGACGATCCCCACGACGACCAGTCCCGTGAGCGCGACCGCGAAGGACGCACCACCGATCCCCTGCAGCATCCCCCGAGGGTAGCGGCAGCCACCTCGTCAGGACAGGGTGCACGGTCCCCGAGACCGGGCCGTGACACGACCGTCGCCGGACCGTGGCCCGCCCGCCGCGCGCGCGTGACCTGGGCTTTCTAGGATCGACGGCATGACGACACGACGAGCGGTGCGGACGCGGCAGGCACGACCGACGGGCCGCGCGGTGCCCGGAGGACCGGCCGCCGTCGCCGGCGCGGTCCTCGTCCTCGCCCTCGCGGCGTGCAGCCCGGGCGAGTCGGACGAGTCGCCCTCGCCGTCGAGCACCGCGACGAGCGCGTCGCCCAGCCCCACCGACTCCCCGAGCACCACCCCGGAGCCCGGCGCCGAGCCGTCCGACGGCGCGTCCACGCCGTCGGACGACGCGACGGAGGCACCGCTGCCGTTCCCCGCGAACACCGAGCCGGACACGCAGGACCCGTCCGCGGACGCCGCGCTCACGGTGACGGACGTCCGGGTCGGGCACCACGACGGGTTCGACCGGGTCGTCTTCGAGCTCGGCGGCACGGGGACGCCCGGGTGGCGGGTCGAGTACGTGGACCAGCCGACGGACGACGGCAAGGGTGACGTCGTCGCCGTCGACGGCGACGCCTACCTGCAGGTCATGATCTCCGGCTCGGGGTACCCCATGGACACCGGGGTCGAGGAGTACGCGGGCCCCAACCCCGTCCGGGCCGGGGACGACGGCGAGGTCGAGGAGGTCCTGCTGCGCGGCGTGTTCGAGGGGTACACGCAGGCGTTCGTCGGGGTCGACGACGAGCAGCGCCCGTTCCGGGTGTTCTCGCTCGAGGACCCGACCCGCGTCGTCGTCGACGTCCGCGACGACGGCTGACGGCCCGCCCGGAGGCCGAGGGCCTCAGCGCTCCGCCGAGACGCCCTCGGCCTTCTGCGGCCGGGAGAGCAGGCCGCGCGCCATCTCGTCGACGGGCATGCCCTCGTGGAGCACCGCGACGACCCCGGCCGTGATGGGCATGTCGACACCGACCTTGCGCGCGAGCTCGAGCACCGAGCGGCACGACTTCACGCCCTCCGCCGTGCCGCCGGTCGCGGCGATCGCGTCGTCGAGGCTCAGGCCCTGGCCGATGTGCTTGCCGAGCGTGTGGTTGCGCGAGAGCGGCGACGAGCACGTCGCGACGAGGTCGCCCATGCCCGCGAGCCCGGGGAACGTCTCGGCGTCCGCCCCGAGCGCGAGCCCGAGGCGCGTGATCTCGACCAGGCCGCGCGTGATGACGGTGGCGGTCGTGTTGTAGCCGAACCCGCGGCCCTGGGCGATCCCCACGGCGAGCGCGATGACGTTCTTCACCGCGCCGCACAGCTCGACGCCGACCACGTCCCGGTTGGTGTACGGGCGGAAGTACGACGACGAGCACGCGCGCGCCACGTAGCGGGCCACGTCGTCGTCGGCGCACGACACGACGGTCGCCGTCGGCTGCCGGTGCGCGATCTCCCGCGCGAGGTTCGGCCCCGAGACCACGGCGACGCGCTCGGGCGCCATGCCGAGCGACTCCGCGACGACCTCGCTCATGCGCCGGTCGGTGCTCAGCTCGACGCCCTTCATGAGGGACACCGCGACGGCGTCGGGCGCCACGTGCGGGCGGAGCTCGGTGAGCGTCTCGCGCGCGACCTGGGAGGGCACCGCGACGACGACGAGCCCGGCGCCTGCGAGCGCCTCGGCCGCGTCGGTCGTGGCGCGGATCCCCGCGGGGAGGTCGATGCCCGGCAGCCGCTTCTCGTTGCGGCGCGAGGTGTTCACCTGCTCGGCGACCTCGGCGTCACGGCCCCAGAGACGCACCTCGCACCCGGCGTCGGCCAGGACGGCGGCGAACGTGGTGCCCCAGCTGCCGGACCCGAGGACGGCGGCGACGATGCGCTCGGCGCTCACGCGCGGTCCTCCGTCCCGGGCCGACGGCGCAGGTCGAACCGTTCGGCGGGAGCCTGCTCGCCGCGGATCTCCTCGAGCTGGCTCGTGATCGCGGCCATGATGCGCTCGGTCGCCTCGCGCAGCGTCGCGGTGTCCTGCGGGCGGTCGTAGAGGTCGGAGAGGTCGACGGGCGGCCCGGCGTGGACCGCGACCTGCTTGGGCGGGATCGGCTTGAACACCTTGCCGTACGGCGCGAGGAGCCGGTGCGCGCCCCACTGGGCGATGGGGACGACGGGCGCCCGGCTCGTGAGCGCGAGGCGCGCGACGCCCGTCTTGCCCACCATGGGCCAGCCGTCCGGGTCACGCGTGAGCGTGCCCTCGGGGAAGAACACGACGCACTCGCCCTCGTCGAGCCGCGCGGTGGAGTCGACGAGCGACTGCGCGGCGCCCGCGGTGCCGCGGTGCACGGGGATCATCCCGGTGCGGGTGAGGAGGCCGCCGAGCACGGGCACCTTCCAGAGCGACGCCTTCGCCGTGATCTTGGGGGCGCGGCCCTGGTCGTAGAGGAAGTGTGCGAGCGTCACCGGGTCGACCTCGGTGACGTGGTTGGCAGCGGCGATGAACCCGCCGTCGGGCAGGTTCTCCGCACCCTGCCAGTCACGTCGGGTGATCGCGAACAGGATCGGGCGCAGCAGGAACGCCAGGGTCTTGTACGCGCGCGGGGTCTGGGGCTGGCTCGGCACGGTCACCGAGCCTACCGGGCGGAGCCCGCCCTCAGATCCAGCCGTGCCGCCGCGCGGCGTGCGCGGCCTCGTGCCGGTTCGCGGCGCCCAGCTTGGCCGCCGCGGACGAGAGGTAGTTGCGCACCGTGCCGGGCGCGAGGTGGGCGCGCGTCGCGATCTCCTCGACGGGGGCGCCGTCGGCCGCGAGCTCGAGCACGTCGGCCTCCCGCGGCGTGAGCGGGCTCGCGCCCGCGGCGATCGCCTCCGCGGCGAGCTCCGGGTCCACGTAGCGGCCGCCGTCGCGCACCTGGCGCACGACGTCCGCGAGGACGCGCGCCGAGACGGTCTTCGGCAGGAAGCCCCGCGCGCCCGCCTCGAGCGCGCGCTTGAGGTAGCCCGGGCGCCCGTGGCTCGTGACGATGACGACGCCGCACGACGGCAGCTCGCCGGCGAGCCGCTGCGCGACCTCGACGCCGTCGAGGCCCGGCATCTGGAGGTCGAGCACGGCGACGTCGGGCCGGAGCTTGAGCGCGGCCGCGACGGCCTCGGGGCCGGACGCCGCCTGCGCCACGACCTCGAGGTCGTCCTCGAGCGCGAGGAGCGACGCGACGGCGTCGCGGATGAGGTTCTCGTCGTCGGCGAGGAGGATGCGGATCACGCCGGGGTGGTCCTCTCGGGGAGCGGGGACGGGGACGTGCGGTGGGGACGGGCGGCGTCGGGCACGCGGGCCACGAGCCCGAACCGCCCGTCGTCGACCCACGTCTCGAGGCGACCGCCGGCGCCCTCCAGGCGTTCACGGAGCCCGACGAGGCCCGACCCGCCGCCGGTGCGCGGCGTCGTCGGGACGCCGTCGTTGACGACCTCCACGACGCTCGACGCCCCGTCGCGGTGGACCGTGATGGTGCAGGTGCGCGCGGTCGAGTGCCGCACGACGTTCGTCACGGCCTCCCGGACCGCCCACGCGAGCGCCTCCTGCGCGTCCTCGCCCACGGGGGTCTCGTCGCCGTGCACGGTCGTCTCGATCCCGGCGGACCGCAGGACGGACCGCGCCCCGGCCAGCTCGGCGCCGAGGTCGGCCGTGCGGTAGCCCGCGACGACGGCGCGCACCTCGCGCAGCGCGTCCTGCGCGATGCGGCGGACCTCGAGCATCTGCTCCTCGGCTCCGGGGCGTCCGCGGGCCGCGAGCTCCGCCGCGAGCTCGCTCTTCACGGCGACGACGGACAGGGTGCGCCCGAAGACGTCGTGCAGGTCGCGCGAGAACCGCAGCCGCTCCTCCGCGACGGCGAGGCGGGCGTGGAGCACGCGCGTGCGCTCCTGCTCCCACACGACGCTGAGCATCCAGACCGAGGCGCGGTACGAGCCGAAGACGCCGAGCAGCATGACCAGGACCGAGAGGCCGAGGCCTACCGCCATGCCCGCCGTCCGCGCCGTCACGGGCCCGGTGCCCATCCACACGGAGCACCCGGTGACGACGGCGAGGACCAGCGCGACGAGCGCGACCCGCCGGAAGGTGAGCAGGGGGACGAGCGCCAGCACCCCGTACCCGAGGCCCAGGAGCATCGCGTAGTAGCGGCCGCTCGCGGCGACGTCGTCGGCGCCGTCCACGGGGAACGTGCCGACGGCGAGCGCGGCGACCGCGAGCGAGAGGACCCCGAGGAGGACGAGCAGCACCGGGTGGACGCGGCGTCCGCCGAGGAAGTGCCCGATCCCGGCGCGCAGCGTGAGGATGCAGACGACCGTGTGCACGAGGACGAGCGCCAGCCAGAACCGCGCCACCGACGGGTCGAACGTCCGGTCGCTCCCGATGAGGGCGAGCGCGATGAACGGCTCGGTCCCCGAGAGGAAGTAGAGCGACCATCGGGTGTAGGAGTCGAACCGTTCGGGGCCGGTCCGACGGCTCCACACGTCGAGGAACGTGCGCGGTCGGGTGATCACGACGACCAGCCTCGCACGCGGACCACGTGCGAGGCCGTGACAGTCGTCATGAGGTGGGTGCCCCGGGCACCCGTGGACGGCTCAGTCCCGACGGACGTCCGCGCCGAGCGCGACCAGCTTGTCCTGGAAGTTCTCGTAGCCGCGGTCGATGAGGCTGATGCCGCGCACGGTCGACGTGCCCTTCGCGGCGAGCGCGGCGATGAGGTGGGAGAAGCCGCCGCGCAGGTCGGGCACCTCGATGTCGGCCGCGGTGAGCGGCGTCGGGCCCGAGATGACCGCGGAGTGGTGGAAGTTGCGCTGCCCGAACCGGCAGTCGCGCCCGCCCAGGCACTCCTTGTAGACCTGGATGGTCGCGCCCATGCCGCGCAGCGCGTCCGTGAAGCCGAAGCGGTTCTCGTAGACCGTCTCGTGCACGATCGACAGGCCCTTGGCCTGGGTGAGGGCCACGACGAGCGGCTGCTGCCAGTCCGTCATGAAGCCCGGGTGCACGTCCGTCTCGAGCACGATCGGCGACAGGTCGCCGCCCGGGTGCCAGAACCGGATGCCGTCGTCCTGGACGTCGAACCGGCCGCCGACCTTGCGGAAGGTGTTGAGGAACATCATCATCTCGGGCTGCGTCGCGCCCTTGACCGTGATGTCGCCGCCCGTCGCGAGCGCGGCCGACGCCCACGAGGCCGCCTCGATGCGGTCGCCGAGCGCGGTGTGCGTGTAGCCGTCGAGGCGGTCGACGCCCTCGATGCGGATCACGCGGTCGGTGTCGACCGAGATGATCGCGCCCATCTTCTGGAGCACCGCGATGAGGTCCATGATCTCGGGCTCGATCGCGGCGTTCGCCAGCTCCGTGATGCCCTCGGCGCGCACGGCCGTCAGCAGGAGCTGCTCGGTCGCGCCCACCGACGGGTACGGCAGCGCGATCTTCGTGCCCTGGAGGCGACGCGGGGCACGGATGTGGATGCCGTTCTCCCGCTTGTCCACCACCGCGCCGAACTGGCGCAGGATGTCCAGGTGGTAGTTGATCGGCCGGTCGCCGATCCGGCAGCCGCCCAGGTCCGGGATGAACGCCTCACCGAGACGGTGCAGCAGCGGGCCGCAGAACAGGATGGGGATGCGGCTCGAGCCCGCGTGCGCGTCGATGTCCGCGACGTGCGCCGACTCGACGTTCGACGGGTCCAGGTCGAGGATCCCCGCGTCCGGGTCGGACTTCACGGTCACGCCGTGCAGCTCCAGCAGCCCCGTCACGACGCCGACGTCGCGGATCTGCGGCACGTTGCGCAGCACGCTCGGCGACTCCCCCAGCAACGACGCCACCATCGCCTTCGACACGAAGTTCTTCGCGCCGCGCACGGTGATCGTCCCGTCCAGCGGGGTCCCGCCGTCGACGTACAGCACATCCTTCATGAGCTCTGGTCGCCCTCTCGCCAAGCCGGTGGTCGTGGTGCCCCTGCGGGCAGGGCCCGCGTGCGGGGCCGCGGACGGCCGTTCCGCGCGCGCGGGTCCCGTGCGTGCCAACGTGCGGCACCCGGAGATTATTCACCCCCTGCGGGGGTGCTCGCCGCCGAACCGACGGCGGCGGCCGTCGCCGACACGTTACTCCCCGGTACGTCCGCGCGGGACGAACGCCCAGAACCGCGAGACAGAGCCTCGGCCGCCCGAGGTAGAGCCCCGGTCCCGCGAGGTAGAGGCGTGGTCGTGACCACGCCTCTACCTCGGCGGACCAAGGCTCTACCTCGGCGGGGTGGGGGGCCGGGTCAGACGGCGTTCGCGTCGAACGCCGCGACGTACCGGTCGATCTCGGCGAGGTAGGCCGCGCGCTGCGAGTCGCCGAGCCACGACGCCTCGAACGAGTTCCTCGCGAGCTGCACGACCTCCTGCGTCGTGAGGCCCGCCGCCTCCGCGAGCGCGACGTAGTTCTCCGCGACGTAGCCGCCGAAGTACGCCGGGTCGTCGGAGTTCACGGTGACGCGCACGCCCGAGCGCAGCAGGCCGGCGATCTCCGTCGCCTTCATGTCGTCGGTGACGAACGAGTTCGAGATCGGGCACGTCGTGAGGCCCAGCCCGCGCTCGCGCACGACGTCGACGAGCGCCGGGTCCTCCACGACGTTCGTGCCGTGGTCCACACGGTCCACGCCGATCTCGTCGAGCACGGTCCGGATGTTGTCGATGCTGCCGACCTGGTCGATGTCGCAGTGCATCGTCAGCCGGTACCCGAGCTCGCGGGCGCGCGCGAACACGTCGGCGAACTTCTGCGGCGGGTTGTCGCGCTCGTCGGAGTCGAGCCCGACGCCCAGGATCTTGTCGCGGAACGGGACCGACGCCTCGAGCGTCTCGGCCGCGCTCTGCGCGGAGTGGTCGCGCAGGAAGCACAGGATGAGGTGCGCGTCGATGCCGTGCTTGCTCGGAGCCTCGGCCGCGGCGCGGTGGTACCCCGTCACGACCGCCTCGAACGGCACGCCGCGCGACGTGTGCGCCTGCGGGTCGAAGAACATCTCGGCGTGCTTCACGCCGTCCGCCGCCGCGCGGGCGAGGTAGGCGTCGGCGAGCTCGTAGAAGTCGTCCGCGGTCTGCAGCACCTCCATCGCCGGGTAGTACACGGCGAGGAAGCTCGTCAGGGAGTCGAACGCGTACGTCGCGCGCACCTCCTCGACCGTCGACTGGCCGATGTCGATGCCGTTGCGCTGCGCGAGGCGCAGCTTGAGGTCGGGCTCGAGCGTGCCCTCCAGGTGCAGGTGCAGCTCGGCCTTCGGCAGGCCGGTGACGAACTCGCGGGTGGGCGTCGTGGGCGCGGGCATGGGTCTCCTTCTCGGTCGGTGTCCCCCGAGACCATCTTCCACCGCGCACGACGACGGCGGCGCACCCGGGTGGGGTGGCCGCCGCCTGGTCGCGCCGGGGACGGAGAACCCGTCAGAGCAGCCGACCGCCGGTCACGCCGATGCGGTCGCCGGTGATGTAGCTCGACTCCTGCGAGGCGAAGAACACGTACGCCGGCGCGAGCTCGGCGGGCTGCCCGGCGCGGCCGAGCGGCGTGTCGGCACCGAACTGCTCGACCTTCTCCTCGGGCATCGTGGCCGGGATGAGCGGCGTCCAGATCGGCCCGGGCGCCACGGCGTTGACGCGGATGCCCTCGGGTGCGAGCTGCTGCGCCAGCCCCTTGGTGAAGTTGAGGATCGCCGCCTTGGTGCTGGCGTAGTCGAGCAGCGGAGGGCTCGGGTCGAACGCCTGGACGGAGGTCGTGTTGATGATCGCGCCGCCGCTGGGCAGGTGGTCGAGCGCCGCCTGCGTGATCCAGAACAGCGCGTAGACGTTCGTCTTGAGGACCCGGTCGAGCTGCTCGGTCGTGATCCCTCGCAGTCCCTCGTCCTGCGCCATCTGGTACGCGGCGTTGTTCACCAGCACGTCGAGCCCACCGAGGCCCGCGACGGCGTCCGCGACGAGCTGCCGGCAGAACTCCTCGTCGCGGATGTCGCCCGGCAGCAGCACGGCCGTGCGGCCCGCGTCCTCGATCCACCGGGCCGTCGTGCGGGCGTCCTCCTCCTCTTCCGGGAGGTACGAGATCGCGACGTCCGCGCCCTCGCGCGCGAACGCGATCGCGACCGCCCGGCCGATGCCCGAGTCTCCGCCGGTGATCAGCGCCCGCTTCCCGTCGAGCCGGCCGGACCCCCGGTAGGTGGTCTCCCCGTGGTCGGGCTCCTGCGACATGTCGCCCGTGCGTCCCGGCGGCTGGAGCTGGTCGGCGGGCTGCTCCGGCTGCGGCTCCTGCGTCGTGGGGTCCTGCGGCGTGGTCTGGTCGGACATGAGCAACTCCCCTGTCGTCGTTCGGCGGAACGTCCAGCATGGGGGCGTCCGCGCGCGCTCGCAGCGCGCCCGCCCCGTGCGCCGACGACGAGCGCCCTGGTCCGCCGAGACCGGACCCACGCGGTACGCGAGCCCGACGGCCTGCAGAGCCCGGCCGCGAGCTGCTCGTGCACCTCTCGCTCGCGCCGCGTCAGCGCACGCACGACCTCACCCACGGAGCCCGCTAAGGTACTTCGCATGCGAAACGACAGCCCGGCGACGGTGGGCTCCGACGAGCTGCGGATCCAGATCCCGGCGGGCGGCTGGGTCGTCGGCACGGTGCGCAAGCCCGCCGAGGAGTCCCCCCGCGGTGTCGTGGTGATCCACCCCGCGACGGCGGTCCCCGAGCGCCTGTACACGGGGTTCGCGGAGTTCCTCGCCACCCATGGGTATGTCGCCGTCACCTACGACTACCGCGGCACGGGCCGGTCCGGCAGCCCCCGCGACCACCGCGGCCTGCGCATGCGCGACTGGATGGCCGACGACGTCCCCGCGGTCGCCGCGTGGGCCCGCCCGCGGTTCGGCGACGTGCCCCAGCTCGCCGTCGGGCACAGCATCGGCGGGCACGCGCTCGCGCTCGGCAAGGGCTCACGGGGCCTGGCCGGGTTCGTCACGGTCGCGTCCCACGTCGCCGCGACGTCCGCGATCCCCGACCGCGCCGAGCGAGCGCGCGTCCGACTGATCCTGCGGGCGCTCGGCCCCGCGACGGCCCGGGTGCTCGGCCACGTCCCCGGCCGTCGTCTGAGCCTCGGGGAGGACATGCCCGCCGCCGCGATGCTCGAGTGGAGTCGCTGGTCGACCATGCCGGGCTACTTCTTCGACGACCCGACCATGCGCGCCGCCGCGGACGCGGCACGCGTCACGGGCGACGTCCTCGCCGTCGGGTTCACCGACGACCCGTGGGCCACCCCCGCGCAGATCGACGCGATCACCGACCGCCTCACGGCCGCCCACGTCGAGCGCCGCACCTGGAGCCCCGCCGACGGCGGCGTGGAGGCGATCGGCCACATGGGCTTCTTCCGCCGCGGGCTGCGGGACACGCTCTGGCCCGAGCTCCTCGCCTGGCTGGACGCCCGCGCCGCGGCCGCCCCGTCGCAGCAGGACGGGAACGTCCACTTCCCCGCCAGGAAGCCGCGACGATGACGGGCCGCCCGCCGCGGCTGGTGTTCCTCACCACCGCGGCGGAGCGCCAGATGCGGCGCTGGATCGCGCGCCGCGGCAGCACGCGCACGACCGGGGACGGCGGCCCGGGGCTCGGGTCCGCCGCCGCCGGTGTGCTGCTGCACCTCGCTGCCCACCCCGGCGCGACGATCGGCGAGGTGACGGCCGCGCTGCAGGCCTCTCCCGCCGGCACCAGCGGCCTGCTCGCCCGCATGGAGCGCGCGGACCTCGTGCGCCGTCGCCCCGACCCCGACGACCGGCGCACCGTCCGCCTGGACCTCACGCCCACCGGCACCGCAGCGCTCGACGACGTGCGCGCCGCGCTCGCCGAGCTGAACGACCGCCTCACCGAGGGCTTCACCCCCGACGAGCTGGCCACCGTCGCCCGCTGGCTCGAGCACGTGACGCGGACGCTCGCCTAGCCGCACCGGCGGGTCGCCCGGCGGACCGTCCGCCTCCCCTGCGAGGGGGCGCGGGGGCACGTTCGTTCCCAGGCGGGCGCACGCCCGCCGGACAGCACGAGGCCCGGACCTGGAACAGCAGGTTCGGGCCTCGGCTCGGGTGGTCGCCCGCGCGGGCGACCGCGTCTGACGGGTCAGAAGTTGATCATGTGCCCCGCGAGGCCGTGGATCGACTCCTGGACGGCCTCGGACAGCGTCGGGTGGGTGTGCACGTTGCGCGCCACCTCGTTGACCGTGAGGTCCCACTTCTGCGCGAGCGTGAGCTCGGGCAGCATCTCGGAGACGTCGGGGCCGATGAGGTGGCCGCCGAGGAGCTCGCCGTAGGTCTCGTCGGAGATGAGCTTGACGAAGCCGACCGGGTCGCCGAGGCCGTGCGCCTTGCCGTTCGCCATGAACGGGAAGGTCGCGACCTTGACCTGGTAGCCCTCGTCGCGCGCCTGCTGCTCGGTGAGGCCGAAGCTCGCGACCTGCGGCTGGCAGAACGTCGCGCGCGGCATCATGCGGTAGTCGCCGAGCGTGAGCGTCTCGGCGCCGCCGATGGTCTCCGCCGCGACGACACCCTGCGCCTCCGCGACGTGCGCGAGCATGAGCTTCGCGGTGACGTCGCCGATCGCGTAGATGTGCTCGACGTTGGTGCGCATGACGTCGTCGATCGCGATGGCGCCGCGCTCGGTGAGCTGGACGCCGGTGTTCTCCAGGCCGAAGCCCTCGACGTTGGGCGCGAAGCCGACGGCCATGAGGACCTTGTCGACGACGAGCTCGCCCGGCTTGTCGTCCTTGACGCCCTTGTAGCTGACGGTGACGCCGTCGGCGCCGTTGTCCTTGACCGTCTGGACGGCGGTCGAGGTGAGCAGGTTGACGCCGAGCTTCTTGTACTGCTTGGCGATCTCCTTCGACACGTCGGCGTCCTCGTTGGGCAGCGCGCGGTCGAGGAACTCGATGATCGTCACGTCCACCCCGTAGTTCTTGAGGACGTAGGCGAACTCCATGCCGATCGCGCCCGCGCCGACGATGGCGATCGAGCGGGGCAGGTCGCGCGTGAGGATCTGCTTCTCGTACGTGACGACGTTCTCGGACAGCTCGACGCCCGGGAGCAGGCGTACCTTCGAGCCGGTCGCGATGATGACGTTGTCGAACGTCACCTGGTCGGTCGAGCCGTCGGCGAGCTTCACGTCGAGCGTGTGCGCGTCGCGGAACGTGCCGCGGCCGTCGTACTCGGTGATCTTGTTCTTCTTCATGAGGAAGTGCACGCCCTTGACGCGCCCCTCCGCGACGGTGCGCGAGCGGTCGAACGCCGCGCCGAAGTCGAAGCTGACCTCTCCGGAGATGCCGAAGGTCTTCGCGTCGTGCTGGAAGATGTGCGCGAGCTCGGCGTTGCGCAGGAGCGCCTTGGACGGGATGCAGCCCACGTTGAGGCACACCCCACCCCAGTACTTCTCCTCCACGACCGCGACCGACAGGCCCAGCTGGGCTGCACGGATCGCGGCCACGTAACCACCGGGACCTGCACCGAGGACGACGACGTCGTAGTGGGATGCCATGGCCTCAAGCCTACTGGCGCAGCATCGGCCGTGGCGCGCCCGCGTGCGCGACGTCCGCCACACCGCCGGGGGGTGCGGTCCTGCGACGCGTGGTGGGGGCGGAGTCGCTACGATGCTGCGGCCGCGTCCACTCGACCAGCGGGCCCGTGCGCGGCGACACGGGCCGGCGCACGGAGCACCCACCCATGGCCTTCGGACTCGCTGCCCTCCTGGACGACATCGCCGCGTTCGCCAAGCTCGCGGCCGCCTCGATCGACGACGTCGGCGCGGCCGCCGGGCGTGCGAGCGCGAAGGCGACGGGCGTCGTCATCGACGACACCGCCGTCACGCCCCGCTACGTCGAGGGCCTGGCCGCCAAGCGCGAGCTGCCCGTCGTCAAGCGGATCGCGACCGGGTCGCTGCGCAACAAGCTGCTGTTCATCCTCCCGGCGATCCTGCTCCTGAGCCAGTTCCTTCCCGACCTGCTCACACCGCTGCTCATGCTCGGCGGCACGTACCTCGCGTTCGAGGGCGCCGAGAAGGTGTGGGAGCTCGTCTCGGGGCGGCACCACGCCGAGGTCGAGACGAAGACCGAGAAGAAGGCGGTCGACGAGGACTCGGTGGTGTCGAGCGCGGTCCGCACCGACTTCATCCTCAGCGCGGAGATCATGGTCATCGCGCTCAACGAGGTCGCCTCGGAGAACTTCTGGTCGCGTCTGATCATCCTCGTGATCGTCGCGATCCTCATCACGGTCCTCGTCTACGGGGTCGTGGCGCTCATCGTGAAGATGGACGACATCGGCCTGCACCTCGCGAAGCGCGACACGCCCTGGGTCCAGTCGTTCGGGCGCGGGCTCGTGAGCGCGATGCCGAAGGTCATGTCCGTCATCTCGATCGTCGGGATCGTCGCGATGCTCTGGGTGGGCGGCCACATCCTGCTCCAGGGCACGTACGACCTCGGCTGGCACGGCCCGTACGACGTCGTGCACCACCTCGAGCACGCCGTGACCGGCGTCGCGGGCGTGGGCGGGTTCCTCGGCTGGCTCGTCAACACGGCGTGCTCCGCCGTCGTCGGGATCGTGGTCGGCGGCGTCGTGGTCCTCGTGGCGCACCTGATCCCGCGCCGCAAGCACGGCGAGCCCGCCACGACCGAGCCGACCACGCCGGACGGCCCCGCGACAGCCGGCTGAGCCCACGCCGGGCCGAGCGGCCTGGTTGGATGAGGCATGGACTCCGGCACCTGGACCAACATCGGCCTCGTCCTGCTCTTCATCCTCGTCGGCGGCGTCTTCGCCGGGACCGAGATCGCGCTCGTCTCGCTGCGCGAGAGCCAGGTCGCCCGCATCGAGAAGCAGTCGGCGCGCGGCGCGCGGGTCGCGGCGGTCGCGCGCGACCCCAACCGCTTCCTCGCGGCGGTGCAGATCGGCGTCACCGTGGCGGGCTTCTTCTCGGCCGCGTACGGCGCGTCGACGCTCGCGCCGGACCTCGCGCCCGCGCTCGAGGACCTGGGCCTGTCGAGCGGGCTCGCGGACACCGTCGCGCTCGTGGGGCTCACGCTCGTCATCGCCTACCTCTCCCTGGTGCTCGGCGAGCTCGTGCCCAAGCGCATCGCGCTCCAGCGCTCGGCGGGCGTCGCGCTCGTCGTCGCCCCTCCCCTGGACCGCTTCGCGACCCTCATGCGGCCCGTCATCTGGCTGCTGTCGCGCTCGACCGACGGCGTCGTGCGGCTGCTCGGCGGCGACCCCTCGGCGCGCAGCGAGGAGATGAGCGAGGAGGAGCTGCGCGAGATCGTGCTCGCGCACGAGTCGCTGCCCGAGGACGAGCGCCGCATCCTCGACGACGTGTTCGCGGCGGGTGACCGCTCGCTCGCCGAGGCGATGACGCCGCGCGGCGAGGTCGCGTTCCTCGCGGCCGACACCCCCCTCGCGGACGCCGCCGAGACGGTCGCGGCGGGCCCGTACTCGCGCTACCCGGTGACGGGCGACGACTTCGACGACGTCGTCGGCTTCCTCCACGTGCGCGACCTGCTCGGCCGGGACTGCCCCGACCACCCGCCGACGGACCCGGCGACGGGGCGCGCCCTCACCGTGCGCGACGTCGTGCGGCCCATCCTCGCGCTGCCCGCGACGAACACCGTGCTGCCCGCGATGTCGCAGATGCGGCGCGAGGGCGTGCACATCGCCGTCGTCGTCGACGAGTACGGCGGCACCGACGGGATCGTCACGCTCGAGGACCTCGTCGAGGAGCTCGTGGGCGACATCCGTGACGAGTACGACGCCGACGAGCCGTCGCCCGCTCGCGAGCACGGCGCGACCACGAGCGTGGACGCCGGACAGACGATCGAGGAGTTCGCGCGCCGCACGGGCGTCGAGCTGCCCGACGGCCCGTACGAGACCGTCGCCGGCTTCGTCCTGGCGCAGCTCGGGCGCCTCGCCCTCGTGGGCGACCACGTCGACGCGGACGGCTACCGGCTCACGGTGACCGACGTCGCGGGGCGGCGCATCGTGCGCGTGGACGTCGTCCCGCTCCCCTGACCGCTGAGCGCACGACGCTGAGTGCGGGAAACAGTCGCGTCCCGGCACCTCGGACGCGACTTTTTCCTGCACTCAGCGGTGTGGGTGGGGCCGCGTAGCGTCGGGTGGATGAGCGCAGCGACGACGGGGACACGGTCGGGGATCAAGGTCGGGGTGGTCGGGAGCTTCGGCTCCGCCGCCCAGGTGCTGGAGATGGCGGTCGGGGCGGAGGACGCCGGCTGGGACGGGTTCTTCTCGTGGGACGGGCTGAGCCTGCTGTCCATGCCGGTCGACACGTTCGACCCGTGGGCGGTGCTCGCCGCGGCGGCGGTCCGGACCGAGCGGATCACGCTGGGCGCGATGGTCTTCGCGCTCCCCCGCCGCAAGCCGTGGGAGGTCGTGCGCCAGGCGCTGACCGTCGACCACCTGTCGGGCGGTCGCCTCGTGCTGCCGGTCGGCGTCGGTGTGCTCGACGACGGCGGCTTCTCCGCCGTGCCGGGCCAGCAGCAGTCGCTGCGCGAGCGCGCGGAGCTGCTCGACGACGCGCTCGCCTACCTCGACCGCGCATGGACCGGCGAGCGGTTCACGTTCGAGGGAACCCACGTGCGGACGGGGGAGATGCAGTTCCTGCCGCGCCCGGTCGAGCGCGCCGTCGTCGGCCACCACGTGCCGGTCTGGCCGGTCGGCGTGTGGGACGCCGAGCGCCCGCCGGTGCGCTCGCTCGACCGCACCCTGCGCGCCGACGGGATCGTGCTCCAGCTCCGCGGCGACCGCGGCTTCGACGTGCCCACGCCCGACGACGTCTCCGCCCTCGTCGGCTGGCTCACCACGCGTCGCGCCGAGCTGGGCCTCGACGCGGCCCGGCCGTTCGACGTCGTCGTCCAGGGCGAGCTCCCGGCGGACCGCTCCGCGGCGGCCGACCAGCTCGCCGGCCTCGCCGACGCCGGAGCGACCTGGTGGGTCGAGTCCCGCTGGAACCCCGAGACCGCGACCCCGGAGTCGCTGCTCGCCGCGATCAATGCGGGCCCGCCCCGTCCCTGAGCAGGGACGGGGCGAGGCGACGCACGCACGGGCTCGGCCGCGCGACGTGTCGGCGACACGATCACGGGCGGGCTCTGGGGTGGTGACGACGGGTCGTGGCGGGCCCGGCGGGAGCAGGGCGAGGGACGAGCCCTGCGGATGGTAGACCCGTCGTCACCACCCCAGAGCCCGCCCCCGGCCCCGCGTCGCAGAACCGTTAGCCGACGGGCCGCGCCGCCTCGATCTCGACCTTGGGCAGCGTCTTCGCCGGCAGCGTCTTCGGGCGCCACGACGCGCGCGTCGCCTCGAACGCGGAGATCTCGTCCTCGTGCTGGAGCGTGAGGCCGATGTCGTCGAGGCCCTCCATGAGACGCCAGCGCGTGTAGTCGTCGATCTGGAACGGCACGGTGACGTCGAGCGCCGACGCGGTGCGGGCGACGAGGTCGACCGTCACCTCGGTGCCCGGGTTGGTCTCGAGGATCTTCCAGAGCAGCTCGACGTCCTCCTGCGCGACGATGCCCGCGACGAGGCCCTGCTTGCCGGAGTTGCCGCGGAAGATGTCGGCGAAGCGCGACGCGAGGACGACGCGGAAGCCGTAGTCCTTGAGCGCCCAGACGGCGTGCTCGCGCGACGAGCCGGTACCGAAGTCGGGTCCGGCGACGAGCACGGAGCCCGCACGGTAGGCGTCCTGGTTGAGGACGAACGTGGGGTCGCCGCGCCAGGCGGCGAACAGCGCGTCCTCGAACCCGGTGCGCGTCACGCGCTTGAGGTAGACGGCGGGGATGATCTGGTCGGTGTCGACGTTGCTGCGGCGCAGCGGGACGCCGACGCCGGTGTGGGTCGTGAACTTCTCCATGGCAGGAACCTCTTCGGGTCTTCGGGGCGACGAGTGGGGCAGCGCGGCGCGGGTGGCTCAGACCTGCACGAGGACGCGCGGGTCGAGCGGCGCGAGCGGCGTGCCGTCGAAGGACGTGATGTCGGTGCCCTCGGGCAGGTCGAGGTCGCTCAGCGAGGAGAGCGTGCCCCGCAGCGCGGTGGCGGCGGCGACGAGCGGCGACACGAGGTGCGTGCGCCCGCCCTTGCCCTGGCGGCCCTCGAAGTTGCGGTTCGACGTCGAGGCGGCGCGCTCGCCCGGCTGGAGCTGGTCGGGGTTCATGCCGAGGCACATCGAGCAGCCGGCGTTGCGCCACTCCGCGCCGAAGTCGAGGAAGATCTGGTCGAGACCCTCGGCCTCGGCCTGGAGGCGCACGCGCGCGGACGCCGGGACGACGAGAACCCGGACGCCGTCGGCCTTCTTCTTGCCCTGCACGACCTTCGCGACCGAGCGCAGGTCCTCGATGCGGCCGTTGGTGCACGACCCGATGAACACGGTGTCGACGGGGATCTCGCGCAGCGGCTGGCCGGGCGTGAGGCCCATGTACTCGATCGCACGCTCGGCGGCGACGCGCTCGTTCTCGTCCGCGATCTGCTCGGGGACGGGCACGGTCGCGGAGATGGGCAGGCCCTGGCCGGGGTTGGTGCCCCACGTGACGAAGGGCTCGAGGTCGGACGCGCGGAGCGTGACCTCGGTGTCGAACACGGCGTCGTCGTCGGAGCGCAGCGTGCGCCAGTACTCGACGGCCGCGTCCCAGTCCGCGCCCTCGGGCGCGTGCGGGCGGCCCTTGAGGTACTCGAACGTCGTGTCGTCCGGGGCGATCATGCCGGCGCGTGCGCCCGCCTCGATCGACATGTTGCAGATCGTCATCCGCGCCTCCATGGAGAGCTTGCGGATGGCCTCGCCGCGGTACTCCAGGACGTAGCCCTGGCCGCCGCCCGTCCCGATCTTGGCGATGATCGCGAGGATGATGTCCTTGCTCGTGGCGCCGGGCGGCAGCTCGCCGTCGACGTTGATCGCCATGGTCTTGAACGGGGCGAGCGGGAGCGTCTGCGTGGCGAGCACGTGCTCGACCTCGGACGTGCCGATGCCGAACGCGAGCGCACCGAACGCGCCGTGCGTCGAGGTGTGCGAGTCGCCGCACACGACCGTCAGGCCGGGCATGGTGAGCCCGAGCTGCGGCCCGACCTGGTGCACGATGCCCTGGTCGGCGTCGCCGAGCGAGTGGATGCGGACGCCGAACTCCCGCGCGTTGTTGCGCAGCGTGTCGATCTGCGTGCGGCTCGTGAGGTCCGCGATCGGCAGGTCGATGTCGAGCGTCGGGGTGTTGTGGTCCTCGGTCGCGATGGTGAGGTCGGGGCGGCGGACCGGGCGGCCCGCGAGGCGCAGCCCCTCGAACGCCTGGGGGCTGGTGACCTCGTGCACGAGGTGGAGGTCGATGTAGAGGAGGTCGGGCGACCCGTCGGCGCCTCGTCGCACCAGGTGCGCGTCCCAGACCTTCTCCGCCAGCGTGCCGGCCATGTAGCTCATCTCCTCGTCGTCTGTCACGGTCCTCCTGGGGGGTACGGAGAGCCGCCTGGGTCGATGGTCCGCCGTCCGGCATCCTGCCGGGGAAGACGTCCAGCGGGTGGAACATCCGTGCCGGACTTGCATCTCAGTGCGTGAGACGTCAATATCGACCTATGGACAATACTAGCGGAGTCGGAGTGCTGGACAAGGCGGCCTCCGTCCTGGGCGCCCTGGAGTCCGGACCTGCCACCCTCGCCCAGCTCGTCACGGCCACGGGCCTGGCCCGCCCGACGGCGCACCGCCTCGCCGTCGCCCTCGAGCACCACCGCATGGTCGCGCGCGACATGCAGGGCCGGTTCGTCCTCGGCCCCCGGCTCAACGAGCTCGCGACGGCGGCCGGCGAAGACCGCCTGCTCGCCGCCGCGAACCCCGTGCTGACGGCGCTGCGCGACCACACGGGCGAGAGCGCCCAGCTCTACCGCCGCCAGGGCGACCACCGCATCTGCGTCGCGGCCGCCGAGCGCCCCGTCGGCCTGCGCGACTCGATCCCCGTCGGCGCGACGCTCACCATGAACGCGGGCTCCGCCGCCCAGGTACTGCTCGCCTGGGAGGAGCCGGACCGGCTGCATCGCGGGCTGCGCGAGGCCGTCTTCACCGCCACGATCCTCTCCGGCGTCCGACGCCGCGGGTGGGCCCAGTCCGTCTCCGAGCGCGAGCTCGGCGTCGCGTCGGTCTCCGCGCCCGTGCGCGGCCCGTCGGGCCGGGTCGTGGCCGCCGTCTCCATCTCGGGCCCGGTCGAGCGCCTGAGCCGTCAGCCCGGGCGGCTGCACTCCGGCTCGGTCGTCGCCGCCGCGAACCGCCTCACCGAGGTGCTGCGCCGCGCCGGCGAGTGAGGACGGCGACGCCGGCCCGCACCGGGCCGGCGTCGGCGTGCCGCGGGCCGCAAACGGGACGCGCCCTGTCAAAATGTCCCCGGCTGCTGCCATGCTGTGCGTGCCCGACGCCCGGACAGCGCAGCGGTCGCGGGGGCGACCGCTGACCGTCCGATCCCGAGACACGAGGAGTTCCGATGCACCCGAAGCTGAAGGCCGCCCTGATCTGGGTCCTCGTGATCTTCGCCGTGTACGCGATCGTCACGAGCCCGGACCGCGCGGCCGACATCGTCGAGGGCATCTGGGACGTGATCGTCGGGGCGTTCCGCTCGATCGGCCAGTTCTTCAGCTCGCTCCTGGACTGACCGTGGCCCGCGGCGGACCTCGCAGCAGGATCCTGGACCGCTACGTGCTCAACGGCGAGCGGGTCGTCATCGCGACGCGCCACCACTGGGGGATGCTCGTCGAGCCCGTCGCGACGACGGTCGCGGGCGCGGTCGTGATCGCCTGGCTCGTCGCGCAGGCCGGCCCCGCGGTCGGCGACGGCGTGCTCGCGCTGTGGTGGCTGTGGCTGATCCTCGCCGCCCGCCTGGGGTGGAAGGTCTTCGAGTGGCGCAACGAGTGGTTCGTCGCCACGGACAAGCGCCTGCTCCTGCTCTACGGCCTCATCACGCACAAGGTGGCGATGATGCCGCTGACCAAGGTGACGGACATGAACTACGGGCGCTCGCTCGTCGGGCGCGTGCTGGGCTACGGCCAGTTCCTGCTCGAGTCCGCCGGGCAGGACCAGGCGCTGCGCCAGATCGACTGGGTCGCGCACCCGGACCGGACCTACCGCCTGCTGTGCGACACGCTGTTCATCCCGGGCGTCCGCGCGGGCGGAGCGCCGGTCGGCCCGGGCGGGGCCGCCGCGACTCCGGGTGGTGCGCTGCCGGCGACCGTGCCGCCGCCCGCGCCGCGCCCGCCGCAGCCCGCCGAGCCGCCTCCCGTCGAGCCCGCGCCCGCGTGGGACGGGCGCAGCCCGGCCGCCACGACCCCGCCTCCCCCGGCACCGCTCCCGACGGACCCGCGGGTCGTCGTCGTGCCCGGCCGGTCCGCCGGTGCGTCGAGCGGGCCCACGCAGCCCATCCCCGTGACCGGCGACGCTCACGCGGCGCGGGACACGGTGCGTCCCGACGGCGGGCAGGCGGGGGCCGGCGAGGACGAGCAGGGCTGGACGGTCTCCGGCGAGCACCGCGCGACGTACGTGCCGGTCACGCCCCCACGGCTGTCGTCGACGCCCATCCCGAAGCCGTACGAACCGGGCCCCGGGCGCGACGGCGCTCCCTGACCCGGCCGCGCCACCCACCCGACGGCACGCCCCGAGACGAACCCCCGCGGGGTCTCGCCCGCTACGCGACGTGCGTCACACCGGGCATCGGCCACGCCCAGTCGTCGATCGACGCGCGGGCATCGGGCATCAAGACGAAACGACGAAGGCCCGGTCACCGTGATGGTGACCGGGCCTTCTTCTGTACCCCCAACGGGATTTGAACCCGTGTTACCGCCGTGAGAGGGCGACGTCCTAGGCCGCTAGACGATGGGGGCCTGTGGAGCTTCGTACCGTTTCCGGTCCGTTTCTCCGGTGAGAACTCTACCTCATGTTTCTCGCGGTCTTGACCGCGAGCTCCAGAGCCGGAGCTCTTCGCTGGGGTACCAGGACTCGAACCTAGACTAAGTGAACCAGAATCACTCGTGCTGCCAATTACACCATACCCCAAGGGGGTAACCGATCCGCGTCGGGAAGCCGGGACGACGAGTCATAGACCCGTCCCCTGGCTCCCTCCCGTGGAGGTCCCACCGGCCGAGAACATTACCGGACATGCCGACGCGGACCAAATGCGCTCCGCGCGCCCGAGCGGCCCGGCGACGCGCGCGTCCTGCGGTCGACGGGCACGGCCGCCGTCTGGCACCGTCGGGGCATGAGCCCTGGAGACTCCCTCGACCCCGGTTCGCGCGCCGACCGGGCCGCGTCGTTCGAGCACGGTGCCGCGCAGTACGCCTCCACCCGGCCGTCCTACCCGGACGCGGCCGTCGACTGGCTCGTGCCCGACGGCGCGCACCGCGTCCTGGACCTCGCCGCCGGCACCGGGAAGCTCACGGAGCGGCTCGTCGCGCGCGGCCTCGAGGTCGTCGCCGTGGAGCCGTCGGACGCGATGCGGGGCCGTCTCGCGGAGACCGTCCCCGAGGCCGAGGCGCTCCCCGGATCGGCGGAGGCCGTCCCGCTGCCGGACGCGAGCGTCGACGCCGTGCTGGTCGCCCAGGCGTGGCACTGGTTCTCCCCCGCGGCCCAGCCGGAGATCGCGCGCGTGCTGCGGCCCGGCGGCCGGCTCGGCATCGTGTGGAACGTCCGGGACAGCTCGGTGGACTGGGTGGGCCGGTTCACCGAGATCATCCACCGGGGTGACACGCTCGAGCACAGCTACCGGGAGCCCGCGCTCTCCGAGCGCCTCTTCACGACGCCCGAGCACCGCACGGTGCCGTGGGCCGACCGGGTCACCACGTCCTCGCTGCGCCCGCTCGCCGCGTCGCGCAGCTACCTCCTGACCCTCCCGCCGGCGCGGCGCGAGGAGCTGCTGGACGAGATCGACCGGCTCGTCGCGACCCACCCCGACCTCGCCGGCCGCACCGAGGTGGATCTCCCCTACCTCGCCCAGTGCTGGCGCGCGGACGTGCGCCCCGACGCACCGGGCGCAGCATGAGCGGCACGGGCGCACGCGGCACGATCACGGGCGACGACGTCCGGGTGGCCGTCCGATGGCTCGCCGACCGCCTCGTGGACCAGCCCGTGTCGGCGTTCGACGCGCAGGCCGGTCCGGTCCGCTGGTCGTGCTGGACGACGACGGAGCACGTCGTGGACGACCTCCTCGCCTACGCGCTCCAGCTCGCGGCGCTCCCCGCGCTCGCGTACGTGCCGCTCGTCGGGCCCAAGGGCGAGGGCGAGATCGCGCACGTCGACCGCGCGGCCGGGACGGCGGGGCTCGTCGAGGCGCTCGTCGGCGGCGGGGAGCTGCTCGCGACGCTCGCCGAGACGCGGCCCGCGGGCGCGCGCGCCTTCCACCCGTACGGGGTCTCGGACGCCGACGGCTTCGCGGCGATGGGGGTCGTCGAGGTCCTCGTGCACGGCCACGACGTCCTGCTCGGGCTCACGGACGCACCCACCCCGTTCCCCCCGGGTCTGGCGGCCCGGGCGCTGACGCGCCTGTTTCCCGACGTCGAGACGGGTCCGGACGAGGGCCCCGACGCTGTGCTCCTCTGGGCGACCGGCCGGGACGAGCTCCCGGGTCGGCCCCGGCGCACGCGCTGGCGCTGGGACGCGAGCGTGCGCGCGGACACGCCGGGCTGAGCCGGCCCGTCAGCCCGACGCCGCGGCCGCAGCCGCCGCGATGCGGCGCGCGGCCGAGGAGAGCGCCGTGCCGTCCTTCCAGACCATCCGCAGCCGGCGGTCCAGCTCGAGCCCCGGCACCGCGACCCGCACGAGAGCGCCCCGCGCGACGTCGTCGGCGACGGCGAGGCTCGACAGCACGGCGACCCCCCCGCCGTGCTGCACGGCCGTCTTCAGCGCCGCGGTGGAGCCGAGGTAGGGCAGGTGGTCCGGCAGGCGCTCGCCGAGCGCCGCGAGGCCGCGCTCGAGCGTCTCGCGCGTGCCCGAGCCGCGCTCGCGCACGACGAGCCCCCCGGACAGCAGCTCGTCGACGCGCACGGCGCTGCGGCGCGCCCAGGGATGTGCGGGGCCGACGACCACGACGAGCCGGTCGTGCGCGACGGTGCGGCTGCGCAGCCCGCGCCGCAGCGTCGCGCTCTCGACGAACCCGAGCTCCACGCCGCCGTCGAGCACGAGGTCGGTCACCTCGCGGGAGTTGCGGACGACGAGCTCGACGTCGGGAGCCCCGCCGCCCGGCGCCCCCTCGAGCGCGAGCCGCGCGAGCCAGCGCGGCGCCAGGTACTCCGCGACCGTGAGGCTGGCCGCGACGCGCACCCGGGCCGCCGGGGCGTCGCGCAGCGCCGCGACGGAGGTCTCGAAGCGGTCGGAGGCCTCGATCACCTCGCGCGCCCACGCCGCCGTCGCGCGGCCGGTCTCGGTGAGCCGGGACCCGCGCGTCGTGCGCTCGAGGAGGTCGAGGCCGAGGCGGCGCTCCAGCGCGCGCAGGCCTGCCGACGCCGTGGGCTGGGCGACGCCGAGCGCGCGGGCCGCCGCGCTGATCGACCCGTGCGAGTCGGTCGCGACGAGCAGCTCGAGCGCGGAGAGGGACGTCCTGTCGCGGGCGGTCGGGGCCATAGGTCCACTCTATGCCTCGCGAGGGAAGTCGCTCTTCTGCCGCCGCACCGGCCGCAGCACGCTGGAAGCATGAACCACCCTGCACCCCCCTCGACGCGCGCGGGGGCCCTCGCGACCCGAGGCGTCCCGGCGGTCACGGCCGCTCCCCCGGCGCCCGCCTCTGACCGGCGCCCCGACGCACCGCGCGGGCCGCGCGCGCTCGTCCCCGGGCTCGTCCTCGTCGGCGCGGCGACGCTCCTCGTGCTCGCGGGCGCGCGCCTGGTCCCGACGGTGTCCCCGCTCGTCGTCGCGCTCGTCCTGGGCGCGCTCGTCGCCCCGGCGCTCGGCCGGCTCGCGACGACCCGGCGGGGCGGGGCGACGGTCGCCGCGACGCGTCCCGGCGTCGCGTGGACGTCGCGCGTCGTGCTTCGGGTGGGCGTCGTGCTGCTCGGCTTCCAGCTCTCCCTCCCGGAGGTGCTGGGGCTGGGCTGGCGCGGGCTCGTCGTCGTCACGACGACGCTCGCCGTCACCTTCGCGGGGACGCTCGCGCTCGGCCGCGTGCTGCGCGTGCCGCGCGTGACGACGCTGCTCGTCGCGACCGGCTTCTCCGTGTGCGGGGCCGCCGCGATCTCCGCGATGCAGGGCGTCGTGGACCGGCCGGGTCGCACGCCCGACGAGGTGCGCGAGGACGACGACGGCGTCGCCACCGCGCTCGCGCTCGTCACCGTCTACGGCACCCTCGCGATCGTCGTGCTGCCCTGGCTCGCAGGACTGCTCGGGCTCACCGACGACCGGGCCGGGCTCTGGATCGGCGCGAGCGTCCAGGAGGTCGCGCAGGTCGTCACCGCGGCCGGGACGATCTCCGCGCCGGCGCTCGCCACGGCGACGGTCGCGAAGCTCGCGCGCGTGGCCCTCCTCGCGCCGCTCGTCGCCGTCGCCGGGGTCGTCGTGGCCCGCGGAGCCCGACGCGCGGCGCCGGCGCTCGCGACCACGAGCGCGCTCGGGGCGCCGGGCGCCGCGCCGTCGACCGGTGCGGAGGTCGGCGAGTCCCGCGGCGTGGGCACGGGTGCGGGGGCCGCTGCGGGGGCCGGGAAGCGACGCGTCGCCCCGGTGCCGTGGTTCGTCGTGGGGTTCGTGGCGGCGGTCGCGCTCCGCAGCCTCGGGGTGGTGCCCGCGCCGGTGCTCGCCGTCCTCGTCACGGCCTCGACGCTCGCGTTCGTCGCGGCGATGTTCGCCCTCGGGCTCGGCGTGGACGTGCCAACGCTCGTGCGCACCGGGCGGCGGTCGCTCGTGCTGGGCGCCCTCTCCGCGGTGCTCGTCACCGCGACGGCCCTCGTGGGCGTCCTGCTCCTCGCCTGACCGCCCCACGAGAAAGCGGCCCGGTCCCGCGAGGTAGAGGCATGGTGGGCCGAGGTAGAGGTCTGGTCATGACCAGACCTCTACCTCGCGGAACCAGGGCTCTACCTCGCGGGACCAGGGCTCTACCTCGCGGGACCAGGGCTCTACCTCGCGGGACCAGGGCTCTACCTCGCGGGACCGGGGCTCTACCTCGCGGAGCGGGGGCTGTGCCTCGCAGGGCCGGGGGTTACCTCGGCGCGGGGGTCTGCGCGGCCGCGACGCCGAGCGTCGCGGGGAGGTCGTCGAGGCCGTGGACGACGTGCACGCCCGACGCGCGGGCCGACGTCGGGTCCTCCGGGTGCGGGCCGCCGCGACGGGTGCCGGGGCGGTCGAGCCACACCCCGACGAGGCCCGCGGCGAGCGCGCCGCGCGCGTCGACGTCGAGCTCGTCGCCGACGTACGCGGTGCGGGCCGGGTCGGTGCCGAGACGACGGCACGCCTCCGCGAACACGCGCGGGTCGGGCTTGCCGAAGCCGAGCGTGTCCACCCCGACGAGCAGCGGCACGTCGGCCAGGCCCGCGGCCGCGAGCTTGCGGGTCTGGAGCTCGACGCGCGCGTTCGTCAGCGAGCCGACGCGCACCCCGGCCCCCGCGAGCGCGTCGACCACTCCGCGGGAGTCGGCGAACGCCGTCCACGACGCCTCGAACGTGCCCCAGAAGAGGTCCTTCCAGTCGACGTACGCCGCGTCGTCGAGCAGCTCGCCGCCGAACGCCGCCTGGAGCTCGTTGGCGCGCGCCATGCGCTGGGCGTCGAAGTCGACCTCGCCGCGCGTGTACGCGCGGTAGTGCCCGTTGGGGTCGGCGCGCCACAGCGCGAGGACGTCGTCGTAGCGCTCCTCGGGCAGGTGCGGCAACCACACGCGCGACGCGGCGGCGATGGCCTGCGCGAACGCGGCACGCGTGTGGACGAGCGTGTCGTCGACGTCGAACAAGACGCCCTCGAGCGGCGCGCCCGCCGAGGCCGCGGCGTCGGTCACAGCGCGTCCCGCAGGCGCACGAGGCGCTCCAGCGTCGAGCCCTTGCCGAGCAGCTCCATCGACTCGAACAGCGGCGGGGAGACGCGGCGGCCCGTGAGCGCGACGCGCAGCGGCGTGAACGCGAACCGCGGCTTGACGCCCATGCCCTCGACGATCGCGTCGCGCAGGCGCTCCTCGATGGCGGCGGTGACGAACTCGTCGTCCTGCAGCATGTCGAGCGCGGCGATCGCCGCGGCGAGGATGTCCTTCGCGTCGTCGCGCAGGGCGCCGCGCGCGTCGTCCTCGACCGTGAGCGCGTCGTCGGCCGTGAAGAGGAAGCCCAGCATCCCGACCGACTCGCCCAGCAGCACCATGCGCTCCTGGACGAGCGGCGCGGCCGCCGTGAGGATCTCCTGGTTGCGGGGCGACAGGTCGGCGAACGAGTCCGCCGGCACGAGCCCGCCCGCGTGCAGGTACGGGACGAGGCGGTCGCGGAAGTCCTCCGGCGCGAGCATCCGCACGTGCGTCGCGTTGATCGCCTCGGCCTTCTTGAGGTCGAAGCGCGCCGGGTTCGGCAGCACGTCGTGCACGTCGAACGCCTCGACCATCTCGGTGACCGTGAAGATGTCGTGGTCCGGCGAGATCGACCAGCCGAGCAGCGCGAGGTAGTTGAGCAGGCCCTCGGGCGTGAACCCGCGCTCGCGGTGCAGGAACAGGTTCGACTCGGGGTCGCGCTTGGACAGCTTCTTGTTGCCCTCCCCCATGACGTACGGGAGGTGGCCGAACTCCGGCATCACGTGCGCGACGCCGATCTCCAGCAGCGCCCGGTACAGCGCGATCTGGCGCGGCGTCGAGGACAGCAGGTCCTCGCCGCGCAGCACGTGCGTGATGCCCATGAGCGCGTCGTCCACCGGGTTCACGAGCGTGTAGAGCGGCTGCCCGTTCGCGCGCACGAGCGCGTAGTCCGGGACCGAGCCCGCCTTGAACGTGATCTCCCCGCGCACGACGTCGGTGAACGTGATGTCCTCGTCCGGCATCCGCAGGCGCAGCACCGGCTCGCGGCCCTCGGCGCGGAAGGCGGCCTTCTGCTCGTCCGTGAGGGTGCGGTCGAAGTTGTCGTAGCCCTTCGTCTTGAGCCCCGCGGCGGCGTTGCGCGCGTCGGACTCCTCCGGGGTCGAGAACGACTCGTACACGTACCCGCCCTCGACGAGCCGCGCGATGACGTCCTGGTAGATGTCCGCGCGCTGCGACTGCCGGTACGGCTCGTGCGGGCCGCCCACCTCGACGCCCTCGTCCCAGTCGAGCCCGAGCCAGCGCAGCGCGTCGAGGAGCTGCTGGTAGCTCTCCTCGCTGTCGCGCGCGGCGTCGGTGTCCTCGATGCGGAACACGAACGTGCCGCCCGTGTGCCGCGCGTAGGCCCAGTTGAACAGCGCGGTGCGGATGAGCCCGACGTGCGGCGTCCCGGTCGGGGACGGGCAGAAGCGGACGCGGACAGGCGAGGAACCAGGTGCGGGGATCACGGCTCCCAGCCTAGTTGCCCGACGCCGTCCGCCGCCCGGGCGTCCGGAGTCGGGCCCGTCCTCGTCTCAGTCCGGGACGGTCCCCGCCGCGCCTCCCGCGCGTCCGGCCCGCCACGACCGCGTCGCCGCGACCGCCGCGCCGAGGGCGGCGCCCGCGAGCGCGCACCCCGGGACCAGGATGATCGCCAGGACGACGGCGTACGCCAGCACCTCGCCCGGGGGCACGTTGCTCGAGGCGATCGCGAGGACCGCGAGCACGAGGACGACCACGCACGGGACGACGGCACCCCAGCCCGCCCACCGCGCGACGGCGCGGTCCGGACCGCGTCCCACGATCAGCCGCGCCGGACGACCGGGTTGCTCAGGACGCCCAGCCCCTCGACCTCGCACTCGACGCGGTCGCCGACGTCGATCAGCCCGACGCCCGCGGGGGTGCCGGTGAGGATGACGTCGCCGGGCAGCAGGGTCATCGCCTCGGAGACGTACGACACGAGGAACGGGATGTCGAAGATCATGTCGCTCGTGCGGCCGTCCTGCTTGACCTCACCGTTGACGCGGCTGCGGACGCCGACGTCCTCCGGGTTCAGGTCGGTGTCGATCCACGGCCCGAGGGGGCACGCGGAGTCGAAGCCCTTGGCGCGCGCCCACTGGCCGTCGGTGCGCTGCGCGTCGCGTGCGGTGACGTCGTTCGCGACCGTGTACCCGAGCACGTACGCCGGCGCGGCCTCGGGCGACACGTCCTTCGCGAGGCGACCGATGACGACCGCGAGCTCGGCCTCGTACGAGACCTCCTGCGAGAAGTCGGGCAGGACGATCGGGTCGTCCGGGCCCACGACCGACGTGTTCGGCTTGAGGAAGAGCAGCGGGCTCGTCGGGACGTCGTTGCCCATCTCCTTCGCGTGGTCCGCGTAGTTGCGGCCCACGGCGACCACCTTGGAGCGCGGGATCACCGGCGCGAGGAGCCGGACGCCGTCGCCCAGCTCGACGCGCTCGCCCGTCGGCGTGACGGGCATGTAGAGCGGGTCGCCCGTGAGGACCGCGAGGTAGGTGCGGTCCCCCTCCTGCTGGACGAGGGCGTAGCGGGGGTCGTCTCCGGTGGTGAATCTCGCGATGCGCACGGGCCCAGGCTATCCGGCCGTGCCCGGTCGATCACGCGCGGGCGAGGACCTCGCCGTTGAGGACGGCGAACCAGCCCGCGGGCTCCTCGGCCCAGCGCAGCCAGTCCTGCGCGAGCTGCTCGAGCGCGACGTCGTCCGCGAGTGCCGACTCCTTCGCCTGGACGGCGAAGTTCGACGCGACGCACCGCTCGGCCCACAGGCCGCCCCACCACGTGCGGTCGGCGGGGGTGGCGTAGCACCAGGTGCTCGCGCTGGGCTCGATCCCGTCGAGCGGGAACCCGGCGTCCTGCACCCAGGAGAAGAGGCGACGGCCGGCGTCGGCCTCGTACCCGTAGGCGTGGGTGACCTCGTGGTAGAGCGTGTTCCACTCGGTGAGCCCCGGTGACTCGGGGTACCAGGTCATGGCGGCGTAGTCGGCGTCGCGCACGGCGACGAGGCCGCCCGGCTTCGTGACGCGCCGCATCTCGCGCAGCGCGCCGATCGGGTCGGACAGGTGCTGCAGGAGCTGGTGCGCGTAGACGACGTCGAACGTGCCGTCGGCGAACGGCAGCTCGTAGGCGTTCGCGTGCTGGAACGAGATGTTCGCGGTGCCGCGCTGGGCGGCGAGCTCGCGCGCGCTGTCGAGGACGGCCTCGGACGCGTCGACGCCGACGACCCGCCCGTCGCCGACGCGGTCGGCGAGGTCGACGGTGACCGTGGCCGGGCCGCAGCCGACGTCGAGGAGGCTCATGCCGGGGCGCAGGTGCGGCAGGAGGAAGCCGGCCGAGTTCTCGGCCGTGCGCCAGCGGTGCGAGCGCAGCACGGACTCGTGGTGGCCGTGGGTGTACGACTCGGACTCCTGCGCGGGGTCGCTGCCTGCCCCGGTGGGGGCGTCGGCGTGGTGCTCGGCGGCCTCGTCGGCGCCGTGGGGGGTGTGCGTCATACCCGCACCGTAGGCCGCGGGTGCGGCGTTCTCGACCCCGTTCTCACACTCTGGGCGCCGGTCGCCGCGCGGCTCCTCCCCGGCGTGGCGGCGGGGTGGGAGCGCGCCCGCGCACGGACAATCCCCCCATGACGGCCGCGACCGGCACGACCTCCGCCCCCGGCGACCCCGCTCGCCCCTCAGCCGGCTTCGCGCGGCGCCACGCCGCGCTCCTGCTCGGCGGGCCGGGCCGCGTCACGGGGCTCGACGTCGCGCGCGGGGTCGCGGTCCTCGGGATGTTCGCGGCGCACGTGGGCTTCACGACGGACGACTTCGGCGAGGTCTCCGGCTGGCTCTCGCTGTCGCACGGCCGCTCGTCGGTCCTCTTCGCGCTCGTGGCCGGGGTGTCGCTCGCCCTCGTCTCGGGCGGACGCACCCCGCTCGACGGGCTGCCCGCGCTCCAGAACCGCACCCGGGTCCTCGTGCGCGCGGTGCTCCTGCTCGCCCTGGCCGGGCTGCTGGACCTGCTCGGCACGCGCGTGCTGCTCATCCTCGGCTTCTACGCCGCCTACTTCGTGCTCGCGCTGCCGTTCCTGCGCTGGCGGCGCCGGGACCTCCTGGTCCTCGCGGGCGTAGTAGCCGTCGTCGGCCCGGTGCTCGCCCTGTGGCTCCCGGAGGTGCTCGCGCGCGGCGGGCTCCACCTGCCCGACGACGGGTCGGGCGCGCTCACGGACTTCCTCGTCTCGGGGCACTACCCGGCGGTGGTGTGGATGGCGTACGTGCTCGTCGGGATCGCGATCGGGCGGTCCGACCTCGGCGCGAGGACGACGCGCGTCGCGCTGGTCGCTGGCGGGCTGCTGGCGGCCGGGCTCGGGTACGGCGTCTCGGCGGCGCTCACGGGTCCGCTCGGCGGGGCGCAGGCCGTGGAGGACGCGGCCGCGGTGTGGTCGAGCGCGTACCGGCCGGAGCCGCTCGGGTGGGAGGACCCGTGGCCGACGAGCGCGTACCTCTGGCTCGCGGGCCCGCACACGGACACGCTCCTCGAGGTCGTGGGGTCGGGCGGGTTCGCCGTCGCGGTGCTGGGGCTGTGCCTGTTCGCGGGCCGGGTCGGTCGCTGGGCGCTCGCCCCCGTCGCCGCGGTCGGCGCCATGGCGCTCACGGTCTACTCGGCCCAGATCGTCGTCCTGTGGGCGTGGGGCGACGCGGCGTACGAGCAGACGACGAACGGGCCGCTCCTCGCGCTCGTGCTCGCGACGCTCGTGGTCGCGACCCTGTGGCGCTGGGCGATCGGCCGCGGCCCGCTGGAACGGCTCGTCGCGTCCGTCGCGGCGCGCGCCTCCGCCGTCACGTCGTCGCGCGGGCCGACGTAGGGTCGGCCGCATGACCACCACGAGCGACGACACCGCACCCCGCCCCGCCCTGCGCCGCCTGGGCCGGTCCGGCCTGGCGGTGTCCGCCGTCGGGCTGGGGTGCAACAACTTCGGGCGCCCCGCGACGGCGACGGAGACCCTGGAGGGCACGCGCGCCGTCGTCGACGCCGCGCTCGACGCGGGCGTGACGTTCTTCGACACGGCCGACACGTACGGCGGCCGCCCGGGCCTGAGCGAGGAGCTGCTCGGCCAGGCGCTCGGGTCGCGGCGCGACGACGTCGTGGTGGCGACGAAGTTCGGCATGTCGATGCGCGGGGCCGCGGGGGCGGACTTCGACGCGCGCGGCTCGCGCCGCTACGTTGTGCGGGCGGTCGAGGACTCGCTGCGCCGCCTCGGCACCGACCGCATCGACCTCTACCAGTTCCACACCCCCGACCCGCGGACGCCGATCGACGAGACGCTCGCGGCGCTCGACGACCTCGTGCGCTCGGGCAAGGTCCTCTACGTGGGGCACTCGAACCGGGCGGGGTGGCAGATCGCGGAGGCCGAGTTCGTCGCGCGCGCGGCGGGCACCGTGCGGTTCGTGTCCGCGCAGAACCAGTACAACCTCGTCGACCGCGCGGCCGAGCTCGAGGTGCTGCCCGCCGCGGCGGCGTACGGGCTCGGCGTCCTGCCGTACTTCCCGCTCGCGAACGGCCTGCTCACCGGCAAGTACGCGCACGGCGCGCGGCCCGACGACGGCCGGCTCGTGCGCACCAAGCCGCACCTGCTCGAGTCCGCGCCCTGGGAGGCGCTCGCGCGGCTCGGCGCGTTCTGCCAGGTGCGCGGCATCACCGAGGTGCAGGTCGCGTTCGGGTGGTTGCTCTCCCGGCCCCAGGTGTCGAGCGTGATCGCGGGTGCGACGAAGCCCGAGCAGGTGCGGCAGAACGCCGCCGCCGGCGCGTGGCGGCCCACGGACGAGGACCTCGCCGAGCTCGACGAGATCTTCCCTCCGCTCGGGAAGGTCGCGCCCTTCTGACCCGCCGCGTCGGGCCGGGCGGCGGCCGTGTGGCCCGCCCACGACCGGGTGCCTACCGTGGAGGCATGGCCTCGTGGGAGGACGTCGGACGGGTCGTGGCGGTGCTGCCGGGTACGGGCCTCAAGGACGCGCGCCGGTGGACGGTGCACGGCAAGCTCTTCGTGTGGGAGCGCCCCCTGCGCCCGCGCGACCTCGACGAGCTGGGCGACGCGGCCCCGGCGGAGCCGCCCGTCGCGCTGCGCGTCGCGGACGAGGGCGAGAAGGCCGCGCTGATCCAGGACGACCCCGGCACGTTCTTCACGACGAGCCACTTCGACGGGTACCCGATCGTGCTCGCGCGGCTCGACCGGGTCCCTGTGCCGGAGCTCGAGGAGCTCGTGCAGGACGCGTGGCTCGCCCGCGCCCCGCACCGCCTCGCGCAGGAGTACCTGCGGCGCACGGAGTGACGCCTGCGCACGTCGGGAGAGGCGTCACCAGGAGAAGACGGCCACCGCGTAGTTCGCCCACGTCGGCTCCAGCGCCACCGTGACGTCCTCCGGGTCGTGGACGGCGTACACGAGATCCCACTCGCCGCTCGACCCCCGCGCCACGAGGTCGGGACGCTCGAGCAGGACGTCCGGCGCGTAGTCGTACACCCGGCGGGCCACGAGGCCGCCCGACACCGGCTGCACGTCGATGCTCCCGGGGTCGACGGCGCGGCCCGTGCCGTTCGTCAGGCGCACCCGGACGCGCACGGAGTCCGGCGGGTCGCCGTCCCGCACCGCCGCGTGCTCGCTCGGCGTGTACGCCTGCGGGGCCGAGACCGAGACGACGAGGCCGTCGGCGTACCGGACCGAGTCGCCGAACCAGACGCGGTCGGACACGGCCGTGATCTCCGGGCCGTCGTCGGACCCGCCGCCGAGCGGGTACCCGCGCAGCGAGCTCCCCACGCCGTAGCCGGGACCGGCCGCGGGCACGACGTCGACCGCGACCCAGGTCGTGACGACGACCGTCCCCGCGAGCAGCGCGACGAGCGCGCGCGTCGCCCCCGGCACGCCACGCGTGCCCCGACGCCAGGCGACGGCGCCGACCGTGAGCACGACGGCTCCGGCGACCGGGTAGAGCCAGCCCACGTGCGCCCAGCCCATGCGGACCGTCGTGGCCTCGGTGAGGAGGACGGCCCCGACGAGCAGGACGCCGAGGCACGCCGTGACGAGGACGCCCGTCCCCGGCCGCCGGACCCGGGCGGGCTGCGCGGCCGGCTCAGGGTCGCCGGGGGCCGGGCGTTCGCCGCCGTCCGCGGGCGGCGAGGTCTCCGCAGGGTCCGGCGTCGACGGCGCGGGCTCGCGCTCCCCCGCCGCGCCGGGTGCCGTGCCCCACGCGGGTGCGGGCGCCGCGTCGTCGGGCGGGGTCCTGTCGTTCGTGCTCACCGGTCCGTCCCTCGGTGCTCAGCGCCGGTCAGTACGCGCTCACGCGCGTGACCTCGAAGGTCGCCGTCCTCATCGCCTCGAGGTTCTCGGAGTCGATGAAGTCGAAGGTCTCGACCGTCGTCGACTCGCCCGGGGCGAGCTCGTCGGTGTAGGCGAAGTCGGACTCGACGACCGTGCCGTCGGCCGCGACGGCGTCGATGTCGAGGTCGAACGTCAGCGCCTCGTCGGAGGTGTTGGTCAGCGTGACCGGCAGCGCGGACTCCACCCAGCCGAACTCGTCGGCGGTGCCCTCGAACGTGCCGATCTCGACCTCGAGGTCGTTCGCGAGGATCTCGTCCGTCGACTCGCCGAGCGCGCGGTCGGAGTCCTCCTGGATCTCCGCCAGCGACTGCTCGTACTGCGACGAGGCCTCGTTCGCCGCGACGACGAAGAGGACCCACACGAGGATGGTCACGAGCACCGAGACCACACCGAGCACGATCGCCGCGATGGAGAAGCCCTTGCCCGACCGGCCCTGCTTCGCCTGCGACAGCCCGACGAAGCCGAGCACCACGCCGGCGATGCCCATGACCGCAGCGAAGATGTTGACGAACGGGATCCAGCTGCCGAGGAAGCCGAGGATCGCCAGCACGAAGCCGACGATCGCCATCGTGCCCGTCGACGGCGCCGGCGCCGTGTACGCGGCGTAGCCGTTCCCGTACGGGCTCCCGTAGGGCTGCTGCGCGGCGCCGTAGGGCTGCTGGGCAGGGTCGCCGTAGGGCTGGCCGTACGGCTGCTGCGCGCCGGCGTCGGGGTAGGGCTGCGCGTACCCCTGCGCCGGGGACCCGGCAGGCTGGCCGTAGCCCTGCTGCCCGTACGCGGCCTGAGGATCGGCACCGTAGGGCGGGTTGCCGGGGTCTCCGTAGGGCGCCTGCTCCCCGGGCGCGCCGTACGCGGCGTCGGGCGAGCCGTACGGCTGGGGCTGCGGCTCTCCCTGCGGCGCCCACGCGTCCTGCCCCTGTCCGTGCCCCTCCTGCGCCGGGTCGGAGCCCTGCGGCCGGTAGGGGTCGAACTGGTAGGGGTCCTGCGGTGCCGTGGGCGGCTGCGACATGGTGCTCCTCCGCGGCCTCGCCGCGAGATCGGTCGTTCGGGTCGGGGTGGCCGGCCGACGCGCGGTCGGCCGGCCGGACGCGCCGGGTCTTCACAGCACGTTCACGGCCATTCTTCCCGGTCGCGCCCACATCGGGAAAACCGCGCGGCGGGTGAAAGTCCGCCGCGCCGACGCCCCATAGCCAGGCCGCCGAGATCTCCTCCAGCTCCGACCGCGACGACGGTATGTCCCCCGCGAGCTCACGCAGCTCGCCCCCGACCCAGCCGCGGCCTCCGCGCCCAGACATACCGCCCCCGACCCGGAGCCGGCTCCCGGCCGCGAGCGCCGCGGGGGTGGCTCGACAGCCCCCGCACCCTCGAAGCGAGGGCCCCGACCGGGGCCCCACGACCCGAGAGGACGACCATGCCCGAGCACCACAGCCCCCGACGACGCGCCCGCCACCAAGGACGCCCCTGGTGGCACCGAGAAGCCGCGACCACCGCCCTACGCCTCGCCCTGATCGCCCTCGCCCACCACTGGCCCTGGTAGCCCACGCCCGTGACCCCACGCCCGACGTCGACGAGCACCCCCTCGACGACCAGCCCACCGAGATCCCCACACCCCCGAGCTCACGCAGCTCACGCAGCTCACGCCCGACGGTATGTCCCACCAGCTCCCCGTCGACGAGCAGCTCGAGCCCGACCAGCAGCTCGACGACCGCGGCCACCCCCCCTCCCCCCAGACATACCGCCCGGGCCCCGGCCCGACGAGCCCCCACCCCGACGGCCGCCCGCGAGCGCCCCACCAGCCGCGAGCGCCGACGTCGACGAGCGACCGCCGCGGCCGCGAGCGCCCCACCAGCCCGCGCACGACGACCGCGACGAGACCCGGAGCACGACGACGTCGCCCCCACCGAAGCCCCGCGTCGACGCGGGCCCCCAGCAGCAGCCCGACAACCCGGGCGCGCGCTCGAGCTCGAGGAGAGCTCGAGCCAGACCAGCGCGACGGTATGTCTCCCCCTAGCTCGACGAGCTCGCCGCCCAGCTCGACGACCACGAGCCCCCGGACATACCACCGCCGGCTCAGCTCGAGGAGATCCCACGGCGGTATGTCTGCCTGGGGGCTAGCTCGACGAGCAGCTCACCCGGGGACCGCGCGGGCCAGGGCCAGAGCCAGGACATACCGTCCCCCAGACCCCAGCCGGCGAAGCTCCGACGCCCGACCCCGCGGGACGGCCGGGTCACCCCAACGCAGCGACCGTCGCCACGAGCCCGCCGACCGTCACGACGACCCCCACGACGTCGACGACGAGCTGGAGCACCGCGAGCGCCCGGCTGTCTCCCCCGTCTTGGACCTGCGACCCGCCGCGGACGGTCTGCGAGCGAGGGCCGCCGCCGCGGTCGACCTCGACCGCGAGCACGGCGCCTTCCTCGACGACCTGCTCGAACTCGTCCCCCGCGGCCGTGCGCGTCCAGGTCCACGAGCGCCGCGGGCCCCGCGCGCTCACCCGCACGCGCTCCGCGTCAGGAGGCCCCCAACCGGGCCACCAAGGATCAGTGCCCCCAGGCTCCTCCCACGAGGGCTCCCACGGCTCCCACGTCTCCCACGGGCCCTCTGAGGCCCCTCCCGGGCCGCGAGCGCCACCCAGGCCGTGATCCTCCGGAACGCGGCCACGCGCGCGCTCCCCTACCTGCTGAACCTGATCTGCGATCACCATGGCGCGCATGGTGGAGCACGTCGGACCGTAGCGTCGCGCCCTGCTCCAGATTCACCCGTACTGCGGGCCCTTTCGGGGCTACCTTCGGGACATGCCGGATGGAGCCGAGGTCGTCGCTGCTACTGCTGCCTGCGTCGCAGCAGCAATCGTCGCTTGGCAGTCGTGGGAGACGCGGAAGAGTGCGAATGCCTCGCGCGAGGCGGCCCAGGCAGCAGCAGCAGGTCTAGAAACCGCGAATGACGCGCTCGAGATCGCGCGGCAGGAGGAAGGCCATAGCAGGGCACTCGTCGTAGAGGCTCATCGAGCTCGCATCGACGCGACACTTCCAGCTATCTCGGTCATCCCTCAGCAGACGATCTTCTGGCCACCGACGCTCTCGCCGAATCCCTACCAGGCCAACTCCTGGGAACGCTGCCCACTGGACGCGTCTTTCACGCTCCCCGCCGACGCACGCAAGGCGCTCGGTGTCCAGGGCCACATTGGGATCTACAACGGCAGCCAGAGAGTCGTCCAACTGCGAGTCGACTACCTGCCGATGGACGGTGGAGAGAGGGTCTACGACCGGGTCGTCACGCTGGCCCCAGGTGCAGATCACTCGATTGAGTTTCTCGCCTGGACCTGGATCGAACACTGGGTGACCCAAGAGGATGCCGCAACGCGGTCATTGGAGGGGCAGCCACCTGGAGTCTCCTACTCTGATCAGCTCGACAGTGGGGGGAGCATCAGCTGGTCGTTTGCGATCAGCCATGCCCCGATCTACCAAACGCACGATTCAGAGCCCGGGCGCTACCGCCTCATTTCGGCCGAACCTTCGCCCGGCCGAAGCAGTCCCGGCTCACCGAGCCTCATCGTTCAACGGGAGTACCGAACGTACTGGCTCTCACGACCGGATGGCATAGAACTTCCATCCCCTGAAGTGGCCGAGTAAAAATCTACGGTTCCGGACTCTCCTCTGGCGCATCGTTGGGAGAGGTACGTGGCAGGTCTTCGGGGCGAATGTGGTCGCCGAGCCCATGTACCATCCATTGCCCGAACTCAGGCCTCCAGACAAGCGTCACCACCGCTGCTGCGAGGACCACCTGCTCCTCTGTTACCTCGTACGATTGTTCGATGTTGGAGAGAATCTTGACGTACGCAACGTCCGAAGCATCGTGAGCCCTGTTTGCCCTGCTTCCAAAGCCCGGGTTCTGAATAGCCTCGAGGCCTTTCGCGGCCTCTGAAAAATCTCCCCAGGCGTCGAGCGACTCCGGAGTGACAAGATTGTGGAGCGCATTCGAGTACTGCACCGGGTCTCGCAGCGCTTTGAGGAACAAGATGCCCACGGCGACTGGGTCGTCGAGACTCGGTTCAGGCAATGCCGCGGCGGCTTCTTCGTCGCTAGCGAACCGTCGACCCTCGTAGTCAGGGTCACGCGGGTCCTCCGGTTGGTTGCTCATGCTTGACCATAGCCAGCCCCCGCCCGAGGGCTCAACGCCGGACGACGCCAGCGCGCAGGAAATCACCCGAGCCTCTGCCTGAGGGCCACTTGCGAAGCGCTGGGACGGGGCCAGCACCGTTCTGGTGCGTCCATGGGCGCCGATGCCCGATCATGGGGCGCATGGTGCAGCAGAAGCGCGTGATCGTGACCGACGACTTGGACGGCACGGAGGGTGCGAAGCCCTACCGGTTCGCGTGGCAGAACACCGTCTACGAGATCGACCTCAACGACGAGCACCGCGACGAGCTCCTGCGCGCGCTCCAGCCCTTCATCGACGCCGGACGACGCGCTGGACGGCGCACCGTGCCCGCCGCCAGTGGCGACGACCGGGCAGCGATCCGTCAGTGGGCGCGCGAGAACGGGCACGAGGTGTCTGACCGCGGCCGCATCTCGGCCGCCGTCGTCGAGGCGTACAACAACCGCTGACCCGGGGCCGCGAGCGCCGAGCGGCGAGGCCCTACCCGACGAGGCGCAGCCGCGTGCGGCGCGTCGACGCTGCCGGGCGCGCTTGGCCGTCGACGGCGTCGACGAGCGGGCTTCCCGGCATGGGCAGGGTGAGTGTCCAGCGGTCCGTCATGCCGCGTGCCGTGCGAGCGACGTCGAGTTCGCAACGACGCAGGTAGCCGGCCCCACGGTCCGGCCCCGCCCAGCGGCGCTCGACGACGTCGAGACGCACCGCGGCCTGATCCCACGGTGAGACACTCACCAGCCCCGAGCCGCGTTCTCGCGCGCGGGCGAGCAAGCGGCGTCGCTCGGATGGGCTGAGGTGGGCGTCGGGGCCTACTACGACGTAGGTCATACCGTCCAGGAGGGCCGCGACGACCCAGGAGGGCCGCGACGACGCCCGCAGGGTCCTCCCCTACCTTGGGGACCAGGGCGACGCGGTCGAGCGCCACGCCCGCGTCGTTGGCCGCGAGCATCCCGACGTCGGGCGCGCCGACGACGGCGAGCCAGTCCGAGGTGCCCTGGGAGGTCGCGAGTAGCGCGAGCAGGAGCGACGTCGAGCCCGTCACGACGCTCGCTGTGCCACGCGGCAGGCGCCCGTCGTCGAGAATCGCGCCGAGCGGCCGCGGGCCGTCGTCGAGGTCGACGACGCCCGGCGTCGACGCGCGCACGCCCGTGCGTAGCTCGGCGCGACGCAAGGTCGCGCGAGCCACCTCGAGCGGGTCGAGCGCGGTCGTCGTCACCCGTCCAGGCTACGCCGCTGTTCGAACACGTATTCCCCTGAGCGAGACGCGAGAGATCGTTGGGAATGCTGGCTTTCTGCATCGTGGACGGTGTCTGTCACGCGGCAGGCAGTGCGAGGGCGCGGGCCCGTGTCTGCGGGCCCGCGCCGGACACTATCGGGGTAGCGGCGTTACCTCGATCCCGATCCACTTGTAGCCGTCTTGGTCGGGGGTCGGCTCGTAGGTGAGGTGCACTCGCTTACCGACGTAGAGCTGGTCGGTGCGCAATCCGCCGCGGAGCATCGGGAAGAAGATCCAGACCTCATGGCGATCGGTGTCGGTCGTGGCGACCCCATGGGACTCCTCGGGGAGCCAGGTCGTGATGGTGGCGAGGTCCGCGGCAGGGGGCTTGTCGCTGGCGCTCATGCGGTCAGCCTGACGGTCTTGCAGACGTAGAGCGAGGCAGGCAGGGTCTTGCCTCCCGAGCGGATGGTGAACGTGAACTGGTCATCGAACTTGAATGTCGCAGGCACGCTGTTCATCGAGAACCCGCCGTGGAACCAGTAGGTCTTGCCCACGTTGGCGTGGCGGGCGTTCATGCCGAGGGAGATCCCGTTACGCCAGCCCTTGGCACCACGCTCAGTGACGGTTGAGTTGATGATGCTCTTCAAGCCGTCGCTCAGACGCAGCCCCCAGTGGACCTTCTTGACGGGGCAGTTGTTCTGGATGCTGAGCCGATTGTTGGCGTCGACGAACTCGCGGTCAGCCTTGCACTTGATCGAGACTGTCGCCGCGGTCTTCATCGCGGTGACGACACCCCCGCCGCCCTGGGGTGCGCCCGCCTCGCGCAGCGCCGCCCCGACTGTTGTGTCGAGCGCGAGCTGGCTCTCAGCCTCACCGGCGGGCAGCACCTGTGCGGTGGCGTCAGCGTCGAGCATGATCTCAAGGTCGCTCGCCACCTCGTGCTGCTCACGTTCGGTCAGGTCGTTGACGTCGACGACAAGGGTGCTCAGGTCTCCGGGCCCCTCACCGACGTCGATCACTAGGACCTCGGCCTGAGGATTGAGGCCATCAAGCACGGCCACGTCCGTGGTCGGGTCTTGTGTGGCGGTGCTCGATTCCTGCGCGGCAGCCGTGGGAATGGATGCGGCGCAGAGCGCCATCACGGTGACGAGTGCTGTGGTCGAGCGCCTCATCTGCTGCTTCATGCCTGGCGGTCTCCTTCGACTGAAGCGTCTGGCCCCCTGCGGGCCGACGCGCCCCACCGTGGCAGTCACCTCGGCCAGGTGCTCGCCCAGACACAAGATCGAGGACCTTTGTCACCCGTTCGGGGCTGAATGGCCTTCGGGCCGTCTTCCGGCCTCGTACCCCCGCTACGCGCCGCTGGCCGCGGGCTCCTCTCCTCCTCGTCAGGCCCGCGTCGACAACAACACCCTGGAGAACATCCGGGTGCGACGAGATGTGCGGGCTCAGCAGTTGCGTCGCCTACGTCGACGACGCCTTGGCGAGAACCCAATAGAACTGGTGTTCGAATACGATTGTGTCGTGGGTACTCGTCGACGTCCGCCTCCGGGCGGCTGACCGTCCGGCATCGAGACGGTCCCGATGCGCGACCACGCCGATGAAGCGCCCGAGCTCGCGCGGCGCGGCGAGCGGATCGTGCGACCGGCCGAGGGCATCCCGGTGCGCGCGTGGGTCACGCAGCGCCAGAGCGGCGAGGCCCGCGTCGACGGCGAGGCCGTCGCATGGGCGGGCCGCCAGGTCCACGTGCGCTACCTGTTAACCGGCTATCGGATCTGTTTGTGCAGGTCAGGTAGTTGAGTGGAGCCTCGAGTTGCCCGTAGCGACTGCTGCAGAGCCGGGCGGGCCGAGGTATCCCGAGACAAGGAACACGTTCGGGCGTACCGTCCCAGGCACCAGCAGGGGGCTGCAGGAGTTCGCGCACGCTCCCGACGAGAGAGGAGCGTGGAAATGAACGAATCGATCGCTTTGCGTACACGCAAGGGGTTGATCCCCCTTGCCGTGCTGGCAACGATCCTGGTTGCCCTACTTGTCGGCGCTCGCCCGGCAGCCGCAGCAGCGGCGTGCGCAGCTGCTGAGAACGCCCAGGCCGAGGTTGCCCAGCTTCACGTCGCCAGCGAGCTCCAGGGCATCGATGAGCGGGGCGCTGTCGACACTGATGACGGCGGGGTCATCGTCACGCCGCAGGTCATCACCTGGACGCCCTACGACGGTTTCCACATCACGTCGTCTGCGAACTGTCAGTCTCGTATGGCGTACCTGAAGAAGGTGGCACCGGACTTCAAGTCATGGAAGTGCCAGCGGTTCTACGTGCCGGGCTGCCCGACCGGGTACTACTACTGGATGGTCATGGTGGGGACGAACTACTGAGCGCCATCACCGTGATCGAAGGGCTGCAGCCGGGGTCACGAGTGGTGGCCGCCGGACTCCCCATTGTGGTCGAGGGCGAGACAGGCCTCGCCCTCGACCCGGAACATGCGCAGACTGCCCCTTACGACTCGCCATGGACGGTAAGGACCACGTGGCCCGATCCACCCGAGCCCACCCTTCGACCTGACGAGCTGCTGAAGGTGCACGGGATCTGGGACGGCTCCGGCATCGCCGTCTCCCGCGTGACCGTCACGCGCGAGGAACCCAAGCCCCTCCAGCAGAGAGCCTCTGCCGGCAGACCGATCGAGCCATCGCGCTACGCCATCCTGAGAAAGGCGCTCGACGCGCTCACGGCCGCAGACCTGCTCGCCGCAGCGCACACCACGCCAGGGAGCGACCTCGTCGGCGACTTGTGCGTGTTCGACGCCCCCACCGCCCAACGCGTGCTGCGCGCGGAGGGCATACCAATCACCCAGTTCCGGATCGTCCGGTGCCAATGGACCCGAACCGAGCTGGGGACGGCCCGAGGCCTGTACGCGCACGTCCCCGACGAACTGCTCAGCGCCTTCGGCGAAGCGGTAACAGAGCAGGTGCAGCCGCAGGTCCTCCTCGAGGTGAAACTCGTGACACCAGACCTTGCGCGAGCGGTCTCTGATCTTCCAACGGGCCTTGTCAAGGTGACGCCGTACATCCGACCTGATGCCTGAGGGCACGGGCGTGGCACCGACGCATGAGCCCGACGAGGACCGAATAGCCGGGGAATACGTCTCGCGCGAGGGAAGCGAGGGCTGGGCGTGGCTCTGGGCAGACGCCGTCGAGCGCCGCTGAGCCCAGACGCGACGAGCCCCGACCAGCTCAGGGGGTAGCCGGTAGGGGCGTCGCCGTGCGGGAGCGTATCGGCCCCCACCGACAGCGAGCGCCGAGGGCGTAGCGTGTGCGCGTGCGAACCCAGTTCAGCCACCACTACGAGCGGCCCGACGACGACGAGGTCAACACCGCCCTGCGTGAGGCGACGGTCGTGCTCGACACCAACGTGCTGCTCGGCCTCTACCGCGTCTCCCCTGACCCTGCGCGCCACGCGACTCAAGGTACTGAAGGCGATCGGCCCCCGGCTCTTCCTCCCCCACCAGGTGGGCATCGAGTTCCACCGCAACCGTCGCGAGGTCGCGGCCGGGATCGGCACCGCCTACGAGACGGTCCGCGCGGCGGCGGACGCGCTCCAGAAGTCCGTGAAGACCTTCGGCGGCGGCGAAGGCCGCTACGACGAGACGACCACCCGCGTGAAGGAGCTCATCAACCCGCTGGTCAAGGCGATCGTCGACGGACTCGATGAGCTCGAGAAGGACGACCCGCACCGCATCGACCAGAGCGACGACCCTGTCCTCGCCGAGCTCGAAACACTGCTCGACGACGACCAGGTCGGCCGAGCCCCTCGGGCGAAGAAGGTCGCGAAGCGTGCCCGCGACTTCGAGACGGTCCGCGTCCCCTTGCGCCTACCCCCGGGGTTCGACGACGCGCACAAGATCACTGGCCGCGGCGTGTCCGCGGCGGCGGGTGACTACCTGCTGTGGTGCGAGGTGCTCGCCCACGCCAGGAAGAACGGGACCGACGTCGTCCTCATCACCGACGACGCCAAGACGGATTGGTGGCAGAAGGTCCCGGGCGGGCGCGACGTGCCGCACCCGCTCCTGGTGTCGGAGTTCCAGCGCGAGACGGGACAGAGGTACTACCAGCTCTCCACGCGCGAGCTCTTGAGGAAGGCTGACGACGCCCTCGCCATCTCCGTCACGTCCCAGAACCTGGAGGAGGAGGACGAGCTCGCGGCGGCGGTCGAGGCCGAGCGGGCCCTGGAACGGATCACCGACTTCCGGGGCCGTCTCACCGTATCCGCGGCAGCGTCCGCCGTCGAGAACGATCTTCTCCGGACCTATGGCCCCAGTTGGAACCTCTCTGACAGCGACCGGGAGCGTCTGATCGCGGCAGCGAGCCGTGGGTTGAGCTCGCAGATCCACGAGGTGGGTCACCTCTTCGGCAGCCACTACAAGGTGCCGTTGACGCCCGAGATGGCGGAGGCACTCCGGGCGCTGCGCCAACAGCTCACGCACGCAGACTTCATCCGACACGAACGCTCAGAGCAAGAACCACCGCCCGAAGAACCGGATGACGAGGGCACAAGCTGAGCGAGATTCAGCAGCCCTCCAGTACACGCTCGATGGCGTCGGCCTCGGCCGCGGTGACCCACAGGCCGTACGCGCTCTTCACCGCGACCTGCGCAGCGACGTACTCACATCGGTAGCCCTTGGCCGGGGGGAGCCACGTGGCGGCGTCGCCCGCTCCCTTCTGCTGGTTCGTCGGTCCGTCGACCGCACGCAGGTTCAACGGGTCGTTGGCGAACTGCTCGCGGGTCTCAGCACTCCACTTCTGGGCGCCCTTCTGCCATGCGTCGGCGAGGGCGACAACGTGGTCGATCTGGACGGCCGAGGACGTGTCCTGCCCGCGCTCGAAGTTGATCGACTGCCCGGTGTAGGGGTCCTGGAGCGTCCCGCTCAGGACGACGCAGCCGTTCGTGCCCTGCTTGAAGGTGACGGCAGTGAGGTCGCGGCGCAGCACGTCGTTGCGGGTGTCGCATCCGTTGCGGTCGGTGTCGGCCCAGGCAGGCCCGAAGAGGTCTCGGTCGTAGCCGGCCTTGGGCGCGCGGCCCTTGACCTCGAGCTCATCGAGTAGCGCCCGAACCTCCTCGACGTCGACGGAGGGGTCGGGTGATGCGGTGGCGTCCGGCAGTTGCGCGGAGCTGCCCGCCGTCTCGCGGAGTTCGTCGAGCAGGGCTGGGAAGTCGTCGCGCGCCGTGGCGATGCCTGCGCACGCGAGCGCGGCGACGACGAGGGTCGAGATGGTGACGGTTCGTTTCCGTGGCACGCGTCCTCCTAGGGCTTCCCCGTGGGCTCTCGTACCCTGGGTGCGTGCCTGCGACCGCCACCGCGACCCACCGGACGACGCCCGTCGTCCGCCCCGTCGTGCTGCCTGTCGCGGAGTGGGCGGAGCTCGACCGCGCCCACGCCGAGCGCGCGGACGCGCTCACGGCCGGGTGGCGGCACCGCAAGCCGCTCGGGCAGAAGCACGCGATCGAGGACTTCCTCTTCACCTACTACCCCACGCGTCCGGCCCAGCTCCGGCGCTGGCACCCGGGGCCGGGCGTCGTGCTGGCTCCCCCGACCGCCGCGAGCGGTGCGGTACCGGGCACCGACGCGGCGCCCGACCCTTACGCCGACCGCGCCGGATGGCGCTGGTACCGGCGCACGCCCGACGGCCTCGCGCTCGACACCGACGCGTTCCTCGCCGACCGCGGCGACACCGTGCGGTACCTGCGCGCCCTGCTCGACGCCACCGCGTCGCGCCCGGGCCGGTTCGGCTGCTTCGGGCTCCACGAGTGGGCCATGGTCTACCGCGACAAGGCGGCCGGGCGCGACCACCGGCACCCGCTCCCCCTGCGGCTCGGGCACGAGGGGACGGACCGGGTCGTCGAGGACCACCCCGTGCAGTGCTCCCACTTCGACGCGTTCCGCTTCTTCACGCCCGAGGCCGGTCCGCTCAACCGCCTGCGGCCGACGCGCGAGACGCAGCCGGCCCTGGAGCAGCCGGGGTGCCTGCACGCGACGATGGACCTCTACAAGTGGGCGCTCAAGCTCACGCCGGCCGTCCCCGGGGACGTCGTGCTCGACGCCTTCGAGCTCGCGCGCGACGTCCGCGTCGTCGACATGCAGGCGTCGCCCTACGACGTGTCGTCGTACGGGCTGGAGCCGGTGGCGATCGAGACGCCCGAGGGCAAGGCCGAGTACGTGCGGCACCAGCGCGCGTTCGCCGCCCGCGGGGCGGCGCTGCGCGAGCGGCTCGTCGCCGCGTGCGACGCGCTGCTCCCGCCGGACGGCGTGGCCGCCCGCTCTCCCCGCTGACGCGCCGACGCGCAGACGAGACCGGCGTCGCGCCGGCGACGGCTGTGACCGGCGACCGGCCCGCGTGCGAGGATCGCCCGCGTGAGCCGCGCCGAGACCATCGCCGAGATCCCCACGGGCCCCGTGGCCGTCCCCGCCGTCGTCCGCGCGCTCGCGGGGGACGACGCCGTCACCCCGGTCTGGCGCAACACCGTCGGCGGGCTGACGTTCCGTCTCGACCCGCGCGGCGGCGAGGCCGCGCGACCGGTCCGGTACGCGAAGTGGGTCCCGGCGGGCGTCCCGGAGATCGACCTGGCGGGAGAGGCCGAGCGGCTCGCGTGGGTCGGCGACCGGACCCCCGTGCCGCGCGTCCTCGACCAGGGCGCGGACGACGACGGCTCGTGGCTCGTGACGCAGGCCGTCGCGGGGCGGTCGGCGGTCGAGGCGCGCTGGACAGGCGACCCGGCGGTCGCGGCGGTCGCGATCGGCCGCGGGCTGCGCGCGCTGCACGAGGCGCTCCCGGTCGCGTCGTGCCCCTTCACCTGGTCCGTCGCGCAGCGTGTCGCGAACGCCGACGACCGGCTCGCACGGGGGCACGGGCCCGACGAGTGGTTCCCCGAGCACCGCGGTCTGGCCGTCGCCGAGGCGCGCGCCCGGCTCGACGACGCTCCCCCGGTCGACCGCCTCGTCGTGTGCCACGGGGACGCGTGCGTGCCGAACACGCTCCTGCACGACGACGGCACGTTCGCCGCGCACGTCGACCTCGGGTCGCTCGGGGTCGCGGACCGCTGGGCGGACCTCGCCGTCGCGGCGTGGAGCACGGAGTGGAACTACGGCCCCGGGTACGACGGCCACGTCTACGCGGGCTACGGCATCGACCCCGACCCGGAGCGCATCGCGTACTACCGGCTGCTCTGGGACCTGTCCTGACGGCGGGGTGCGGCGCGCCGTGCGCCGTCAGCGACGCGGCTGGTGGGCGGCGACGCCCTGCTCGGCGAGCTCGGCGGTCTCCGCGATCCGGCGCGCCCGGGTGTCGGGCCGCTTCGCCTCGACGATCCAGCCGAGGATCGAGCGCCGCACGCCGGGCGTGAAGGCGTCGAAGCGGGCCCGCGCGTCGGGCCGCTCGCCGAGCGCCGCGGCGAGGTCGTCGGGGACGACGAGCGCCTCCGCGTCGTCGTGCCGGGTCCAGGACCCGTCCGCCCGGGCCGCTTCCACGACGGCGCGCCCCGCGTCCGTGAGGCGCCCGTCCGCCTCGACGCGCGCGACCCGCTCCTTGCTGAGGCGCGTCCACCGGGAGCCGGGGCGGCGGCGCGTGAACCACAGCGCATGCCGGTCCTGGTCGACGGTCGCGGCCTGCCCGTCGATCCAGCCGTAGGACAGCGCCTCCTCGATCCACGGCTCGTACCCGAACGTCGGCCGGCCGCTCTCGCGCCGCCACGTGAGGAGCCAGACCCCGGGCTCGGGGTCGTCGTGGTGCGCGGCGAGCCACGCCCGCCACTCCGCGGGGGTCTGCGCGTGGAACGCGGGCCGGCCCTGGTACTCCTCGGTCACGGTGGCGCCTCCGTCGTCGGTCGGGGCTCCAGCGTGCCCGGTCCGCCGCGGAGGCGCCAGGGTGCCGACCCGGAAGGCGCCCCGTCGGCGCCTCCCGGGTCGGTGGTGCGTCCTGCGGTCAGGAGCAGGACGGGACGGTGACGACCTGCTCGACCGTCTGGGTGCCGTCCGCCCCCGTCGCCGTGACGGTGACGTCCAGGTCGCCCGTCGCGGACCGCGCGGCGAACGACTGGTACGCGCTCGCCCCCGGCGCGACGCCGACGAACGACCTCGTGCCCAGTGACGACGCCAGCTCGACGTCGACGGCCGCGTCGGAGACGTTCACCGCGCGGACCGCGACGTAGGGCTTGCCGGCGAGGCAGCGCGGGCTGACCTCGACCTCGACGAGCACGACGTCGGCCGGCTCCTCCAGGGCGTCGACGGCGCCCTGGAGCGCGAGCCGCGCGTCGTGCAGCGCCTCGTCGGACGCCGCCGCGTCGTCGAGCGTCCCGGTCGCCGCGGCGAGAGCCGTGCGGAAGGCCTGCCAGGACTCGGGGCTGTACCCCTCGTCGGTCAGGGCCTCGGCGCTCGCCACGAGGTTCTCGAGCCGACGGCGCTCGGCGGGCACGAGCTGGTCGGTCGCCAGGCCGAGGCGCCGCGCCCGCTCGTCGGCCTGCGCCTGGGTGGCGCCGGCGTCGGCGAGCACGGACCGTGCCGCCGCGAGCTCGCGTGTGAAGACGCGCGCGTCGATCCGGCCGTACCGCGCGATCTCCGCCTCGGGCGTCCCGGCCGCGTCGACCACCGCCGCGAGCGCCGCGGTGTCGGTCGGCGGGACCTCGACGTCGTACGCGTCGGTGAAGAAGCGCATGCTGTCGAGGTTGGCGACGTACGGGTGGTCGGCGTACGCCTCGGTGGACAGGCGCACCCACACCTGGTGCTTGCCGCGCACCGTGCTCGGCAGGTCGACGACGGCGGTCCCGTCCGTGGTCCAGCTCGACCCGGTGTTCGCCAGCGGGACGGTGACGAACGGCTCGCCCGGGTTGGCCGGGTCGAACGCGTCGAGGTACACCGACAGGGCCGAGTTCTTCCCGGACCGGTTCGCGTTGTGCACGTAGCGCACGGAGAGCTGGTCGAGCGCGGCGGAGCCGAGGTCGATCTCGCCGTAGGCGAGCCAGTCGCCGTCCGCGGTGCCGCCGACGTTCGTCACCGGACCGCTCGTCCACGTCGAGCTCTCGTTCTTCAGCCCGCGGCCGGAGTTCGACGTCCAGGCCTCGGACTCGACGACGACCGACGTCGGGCCGCCCGGCGCGAACGTCAGGCTGTCGAGGTTCGCGACGTACGGGTGGTCGGCGTACGGCTCGGTCGACAGGCGCACGAACACCTCGTGCGTCCCCTGCACCGTCTCGGGCAGGACGACGGTCGCGGTCCCGTCCGCGGTCCAGCTCGACCCGGTCGTCGGCAGCGGCACGGTGACGAACGGCTCGCCCGGGTTCGCCGGGTCGAACGCGTCGAGGTACACCGACAGCGCGGAGTTGTTCCCGGACCGGTTGGCGTTGTGCACGTAGTGGACCGACAGCTCGCCGAGCGGGAGCTCACCCAGGTCGACCTCGCCGTAGGCGATCCAGTCGCCGTCCGCGGTGCCGCCGACGTTCGTCACCGGACCGCTCGTCCACGTCGAGGACTCCTTCTTGAGCCCGCGACCGGAGCTCGCGGTCCAGTCCTCGGCCTCGATCGTCACCGTCGGGGACTCGCCCGGCTGACCTGGGGCAGCCGGGTCCTCGGCGCTGAACCGGAACCAGTCGAAGTTGCCGACCCAGCTCCGCCCGGACGGCGCGAGCAGCTCGAACGTGACGACCTGCGCGTCGACGAGCGCCTGCACGTCGCCGAGCTCCGCCGTGACCTCGGTGTACTTGCCCCAGCCGCTCGTGCCCTTCAGGTCGACGGTCGCGACCACAGGGCCGCTCACGTCGCCCGCGTGCACGCGCACGGTGCTCGGCGTGTCCGTCGGGGCGAAGCTCGTGTCGTACCGGACCGTGAGGAAGCGCGGCGGGGTGTCCGCGGCGGCGGTCTCGAAGGTCATGTCGCGGTACTGCACCCACGACCCGGAGCGCACGCCGCCGAGGTTGCCGGACGAGCTGTTCGCCTCGTTCTTCAGCTCCCCGCCCGACCACGCCTCGGACTGCTCGGCCTCGAGCGTGCGGTACCCGCCGCCCGTGAGGTCGAGCGCGTCGGCCGCCGCACCGAGCCGGTCGGCCGCGAACCGCAGCGCGATGCTCGTCGCGGCCTCGTCACCGAGGGCCTCCTGCGCCTTCGTCAGCGCGGTGGAGAACCGGTCGAACGTCACCGAGGAGTAGTTCCCGTGCCGCACGAGCACGGCGTCGTCGACGAGCGCGGCGAGCGCGTCGCGCTCGGCGGACGCCACGGACAGCCGCAGGGGCGAGCGCACCGAGACGCCCTGTCCCTGGAGCGACGCCGCGGCGACGCCGTCGGCGAGCGCGGCGTCGCGCAGGTGCACGAAGAAGCGCGCGTCGGCGGACGCCGTCCCCGTCAGGGAGACGGTCAGCGCGGTCGGCGACGCGACCGTCACGGCCGCCGTGACGCCGTCGGGCAGCCCGACGACGCTCGCCGTCCCGCTCGTGACAAGGTCCGTGCCGGCGGGCGCGGCGAGGCGGGCGCCGTCGAGCGTGAGCGTCACGGTCGCGTCGAGCGCGCCGCCGTCGCCGGTCTGCACGGTGGTCGGTTCGGCGCTGACGCGCGGTCCCTCGGCCGGCTCGTCGGTCGCGGTGCTCATCGAGAACGCGGGCGCGGTGTCCGTGCCCCAGTCGCTCGGCTGCTCGCCCATGCGGAACGCGAGGTCGGCTCCCCCGACCACGGTGGCGTAGTCGACCCACGTGTTGCCGAACGTCGCGCCGTCGAGCGTCGCGGACTGGACGTAGAACGCGTCCTCGGAGACGCCGTCGGCCGTGACCGTGAAGGCGCTGCCGTCGTCGTAGGTGATGGTCGTCGAGTCGAAGAACGGCGACCCGACCTGGAACTGGGACGAGCCCGCGGTCACCGGGAACAGCCCGACGGCCGCGGCGACGAACATCGTCGACATCGTCCCCGCGTCGTTGTCCATCGTGGGGAGCATCCCGCGCGGGTCGAGCCGGTAGACCTTCGTCCTCACGGGCGGCGTGAACTCGCCGCCGCCGCTCGGGACGGCGCTCGAGGAGCCGGTCGCGATGTACCGGTTCCAGGTCTCCTTCGTGTAGATCGCGCGCGCCCACTTCTGCGTGAGGCTCGGCTCGCCCGTGTAGTTGAACAGGTACGGCGCCTGCAGGTCGATCTCGTTGGCGTTCGAGTGGAGCATGGCCTTGCCGTCGTCCGGTGCGTGCTCCCCGAACATGTGGCGCATCGCGAGGCGGGCCGCCTCGGGGCCGCCCATCGCCTCGACGAGCGCGTCCATGTCGTACGCGTCGTACCAGTGGTACTGCCAGAGCGTGCCCTGGTAGAGGCTCGCGGCCTCGAAGCGCTCGTGGTCCGCGCTCTGCCACGAGCCGTCGGCGGCACGCGGGGTGAGGAGGCCGACCGGCGTGCCGTCGGCCGCGGTCCACGCGCCCGGCTTGGTGAGCTTCTCGATCGGCCACGACGCCTGCTCGCGCAGCGTCTGGGCCTCGTCGGTCAGCCCGAGCTCGTCCGCGATCACGGACAGGCCGTACTGGTCGTAGCCGCGCTGCACGGACGCGCCGGGGTTGCCCGCCACGTAGCCACGCCGGAGCTCGTCCGCGCTGTACTGCCCCACGAGGCGCTGCAGCGCCGGGTACGCCTCGTCGAGGCGGTCGAACCCGTCGAAGCCCTTGGCGATCGCGTCCGCGACCACGACCGACGACCGCTCCCAGCGCACCGTCGGGACGGAGTGCACGAACCCGCCGAGCCCGCCGCCGGTCCCCGTCGCCTCGGCGTCCGCGAACAGGTAGACCAGCGACTGCACCATGTCCCGGTACAGCGCCGGGTCGATGTACGCGATGACGGAGAACTTGCGGAAGTCGTCCCACGTGGCCCACGAGTCGTAGTACGTGAAGCCCTGCGCGGCGTGCACCGCGCCGTCGACGCCGCGGTACGTGCCCGAGGTGCTCGTCGCGTTCATCGGCATGGCGAACATGCGGTAGAGGTGCGTGTAGAAGAGCTGCTGGAGCTCGCCCGTCGGGTCCGTCGCCGTCGACGCGTCGATCGCGACCCGCCCGAGCGTCGCGTTCCACTCCGCGCGCGTGCGGTCGCGGATCGCGTCGAACGACAGGTCGCCGAGCTCGACCTGCTGGTCGATCCGCGCCTGCTCGACGCTCACCGGCGACAGGGTGACCTGGAGCCCGATCTCCCCGGCGTCCGCCGGGTCGAACGTGAGGATCGCGCCGGTGTCGACGCCGTCCTGGGCCGTCGCGTCGACGAGCCGGTCGTCGTCGCCCCAGGTCTGCACCGTCGCGGGCTGGAGCGTGCGCGCGGTGTAGTACAGCGTGTAGGCCGCGTTGTAGAAGTAGCCCGTGACCTGTCCGGACAGCTCCACGGTGCCGTCCGCGCGCGTCTCGACCTGCACCGAGGACGACCGGCGGCTCGTGTTGTTCGTCTCGAGGTCCACGACGAGGCTCGGCGTCGAGCCCGCGGGGAACGCGTAGCGGTGCACGCCCGAGCGGGTGGTGGCCGCGACCTCGGCCTCGATCGTGCCCGGCGCGCCAGTGATGGCGCCGTCCGTGCCCGCGACGTTGCCGAGTTCGACGGAGTAGAAGCCCGGTCCGGCGTCCTCGTCGTCGTGCGAGAACGGGTGCGCGTACGTGCCCGTGCCGGGGCGCGCCGTGTACGACCCGGACGTAGGCACCACGAGGAGGTCACCACCGCCGCCGGAGCCCCCGACCCCGTCGAGGTTGGTGTGCGTGAAGCCCGAGATCTTCGACTGCGCGTAGTCGTACCCGGTGTTGTTGCGGCCCGGGGTCGTGCGTGGGTTGACCTTCGCGAGGCCGTTCGGCGCCTGCGCGGCCGGCATGTCGTTGCCGTAGTCACCCTCGGTGCCGACGAAGACGTCGACCAGGGACGCGTAGTCGGCCGACGGCGGCTCGGGGGCGGCGCTCGCGGCGGTCGCGGGCGCGAGGCCGACGACGGCGAGCGCCACGGCGAGCGCGCCCGCGACCAGCCGCGGGGCGGGCCGGCGCGGGCGGTCCGGGGTCGCGGGGGTCACGGGTCTGGGGTGCAGGGATCGGGGGGTCGGCAGGCTGGGGGCCATGGTGTCCTCGGGCAGGGGCCGCCGGCGGGGGCGCCGGGGCGGCAGGGTCGGTCAGGGGGTGGGATGGCGCGGGGGGCCGGGGCGGGCCCGCGCCACCCTGTCAGGGGCAGGTGACGAGCGGGTGATCTGCGGGTGACCGCACGGGGTGCTCCCTCCGTCCCACGGCGGCGTGGGCTCGGTGGTCGTCGGTGACACGGGGCCGGACGCGCGTCCCGTGCACGTCCGGGGCTACCCTCGCACACGTTGACAGCGCTATCAACCCCCTTCTCGGACCCCCGGGTCGCCCGCAGCGCCCGTCCGGCGACCCGCCTCCGCGACACCTGACAGACTCGTGCCGTGACCACCACGACCGGCCGCACCCCGGCTCTCCTCGCGCACGTGCCCGCCCCGACGGGCAAGGCCCCCGACCCGGACGCGCTCTACGAGGGGTTCACCACCTGGGCGACGGAGCAGGGTCTCGAGCTCTACCCCCACCAGAGCGAGGCGCTCATCGAGCTGGTCACCGGCTCGCACGTCATCCTCTCGACGCCCACCGGGTCGGGGAAGTCGCTCGTCGCGATGGGCGCCCAGTTCGCGGCGCTCGCCGCGCACCGCTCGGGCCGCGGCGGTCGCACGTACTACACCGCGCCGCTCAAGGCGCTCGTCAGCGAGAAGTTCTTCGCGCTCGTCGCGGCGTTCGGCTCCAAGAACGTGGGCATGACGACGGGCGACTCCGCCGTGAACCCCGACGCGCCGATCATCTGCTGCACGGCCGAGATCCTCGCGAACATCGCGCTGCGCCGCGGCGGCGAGAACGCCGGTGCGGACGACGAGGACGCGATCTCGCAGGTCGTCATGGACGAGTTCCACTTCTACGCCGACCCGCAGCGCGGCTGGGCGTGGCAGGTGCCGCTGCTCGAGCTGCCGAACACCCAGTTCCTGCTCATGTCCGCGACGCTCGGCGACACGACCCGGTTCGTCGAGGAGCTCGAGGAGCGCACCGGCCGGCCCGTCGCCGCGGTGACCACCGCGCAGCGGCCGGTCCCCCTGCACTTCAGCTACGTCGTCGAGCCGCTGACCGAGGTCATCGAGGAGCTCGTCAGCACGCGCCGCGCGCCCGTGTACGTCGTGCACTTCACGCAGAAGGATGCGGTCGAGCGCGCGCAGTCCCTGCTGTCGATGAACGTCGCGACGAAGTCCGAGAAGGAGGCCATCGCCGCCGAGCTCGGCGACTTCCGCTTCGGCACCGGGTTCGGCAAGACGCTCAGCAAGTTCCTGCGCCACGGCGTCGGCGTGCACCACGCGGGCATGCTGCCCAAGTACCGGCGCGTCGTCGAGCGCCTCACGCAGGCGGGCCTGCTCAAGGTCGTGTGCGGCACGGACACGCTCGGCGTCGGCATCAACGTGCCGATCCGCACCGTGCTGCTCACGAGCCTCGTGAAGTTCGACGGCGAGCGCATGCGCCACCTCACGGCGCGCGAGTTCCACCAGATCGCGGGGCGCGCGGGCCGCGCCGGGTACGACACCGTGGGCGAGGTGCTCGTCATGGCGCCCGAGCACGTCATCGAGAACCGCAAGATGCTCGCCAAGGCGGGCGACGACCCGAAGAAGCTCAAGAAGATCGTCCGCAAGAAGGCGCCGCAGGGTTCGGTCAACTGGACCGACGCGACGTTCGAGCGTCTGCGCGACGCCGAGCCCGAGCCGCTGACGAGCCACTTCACCGTCACGCACGCCATGGTGCTCAACGTCCTCGCGCGCACCGCGCAGCACGGTCGCGGCGGCCAGGCCGACGCGAGCGACCCGCGCCGCGACCCGGTCGAGGCCATGCGCCACCTGCTCCTCGCGAACCACGACACCGAGTCGCAGCGCCGCGAGCACGTGCGCCAGACGTTCCGCATCTACCGCTCGCTGCGCGTGGCGGGGATCGTCGAGCGCGTGCGCGTCCCCGACCCGTCGCGCCCCGCGGGCTACCGCCCGAGCGTGCGCCTCGTCGGCGACCTGCCGCGCGAGTTCGCGCTCAACCAGCCGCTGTCGCCGTTCGCGCTCGCGGCCCTGGACCTGCTCGACGTCGAGGGCGCGACCCACGCGCTCGACGTCGTCTCCGTCATCGAGGCGACGCTCGACGACCCGCGCCAGGTCCTCTATGCCCAGCAGAACGCCGCCAAGGGCGAGGCCGTCGCCGCGATGAAGGCCGAGGGGTACGAGTACGAGGAGCGCATGGCGCTGCTCGAGGAGATCACGTGGCCCAAGCCGCTCGAGGAGCTGCTCGCGCCCGCGTTCGCGATGTACAAGCGGTCCAACCCGTGGGTCGCGGACGCCGAGCTCTCCCCCAAGTCCGTGGTCCGTGACATGGTCGAGCGCGCCATGACGTTCGCGGAGTTCGTGTCCGTCTACGGGCTCGAGCGCACGGAGGGCGTGGTGCTGCGCTACCTCGCGGACGCCTATCGCGCGCTGCGCCAGGTCGTCCCCGAGGAGCACCGCACCGAGGAGGTGCAGGAGATCGTCGAGTGGCTCGGCGAGCTGGTGCGCGGCGTCGACTCGTCGCTCCTCGACGAGTGGGAGCGCCTGGCGCACCCGGTCGACGACGACGCGGACACCGAGGTGGGCGACGGCCCGCTCTCCGGGGCGGGGGCCGAGGCGCCGACCCGTCCCGTCACGGGCAACCCGCGCGCGTTCCGCCGCCTCGTGCGCAACGCGCTGTTCAAGCGCGTGGAGCTCGCCGCGCGCGAGGACTACCGCGCGCTCGGCGCGCTCGACGGCGGCGCGGGCTGGGACGCGGACGCGTGGGGCGACGCGCTCGACCCGCTCTTCGAGGACCAGGGCGACGACGCGATCGGCATCGGGCCCGGGGCCCGCTCCGCGGCGCTGTTCCGCGTCGTCGAGGCGGGCGCCGAGCTGCCCGCGGGCCACGAGGGCCCGACGGCGGAGCACGCCCCCGGCGGCGTGGTGCCCGCGGGCACGTGGCTCGTGCGGCAGGTGCTCGACGACCCGGCGGGCGACCACGACTGGGCGATCACGGCGAGCGTCGACCTCGCGGCGAGCGACGAGGCGGGCGAGCCCGTGGTGACGGTGCTCGCCGTCGGGCCGCTGTAGGCCGGGCGAGACCGGAGGGCGCGCCGGCCCCCGCCCTCACTCGACCGGCAGGAGCCCGCGCCGCCCGAAGACCTCCTTCGCGACCGCGGTCGCGTTGAGCGCGCGCGGGAAGCCGCAGTACACCGCCGACTGGAGGAGCGCCTCGACGATCTCCCGGGGCGTCAGCCCGACGTCGAGCGCGGTCCCCACGTGGATGTCGAGCTGCGCCTCGCACCCGCCGAGCGCGGCGAGCATCCCGAGCGTGACGAGCTGGCGGTCCCGCGGTTCCAGGTGCGGGCGCGCGTACATCTCGCCGTACGCCCACGCCGAGATCTGGTGCTCGAGCTCGGGCGAGACGTCGGCGAGCGCCTCGGCGATGGCGCCGGGCGCCGCCTCGTTGACCGCGCCGAACACCGCCCGCCCGTGCTCGTAGCGCTCCGCGCGCGTCGTCGGCCGGTCGTCCGTGGAGTTCCCCTGCGTCACGCGGAGCAGGGTAGAGGACGCGCGGCGGTCGCGGTCGACGGTCTCGCGCCACCGGTCGCGCTTCGGCGGCGGCACCCTACGGTGAGACCATGAGCGACACGCCCCGTACCGGTCGGCACCCCGGCGAGCCCCACCACCCGGAGAGCACGGGCTCGCGGCTCAACCGGCTCCGGGCGGGGGTGCTCGGCGCGAACGACGGCATCGTCTCGACGGCGGGCGTCGTCGTGGGCGTCGCGGCGACGAGCACGTCGATCCCCGTCATCGCGACGGCGGGCGGCGCGGCGCTGCTCGCGGGCGCACTGTCCATGGCGGCGGGCGAGTACGTCTCGGTGAGCACGCAGCGCGACACCGAGAAGGCTCTGCTGGCGACCGAGCGCCGCGAGCTCGCGGAGATGCCGGACGCGGAGCTCGACGAGCTCGCCGGCATCTACGAGGCGAAGGGCCTGACGCCCGACCTCGCACGCCAGGTCGCCGTCCAGCTCACCGAGCGCGACCCGCTCGCCGCGCACGCCGACGCCGAGCTGCACATCGACCCCGACGAGCTCACGAGCCCGTGGGAGGCCGCGGTCGCCTCGATCGTGTCGTTCACCGTCGGCGGGCTGCTGCCGCTCGCGGCGATCCTCCTCGCCCCGGCGACCATCCGCATCCCGCTCACCTTCGTCGCCGTCGTGCTCGCGCTCGTCCTCACCGGCTGGGGGTCGGCGCGCCTGGGCAACGCGCCGACGCGCCGCGCGACGGTGAGAACCGTCGTCGGCGGCGCGGTCGCGATGGGCGTGACGTACGCGATCGGCTCGCTGCTCGACGTGAACGTCTAGCTCGCCGCTGCGGCAGAATCGGGCCGTGGCCAAGAAGTCGAAGTCCTCCGCGCACGCCGGCACGCCCGCGGTCGCCCTCCTCGAGCGCGAGGGGGTCGCGCACACGCTCCACCCGTACGAGCACGACCCGTCGAGCGAGCTGTCCTTCGGGCTCGAGGCGGCCGCGGCCATCGGGGTGCCCGCGGAGCAGGTGTTCAAGACGCTGCTCGCCGTGGTCGACGGCGGCCCGCTCGTGGTGGGGATCGTGCCGGTCGACCGACAGCTCGACCTGAAGGCGCTCGCCAAGGCCGCAGGCGGCAAGAAGGCGAGCATGGCCGAGCCTGCCGCCGCCGAGCGCGCGACGGGCTACGTCGTCGGCGGGATCTCGCCGCTGGGCCAGAAGCAGCCCCACCGCACGTTCCTCGACGACAGCGCGCTCGCGTTCGACGCCGTCTACGTCTCGGGCGGGCGCCGCGGGCTCGACCTGGGCCTGGCGCCCGCGGACCTGCTGCGCCTCACCGCGGGCACGGCCGCCCCGATCGCGAGGTAGTACAGCACTCCTGCGGCTCACCGCGCGTGTCGGGGGCGATGGCTACTCTCCCGACCAACACATGTGCCGATGGTCGGCCGTTCAGGAGCAGCAGGGGTGCACCGTGGAGTCTTCATCCAACGTGTCAGCGGGCTCGCGCGCGGTCGGGTATCAACGAGTCAGTCAGAGGCGTCAGGCAGCTCGCTTCGGCCTCGTTCGCCAGGAGAACGCAGTCCGTGCCTACGCGGACGACAGTTCCTGGCGCTACCTTCGATCCTTCGTCGACCTCGGTGTCTCACGACTCTCCGCGCCCTCCCGACGGCCTGGGTTCTCGGCGCTCGTGACCGCTGCCGAGCGACACGACTTCGAGGTCGTGGTGATCGACAGCATCGACCGGCTCGGTTCAGGACGAGACATCTGGGACACCGTGGACGCGTTGGCCGCCGCTGGGGTCGCGCTCGCCGTGTCGTCGCTGAGGGTCGACGATCTGTGCCGGTTGGGGCGCGCGGTGGTGGAGGTCCTCGCTGCACGCGCTGCTGCCGAGGTGGATGACATCCGCCGTCGGACGCAAGGTGGACTTCAGGCAAAGGCGCAATCGACCGGCGCCCCTCACATCGGCGGAAGACCGCCTTTCGGGTACCGCGTCGCCAGAGACCAGCTCTCGTCACCGCACCTCGAGATCGACCAGTCGGAGGCTCGGACGATCACCGAGACGGTCGACCTCGTTCTCCGCGACGGCGTGTCGTTCGCCGCGGCGGCAGCCAGGCTCAACATCGAGGGTCGACCAACCCGTTCGGGACGCCCCTGGACCGAGGGCAACCTGCGGAGCAGGGTCCTCTCCACCGCGACCATCGACGCCGTCATCCACTTCCGGGGGCGGCATGCTCTCCGTGGACGGGACGGCGAGCCGCTCTGGGGCGAGAGCGTCAGGATCTCTCTACCGAGAATCGTCAGCGAGAGCGACGCGGACGCGCTCGTAGCACGCTTTCGTCGAACAACCCCGTCGCGAAGGCGCTCGGCGTACCCACTCTCCGGGAGGATGACCTCTCCGTGCGGCAGGACGTACACGGGCGCCGACTCGAGCACACTCTCCTGGGGCTACCGTGGATATCGCTGCAGGGGCGCTACCAGGCCGACGTTCCTCCGTGCGCATGCGCGTCACTCGATGCCGACCTCGTGGAAGACCACGTCTGGCTCTCAGTCTGCGACATGGTGGAAGCTCGTGGTGCCGACGACCTTGTTGAGCACGTGTCGAGTCTTGCAGCTGACGACGGGACGCTCGGGTCCTTGCGCGCGGTCAAGCGGCCCGAGCTCCGCCACGTCGCGTTGAACGTACTGGACGCCACCGTGGCGGTCCTCGAGGACCGCGAAGCCCGTCGCGGAGGAGCCCCGTGTGCCGCCGAGGTGTGGCACAGAGAGCACGGAATCGGCGTATTGCCCCGGGATCTGTCGGATGAGGAGTGGGGGGCCATCGCTCCTCTGTTCTCCCGAGGGCGAGGAGACCGCGCCCGCAGGAGCGTTGACGCGATCTTTGCCAAGGTCCGCACGGGCGCCTCCTGGCCGACGCTGCGCGCCGCCTACGGCTCGACGAGCACCGCGTCCCACCACTTCGCCGACTGGACGCGGGACGGGACATGGGAGAACGTCTGCCATGCACTCGGCGGAGCGCTGTGTGCGGACGTAGCGGCCTCTCGACAGCTACCCATACTCACCATCTCTCTCGGCGCGTGGAGGGAGGAGGGCTCGATCCAGTCGCTTGGCGATGCACGAGGAGTGACTACCTAGACTGGCCGCATGCCCCTCCCCGAGCCGTCGTCCGTGCTGCCCGCGCAGATCGCGCAGAACCTCGCCCGGGTGCGGACCCGGGTGGACGACGCCGCGCGCGCGGCCGGGCGTGCGGCGTCGGACGTGCGGCTGCTCGTGGCGACGAAGACCCAGCCCGCCGACGCCGTGCGCGCGGTCGTGGAGGCCGGTGCGGACCTGATCGGCGAGAACCGCGTGCAGGAGCTCGTCGCGAAGGCGACTGACCTCGCCGACCTCGTGGCGGCGGGGCGGGTCGAGGTCCACATGATCGGCCACCTCCAGCGCAACAAGGTCAACCAGGTCCTCGGCACCGCGACCGGGGTCGAGAGCGTGGACTCGCTCGCGCTCGCCGAGGCGCTCGCGGCGCGCTGCGCGCGCGACGGCCGCGCGCTCGACGTCCTGGTGCAGGTCAACGTCTCGGGCGAGGAGTCGAAGTCGGGCGTGCGGCCCGACGACGCGCCCGCCCTCGCGACGGCGGTCGCCGCGCTCGACGGGCTGCGGCTCGCAGGCTTCATGACGATCGGTGCGAACTCGCCCGACGAGGCCGTGGTGCGCGCGGGCTTCGCGCGCCTGCGCGCGGTGCGCGACGCCGTCGTGGGGTCGGGCGCGCCCGGGACCGCGGACGCCCGCGCGCTGTCCATGGGCATGAGCGGCGACCTGGAGCTCGCGGTCGCCGAGGGCGCGACGATCGTCCGCGTCGGCACCGCCGTCTTCGGCCCCCGCCCCACCCCGCCGAGGGAGAGCCCCGGCACGCCGAGGTAGAGGCCAGGTAGACCGAGGTAGAGGCCTGGTCGCGACCACGGCTCTACCTCGCGGTACCCGGCCTCTCCCTCGGCAGGGTGGTCATCGCGCGGGGAGTGCGCCCAGCCGGGCGAGCGCGCCGCGGACGCCGGCCACGCCGTCGCCGGCCAGCGACTCGCGCGCGGCGTCGGCCTCGACGCCCGCGAGGAGCATCACGAGCGCGACGTGCACCTCGCCGTCGGCCGCGCGCAGCACGTCCTCGCACTCCGCCGAGCCCAGCCCGGTCGCCTGCACGAGCATCCGGACGATGCGTGCGCGCAGCTTCTGGTTGGTCGGGCGCACGTCGATCATGAGGTTCGAGTACGTCTTGCCGAGGCGGATCATCGTCGCGGTCGAGAACGTGTTGAGCACGAGCTTCTGGGCCGTCGCCGCCTTCATGCGCGTGGAGCCCGTGACGACCTCGGGGCCCGTGTCGACGAGGATCGCGACGTCCACCCCGGCCGCGAGCGGCGCGTCGGGGTTGGCCGAGACGAGCACCGTGCGCGCCCCGCGCTCGCGCGCGACGTCGAGCGCCCCGCGCACGTACGGGGTGCGGCCGCTCGCCGCGAGCCCGACGACGACGTCGCGCGGCCCGACCGCGTCGACGTCGGCGCGCCCGAGCGCCACGTCGTCCTCCGCCCCCTCGACGGCCAGCATCATCGCGCCCACGCCGCCCGCGAGGTGCGCGACGAACCACTCCTCGCCCACGCCGTACGTCGGCAGGAGCTCGACGGCGTCGAGCACGCCGAGGCGCCCCGACGTGCCCGACCCCACGTAGTGCACGCGGCCGCCAGAGCGCAGCGCCTCCACGGCGAGGTCGACGGCCTGCGCGATGCGACCGCGCTGGGCCCGCACCGCGTCCGCGATGACGGCGTCCTCCTCGGTGATGAGCCGGACGACGTCCGCCGTGGGGAGCAGGTCGACGTCGGTCGTGCGCGGGTTGCGCTCCTCGGTCGGCGAGGCGAGGCGCACCAGCTCCTGCCACTCGTCGGGGCTCGAGGTGGTGCTCGCAGCCCCGCTCGGAGTGCCGCTCGTGGCGACGGTCGGGTCGGTCATCGGGAGGTTCCCTTCGTCGGGTCCGGCAGCGGACCCTGGGTGCGCGGGCCCGGGTGCAGGCCGTGCGGGGTGTTGGCGAGCGCCAGACGGCGCACCGGGCCGCTCGCGGCGGGCCACGGCAGCGGCGTGGGCGGGGTGAGCGAGCCGAGGACGACCGCGCGGCGGGCGCCCGTCGCCCGACGGCGGTGCTCGCCGGCGGCGGTGCCCGGCAGTCCGTGGGCCGACAGGAAGCCGAGGAGCGCGAAGAGGTACGCCTCCTTCGCGTCGACCGGCAGGCCGAGCGCCTCGGACGTCACGACCTCGCACGCGTGCGGCACGCGCTCGGCGAGCGCCGCGCGCAGCCGGTCGAGGAGCACGGGGTTGCGTGCTCCCCCGCCGGACGCGACGACGCGGCGCACGTCGCGGCCCGCGAGCGCGTCGGCGACACTGACCGCGGTGAGCTCGGTGAGCGTCGCGACGAGGTCGGGGCCGGTGAGCCCCGGGCGCACGGACGCGAGCCGGCGGGCCGTGTACGTCGTGTCGAAGAGCTCGCGGCCCGTCGACTTCGGCGTGGGGGCGGCGAAGTACGGGTCGTCGAGCAGGGCGGCGAGCGCCACCGGGTCGACCGTGCCCTGCGCGGCGAGCTCGCCGTCCTTGTCGTACGCGAGACGGCCGTCGGTGAGCGCCGCGACCGCGACGTCGAGCAGGCAGTTGCCCGGGCCCGTGTCCCAGCCGGTGACCGGGTCGTCGACGCGCCCCACGAGGGACACGTTCGCGATCCCGCCGATGTTGAGCGCCGCGGTGAGCCCGGCGTCCGTGTCGTCGGCGCCCGCGTCCTCGCGCCCGAGCCAGAGCGCGTCGAGCACGCTGACGAGCGGCGCGCCGTGGCCGCCGGCCGCGACGTCGGCCACGCGGAAGTCGCTGATGACCGGGCGCTTGACGTGCTCGGCGACCCACGCGGCGTTGCCGAGCTGGAGCGTGCCGCGGGCCCGCGCCCCGACGACCCAGTGGTAGATCGTCTGGCCGTGGGACGCGACGAGGTCGACGTCACCGCCGGCGACGTCGTCGATCGCGCGCCGACCGGCGCGGCCGAGCTCCTGCCCGATGAGGGTGTCGAGCTGGGCCACCTCGGCCACGTCGACGGCGGCGGGCGGCAACGCCTTGAGGATGCGCTCGCGCAGGGCGCGCGGCCACGCGTACTCCGTGTGGCCGAGGGGCCGCATGCGCAGCACGCCGTCGTCGCCGAGCGTGAGGTCGGCCGCGGCCGCGTCGATCGCGTCGACCGACGTGCCGGAGGACAGTCCGAGGACGATCATCGCTCTCCCTCCCCCGCCGCGCCGACGGTCAGGTCGGCGCCACGCGTCTCCGGGTCCGGGCTCGTGCGCGGGCCCGCGGCCCCCTGCAGGAGCGCGACGGCGGCGCGCGCGTTGGCGCGCCCCGTCCCGCACGCGACCACGACCGTGCGGTCCGCGCCGAACCACGCGCCGACGGCACCGGGGAACCCGGTGTGCACGACGGCGGCGTCGGGCCGCGCGGCGAGCAGCTCCGTGAGCCGTGCGTGCTCGCCCGAGCCGGGCACCGGCTCGCGCGTGAGGACGACGAGCGGGCGGTCGGCCGCGCGCACGGCGTCGAGCGTGCGCGCCCACGCCTCGGCGTCGGCCGGGCGCAGGTGCCGCACGTCGGGGCCGAACGCGTCGTCGAGCGCGCGCTGGACGTGCTGCGCGGTGCGACCCGCGGCGTGGTCGAACCGCAGGCGCAGGTCGACGACGTCGGGCGCCGCAGTCACGGGCGCGTGCTGCGGTGCGGGGCCGGCGAACCGGACGGCGCGCGCCGCGACGCGGGCGCCCACCTGGTCGAGGACGTCGAGCGCCGCGCGCGCGGACTCCGGCGAGGGGACGACCCCGCTCGCGGCCTGGCGCGCGCGCACCGCGGCGAGGGTGCGCGCCGTGCGCGCGGCGGACACGTGCAGGCGCTCGACCGTGACCCGGCCGGACGCGACGGCGTCCACGAGCGCGCGCTGCGCCTGGCGGAACAGGACCTCGTCGTCGCGACCGACGGTCGTGCCCAGGCACAGCAGGTCGGCGCCGGCCTCCACCGCGCGGACCGCGACCTCGCCGATGCCGTGCGGCGCGGCGTCGTCGGCACGGGACGAGGAGCCCGCGTCGTCCGCCGCGAACGTCGCGACAGCGCCCATGTCGAGCGCGTCGGTGACGATCGGGCTGTCGAACCCGAGCTCGCGCACGAGCGCGCCGACGGCGGGCTCGAGCGTCGCGGGCAGCGCGCCGAGCGCGGGGACGACGACGTGCGCCGTCATCACGGCGTCGAGCAGCACGTCGCCGGCCTCGTCGTCCGGGGCCATGGTCGCGACGAACGGGGGCAGGTCGCGCGCGCGGAGCTCGTCGAGGCTCGCGTCCACGACCGGGAGGGCGAGGTGCGAGTCGACGTTTGTCGCGCCGTGCCCTGGGAAGTGCTTGCCGCACGCACCCGCGCCGCCCGCGTGCAGTCCGCGGACGAACGCCGCGCCGTGGCGGGCGACGAGCGCGGGGTCCGCGCCGAACGAGCGCACGCCGATCACGGGGTTGTCGGGGTCGGAGTTCACGTCGAGGTCGGGCGCGAGGTCGAGGTCGACACCGGTCGCGGTGAGCAGACGACCGAGCGCGGCGCCGACCTCCTCGGTGACCGCGACGTCGTCGACCAGCCCGAGGGCCGCGTTGCCGGGCAGGCTCGAGCCGGTCGCGGCCTCGAGCCGGGACACGTCCCCGCCCTCCTCGTCGACCGCGACGAGCAGGTCGGGCGACGCGCCGCGCAGGCGCGCGGTGAGCCGCGCGGTGGTCGCGACGTCGGGCGTGTTGTGCCCGAACAGCACGACCCCGGCCAGGCCGTCGCGCGCCGCGTCGACGAGCCACGCCGGCAGGTCGTCCGTGCCGGTGAACCCGGGCAGGAGCACGCCGTTCACGGCGCGCACCACGTCGGCCGCGCGCTGCGCCCCGGTCGGGGCCGCGGCCGGAGGCGTCGCGCCGCTCATCCCTTCACCGACCCGGCGGTGAGGCCCGAGGACAGGTTGCGCTGCACGAGGACGAAGAACACGAGCACGGGCAGCGTGATGATCGTCGACGCGGCCATGACGGCGCCCCAGTCGGTCGTGTTCTCGCCGAAGAACTTCTGCAGCCCGATCGGCACGGTGTACTTGCTCGACTGCTGGAGGAACGTCAGCGCGAAGATGAACTCGTTCCACGCGGTGATGAAGGAGAAGACGCTCGTCGCGACGACCCCGGGCGCGACGAGCGGCACCAGGACCTTCCAGAACATGCGCCCCCACGACGCGCCGTCGAGGAACGCCGCCTCCTCGAGCTCGACCGGGACCGCGGCGACGAAGCCGCGCAGCGTCCAGATCGCGAAGGGCAGCGCGAACGCGAGGTACACGACCGCCAGGCCCAGGAGCGAGTTGAGCATGTTGAGGTTGCGCATCTGGATGAACAGCGGGATGACGAGCGCCTCGAGCGGCACCATCTGCACCATGAGGATGAGCACGAGCATCGACTTGCGGAACCGGAAGCGGAACCGGCTCACCGCGACGGCGGCGAGCAGCGCCACGACCGACGACGCGAGCACCGTGCCGAGCGCGACGAGCACCGAGTTGCGCAGGTAGTGGCCGAACCCGCCGTCGTCGATCACGGTGACGAAGTTGTCCCACGTGACGCCGGCGGGCAGGAGCCGGGCGCCGCGCGTCGCGGCCTCCGGGTCGATCGCCGAGGAGAACATCCAGTAGGCGGGGAAGAGCGAGAAGGCGAGGAGGGCGACGATCCCCACCGTCTTGGCCGCCGCGACGCCGGGACGACGGCGGCGGGCGCGCAGCACCTGCTCGGTGCGGGCGCCGGGCCCGGGGGTGGCACGGGTGTCGACGACGGCGGCGCTCACAGCTCCTCCTCCTTGAACAGGGTGCGCATGTACACGAGCGTGATGCCGAGCAGGATGAGCGTGAGCAGGACCGCGATCGCCGCGCCCATGCCGTACTTGCCCTGCGCGAACGACTGGATGTACGACCACACGCCGAGGTTGAAGACGTCCTTGTTCCCGCCGTTGCCGCCGGGCATGAGGTAGATCTGCGTGAAGACCTTGAAGTCCCAGATGGTCGACAGGATCGTCACGACCGCGAACACGGGGCGCAGGATGGGCGCGGTGATGGCCCAGAACCGGCGCCACGCCGTCGCGCCGTCGACCTTGGCTGCCTCGTGCAGCTCGTGCGGGATCGTCATGAGCCCCGCGAGCACGGTGATCGCGACGAACGGGAACCCGTGGTGCACCACGTTGAGCGTCGCGATCGCGTAGAACGACAGGCGCTCCGTGAACCAGTTGACCGTGCCGGGTTCGATCGCACCCACGCCCTCGAGCACCGAGGCGACGAGGCCGTTCAGCGGGTCGAAGATCCACACCCACACGTACGTGCCCGTGATCGCGGGGACCGCCCAGGCGACCATGATCGCCGTCGCGCCGACGCCCCGCCAGAACCCGCCGAGCGTGTTGAGGAACAGCGCGACCGCCGTCCCGAGCGCGACCGTGAGCACGACGCACGCGAGCGCGAACAGCACGGTGTTGGGCAGGACCGTGGTCCACAGGTAGCTGTCGCCGAGCAGGTCGGCGTAGTTCTGGAGCCCGATCCAGTTCGACTCGCCGCTCGCGATCTGCCGCAGGCCGTAGTCCTGCAGCGAGAGCAGCACGACGCGCACGAGCGGCCACAGGAGCAGGACGCCGAGGACGACGAGTCCCGGGGCCAGCAGCAGCCAGGGGCGCAGCGGGGAACGGTGGCCGAGGCCCGTGCGGCGCCGTCGTGCGGCGGTCGGCACGGTGCTCGACGGCGGCCGGTCGGCCGGGGCGGCCGGGGCCGGCGAGGCGCCGGGCGCGGCTCGAAGGTCTGCCATGGGAGAGGTCCTGTCGCGGGGTGCGGGGCGTGGTGCGGGCGCCGGCGGTCGGGTGCCGGCGGAGGCGGCGTCCGGCCGCGGGCGGGCTGCCCGCGGCCGGACGCGTCAGGTCAGGAGCCGAACGTCTCGTCCATGTCGGCGGCCGCGGTGTCGGCGGCCTCCTGGACGGTCGCGCTGCCCGACAGGACGGACTGGAGCATCGTCTCCAGCGTCTTCTTGCCCTGGATCTGGCCGTAGAGCGGCGTGACCGGGACCGAGCGGCCGGCCTCGACCATCTGCTGGGCGAACGGCGCGACGATCGGGTCGTCCTCCTCGATGACCTTCTCGAGGAGCGACGTCTGGCCCGGGAAGTAGCCGGACTGCTCGCCCCACGCCTGCGCGAACTCGCCGGTCGTCATCATCTCGACGAACTTCCACGCGAGGTCCTGCTTCTCGCTGGCCTCGAAGACGCCGAGGTGCGAGCCGCCGAGGAACGAGTCGGACAGGCCCTCGGTCTGGCCGGGGATCGGGAAGGCGCCGATCTTGCCCTCCATGTCCGGGACGTCGGCGAGGATCTTGCCCGGCGTCCAGCTGCCGGAGATCATCATGCCGACCTGGCCCTGCTCGAACGCGGCGAGGAGGTCCGTCTCCTTCCACGTCGTCGCGGCGGCGGTCGAGAAGCCGTGCTCGGTCGCGAGGCCGGTGTAGAACTCGAGGCCCTCGACCGACTCCGGCGAGCTGATCTCCGACGTCCAGGTGTCGCCGTCCTTCACCGCGAGGTCACCGCCCGCGCCCCAGACGAACGGCATGGCGCCGTACTGGCTGTCGCCCGCGACGGGGAACGGGATGATCTCCGGGTTCGCCGCCTTGAGCGCGTCCGCCGCGGCGACGAGCTCGTCCCACGACGTCGGGGTCTCGATGCCCGCGGCCTCGAAGAGGTCGGCGCGGTAGACGACCGAGCGCACGCCCGCGTACCACGGCATGCCGTAGACGCCGCCGTCGAGGGTCGCGGACTCGACGAGCCCGGGGACGAGGTCGTCCTCGAGGCCGGCGTCCGCGATGCGGTCGGAGAGGTCGGCGAGCGCGCCGACGTCCGCGAACTCGCCCGTCCAGGTGGTGCCCACCTCGGCGACGTCCGGCGTCGTGCCGCCGGCGATGGCGGTCGTGAACTTGTCGTGGGCGCTGGCCCACGGCTGGAACTCGATCTGGAGGTCGGCGCCGGTCTCGTCCTTGAACGCGGTCGTCACCTCGTCGAAGAACGCGTCCGCGTCGGGGTTGGTGCCCTCCATGATCCAGACGGTGAGGGTCTCGCCCGAGAAGTCGGTCGCGTCGTCGCCACCGGTCCTCTCGGAGCCGGACCCGCCGCCGGAGCTGCACGCGGCCAGGCCGAGCGCGAGGACGAGGGTGCCCGTGACGGCCACCGTGCTGCGTCGCTGCATGCCGTGACACTTCCTTTCTGGTCGGCCGTCGGGGGAACGGCCGGGTCGTGTGTCCTGACGGTCCCGCGCGGCCGGTCGGCTCCCGCGGTGTGAAACTTACTTCCATCAGTGGACGTATGTGTGGAGATTACTGCCACGCGTGCGCGAACGGAAGCCACGGCGGCAGATGTTGCACGTTCTTAACAATCGCCGGGCGTCGCCCGGCTCTGGCGACCGCTCAGGCCGCGGGGCCCTGCCCGCGGGCGGGCGTCACACTCCCGCGCCGGCCGCGCACGTCCCCGCGCAGCACCCCGCGCGTCACGGGACGCGCGCGGTCCACTCCGGCGTGGAGAACTTCGTCCGCGCGAGCTCCTGCGCGCGCTCGCGCTCCTCGGGGGTGACCGCACCCTCGACCGTGCGGTACCGCGAGCGGAAGTGGTCCTTGAACGCCTCGATGACGTCCTCGCGCGCCATGCCCGTCTGCGAGCGCACCGGGTCGACGCGCTTGTTGGCGCTCGTGGTGCCCTTGTCCGAGAGCTTCTCGCGCCCGATGCGCAGCACCTCGGTCATCTTGTCGGCGTCGATGTCGTACGCCATGGTCACGTGGTGGAGCACCGCACCCCCGCGCAGGCGCTTCTGCGCCGCGCCCGCGATCTTGCCGGCCGGCGACGCGATGTCGTTGAGCGGCTTGTACGTCGCCTCCACGCCCAGGTCGGCGAGGGCGCCCAGCACCCAGTCGTCGAGGAACGCGTACGAGCGCTCGAAGCTGAGCCCCTCGACGAGCGACCCCGGCACGTACAGCGAGTAGGTGATGGTGTTCCCGGGCTCGACGAACATCGCACCCCCGCCCGAGATCCGCCGCACGACCGTCACCCCGTGCCTCTCCGCGCCCTCCGGGTCGACCTCGTTGCGCAGCGACTGGAACGAGCCGATGATCACCGCGGGCGACGCCCACTCCCAGATCCGCAGCGTGGGGCCGCGACGGCCCTCGTCGAGCTCCTCCGTGAGCACCTGGTCGAGCGCGAGGTGCATCGCCGGCTCCTCGGGCCCCTCGTGCACGATCTCGAACGTGTGGTCGCCCCACCCCGTCGCCCGGCCGAGCGCCCGGCGCACCGCGATCGCGACCGCCTCGGGCGAGAACCCGACCATCGTCACGTCGGGGCCGAGCGCGGCCTGCACGGCGCTCGCGAGCTGCGCGACCGTCGCCGTCTCCGGCATCCCCGTCAGGGCGCCGTCGATGTCCTCGAGCGCGCCGTCCGGCTCGAGGAAGAAGTCGCCGCTGACCGCGACCCGGGCGAGCCGCCCGGCCTCCACCTCGACGTCGACCGCCACGAGCTTGCCACCGGGGACCTTGTACTCACCACGCACGCGTCCACCCTAAGCCCGACGCGCGCACCTCCGGCTCAGCGCGGCTCGACGCCCGCGTGGACCAACCCGTAGATCGCCGAGTCGGTGAGCGCCTCCCAGGCCGCCTCGATGAGGTTGGGCCCGACGCCGACCGTCGACCACGACGTCGAGCCGTCGGTCGTCTCGATTAGCACGCGCGTGATGGCGTCCGTGCCCTGCTCGGTGTCGAGGATGCGCACCTTGAAGTCGATGAGCTCGAACACCTCGATCTCCGGGTAGACGCGCCCGAGCGCGAGCCGCAGCGCGTGGTCGAGCGCGTTGACGGGGCCGTTGCCCTCGCCCGTGGAGACGATGCGCTCGCCCCCGGCGTGCAGCTTGACGGTCGCCTCCGCCGTCGCCTCGGTGCCGCGCGACCCGGCGCGCTCGACGATCGTGCGCCAGCTCTCGACCCGGAAGTACGGCGGGCGCTCCCCCGCGATCTCCTCGCGCAGCAGCAGCTCGAACGACGCGTCGGCGGCCTCGTACGTGTAGCCGCGCGCCTCGTCGTCCTTGACCCGGTTCGTCACGCGGGTGAGGAGGTCGCCCTGGCCCGACAGGTCGAACCCGAGCTCGCGCCCCTTGAGCTCGATCGACGCCCGGCCCGCCATGTCGGAGACGAGCATGCGGATGTCGTTGCCCACCGCCGTCGGGTCGATGTGCTGGTACAGGTCCGGGTCGACCTTGATGGCGCTCGCGTGCAGGCCCGCCTTGTGCGCGAAGGCGCTCGCCCCGACGTACGGCTGGCGCGCGTACGGGGAGATGTTCGTGATCTCGCTGATCGCGTGCGAGATGCGCGTCGCCTCCTCCAGGCCCTCGCCCGTGAGCGTGCGCACCCCGTGCTTGAGCTCGAGGTTCGCCACGACCGTGAGCAGGTCGACGTTGCCCGTGCGCTCCCCGTACCCGTTCACCGTGCCCTGCACGTGCGCGGCGCCCGCCTCGACGGCGGCGAGCGTGTTCGCGACGGCGCAGCCCGAGTCGTTGTGCGCGTGCATCCCGAGCAGCGCGTCCCCCGGCAGCGCGTCGCGCCCGTGCGGGAGCCCGACGGCGTCGCGCAGCTCCGCGACGGTCTCGGCGACCCACGTGGGCAGCATGCCGCCGTTCGTGTCGCACAGCGCGACGACCTCGGCGCCCGCCTCGAACGCGGCCTGCACGGCCGCGCGCGTGAACGCGGCGTCGTACCGGTAGCCGTCGAAGAAGTGCTCGGCGTCGACGACGACCCGGCGCCCCTCGCCCACGAGGAACGACACCGTGTCGGTGATCATCGCGAGACCCTCGTCGGGCGTCGTGCGCAGCGCGCGCTCGACGTGCCGGACGTCGGACTTCGCGACCAGCGTGACCACCGGCGCCTCGGAGTCGACGAGCGCGCGCACCTGCGGGTCGTCCCAGGCCCGCAGCCCGGCCTTGCGCGTCGCGCCGAACGCCGCGAGCACCGCCCGGCGCAGGTCGAGCTCCTTGGCCGCGCGGCGGAAGAACTCGGTGTCCTTGGGCACGGCGCCCGGCCAGCCGCCCTCGATGAAACCGACGCCGAGCTCGTCGAGCAGCGGGGCGATGGCGAGCTTGTCGGCGACGGAGAGGTTCATGCCCTCCTGCTGCGCGCCGTCGCGCAGGGTCGTGTCGTAGACGTGGAAGACCCGGGGCTCGTGGGGGCCGGTCACGGGGGTCGTCGCCGAGGTCATGGTGCCTCTTCCTGCCGTTCGTCGTGTCGCGGGCGTCGCTGCGCCCGCCCCTGCGGTGCGTCTCCCGACGCCGGGCGGGGCCCTCGTGAGGCGGTGGGCCCGGCGTCCGTGCCGCCGGGCGGAGGTGGTGCCCAGCAACAAAAAAACCCCCCGAGGGTGCGGGAGGTCTGCGCGTCCGGTGGGTGCTACCGGGCGCGCTACTCGATAATGAGCTGGGAGACGAGGTGTGTCACAGGGCACATGGTGCCACAGGTTCCGCCAGGATGGACCAGAGCGTCCATCCACTGAGCCGCCCGCCGCCCGCCGGCGCGACGGCGACCGAGCGAGGAGTGACGATGAGCGACCCGACCCCGGGCGGTTACGACCCGCAGAACCCTCCGACGCGGCGCTACGGCCAGCCGCCGGTCCCCCCGCAGTCCCCGCCCCCGGCGATCCGCCCGACGGACCCGCAGGCCCAGTTCCCCGAGCCCCGCACCCCCGTGAGCCCGGCGGACCCGCGCCTCACGGTCGAGGCCGGCCGGTTCTGGGCGGGAGCCGCCGCGACCGCGCTCGTCGCCGCCCTCATCGGGCTGCTCGGCGTGATCATCTTCGAGCGCATCTTCGCGATCACCCTCGTCCCGCCGCCCGACCTCTTCGCCACGGGGTCGCGCCAGGCGGCGTGGGCGATCGACGGCGCGATCCTCGCGCTGCTCGCCGCCGGGGTGCTGCACCTGCTCATCCTCAGCACGCCCCGGCCGCGCGCGTTCTTCGGCTGGATCATGGCGCTCGTCGTGGTGGCGATCGCCGTCCTGCCGTTCGCGTGGTCGAGCGACGTCACCGCGGCGGCGCTGTCCGGGCTCATCAACCTGCTCATCGGCGTCGCGGTGTGGTCGCTGCTCGCGGGCGTCGCGGGGCGGACGATCGTCGCGCGGCCCGCGCCCGTCGTCTGACCCGGAGCACCCGGGCAGACCCACCGCGCCGCAGTCCGTACGACGACGGGGCGCCCCTCCCGCGGGAGGGGCGCCCCGTGTCGTCCCGGCCGGCTCGGGCGAGCCGACGCTCAGGCGAGCCGGCGGAGCCAGCCGTGGCGGTCGGCGGCGCGACCGGTCTGGATGTCCGTGAGCTCGGTGCGGATCGTCATGGTCAGCGAGCCCGCCTCGCCGGTGCCGATCGTGTGGTCGAAGTCCGAGCCGGCGAGCCGGCCGATCGGCGTGATCACGGCGGCCGTGCCGCACGCGAAGACCTCCGTGACGGAGCCGTCCCGGATCCCGGCGAGGACGTCGGTCAGCGGGATGCGGCGCTCGACGACCTCGTGCCCGCGGTCGGTGAGGAGGCGGATGATCGACGAGCGCGTCACGCCCTCGAGGATCGAGCCGCTGAGCTCCGGCGTCTCGACCGAGCCGTCGGCCTTGACGACGAACACGTTCATGCCGCCGAGCTCCTCGAGGAAGGTGCGCGTCGCGGAGTCGAGGAAGCACACCTGCTCGCACCCGTGCTGCTGCGCGACCACCTGCGGGAGCAGGCTCGAGGCGTAGTTGCCGCCGCACTTCGCGTCGCCGGTGCCGCCCGCGCCGGCGCGGCTGTACTCGCGGTCCACCCAGATGGACACGGGCTTCACGCCGCCCGAGAAGTACGGGCCGACGGGCGACGCGATGACGAGGTACTCCGCCTCGAGCGACGGGCGCACGCCGAGGAACGCCTCCGAGGCGTACATGAACGGGCGCAGGTAGAGGCTCGCCTCCTCGCCCGACGGGACCCAGTCCACGTCCGTGCGCACGAGCGCGGTGATCGAGCCGACGAAGTCGTCCACCGACAGCGCGGGCAGCGCGAGGCGGTGCGCCGACCGGGCGAAGCGCGCGGCATTGGCCTCGGGCCGGAACGTCCACACCGAACCGTCGGCGTGGCGGTACGCCTTCATGCCCTCGAAGATCTCCTGCGCGTAGTGCAGGACGGCGGTCGCCGGGTCCAGGAGGAGCGGGCCGTACCTCTCGATGCGGCGGTCGACCCACCCGTCGGTCGAGTTCCAGCTGATCCGCGCCATGTGGTCCGTGAAGACGGTGCCGAACTTCGGGGCCGCGATGGCGGCCTCGCGCTCGGCGGGCGGCGTCGGGGAGTCCGTGGGGCGGACGTCGAACAGGGCGACGAGGTCCTCCGCCGAGGAGGACGGCTGGTGCTGCGCTGCGAGGGTGCTCATCATGAGGCCTTTCACCTGGCGACCCGGGTGGTCTCCGCCTAGTTTTCCACGCCGGTGCGGCTCGTGCGGGGATCCGCGCGAGGGCACGACGACGCGGGGCGCCACCGGGTCAGAACGGGAGGGATCCGGTCCTGGGGCGATGACGACCGAGGTGCGGGGACTGCGGCGAACCGGTGCCCGGGCCCGCGAGGGGCCCGTGACGGCGTGTCAGCCGGCGACGCGAGCGGCGAGCTCGCGGCCCACCTCGGCCGTCGAGCGTACTCGGCTCCCCCGCTCGGCGAGGTCGGCGGCGACGGCCGCCTCGACGCGCCGCGCCTCGTCGCCGAGGCCCAGGTGGTCGAGGAGCAGCGCGACCGACAGCACCGTGGCGGTCGGGTCGGCCTTGCCCTGCCCGGCGATGTCCGGTGCCGAGCCGTGCACGGGCTCGAACATCGACGGCGCGGTGCGGTCGGGGTTGATGTTCGCGGACGCGGCGAGGCCGATCCCGCCCGTGATCGCGGCGGCCTGGTCGGTGAGGATGTCGCCGAACAGGTTGTCGGTGACGATCACGTCGAAGCGCGAGGGCTTCGTCGTGAGGAAGATCGTCGCGGCGTCGACGTGCAGGTAGTCGGTCGTGACGTCGGGGAACTCCGCGTTGACGGCCTCGACCGTGCGACGCCACAGGTGGCCCGCGTGCACGAGGACGTTGTGCTTGTGCACGAGCGTGAGGTGCTTGCGCGGACGCGCCTGGGCGCGGGCGAACGCGTCGCGCACGACCCGCTCGACGCCGAACGCCGTGTTGAGGGAGACCTCGGTCGCGATCTCGTGCGGCGTGCCGGTGCGCAGCGAGCCGCCGTTGCCGACGTACGGGCCCTCGGTGCCCTCGCGCACGACGACGAAGTCGATCTCGCCCGGGTCGGCGAGCGGCGACGTGACGCCCGGGTACAGCTTGCCCGGGCGGAGGTTGACGTAGTGGTCGAGCGCGAAGCGCAGCTTGAGCAGCAGGCCGCGCTCGAGGACGCCGGACGGGACGCTCGGGTCGCCGATCGCGCCCAGGAGGATCGCGTCGTGCCCGCGGATCGCGTCGAGGTCCGCGTCGGTGAGCGTCTCCCCCGTGGCGTGCCAGCGGCGCGCACCCAGGTCGAACGGCGTCGTGGAGACCTTCACGTCCGAGCCGGCCACGGCGGCCTCGAGCACGGCGAGCCCCTGCTCGACGACCTCGGTCCCGATGCCGTCGCCGGCCACGACTGCCAGATCAATGGTGCGCGTCATGCCGGCGAGCCTACGCCGCGCCGCCACCCTTCGGGACGGTGGTCTCACGTCTCGGACGGGCGTCGAGTTGCGTTCCGCGCGCAGCCGGTCCACTATTAGTAAACTTTCCTAAAGCCCGTCGAAGGACCGACCATGACCGCGCCCGCCACGTCGAGGGTTCCCGGCACCCCGGGGCTCCTGCGCACCATCAACGACCGCGCGGCCCTGGAGCTCCTCCTCGACGTCGGGCCGCTGACCCGGTCCCAGATCGGTGACCGCACCGGCGTCTCGCGACCGACCGCCTCCCAGATCGTCGCACGGCTCGAGCAGTCGGGACTCATCGAGCCCACCGGCTCCGTGCAGGGCGCGCGCGGCCCCCAGGCCACGCAGTACGCCGCCCGGACCGACGTCGTCGTGGGACTCGCGCTCGACGTCGTGCCCGCCGGGGTGCGCGCCAGCGTCGTCGACGCGCTCGGCCGCACGCTCGGCGAGACGACCGTCACCGCCGGTCCCGAGCGCTCGGCAGCCGCCGACGTCCTCGCCGCGCGCGACGAGGCCTGCGCCGACGCCGGCATCCCCGTCTCCCGCGTCGCGACCGCGGTCGTCGGCGTGCAGGCCGCCGTCGCGCCGCGCACCGGCGACATCGCCCTCGTCGGGGAGCTCCCCGGCTGGCCGCGCCGCGGGCTGCGCGCGCACCTCCAGGACGCGCTCGGCATCGACGTCCACGTCGAGAACGACGTCAACCTCGCCGCGATCGCCGAGCGCGACGCCGGCCGCGACGAGGAGAGCTTCGCGCTGCTGTGGCTGGGCGAGGGCATCGGCATGGGCGCGTGGCTCGAGGGCCGCGTGCACCACGGCACCGCGGGTGGCGCCGGTGAGATCGGCTACCTCCCCGTCCCCGCCGCCGGCATCGACGACTCGGTCAACGTGCAGGACCTCGTCGGCGGTCTCCGCCTCGTCGAGCTGTGCGCCCGCGCGGGGGTCCCCGGCATCACCGAGGAGGGCTCCTCCTACGGCGACGCCGTCGCCGCCCTCGCCGCGCACCGCGACAGCACCGCGGTGCACGACCTCGTGCAGGACCTCGCGCTCCGCGTCGCGATCGTCCTCCAGCCCGTCGTCGCCATCCTCGAGCCGGACGCCGTCGTGCTCGGCGGGCCGACGGGCGTCGCGTGCGGTGCGCCGCTCGCCGAGGCGACCGCCGCCGTCCTGCGCGGCACCGACCAGCGGACGGGAGCGGTCGTCGCGAGCGCCGTCCCCGAGCTCGCCGTCCTGCGCGGCGCGCGCTCCGTCGTCGCCGAGGACGTGCGCACCCTCCTGCTCGCCGCCGCGGGACGACCGGACCACCCGGTCGTCGCGCCCACCGTCCCGGGGTAGTCCTCTTCACCTACCTCGCGAGCGGTGGCCGGCCGACCGTGGCACGGCCGGCCACCGCTCATCCTCGCCGCGCTCAGCGCGGGTAGCGCAGCTCGAACCGCTCGCACACCAGCGGCATGTCCGGCGCGAACTCGCGCGACAGGACGCGACGGAAGTACTTCTCGTGCTCGACGCGCCACGACTCCAGCGACCGGTCGTCCTCGCCCTCCGCGTGCGCGAAGTCCGCGTCGACGTCCTCGAACGCGACCACCTCGACCGACGTCGTGCGGATCAGCGCGCGCGGGTGGCCCGCGCCGTCGAGCAGGATCGACAGCTCGCCGACCCGCGGCACCGCCTCGCCCGTCTCCTCGTACTCCCACAGCGCCGACGATGTCGCCGTCTTCTCCCCCGTGAGCACCGCCATGAGCAGGTCGTCGGCCAGCGCCGGGTTGTCCCCGAACGACCACGCCGGAGGCGGCACGCTCTCGGACACCGTGGTGCCCGTGACGACGCCGAGCCGCGCCATGCCCGCGCTGGGCCGCGCCAGCTCCCAGAACGCCAGGATCTCCGCCGCCCGCTCGTCCACCGTCACGTCGTCCGTCACCGGGTCTCCCTCGTCCGCCTGTCGGGTCATGCCCCCCATCCTGGCGCACGGGGCCGCGCACCACCCGCACCGCCCGCCCACCGGTCGTCGGCCGGTCGCGACGCGACGACGAACGGCCGGCCGGGCCGGTGGGACGACGAAGGGGTGGGTGACCCCTGTCGCGCGACAGGGGTCACCCACCCCCAGAGGTGAGCCGAGCTCAGAAGTCGAGGATCAGCGTGCGGCGCTGCCCTCGGTGTAGTCGGCGTCCTGCTGCTTCCACGCGAACAGCGACCGCAGCTCCTTGCCGACCTTCTCGATCGGGTGCTGCGCGGCCTTCTCGCGGAGCGCCGTGAACTCCGGCGCGCCGGCGTCCTGGTCGTCGATGAAGCGCTTGGCGAACGCGCCCGACTGGATGTCGGCGAGGACGCCCTGCATGTTCTCCTTGACGCGGGCGTCGATGACGCGCGGGCCGGAGACGTAGTCGCCGTACTCGGCGGTGTCCGAGACGGACCAGCGCTGCTTGGCGATGCCGCCCTCCCACATGAGGTCGACGATGAGCTTGAGCTCGTGCAGCACCTCGAAGTACGCGATCTCCGGCTGGTAGCCGGCCTCGGTCAGCGTCTCGAAGCCGTACTGGACGAGCTGCGACACACCGCCGCAGAGCACGGCCTGCTCGCCGAACAGGTCGGTCTCGGTCTCCTCGGTGAACGTCGTCTTGATGACGCCCGCACGCGTGCCGCCGATCGCCTTCGCGTACGACAGCGCGACGTCCCAGGCCTGGCCCGACGCGTCCTTCTCGACGGCGATGATGTCCGGGATGCCGCGGCCCGCGACGAACTCGCGGCGCACCGTGTGGCCCGGCGCCTTCGGGGCGACGAGGATGACGTCGACGCCCTCGGGGGCCTCGATGTAGCCGAAGCGGATGTTGAACCCGTGCGCGAACGCGAGCGTCTTGCCCGTGGCGAGGTTCGGCTTGATCTCGTCGTTGTAGATCGAGCGCTGGTGCTGGTCCGGCGCGAGGATCATGATCAGGTCGGCCCACGCGGCGGCGTCCGCCACGGACTTGACCTCGAAGCCCTCGTCCTGGGCCTTCGCGACGGACTTGGAGCCCTCGCGCAGGGCGACGACGACCTCGACGCCCGAGTCGCGCAGGTTCTGGGCGTGCGCGTGGCCCTGGCTCCCGTAGCCGACGATCGCGACCTTCTTGCTCTGGATGATGGACAGGTCGGCGTCGTCGTCGTAGAACAGCTCAGCCACGATGGATCTCCTCGGTTCTTCGTTGCGGTGCAGGGGTCTGTTGCGGTGTCGCGCGGAACGGCGACCGGTGCGCGCCGACGCCCACGGGGGTCTCGGTGCGAGGGTAGGCGATGGTCAGGCGGAGCGGACGACGCGTTCCAGCGCGCGGTCCGTGATGGAGCGGGACCCGCGCCCGACGGCGACGGTCCCCGACTTCACGATCTCGCGCACGCCGTAGGGCTCGAGGGCCCCGAGCAGCGCGTCGAGCTTCTCCCCCGTGCCCGTCGCCTCGATGGTCACGGCGTCGGGGACGACGTCGACCACCTTCGCGCGGAACAGGTTGACGACCTCGAGCACGCCGGTGCGGTGGGCGCCGTCGGCACGCACCTTGACGAGCAGGAGCTCGCGCTGGACCGACGCGGACGAGTCGAGCTCGACGATCTTGATGACGTTGACCAGCTTGTTGAGCTGCTTCGTCACCTGCTCGAGCGGGCGCTCCTCCACGTCGACGACCACGGTGATGCGCGAGATCTCCTCGTGCTCGGTGGGGCCGACGGCGAGGGAGTGGATGTTGAAGGCACGGCGGGCGAACAGGCCCGCGACGCGCGTCAGCACGCCGGGCTTGTTCTCGACGAGCACGGAGAGGGTGTGGCGGGACATCGGTCAGTCCTCCAGGGACAGGGGTCGGATCGAGGCTGCATTGCGCTGCAGCCGAGTGCCTTGCTTCGCTGCGGCCCTCAACCTCCGCTGCATTTCGCTCAGTCCTCCCGGTCCCAGGCGGGCGAGATGCCCCGCGCGTACTGGATGTCGTCGTTGCTCACGCCGGCGGCGACCATCGGCCACACCATCGCGTCGCGCGAGACGTTGAAGTCGATGACGACCGGGCGGTCGTCGATCTCCATCGCGCGCTTGATCGCGGCGTCCACCTCGCCCATCGACTCGACGCGGATGCCCTCGCACCCGTACGCGTCGGCGAGCTTGACGAAGTCGGGCACGCGCGCCGTGCCGTGGCCGGTGTGCAGGTCCGTGTTCGAGTAGCGCTGGTCGTAGAACAGCGTCTGCCACTGGCGCACCATGCCGAGCGAGCTGTTGTTGATCAGCGCGACCTTGATGGGGATCTCGTTGATCGTGCAGGTGGCGAGCTCCTGGTTGGTCATCTGGAAGCAGCCGTCGCCGTCGATCGCCCACACCGTGGCGTCGGGGCGTCCGACCTTCGCGCCCATGGCCGCCGGGATCGAGAAGCCCATGGTGCCGAGGCCGCCGGAGTTGAGCCACGTCCGCGGGTGCTCGTAGCGGATGAACTGGGCCGCCCACATCTGGTGCTGCCCGACGCCCGCGACGTAGATCGACTCGGGGCCCGAGATCTCGCCCAGGCGGGAGATGACGTGCTGCGGGGCGAGGTGGCCGTCGTCGGGCTCCGTGTAGCCGAGCGGGTACGTCTCGCGCCAGTCGTCGATCTGGCGCCACCAGGCCTCGACGTCCGGCTTGCCCTTGGCCTCGTGCTCACGCTCGAGCTCCGGCAGCAGGTCGGTGATGACCTCCTTGAGGTCGCCGACGATCGGCACGTCCACGTCGCGGTTCTTGCCGATCTCCGCGGGGTCGATGTCGGCGTGCACCACCTGCGCGTGCGGGGCGAAGCTCGACAGCGCGCCGGTGACGCGGTCGTCGAAGCGGGCGCCGAGCGACACGACGAGGTCGGCCTTCTGCAGCGCCGCCACGGCCGGCACGGTGCCGTGCATGCCGGGCATGCCGAGGTTCTGGGGGTGCGTGTCGGGCACCGCGCCGCGCGCCATGAGCGTCGTCACGACGGGCGCGCCCGACAGGTCGACGAGGCGGCGCAGCTCGGCCGACGCGTTCGCGCGGATCACGCCGCCGCCCACGTACAGGACCGGGCGGCGGGCCGTCGCGAGCAGGCGCGCGGCCTCCTTGATCTGCTTGCTGTGCGGCTTAGTCACCGGGTGGTAGCCGGGCAGCTGCACGTCCTGCGGCCAGGAGAACGTGGTGCGGGACTGCATCGCCGACTTCGCGATGTCGACGAGCACCGGGCCCGGGCGGCCGGTCGAGGCGATGTGGAACGCCTCGGCGATGGTGCGCGGGATGTCGTCCGGGTCGGTGACCAGGTAGGAGTGCTTGGTGATCGGCATCGTGATGCCGACGATGTCCGCCTCCTGGAAGCCGTCGGTGCCGATCATCGACTCGGCGACCTGGCCCGTGATCGCGACGAGCGGGATCGAGTCCATGTTCGCGTCGGCGATCGGGGTCACGAGGTTCGTCGCGCCCGGGCCCGACGTCGCCATCGTGACACCGACGCGGCCGGTCGCGTGGGCGTAGCCCTGCGCCGCGTGGCCGCCGCCCTGCTCGTGGCGCACGAGGATGTGGCGCAGGCGCTGGGAGTCCATGAGCGGGTCGTACGTCGGGAGGATCGCACCACCCGGGATGCCGAAGACGACCTCGGCACCGGCCTCCTCGAGCGAGCGGACGATCGACTGCGCGCCCGTCATCTCCTCGCCCGTCGGGGCGCCGTTCGAGGCGGTGGCCGGGCGAGCCGTGGCTGCGCGCCGGACGTCGCCGCGCGGGGCGACCGACGCGGGTGTCGGGGCGGGCTTCGGCGCCGCGGCGGCGGGCGCCGGGGCGCCCTGTCGCGGAGGTGCCGGGGTGGGACCCTGGGCCATGGTGTCTCCTGCGTGTCGTGGCCTCGGCCCGGCGGGCGCCCCGTGGGGCGCTCCGCCGGGAGCCGGAGCCGACCGTGGTGGTGCGGTCGTGCTGGTCGCGGTGTGCGGGTGCCGGTCCTCGCGGGTCTCGCGGGTGCGGCGCTCGCGGTGGCCGGGTAGGCCTGCCGCGGTCTGTCTGCCGTGCTGATGGCGTTGTGGTGGCAACAAAAAACCCCTCGAACCCGGGATGCCGGGCTGGACGAGGGGTGAGCGCGCTGACGAAGCCTGGTGGCGTGGCCTCAGCCGGCGCGCTCAGGAAGTACTACAAGGAGGATCGTCTGCACGTCTGGGACTGTACGCCCATGTCCCGGTGATGTCACGTGTCGAGGCGGCCGTCTCACGCACTGGGACGTGCGGGGCGCGGCCCGGTGCGCCGGAGCACCCGTCCCTCCCACGGCTCCAGGTGCCCGACGGCGCCCGGCCGGGCGCCGTCGTCGGCCCGCCCGGGGTGCGTGGTCACGAGGACCGACGCCGCCTCCCAGCCCGCGAGCGTCCCGACCGGGACGTCCTGCGGGACGCCGCCGACGTTGACGAGCACGAGGAGCTCGTCCCGGACGGTCGTGCCGTCGGGCCCGGGAGCGTCGAGGGCGCGCGTGAACGCGTAGACCGCCTCGTGGTCGGGCAGCAGCATGCGGAAGTCGCCGAGCGCGACGACCGGCTCCTCCCGGCGCAGCGCGACGAGCCGCCGGTAGAAGTGCACCACGGAGTCCTCGTCGGCCCAGGCGGCCTCCGCGTTGATCGTCGTGTGGTTCGGGTTGACCTCGAGCCACGGCGTCCCCGTCGTGAAGCCGGCGTTCGCGCTCGCGTCCCACTGCACGGGCGTGCGGGCGTGGTCGCGGCTCGCGTGCGCGAGCACGGCGAGCATCTCCCCGTCGGTCCGCAGGCGCGGGGCGCCCGTGCGACCGGTGAGCTCGCGGAAGTACCCGAGCGACTCGACGTCCTGGTACTGCTCGATCCGCGTGAACGGCGCGTTCGTCATGGCGAGCTCCTCGCCCTGGTAGACGTAGGGCGTCCCGCGGTGCAGGTGCAGCAGGAGGGCGAGCGCCTTCGCCGAGGCGACGCGGTGCTCCGGGGAGTCGTCGCCGAACCGCGAGACGACGCGCGGCTGGTCGTGGTTGTCCCAGTAGAGGGCGTTCCAGCCCCGGTGGGCGAGGCCCGCCTGCCACCGGCCGAGGGTCGCCTTGAGGTCGGCGAGGTTCCACCGGACCGGGTCGTACCGGGTCGCGCCGTGGTCGATGCCCATGTGCTCGAACTGGAACACCATGTCGACCTCGCGACGGTCCGGGTCGGTGTACCGCACGCCGTGCTCGACCGTCACGCCCGGCGTCTCCCCCACCGTGAGGATCTCCCGGCCCCGGGCGAGGTACGGCGCGAACACCTCTCGGTGCATCTCGGCGAGGAACTCGTGCACGCGCGGGCCGTCCGTGTAGTGCGGGCTCCCGTCCCCGTACGTGCCCCAGTGCACCTCGCCGTCGGGCAGCGAGCCGTCGGGCGCGACGTCCTTGGAGATGAGGTTGATGACGTCCATGCGGAAGCCGTCGACGCCGCGGTCGAGCCACCGCCGCATCATCGCGTAGACCGCCTCGCGGACGTCGGGGTTCTCCCAGTTGAGGTCCGGCTGCTTGGTGTCGAACAGGTGCAGGTAGTACTCGCCCGAGGCCTCGTCGAACCGCCACGCGCTGCCCCCGAAGAACGAGCGCCAGTTCGTCGGCTCGGCGCCCGGGGCGCCGGGCTCCATGCCCTCGCGCGCGGGACGCCACCAGTACCAGTCGCGCCGCGGGCTCTGCGCGGACGAGCGCGACTCGACGAACCACGGGTGCTCGTCGCTCGTGTGGTTGACGACGAGGTCCATGACGAGCTTCATCCCGCGCGCGTGCAGCCCCTCGATCAGGGTGTCGAGGTCCGCGAGCGACCCGAACAGCGGGTCGACGTCCTCGTAGTCGCTGATGTCGTAGCCGTTGTCCGCCTGCGGCGACCGGTACACCGGGGACAGCCACACGACGTCGACGCCCAGCCGCTCCAGGTGATCGAGGCGTCGCGTGATCCCGGGGAGGTCCCCGATGCCGTCGCCGTCGGTGTCCTGGAACGAGCGCGGGTACACCTGGTAGACGACCGAGCGCGTCCACCAGGGGGCCTCCGCCGGCGTCTCGGCGCCGGGCCACCCCCCGCGGCGTGCGTCCTCGGCCTCGGTCCGGGCGTGCTGCGACATCGTCGGTCCTCTCTGCTCCAGGTCTCGTCCCTCACCCTGCCCGACCGTGCCGCGGGGCGCGCGTCCGGCACGCCGGGCGGACGTCCCCCACGACCGGGTCGAAGGACGGGGCGAGCACCGGTGCATCGCTCACCACGCGTGCGCCCCGGCGAACGACGTCGGGGGCGGGTCGACGCCCAGGACGTCGCGCAGGACCGCGAGGTCGTAGGTGCGTTCCATCGCGAGGTGGCTCAGCGCGTACCGGGTCAGGCGCGGCGGCTCGCGGCGACGCAGCCGCCGGGCGACCGTCTCGACCGCGCCCGCGAGCGCCCAGGCGGGGCGGACCGGGACGGCGACGACCCGCACGGCGGTACCGCGGCGGCGCAGCGCGGCGGCGAGCGCGTCGCGCAGCACCACCGGCTCGGCGTCGGCGACGTTCACGACGAGCGGGCCTCCAGCCGCGCCGTCCCCCGCGGCGGGCGCGCGGGCCGCGGTGTCGGGCAGCACGACGGCGGCGCGTACCGCGGCGAGCAGCGTGCCCACGTGGGTCAGGGACTGGAGCACGCGTCCGCCGCCGGGCAGGACGAGCCGTCCGCCCCGTACGGCGGCCTCGACGCGCGGCAGGAGCGTCGTGTCGCCCGGCCCGTAGACGGCGTGCGGGCGCAGCACGACGACAGCGCCTCGGTCCGGGTGCCGCGCGACGTCGCGGGCGAGCGCGCGTTCGGCCTCTGCCTTCGTCGTGCCGTAGGCGTCGAGGTACCGGGCGACCGGCGCCTCGTCCTCGCGGGCGCGGACGCTCGGGCGGTACGGGTCGTACACGCTGCCGGACGAGACGTGCACGAACCGGGCGTCGGGGAACGTGTCGCGGACTGCGAGCGTCCCGGCGACGTTCGTGGCGCGCGCGACGTCGAGCGCGCACCAGTCGGACACGGCGGCGCCCGCGTGCACGACGGCGTCCACCGTGGGCGGGTCGGCGAGCGGACCGGTGGTGAGGTCCCAGGCGAGGTGCCGGGCGCCGTCGACCGCCGGGTCGCGGCGGGAGGACGTCCAGACCTCGTGGCCGTCGGCGACCAGCCCGCGCGCGACCGCTCCGCCGACGAACCCCGACGCCCCGGTGACGACGACCCTCACGCGCGGGTGCCGGGCGTGTCTCGGCCGACGGCGGTCGACGCGGCGGCTACCACCGGCTCGACGGGTCCGGCCGGAGCGGCGGGCACGGTCGGCGCGGCGCTCCCGAGCGGCGCGGCGGCCACCAACTGCGCGGCGGCGCGCGAGAGCGCGGCCCGGTCGGGCTTGCGCGAGCGACCGGCGAGCGGCACGCGGTCGGCGTGCAGCACGACGTCGGGCAGCGCGTCGTGGTCGAGAACGCTCGGCAGCGCGGTGCGCACCCGGTCCACGAGCGGGTGGTGCGGGTCCAGATGCACCGCCGCACCGGCGTCGGGCCGAGGGTCGGTCCCGGTGCCCGCGTCCGGCCGAGAGTCTTCCGACGCCGAGGTGACGACGAGCGCGACCCGCTCGTCGCCGTCCACCTGGGGCACCCCCACGAGCAGCGCCTCGCCGACGCCGTCGAGCGCCGCGACGCGCGGCTCGTAGAGGCCGGGGTAGATGTTCGTCGTGCCGCGGATGATCATGTCCCGCGTGCGGCCGACGAGGACGAGCCGCCCCGCGTCGTCGAGGCGCGCGAGGTCGCCGGTGCGGTGCTCTGCGGCCCGTGCGCCCGCGCCCCGGGCGGGGGCGTCGAGGTCGTGCAGGTAGCCCGCCATGAGCGACGGCCCGGACAGCACGAGCTCCCCGACGCCGTCCTCGTGCCCGGGCTCCCCGACGCCGTCGTCGCGGCCGTCCTCGGGTTCCTCGTCCTCGACCGGGTCGAGCCGCGCGACCGTGCCGGGCAGCGGCGCGCCGACGAGGTCGCCGTCGCCCGCGTACGCGAGCTTCGCGCGGGCCTCGACCACCGCGACCGGCAGGATCTCGGTCATCCCGTACACCGCGACCCACCGCGTGCCGGGCAGCACGCGCGTCGCGCGCTCCAGGAGCGCGCGGGTCACGGGAGCGCCGCCGACGAGCGCGACGCGCGGCCCGTGCGCGGGCACCGCCCCGGCCTCGATCGCGTCGAGCAGCGCCGTGACGTCCGCGGGCACGAGGTACGTGCCTGCGGCGCCGTCGAGCTGGCGCGCGAAGGTCGTGATGTCGCGGCCCGGCGGGTCGGCCGGCACGGACCACGTGGCGCCCGCCAGCAGCGCCGGGACGCCGAGCAGCATCTGGTCGGTGTGCACGACGTCGCCCGGCGCGAGCGCGAACACGTCGCGCAGCAGGTCGCACCCGGCGAGCAGCGACCCGGCCGTGTGCACGACGGCCTTCGGCTGCGCCGTCGTGCCGGACGTGAAGACGGTGAGCGCCTCACGGTCCGGATCGAGCGGCGGCAGCGCCGCGCGGTCGACCGGGCTCGCGGCGAGGCGGCGGGCGGCGCGCGAGCCGCGCGGCACCCCGGGGAGCCACGGGCCGGCGTGCACGTGCCGCAGCGGGAGGCTCGCGTAGTCGGGCAGGAGCAGGCCCCGTGACCGGGCCAGACGGCGCAGCGGCCCGCGCGAGACGGCGTAGAGGAGCGACTCGGTCGTCGCTAGCGACGGCCCGGCCGCACCCACGCGCGCGGCGAAGAGCTCCGGCGTCGAGCCGGGGTCGACGAAGACGACGGTCCCGCCCGCCCGGACCACCCCGAACGCGAGCACGACGCCCTCCGGCCGGGGCCGCACCGAGAACAGGGCGCGGTCGCCCGGCGCGAGGCCGTCGGCCGCGAGCGCCGTCGCGGTCGCCTCGACGCGCCGCGCGAGGTCGGCGTACGTGACCTCCTCGCGCACGCGCGCACCGCGGCGGCCCGGCCGCGTCCAGCGCCGGAGCGCGACCGCGTCGGCGGACGCGTGCCCGGCGGCCCCGCGGGCGAGGATCGGGGCGAGCAGGTGGCGGGGGACGGCGTCGGGCACGGTCACGCCGCCTCCCCCGCCGACGACGCGGCCGACTCGGCGACCGGACCCGGCGCGCGCACCTCGCCGCCGACCGCCCGCACGACGAGCGAGCGGTACGCCGGGATGAGCACCCCGCGCGCGACGGCGCGGTCGACGACCTCGATGCTCCGCCCCGCGGTGACGACGGGACGCAGCGCGTCCAGCACCGCGTCCACCTGCGCGACGGCGAGCGGCATGCCGAGGCAGAAGTGCGGTCCGGCGCCGAACCACAGGTGCCGCACCGCCGGGTCGACGGGGGCGTCCGGGTCGAAGGGGCCGGCGTCCTTGCAGCAGGAGATCGTCGCGATCACGACCCGGTCCCCCGCGCGGACGCGGACGTCGCCCACGGTCGCGTCGGTGCGCACCGAGCGCAGCATCGCGGGGGTCGGTGCCGTGACGCGCAGCGCCTCCTCGACGACGCGGCCGCGCAGCGCGGCGGCCTCCGGCCCTGCGCCGGGGTCGGCCGCGAGGAGCCGGTCGAGCCAGCCGGTGTCCGCGGTGAGCGCCACGAGGCGCGGCACGAACGACTGGATGGTCTCGGTGCCCGTGAGGACGAACGCGCCGACGGCGCCGAGCGCCTCGTCCTCCGAGAGCCCGAGCTCGCGCATGCGCCCGGGGACGGTCGCGGGGTCCCCCGCGCGGTACGCGTCGCGCGCCGGCGCGGACAGCCGTGCGAGGACGGCGCGCGCGTGCCGCACCTGGCTGGGCGTGAGGCTGCGCCGGTGCAGGCGCACGAGCCCGACCACGGACTGCGCGGCGGTCATCGCCTCACGGACGGCGGCGTCCGTCGGGGGCAGCCCGGTCATCGCGCAGACGACCGTCCCGGCCATGGTCGCCGTCTCCGCCACGAGGTCGACTCGTTCGCCCGCGAGCAGCCGCGGAGCGAGGCCTGCGAGGACGTCGGGCACGCTCACCGCGACGAGGTCGCGCACCGCTCGGGGCGTGAAGAGACCCGACAGCGCCCGGCGCAGGCGCGCGTGGTCGGCCCCCTCCATGTTGAGGAGCACGGACGGGCCGAGCACGGGCGTCCACAGGTCCGACGGCGACCCCGGGCCCACCTTGGAGAAGTGCTCGCTGTCGAGCAGCACGGCGCGCGCCGTCGCGGCGTCGGACACGACCACCCCGATCCCGGGGACGCGCACGACCGGGCCGCGGTGCCGCAGGGCCCGGATCGCCGGGTAGACGAGCGGGTGCGCCCCGCGCTGGACCCTCTCCTCCCAACGCATCGCCGCGGCGAGCCCGGCGGGCGCGGGGGCCAGCGCCGTGCCGGTCATCGGATGTCCACGAGCTCGGGCCGGTAGCGGTGGTCGGCATACCAGCCGAGCGTGCGGACGAGGCCCCACGCGTGCGCCCGGCGCGTGGAGGCCCGCACGACGACGTCGCGGTGCGCGCCGTACCGCCGCGTGAGGCGGCGCACCGCGTTGACGAGCGCCCGGTCCTCGTGGACGTCCTCGATCGCGGTGCGCGGGAACCCGCCCGCCGCCTCGTACAGCGCCGCCGTGATCGCCATGTTGCAGCCCGGCGCCATGACGTAGGGCCCGAGGTAGGACGGGTCCTGGTTGCCGGGGCGGAAGCGCCCGAACGTGCTCGCGACGCTCACCGCCGCGGAGAGCACGCCCTGCTGGACGCGCGAGACCGGGCGGTCGTCGGTGCGCGGCACGAGCCGTCCCGCGACGAGGTCGTGCCCGCTCGCGAACGCGGCGCGCACGCGTCGGGTCCAGTCGGGCAGCGGCAGGCAGTCGGCGTCGGTGCGCGCGAGGTGCGTCGCGCCCTGCGCGATCGCCGCCCGCATCCCCGTGTCGGCCGCCGCGCCCGTGCCCTTCTGCGGCTCGTCGACGACGCGCCACCGCGTCATGCCCCACGCCGCCGCGGTCGCGCGCGCCAGGTCGCCCGTGCCGTCCGACGACCCGTTGTCCACGACGACGAGGTCGAAGTCCGTGTCCTGCTGGTCGCGCAGCGCCTCCAGCGTCGCGACGATCCCGTGCGCCTCGTCGCGCGCGGGCACCACGACGGCGAGCCGCTGCGTGCTCGCCACTCCTCGCGTGAACCGCCGGGTGCTCACAGCCGCACCACCGTCGCGCCGATGCTGATGCCGCCCGCGAGGCCGACGAGCACGACGACGTCGCCCGGCCCGACCCGGCCCGTCTCGAGCGCGGTCGCGAGCTGGAGCGGGAGCGTCGCGGAGGCGACGTTGCCGTGGTCGGCGACGGTGACGAGCGTGCGGCCGGTCGGCAGGCCGAGCGCGGCGTGCACGTCGTCGAGGTAGGCGACGGCGACCTGGTGCACGGCGACGAGCGCGACGTCGTCCCACGTGAGCCCCGCACGGCCGAGCGCGTCGAGGACGACCCCCGGCCCGAGCGCGAGGAACGCGTCCCGGAGCCGCGACCCGTCGATCTCGAAGTAGGTGCGCTCGAGGTCGCGGGGGTGCGCGGTGCCGCCCCCGGGGAGCATGCCGACGTCCCAGTGCGTCGACTCGGCGCCGAACGCGCTCGCGAGGATGCCGCGGGGCGCGGGGGCGCCGGAGCCGTCGCGCGCGTCGGCCTCCGCCGCGGTGGTGCGGCGCACGAGGACGGCGGCCCCGGCGTCGGACATGGTGTAGCCCGGGGCGGAGAGCAGGTAGGTCGCGCGGTCGGGGACGTCCCAGCGCACGGCGCGCGACGGCGCCTCCCCGCACGCGACGAGCACGGTGCCGTACCGGCCCGTCGCGACGAGCGCCTCGGCGACCTCGATGGCGTTGAGCACGGAGTTGCACGCGTTCTTGACGTCCATGACGGGCGCCCGGACCCCGAGCTTCGCGGCGACGATGTGGCTCGTCGCGGGCTCGACCATGTCCTGGCTCGCCGACGCGAAGAGCAGCAGGTCGACGTCGTCGGGCGCGAGGCCCTGGGTCGCGAGCAGCTTCTCCGCGGCCGCGACGGCGAGGTCGGAGGCGTCCCAGTCGTCGGGGAGCACGCGGACCTGCCGCACGCCCGTGAGGCGCGAGACCATCGGCACGCGCGGCGCCGCGCCCGGGTTGCGCTCCGCGAGCGCGCGCTCCGCCTCGCGCACGTCGACCACGCGCTCGGGCAGGTGGACCCCGACGGCGGCGATCACCGCCGCGGGACGCATGGGAGCGGACCCGGGGGCTACCGGGCGGGGTGGGTTCTCTGGCACGCGCGACACAGTAGCCAAGCAGACCCCCTCGGACGGCGGTCGTCCACAGGTTCCGATGGGGTGAAGTGCCCATCCCCGGACGGCGGCGCGGCCGCCCCGTGGCCTCCCCGGTGCGCCACACTGACCCCGTGACTGCGACCACGACCGCCCCCGTGCCCGCCCGCGAACGACGTCGCGCCCTGCCCACGACCCGGCACGAGCTGCAGGTCCTCACCGCCGCACGCCCCGCGATGGCCGGTGTGCTGCTCGTGGGCGGCGCGCTCACCGGGCCGCGTCCGGGCGGAGGGCTGCGCCGGGTCCCGGGCCTCGGGTGGGTGACGGCCGACCCGACCGTGGGTCGCCGCATCCTCACCGACCACCGGCACTTCACGATCGTCGGCGAGGGCGGGGTCGGGCACCTCTGGGCCCAGATCCTCGGCGACTGGGTCCTCGACCTGTTCGACGGCCCAGGCCACCACGACCTGCGCACCCGCTCGCGCGAGCTCTTCACCGAGGCGAGCGCCGCGGCGCTGGTCGACGGCGCGTGGTCGCTCGCGCTCGACGACGCGCGCCGCACCCTCGCCGCGGGCGGGACGGTCGACGTCGGCCGGCTCGCGCGCGTGCTCGTCGGCCGGATGATGATCTCGCTGCTCGGCATCCCGTCCCCGGCGGCCACCGGGGCGGGCTCAGGGCCGGGCTCAGCGGCGGTCGCCGGGACCGGCGCGACGCCGGAGGCCGTTCCGACGGACGACGACGCGCTCGCGGCCTTCGCGACGGGCGAGCGCCTCGCGTCGATCGCGCTCGGGAGCGCAGGCTCGACGTACCTCGCGCCGGGCCAGGTCGCCGCGGCGCGGGAGATCGTCGCCGAGCTGACCCAGGGCGTCCCGGACGGGTGGCGGCACGCGCCGGCCGACCGCCTGCTCGGCCGGTGCCGCGAGCTCGGCCTCGGGCTGGAGGAGACGACCGGGCTCGCGAGCCTGCTCATGGTCGCGGGCACCGAGACGTCGGCGTCCGCGATGGCCCGCACCACCGCGCTCCTGATCGACACGGGCGAGCAGCACCGCCTGCTCCGGCTCCTGGCCGACGAGCGCGCCCACCCCGTCACGCGCGCAGCCGGCGAGCCGGACGCCGTCGAGAACGCAGTGCGCGAGGGTCTGCGCGTGACGAGCCCGGCGTCGGTGATCGGCCGGGGCGTGTCGGCCGACGTCGAGGTCGCGGGCCGCACCCTGCGCGCCGGGGAGCGCGTCATGATCCTCACGTGGGCGGCGAACACAGCGGCCGGGCCGTTCCGCGCCGACCGCCCCTACGTGCGCGAGACGCGCCAGCTCTGGTTCGGCGCGGGGCGCCACCTGTGCCTCGGCGCCGCGCTCGCCCGCGCCGAGATCGCCGCGCTCCTGCACGCGCTGTTCGACGACGGCGCACCCCTGCGCGTCGTCTCGCGCCGCGCCAAGCGGCGGGTGCTGGTGCCCGGCTACGACGAGCTGGTCGTCGCGCGCGCCTGACCTCCGGCCGGGGGCCACGCCGCCGTCGGGCCGGGAGCGACGGCTCGCGTCAGTCGCGCGCCTGCCAGGTGCACACGCACGCCTCGTTGCCCTCGGCGTCGGCCAGGACCCAGAACGCGGGCGCGCGACGGTCGGACACGAGGTGCCCGCCCGCGGCGATGGCGGCGGTGACGCGCGCCTCCGCGACGTCGTGCGGGACCGTCACGTCCACGTGGATGCGGTTGCGCTGCTCGCGCGGCGCATCCATCTGCTGGAACCAGAACGCCGGGGCGCGCCCGCTCGGGTCGCGGAGCTCGGGCGCGGGCAGCTCCGGGGCGCCCTCGTCGAACCCGAGAACCGCGCGCCAGAACGGCTGCACCGCCGTCCCGACGAGGGTGTCGACCGCGATCTCGAGGTCCTGCACCGCCGTCGGGTCCGCGACGAGGTCGAGCTCGCGTGCCGCCGCGGAGATCTGCCGGGCGAGGGCCACGTCGCGCTCGCTGACGCCCCCGACGTCGTGCGAGGTCAGCCGGACCGTCACCGACCCGTACCGCAGGTCGACGTCGGGGTGGTGGTTCGCCGCCTCGGCGAGCTCGCCGATCGCGTCGACCAGCTCCACCCCCGCGGTGAACGACCCCGTGCGGAACAGCGTCTGCACGGTCCTCAGGATGAACCGCCAGTCCTCGACGCCGTCGCTGTCGTGGAACTGGCGCGCGGTGATGCGGTCGTCCGCCGTCTGGGTCATGGCCGTCCTCCGGGGTCCGTCGCTGCGGCGAGGTGCGACACCACGCTAGTGCGCGCCTCCGACGCCCGCGCGCTCCGCGGTCACTCGAGGATCGCGCCGCGCGACGCCGACTGGACGAGCTTGGCGTACTTTGCCAGCACGCCGCGCGTGAACGTCGGGGGCAGCGGCGCCCACCCGTCGCGGCGCGCGGCGAGAGTGTCGGCGTCGACGAGCAGGTCGAGCGTCTTGTTCGCGACGTCGAGCCGGATCGGGTCGCCGTCGCGCACGAACGCGATGGGGCCCCCGTCGACCGCCTCGGGCGCCACGTGCCCGACGCACAGGCCGGTCGTCCCGCCGGAGAAGCGGCCGTCCGTGAGCAGCAGGACCGTCTTGCCGAGCCCCGCGCCCTTGATCGCGCCCGTGATGGCGAGCATCTCGCGCATCCCCGGGCCGCCCTTGGGCCCCTCGTACCGGATGACGACGACGTCCCCGTCCGTGATCGTGCCGTCCTCCAGGGCGTCGAGCGCCGCGCGCTCGCGCTCGAAGACGCGGGCGGTGCCTTCGAACACGTCCTCGTCGAACCCGGCGGACTTCACGACGGCGCCCTCGGGCGCGAGCGACCCGTGCAGGATCGTGATGCCCCCGGTGTGGTGGATCGGGTCGTCGAGCGCGCGCAGGATCTTGCCGTCCGGGTCCGGCGGGTCGATCTCGGCGAGGTTCTCCGCGACGGTGCGGCCCGTCACGGTGAGCGCGTCGCCGTGCAGCAGGTCGGCGTCGAGCAGGGCCTTCATGACGACGGGCACGCCGCCGATGCGGTCGACGTCGTTCATCACGTAGCGCCCGAACGGCTTGAGGTCGCCGAGGTGCGGCACGCGGCTCGCGACGCGGTCGAAGTCGGCGAGCGTGAGGTCGACCTCGGCCTCGTGCGCGATGGCGAGCAGGTGCAGCACGGCGTTGGTGGAGCCACCGAACGCCATGACGACGGCGATCGCGTTCTCGAACGCCTCCTTCGTCATGATGTCGCGCGCCGTGATGCCGCGCCGCAGCAGGTTGACGACGGCCTCGCCCGAGCGGTGCGCGAACGCGTCCCGGCGCCGGTCCGCCGACGGCGGCGCCGCCGAGCCGGGCAGCGACATGCCCATCGCCTCGGCGACCGACGCCATCGTGTTCGCCGTGTACATGCCGCCGCACGCGCCCTCGCCGGGGCAGATGGCGCGCTCGATGCGGTCCACGTCCTCGCGGCTCATGAGCCCGCGCGCGCACGCGCCGACCGCCTCGAACGCGTCGATGAGCGTGACGTCCTTCTCCGTGCCGTCGGAGAGCTTGACCCAGCCGGGCATGATCGAGCCCGCGTAGAGGAACACGCTCGCCAGGTCCAGCCGCGCGGCCGCCATGAGCATCCCCGGCAGGGACTTGTCGCACCCGGCGAGGAGGACCGTCCCGTCGAGGCGCTCCGCCTGGACGACCGTCTCGACCGAGTCCGCGATGATGTCGCGGCTCACGAGCGAGAAGTGCATCCCCTCGTGGCCCATGGAGATGCCGTCGGAGACGGAGATCGTCCCGAACTGCAGCGGGTACCCGCCGCCCGCGTGCACGCCCTCCTTCGCGCCCTGCGCGAGCCGGTCGAGCGACAGGTTGCACGGCGTGATCTCGTTCCACGAGCTCGCGATGCCGATCTGCGGCTTGGCGAAGTCCTCGTCGCCCATGCCGACGGCGCGCAGCATGCCGCGCGACGCCGTCGCCTCCAGGCCGTCGGTGACCTGGCGGGAGCGCGGCTTGAGGTCGGGTCCGGCGTCGGACCCCGAGGTGTGCCCAGTCATGACCCCACTCTAGGAACGGCACCGGCGCGGGGCGCGGCGGGACGCGCCGGACGCGCCGCGGCACGGACGCCCGCCCGGCCGGGCAGGCCCGAGACGGGCCGACCGCGGTGCGAGGCGCACGGCATCATGGGGCCGTGCACACACGCCCCGGAGCCGTCCGAGCCCTCCTGCCCGTCCTCGCCCTGGCCGCGACCGCCGCGTGCGCGGCTCCCGCGCCGTCGGGCACGAGCCCCGGCTCTCCCACCTCCGCGGCGTCCGCCCCCGCACCGGACGCGACGACCGGGACGCCCGACGACACCGCGACCGCGACGGCGACCGCGAGCGCCGAGGAGGCTCCCGAGGGGCAGGTCGAGACGCCCGAGGAGTCGTTCCGCGCGTGGCTGGCCGCGAGCCGCGCGCCGGAGGTCGAGGTCGCGTGCGGGTACCTCGCACCGGAGCTCGTCGACCGGATGGTCGCCGAGATGACGGCACAGGGGTGGCCGGGCATCACGGACTGCGCGTCGATGACCACGACCACCGCCGGTCTCTACGCGGCCGTGGGCGACGTGCCGGAGGTCGAGGTCGGCGTCCGCGAGGAGCGCGCCGACGCGACGGTGCTGTCCGTCGTCTACGACGGCGGCGACTGCGGCACCGCCGTCATGGTGCCGCAGGGCGCGCGGTGGGTCGTCACGGAGCAGTCCGAGGAGGAGTGCTGACCCTCGCCGCGGGGGGCTCCGCGCCCGCGCACGACGACGGGCCCGCACCTCGGGAGGTGCGGGCCCGTCGTCGTCGGGTCAGCGGCGCTTGATGAGCGACACGTCGCGGACGGCGCCGCGGTCGGCGGACGTCGCCATGGCGGCGTAGGCCTGGAGGGCCGGCGAGACGTAGCGGTCGCGGTCGACCGGCTGCCACGGGTTCTCGCGCGCCTCCATCTTGGCGCGACGCTCGGCGAGCACGTCGTCGGGCACGTTGAGGCGGATGAGGCGGGTGTCGACGTCGATCTCGATCTCGTCGCCGTCCTCGACGAGGCCGATGACGCCGCCCGCGGCGGCCTCGGGCGAGACGTGGCCGACCGAGATGCCCGACGACCCGCCGGAGAAGCGGCCGTCGGTGATGAGCGCGGTGACCTTGCCGAGGCCGCGGCCCTTGATGAACGACGTCGGATACAGCATCTCCTGCATGCCGGGGCCGCCCGCGGGGCCCTCGTAGCGCACGACGACGACGTGGCCGGGCTGGACCTGCTTGGTGAGGATCTTCTCGACGGCCTCGTCCTGCGACTCGCAGACGAGCGCCTTCCCGACGAAGTGGAAGACGTCCGGGTCGACCCCGGCGGTCTTGAACACGGCGCCGTCCTCGGCGAGGTTGCCGCGCAGCACGGCGAGCCCGCCCTCGACGGTGTACGCGTGCTCGAGGTCACGGATGCAGCCCTCGGCCGCGTCGGTGTCGAGCGACTCCCAGCGGTTCGACGTCGAGAACGCCTGCGTGGTGCGCACTCCCCCGGGCGCCGCGTGGAACAGCTCGACGGCCCGCTCGGTCGCCTTGCCGCCCCGGACGTCCCAGTCGTCGAGCCACTCGCGCAGCGTCGGCGTGTGCACGCTCGTGACGTCGTGGTCGAGCAGGCCCGCGCGGTCGAGCTCGCCCAGGAGGGCGGGGATGCCGCCGGCGCGGTGCACGTCCTCCATGTGGAAGTTCGGGTGGTTCGGCGCGACCTTGGACAGGCACGGCACCTGGCGGCTGATGCGCTCGATGTCGGTGAGGTCGAAGTCGACGCCCCCCTCCTGCGCGGCGGCGAGGATGTGCAGCACGGTGTTCGTCGAGCCGCCCATCGCGACGTCGAGCGCCATGGCGTTCGAGAACGCGGCCTTGGTCGCGATCGAGCGGGGCGCGACGGAGTCGTCCTCGTCCTCGTAGTAGCGCTTCGCGAGCCCGACGATCGTGCGGCCGGCCTCGAGGAAGAGCTCCTTGCGCGCGGCGTGCGTCGCGAGGGTCGAGCCGTTGCCGGGGAGCGACAGGCCGAGCGCCTCGGTGAGGCAGTTCATCGAGTTCGCGGTGAACATGCCGGAGCACGACCCGCACGTGGGGCACGCGTTCTCCTCGACCTGGGCGAGCGCGGCGTCGGACACCGCGTCGTCGGCCGAGTAGTTGATCGCGTTGACGAGGTTGAGCGGGGTCTTCGCGACGCCGTCGGCGACGACCGCCTTGCCGGCCTCCATGGGCCCGCCGGACACGAAGATCACCGGGATGTTGAGCCGCAGCGCGGCGTTGAGCATGCCGGGCGTGATCTTGTCGCAGTTCGAGATGCACACGAGGGCGTCGGCGCAGTGCGCGTTGACCATGTACTCGACCGAGTCGGCGATGAGGTCGCGGCTCGGGAGCGAGTAGAGCATGCCGCCGTGGCCCATGGCGATGCCGTCGTCGACGGCGATGGTGTTGAACTCCTTGGAGACGCCGCCGGCCTCGCGGATCGCGGACGCGACGAGGTCGCCCATGTCCTTGAGGTGGACGTGGCCGGGGACGAACTGCGTGTACGAGTTGGCGATCGCGATGATCGGCTTGCCGAAGTCCTCCGCGCCCATGCCGGTCGCGCGCCAGAGGGCGCGGGCGCCGGCCATGTTGCGGCCGTGGGTGGACGTCCGAGAGCGCAGGGGGCGGCTCATTCCGGGTCAGCTCCTTCGACGGGGTGCTGCGACCGATCCTCCGGCCGCCGGGTCACATTACGCCTCGTCCGGGCGGTCCGGCCGAGGCGTCCGTCTCGTGGTCGTGCGGCCTACGTACGTAGCCCCGAGGGACTTACGGGATGTCCACGCGATCCGGACGTAAGGGTTGAACCGCCTCCCGTACCCCTGCCACCGTGGGCGAGCACGTCACGGCCGGACGACCACCGCGACGCCTCGACGGGGAGCGGCACACCGCTCGGGTCGGGGTGGGTCCTCGCCGGCCCCGACCCGACCACTTCTCTCCCCGAGGGGGCACCTCCATGTCCACGTCCACCACGTCCGCGCCGCCCGGCGCCACCCCGGGGGCCGCAGCGCGCACCACCGGCCCCGTCACCCAGGACGACGTCGTCACGCGCTCGTCGGCCCGCCACGCCCTCGCGCTCACGCGGATCGGCACGGCCGTCGTCTTCCTGTGGCCGTTCACCGACAAGCTCGTCGGCCTCGGGTACGCGACCCCGCGCGAGCGCGCGTGGCTCGCGGGGGGCGCACCCACGCAGGGCTACCTGGAGAACGGCGCCCAGGGCCCGCTCGCGAGCACGTTCGCCGCGATGGCGAGCCCCGTCACCGACTGGCTCTTCATGCTCGGGCTGCTGGGCGTCGGCCTCGCGCTCCTGCTGGGGATCGGCCTGCGCGTCGCTGCGGTGAGCGGCACGGTCCTCTTCGCGATGCTGTGGCTCTCGCAGTGGCCGCTCGCGGCCGGTTCGACCAACCCGGTCGTCGACGACCACGTCCTCGTGATCCTGCTCCTCGCCGTCCTCGCGACGACGCTCGCGGGCCACACGTGGGGCCTCGGCCGCCGCTGGGCGGCCCTCCCCCTCGTGCGCCGGGCGGCCTGGCTGCGCTGACGCGCCGCGGGACGGGCACCACCACGGCGCAGCACCGGAGCGGGGCCGCGACGTCGCGGCCCCGCTCCGTCGTCGGGCGTCGCGCTCAGGCCCCGGCGGTGTGCGCGCCCTCGAGCTCGTCGGCGTGGCGGATGTGCCGCGTGACCCACGGCGCGAGCGCGAACAGCGCGAGCGCGAACACGAGGGTGATGGCGCCGATGCCGCCGAAGTACGCGGTGTCGGAGGCACCCTCGGTGACCTGCACGACCTGCGCGGTGATGGCCTGCCCGGCGGCGGGCGCGAGGAACCACAGGGCCATCGCCTGGGACCGGAACGCCTTCGGCGCGAGCAGGGTCGTCGCGGCGAGGCCGACCGGCGACAGGCACAGCTCGCCGAGCGTCTGGATCACGTAGACGAGCACGAGCACCCACGACGGCGCCTTGCCGTCGCCGACGACGGCCGACGCGGCCGCGAGGAAGAGGAACGACACCGACGCGAGGGTGAGGCCGATCGCGAACTTGTTGGCCGTCGTCGGGCGGTCGCCCGTCTTAAGCCAGATCCACGCGAACACGGGCGCGAGGACGATGATCGACAGCGGGTTCACCGACTGGAAGAACTCGGGGCTGATGCCCACGCCGAAGAACGTCAGGTCGGTGCGGTCCTTCGCGAACGCCGAGAGCGTCGTGGCCGCCTGCTCGAAGATCATCCAGAAGAGCATCGCCGCGACGAACAGCGGGATGTACGCGATGACGCGCGGCCGCTCGGCGTCCGTCACGCGCGGCGAGCGGTACATGACGATGAAGTAGGCGATCGGCGCGAGGAACGCCAGGTAGGACATCGTGTCGATGAAGGTCGAGATCTCGAACCCGCCGGCGACGAGGACGGCGACCAGACCGACGAGCACCACGCCGCCCGCGATGAGGAGGAAGATCCGCGCGATCTTCGCGCGCTCCTCGGGGCGGACGGGGTTGGGCACGTGCGCCCCCGCCTCGCCGAGGTAGCGCCGGCCCGCGACGAAGAACACGAGCGCGACCGCCATGCCCACCGCCGCGACGGCGAAGCCCGCGTGGTACCCGCCCCAGGCGCGCGCGGCGCCCACGAGGAACGGCGCGACGAACGAGCCGAGGTTGATGCCCATGTAGAAGATCGAGAAGCCCGAGTCGCGGCGCGGGTCGTCGCGCGCGTACAGCTCGCCGACCATCGACGACACGTTCGGCTTGAGCAGGCCGGTGCCGAGCGCGACGAGCGCGATGCCCACCATCGAGAAGCCCGCGCCGGGGACCGTGAGGCTCACGTGCCCGGCCGCGATGATGATGCCGCCGTACAGGACGGAGCGCCGGGACCCGATCACGCGGTCCGCGAGCCAGCCGCCCACGACGGACAGCAGGTACACGCTGGTGCCGTAGATCGACACGAGCGCGAGGCCCGTCGTCTCCCCGATGCCCAGGCCGCCGTTCGCCACGGTGTCCGTGAGGTAGAACAGCAGGATCGCGCGCATCCCGTAGTAGCTGAACCGCTCCCACAGCTCGGTGGTGAAGAGCGTCAGCAGCCCGCGCGGGTGCCCGAAGAACGCGTGGTCCCCGACGATGGCCCCCGCCGCGGGGCCCTCGGCGGCCCCTACACCGGCCGCGGTACCCGGCCCGAGGGGCGGCGCCCCGGCCTCCGGCTCGGTGCGCGCCTCGCGTTCGAGGGCGCGGCGTCGCGCGTCGTCCTGCTCTCGTCGGTCGTCACCACCCATCCTGCGATGCTCCCACCGGCGTGCACCGCCTGCGACCGTTAGCGTGGCCGGATGCCGACGCTCTGGTGGTGCCGCCGCGACCTCCGCCTCGCCGACAACCCGGCCCTCGTCGCGGCGGTGCAGGCCGCCCGGGACGCGGACGACGAGGTCGTCGCGCTCTACGTGCTCGATCCCCGCCTGTGGGGCGCCGCGGGCGACCCGCGCCGCGCCTACCTCGCGCGCAGCCTCGCCGCGCTCGACGAGGCGACGGGCGGCCGGCTCGTCGTCCGGCACGGCGACCCGCGCGCCGTCGTGCCCGCCGTCGCGCGCGAGGTCGAGGCGCGCGAGGTGCACGTCGCGGCGTCGTTCGAGCCCTACGGCGTCGCCCGCGACGTCGCGGTCGAGGAGGCGCTGCCCGACGCCGACGCGCACCTCGTGCGCACCGGCTCGCCCTACGCCGTCGCGCCGGGGCGCCTGCGCACGCGCACCGGGACCCCGTTCCAGGTCTTCACGCCGTTCCGCGACGCGTGGGTCGAGCACGGCTGGCGCGACCCGGCGCCGAGGCCGCGCGACGTGCCGTGGGCCACGCTCCGGTCGGACGGCGTCCCCGCCGACCCCGGTACCGACGCCCGGCTCCCCGCAGCGGGCGAGGCCGCGGCGCGACGGCGCTGGCGCGACTTCCTCGCGGACCACCTCGCGGGCTACGCGACCGAGCGCGACCGCCCGGACCGGCCCGCGACGTCGGGCATGTCGGTGCCGCTGAAGTGGGGCGAGCTGCACCCGCGCACGCTCCTCGCCGACGTGCGGAGCGCCCTGCACGACGGCTCCGCGCCGTCCGACGACGCGCTCGCCTACCGCTCCGAGCTCGCCTGGCGCGAGTTCCACGCGGACGTCCTGTTCCACCACCCGGGGGCCGCGCAGCGGTCGCTCCGGGACGTCGTGCCCGAGGACGCGTGGGCGGAGGGTGCCGCCGAGGACGCGTACCTCGCGGCGTGGGCCGAGGGCCGCACGGGCTACCCGCTCGTCGACGCCGGGATGCGCCAGCTCCTCGGCGAGGGGTGGATGCACAACCGCGTGCGGATGGTCGTGGCGTCGTTCCTCGTCAAGGACCTGCACGTGCGGTGGCAGCGCGGCGCGGAGCACTTCATGGCGCACCTCGCGGACGGCGACGTCTCGCAGAACCAGCTGAACTGGCAGTGGGTCGCCGGGACGGGCCGCGACGCCGCGCCGTACTTCCGCATTTTCAACCCCGTCACCCAGGCGAAGAAGTTCGACCCCGACGGCTCGTACGTGCGCCGGTGGGTGCCGGAGCTGCGGGAGGTCGAGGGCCGGGCGGTCCACGAGCCGTGGACGCTGCGCGAGCTGCCGGCCGGGTACCCCGAGCGGATCGTCGACCACGCCGTCGAGCGGAAGGTCTCGCTCGACGACTTCGAGCGGGCCCGGCGCGTCTGACGCCTCTTTCTCAACCAAAGGGTTGACGACTCTCCGAGTGCGGCGTAGCGTCGTTGTCAACCGATGAGTTGATGACCGGACGCCGCACCCCGGCGCCCCACGAGGAGGTCCCGTGACGGCCGACCCGCTCTCCCGCGTGTTCTCGGCGCTCGCCGATCCCACGCGCCGCGACATGGTGGCCCGGCTCGCGTCGGGAGACGCCAGCGTCGGCGAGCTCGCCCGGCCGTACGACATGTCCGTCCAGGCGGTGTCCAAGCACCTGCGCGTGCTCGAGGACTCCGGCCTGGTGACCCGCACGACGGACGCCCGGCGCGCCCCCGTGCACCTCGAGGCGGAGGTGCTGGACCTCATGACGAAGTGGATCGAGCGCTACCGGCGCGAGGCCGAGGACCGCTACCGCCGCCTCGACGACGTCCTGCGCGACCTGCCCGACCGACCGGGCACCACCGAGAACGACCCGACGACAGGAGCAGCACCATGACCACCACCGGCACCCACGAGACCGAGATCGTCGTCCCCACGGACCTCCCGATCGTCCGCATCGTGCGCGAGTTCGACGCGCCCGCGGCGAAGGTCTTCCGCGCCCACCTCGACCCGGAGCTCTTCGCGCGCTGGAACGGCCCGCGCTACCTCACCCAGCGCAACGAGCTCTGGGACGTGCGCACGGGCGGCGCGTACCGGTACGTCCAGGTCGACCCGGACGGCAACGAGTACGCGTTCTTCGGCAGCGTCCACGAGGTGCGCCCGGACGAGCTCATCGTCCAGACGTTCACGTTCGAGGGCTTCCCCGACGGCGTCTCGCTCGACCGCCTCGTGTTCGAGGACCTGCCCGACGGCCGCAGCCGGCTCACCGCGACGTCGCTCGTCGACTCGTTCGAGGGCCGCGACGGCTTCGTCGCGAGCGGCATGGAGGTCGGCGTGCGCGAGGGCTATGAGCAGCTCGACGAGCTCCTCGCGCAGTCCTGACCCCACGCCCTCCACCCCGCCGAGGTAGAGCCCTGGTCCGCCGAGGTAGAGCCCTGGTCCGCCGGGGTAGAGCCGTGGTCACGACCACGGCTCTACCCCGGGCGACCACGGCTCTACCTCGGCTGACCCGGGCTCTACCTCGCGCGCGACGAGGGGCGGCACCCACCAGCGGTGCCGCCCCTCGTCGTGCGCGGGTCAGGTGGTTCCCCGTGCCCGGCCCCCGCGGCCGGGCACGGGAGTCTCAGCCCCTCACGCGTCGCCGCGCGAGAGCAGGCGGCCCGTGGGGCGGTCGAGGGTGATCTCCTCGCCCCGCAGGTACGTCGCGACGACGGCGCCCGAGAGCGCGCGGTCGGCGTACGGCGTGATGGGGTTCTTGTGGTGCAGGGCCTTCGGGTCGACGACGAACGCCGTGTCCGGCTCGACCACCGCGAGGTCCGCGTCGAAGCCGAGCGCGATCGAGCCCTTGCGCCGCAGGCCCGCGACGGCCGCCGGGCGAGCCGACATCCACTCGACGACGCGCGCGAACGGCACGCCGCGCGTCCGCGCCTCGGTCCACACGATCGCGAGCCCGAGCTGGAGCGACGACACGCCGCCCCACGCCGTCCCGAAGTCGCCCGTGTCGAGCTCCTTGAGGTCGGGCGTGCTCGGCGAGTGGTCCGAGACGATGCAGTCGATCGTGCCGTCGAGCAGCCCCTCCCAGAGCAGCTCGCGGTTGTCGATCTCCCGGATGGGCGGGCAGCACTTGAACTGCGTCGCGCCGTCGGGGATCTCCTCGGCCGCGAGCGCCAGGTAGTGCGGGCACGTCTCGACCGTGAGGCGCACGCCCTCGCGCTTCGCGCTCCGGATCATCGGCAGCGCGTCCGAGCTCGACAGGTGCAGCACGTGCGCGCGCGCCCCGGTCCAGCGCGCCGCCTCGATCACCGCGGCGATCGCGACGTTCTCCGCGCCGCGCGGGCGCGACGCGAGGAACGTGTCGTAGTGGTCGCCGTGCGGGGTGGGCGCCCGCTCGATCGCGCGCGAGTCCTCGGCGTGCACGAGCATGAGCCCGTCGAAGTCGGCGAGCAGGCGCAGGTCGGCCTCCAGCTCGTCCGGCTCGAGGTACCCGAACTCCTCGACCCCCGAGTGCAGCAGGAAGCACTTGAACCCGAACACGCCCGCGTCCCACAGGGGCCGCAGCTCGTCCGCGTTGCCGGGCACGGCGCCGCCCCAGAACCCGACGTCGACGAACGCCTGGTCGCGCGCGACCTTCTGCTTGGTCTCGAGCGCCTCGACGTCGACCGTCGGGGGGATCGAGTTGAGCGGCATGTCGACGATCGTCGTCACCCCGCCCGCGGCGGCGGCCCGCGTCGCGGACGCGAACCCCTCCCACTCGGTGCGCCCCGGCTCGTTCACGTGCACGTGCGTGTCGACGAGCCCGGGGACCAGCACCTGGTGCGGCCCCAGCTCGACGACGCGCGCGCCGTCGAGCCCCGCGCCGAGCGGCTCGATCGCGCGGACCACTCCCCCGACGACACCTACCTCGCGCGGGTGCTCGCCACCGGCGACGAGCACGCGCTCGCCGCGCACGACGAGGTCGTACTCGTGCCCGCGACCGCTCACCTCACCCGTGCCCATCGCGCCCTCCGTCATGTCTCCTGCTCCCTGGGTGCGGCGTGCTCAGTCGAGCAGCGCGGTGGCGGTGGGGGCGTCCTCGGCCGAGATCGCGAGGTCCTCGAACTCGTTGACGCCCGTGATCTCGACGCCCATGGCGATGTTCGTGACGCGCTCGAGGATGACCTCGACCACGACCGGCACGCGGAACTCCGCCGCCATGGCCTGCGCCTTCGCGAACGCCTCGCCGAGCCCCTCGGGGTCGGTCACGCGGATCGCCTTGCAGCCCAGGCCCTCGGCCACCTTGACGTGGTCGACGCCGTAGCCGCCCAGCTCGGGCGAGTTGACGTTCTCGAACGAGAGCTGGACGTGGTAGTCCATGTCGAAGGCCCGCTGCGCCTGGCGGATCAGGCCCAGGTAGGAGTTGTTCACGACGACGTGCACGTACGGCAGGTTGAACTGCGCGCCGACCGCGAGCTCCTCGATCATGAACTGGAAGTCGTAGTCGCCCGAGAGCGCGACGACCGGCTCGTCCGGCACGGCCTTCGCGACACCGAGCGCCGCCGGCCCCGTCCAGCCGAGGGGCCCGGCCTGGCCCGCGTTGATCCAGTGCCGCGGCTTGTACACGTGGAGGAACTGCGCGCCGGCGATCTGCGAGAGCCCGATGGTCGTGACGTAGCGCGTCTCGGGGCCGAAGGCCTTGTTCATCTCCTCGTACACGCGCTGCGGCTTGATGGGGATCTCGGTGAAGTGCGTCTTGCGCTGCAGCGTCCGCTTGCGCTCGGCGCACTCGGCCGCCCAGCCCGCGTAGTCGCGCGCACGGCCGGCGTCGCGGCGCTCGCGCGCGACCTCGACGAACAGCTCGAGGGCCGCCTTCGCGTCCGACACGATGCCGTAGTCGGGCGCGAACACGCGACCGATCTGCGTCGGCTCGATGTCGACGTGGACGAACGTGCGGCCCGCGCGGTACGTGTCGAGGCCGCCCGTGTGGCGGTTGGCCCAGCGGTTGCCGATGCCGAGCACGAAGTCGGACGCGAGCAGGTTCGCGTTGCCGTAGCGGTGCGACGTCTGGAGACCGGCCATGCCGGCCATGAGCGCGTGGTCGTCCGGGATGACGCCCCAGCCCATGAGCGTCGGGATCACGGGGACGCCGAGCGTCTCGGCGAGCTCGACGAGCAGGTCCTCGCCGCCCGCGTTGACGATGCCGCCGCCCGCGACCAGCAGGGGACGCTCCGCCGCGAGCAGCAGGTCGATCGCCTTCTCGGCCTGGGCGCGCGTCGCCGTCGGGCGGTGCACGGGCAGCGGCTCGTAGGTCGCCGGGTCGAACTCGATCTCCGTGAGCTGCACGTCGATCGGCAGGTCGACGAGCACCGGGCCCGGGCGGCCCGAGCGCATGAGGTGGAACGCCTGCTGGAAGACCTGCGGCACCTGCCCGGCCTCGAGGACGGTCTTGGCCATCTTCGTCACCGGAGCGGCGATGCTCGCGATGTCGACGGCCTGGAAGTCCTCCTTGTCGAGCTTGGCGACCGGCGCCTGGCCCGTGATGCAGAGCATCGGGATCGAGTCGGCCCACGCGGCGTAGAGGCCGGTGATCATGTCGGTGCCCGCGGGGCCCGACGTGCCGATGCAGATGCCGATGTTCCCCGGCTTCGCGCGGGAGTAGCCGTCGGCCATGTGCGACGCGCCCTCGACGTGGCGGGCGAGCACGTGGTCGATGCCGCCGTGCGCGCGCATCGCGGAGTAGAAGGGGTTGATGGCGGCGCCGGGCAGGCCGAAGGCCTGGGTCGCGCCCTCGATCTCGAGGATCGCCACTGCGGCGTCCACCGCACGCATACGAGGCATGGTTTCTCTCCTTGCTGGAGGTGACGTCGTCGTCAGGGGGAAGGTCAGGAGCCGTCGCGGCCGGACAGGCGCTCGACGCCGCGGAACAGGCCGGAGTGGTCGAGGCCGCCGTCGCCGTTCGCGCGGGCGGAGGCCATGAGCTGGGCGACGAGGCCGCCGAGCGGCGCGACGACGCCCGCCTCGCGGGCCGCGGCGGTGACGATGCCGAGGTCCTTGTGGTGGAGCTCGATCCGGAAGCCGGGGCCGAAGTCGCGGTCGAGCATCTTGCGCGCCTTCTGGTTCAGCACCGCCGAGCCCGCGAGGCCGCCGCCCAGGACCTCGATCGCGGCATCGGTGTCGACGCCGTAGGCCTCGAGGAAGACGACCGCCTCGGCGAGAGCCTGGATGTTCGCGGCGACGATGAGCTGGTTCGCGGCCTTGACCGTCTGGCCGGAGCCGTTCGGGCCCACGTGCACGACCGTCTTGCCGACGACGTCGAGGAACGGCTTGGCTGCCTCGAAGTCCTCGGGCGTGCCGCCGACCATGATCGACAGCGCGGCGTTGATCGCGCCCGGCTCGCCGCCCGAGACGGGGGCGTCGACGATCCGCAGGCCCGCGTCCTTCGCCTGCTGCGCGAGCGCGACCGTGACGTCCGGGCGGATCGAGGAGAAGTCGACGACGAGCGCGCCGGGCTTCGCGTTCGCGAGGACGCCGTCGTCGCCGGTGAGCACCGCCTCCACGTCGGGCGAGTCCGGGACCATGATCGCGACGACGTCGGCGCCCGAGACCGCGTCGGCGACCGACCCGGCCGCGCGACCGCCCGCCTCGACGAGCGGCGCGGTCTTCTCGGGGCTCCGGTTGTAGCCCGCGACGTCGTGCCCGGCGTTCTGCAGGTGGACGGCCATGGGGCTGCCCATGATGCCGAGTCCGATGAAGGCGATGGAGGCCATGGTGTGCTCCTCTGGGTGGTTCAGGTCGGGGGTCGGGGCGGCCGACGGACGCCGGCACGCGGCCGGCGGACGGCCGGGGGTCGCGTCAGCGCTCGGCGGCGGGAAGCCACGCGAACGGGTCGGCGGCCGCGGTCTTGTACTCGAGGCCGATCCAGCCGTCGTAGCCGCCGGCGCGCAGGTCCTTGGTCCAGCGCTCGATCGGCAGGTCGCCCGTGCCGGGCTCACCGCGACCGGGCGCGTCCGCGACCTGCACGTGCGCGATGCGACCGCGGTAGGTCGACAGAGCCGCGTCGACGTCGTCGCCGTTCACGGCCAGGTGGTAGACGTCGAACAGGAGACCGAGGTTCGTCTCGCCGTGGTCGGCGGCGACCCGGTCGATGACGCGCACGGCGTCGGCCGCGGTCTTCAGGGGGTAGGCCGGCGCGCCGCTCACGGGCTCGACGAGCACCGTCCCGCCGATGCGCCCGACGGCCCGCGCCGCGAGCGCGAGGTTCTCGGCGCCGAGCTCGTCCTGCGCCTCGGGCGTCTCACCCTCCTGGCGGTTGCCGTAGAGCGCGTTGAACGCGCGGCAGCCGGTGCGCTCCCCGATCGCGGTGACGACGTCGAGGTTCGCGCGCAGGTCGGCCGAGCGCGCGGGCCACGATACGAGCCCGCGGTCGCCGCCGGGCATGTTCCCGGCGTCGAAGTTCAGGCCCGTGAGCTGCACGCCCGCCGTCTCGATCGCGCCGACGAACGCGTCCACCTCGTCGCGGGCGGGCGTGGGCGACGCGAACGGCCACCAGAACTCGACGCCCCGGAACCCCGCCGCCGCGGCGGCGGCCGGCCGCTCGAGCAGCGGCAGGTCCGTGAGCAGGATCGAGCAGTTGACGGTGTACGTCGGTGCGGGACTCATCGTCGTCTCCCTGGGTCCGTCCGCGTCTCGCTGCGTTGCGATTCCATTCTGCGGAACTTTTCTTCTGCTGTATGGAAGTGTAGACACCGTTCGTGCAGAGCGTCAACCGTCGAAGAGGCCTCGGTGCGACGTCCAGGCAGTCTGCGTTTCCCGTAGCTGGTGCGATGGGAAGCCCGTCAGCGGAGTCTCACGAGGGCGCGCAAGGCTGAACCTCTCCCAGGCCTCGGGTGCAGACCCTGGCGACGACGGTGGCAGGAGAGGGCGACGAACTTGGGCTCGCGCGCTGCTCTCGTCCGCTCTCACACGACCCACGAAGGCGGGTCGTGCGACGGCTCCCGTCTCCGGCGTGCGCGCTCGAGTCGCGCTCGGCGACGTTCAGACGTCATGCATCATCGGGATGGCGAAGGCGAGACGCGCTGCCGCTCGGTCAGGAGGTCAGGGGCCGGTCGCGGTGCTCTTCGAGGAGTGGGCGGGCGTGGCCTTCATGGAGGCGCAGAACGCGAGGCTCGACGGAGGCGCAAACCTCGTCGCTACAGGGACGTCCGTCGCCAGGCGGGATCGACGTGCGGCCTGGTCCTCCACGACGCATGACGGCGACCGGTCGGGACCGGGCCTGACTCACAGTCCCGTGGTACTCACTCCGTACTCGGCTTGCTCCGGCGTGAATCCTTCGAAGAGCAACTGGTCGACGAGACCGGCTCGCGAGAACGACGTCAAGTCGAGGTAGCTCGCCGCGCTCTCGGCCGCCTCCGCGTTCCAGTCAACGCCGCCCTCGGCCTCGAGTCGAGCGATGGCGAACTCGGCGTCGGCCGTGCTGAAACCCTCGAACTCGAGCTGCCCGATGAGGCCCGAACGCGAGAACCCCGTCAGGTCGAGGTAGCTCACGGCCGACCGGTACGCATTCTGCTGCGCGACCGACCCGATCCTCGCCGCTTCGGCAGCGGCCGCCTCAGCAGCAGCCGCCTCGTCAGCGAGTCGCTGCTCCTCCGCCAGCCGCTCCTCCTCGGCTTCCGCCGCCGCCGCTGCTTCCTCCTCGGCGAGGCGCTCGGCCTCTGCCTGCTCGTCCGCAGCGATCTCGTCAGCCGACTTCTCGCCCTGATCGGCACCTTGCGTCGTCGCGACGACAACGGGATCTTCGCCTGCGCCGCCATTCCCGCCGACCAGCGCCGCGATGGCGACGATGAGCAGGACCACACCGCCTGCTCCCGTCAGGAGCTTGTGCCGCGCAATCCAGGACTTCCCCTGTGCCGCTCCCGCGGTCTCGTCACCGGCACCGACCTTGGGAAGCACCCCTCGGGGATCGGGAGAACCGGACTCGGTGTCTTCGACCCAGAACCTCCACCCCTGCGGCGCGGGTCCCCATGCGGGGTCAGGCGACCAGCCTGGCGGCGGTGACCACCCTGCAGGAGGCGGCGGCCAGTTGGGCGGGGAGTTGTAGCGCGGTGCCATGAACACTCCATTGGTTCACGTGATCCGTTGCCTTACACCCCACTGTGGCACCGCCGACAGGCCGAGAGACGTTCGGAGCCGGATGATCTTCGCGCCGCGGCGGGTGAAAACACCCGAAGCACGACGAGGGCCCGGCTCCGCGTGCGGAGCCGGGCCCTGGTCATGCCCTCGTCAGGTCTCGTCAGCGCCGACGGTCGAGCTTGACCTGCCGGTTCACGTCCTTGTAGAGCAGGTAGCGGAACGGCTTGGGGCCGCCCGCGTAGCAGGCCTGCGGGCAGAACGCGCGGAGCCACATGAAGTCGCCCTCCTGGACCTCGACCCAGTCGCCGTTGAGGCGGTAGACCGCCTTGCCCTCGAGCACGTAGAGCCCGTGCTCCATGATGTGCGTCTCCGCGAACGGGATGGACCCGCCGGGCTGGAACGTCACGATGTTGACGTGCATGTCGTGCGCGAGGTCGTCGGGGTCGACGAACCGCGTCGTCACCCACACGCCGTCCGTGTCCGGCATCGCGCGCGGCTCGACGTCCTGCTCGCGCGTGACGAACGACGTCGCGGTGTGGCCCGGGATCGGCTCGTACACCTTGCGGATCCACTGGAACGCGGCCTTGGCGTCCGAGCGGTTGTGCAGCGCCCACCGCTCCCCCGCCGCCAGGTACGCGTACCCGCCCGGCTCGAGCACGTGCTCGACCCCGGCGAGCGTGAGCACGAGCGTGCCCTCGGTGACGAAGACGACGGACTGCACGGTCTCCTCGTCCTCGCCCTGGTCCGACCCGCCGCCGGGCGAGACCTCCATGACGTACTGCGCGAACGTCGTCGCGAAGCCCTCGATCGGCCGGGCGAGCACCCACAGCCGGGTCTTGTCCCAGCCGGGCAGGTTGCTCGTGACGATGTCGCGCAGCACGCCGCGCGGGATCACCGTGTACGCCTCGGTGACGATCGCGCGGTCGGTGAGCAGCTCGGTCTGGCCGGGCAGGCCACCCTGCGGGGTGTAGTAGGGGGTGGTCTGGGTCATGGGGTCACTCCTCGGAGGTCGTGGCCGTGCCGGTGGCGGTGCCACGGCGGACGGCGGGAAGGATGGGAGGGCGGGCGCTCAGCCCGCGACCGGCTGCGGCGCGCGCCCGGAGACGCGGACCGCGTCGAGCCCGGCGCGGTCGAGGCCGGTCGCGGTGCGGACCTCGGTCTCGGTGAGCGCGCCGCAGTCGACGCCGCGTCCGAGGAACCAGGCCATCGCCTTGGCGGTCGCCGGCTCGTCGAGGACGCCCCCGGCGTCGGGCACGAACCCGACGTACGCCGCGAGGCGCGCGAGCGCCGACGCCGCGCCCTCGCGGTAGAACGCGTACGTCGCGGCGAACCGGCTCGGGAGCTGCGCGGGGTGCAGGTCCCAGCCCTGGTAGTACCCGCGCTCGAGCGAGCGGCGCACGAGCCGCCCGTGCAGCCGCCACGCCGCGTCGACGGCCTGGGGGTCGCCGACGGGCAGGACGTTCGTCGACCCGTCCGACAGGCGCACGCCCGTGCCCGCGACGGCGAGCTGCATGACCGACTTCGCGTGGTCGGCCGCGGGGTGCTCCATCGACTGGTACGCAGCGGCGATGCCGAGCGACGCCGAGTAGTCGTACGTGCCGTAGTGCAGCGCCGTGACACGACCCGGCGCGGCGTGCACGAGGCGGGCGACCGTCGCCGTGCCGTCGGCCGCGAGCAGCGCCTGCGGCGTCTCGACCTGGACCTCGAACCGCAGGGTGCCCGGCTCGAGGCCGTTCGCGTCCTCGACGTGCTCGCACGCGCGCGCCATCGCCTCGACCTGCTGCGGCGCGGTGACCTTGGCGAGCGTCACGACGAACCCGTCCGGCAGGGCGCGGGCCTCGCCGGCCGCGGCGCGACCCGCGACGAGCTCCGCGACGAACAGCGCGAGGGTGCGCACGCCGCGTCGGCGCGTCGCCTCCTCGAGGCACTTGATGCGGATGCCCGCGAACGGCGTCGCGGTGCCCTGCGCCTCGGCCCGGACGAGCTCGCGCGCCGCCGCGATCACCGCGGCGTCCTCCGCCGCGTCGCCGCGGTCGCCGAACCCGTCCTCGAAGTCGATCCGGAGGTCCTCGATCGCCTCGACCGCGAGCTTCGCGCTCACGCGCTCCGCGACGGCGTCCGCGAGGTCGCCCCCGGCTCCCTCCCCGACGCCCAGCAGGTCCACGAGGCGACGGACGCCGCCCGCGCCGTCGACCGCCTCGCGCGCCTGGGCCGCCCACTCCGGCGCGAGGCCCGCCGCGTACCGGTCGCCCGGCACGTAGACGGTGTGCACGGGCTGGCGCGAGCCGTCGTCGCCCGGGTAGCGGGCCGCGAGCTCCGCGTCCCAGGGTGCGAGCAGCCCGTCGAGCGACGCGTGCAGCGCCGCGACGCCGTCCTCGCTGAAGCCGCGGACCGAGCCCGCCTCGGGACCGGCCGGCATCAGGACGCGTCCTGCTCGTGCGCGACGACGTCCTCGTACGCGGGCAGCGTGAGGAAGTCGACGTAGTGCTCGTTGAGCGCGATGTCCTCGACGAGCGCCGCCGCCCGGTCGTACGGCCCGGCGTCGTAGGCCTCGTGCCCGACGTCGTCCCGCAGCCGCGCGGTCTCCTCGCGCAGGAGCGTGCGGACCAGGTCCGCGGTGACGGTCGTGCCCGCGCTCTCGCCCGCGGTGAACGACGCGCCCGAGCGCACCCACTGCCACACCTGCGAGCGCGAGATCTCCGCGGTCGCGGCGTCCTCCATGAGGTTGTGGATCGCGACCGCGCCGTTGCCCGCGAGCCACGCCGCGACGTACGCGACGGACACGTAGAGGTTGTTGCGCAGCCCCGCCTCGGTGACGTCGCCCTGCGCGGACGCCACGTCGAGGAGCTGGTCGGCCGTGACGTGGACGTCGGGGCGCCGCCGGTCGAGCTGGTTGGGTCGCTCGCCGAGCACCCCGTCGAACACCTCGCGGCACACCGGCACGAGGTCCGGGTGCGCGACCCACGACCCGTCGAAGCCGTCGCCGGCCTCGCGCTGCTTGTCGGCGCGCACCTTCTCGAACGCCTGGGCGGTGACCTCGGGCTCGCGGCGGTTCGGGATGACGGCCGCCATGCCGCCCATAGCGAACGCGCCGCGCCGGTGGCACGTCTGCACCAGCAGCTCGGTGTACGCGCGCATGAACGGCGCGGTCATCGTGATGGACCCTCGGTCGGGCAGCGTGAACGACGGCCCGGAGTCGCGGAAGTACTTGATCACGGAGAACAGGTAGTCCCAGCGGCCCGCGTTGAGCCCGGACGCGTGGTCGCGCAGCTCGTAGAGGATCTCGTCCATCTCGAACGCCGCGGGGATCGTCTCGATGAGGACCGTCGCCCGGATCGTCCCGTGCGGGATGCCGAGCGCCTGCTCCGCGTGCGTGAAGACCTCGTCCCAGAGGCGCGCCTCGAGGTGGGACTCCATCTTCGGCAGGTAGTAGTACGGCCCGGAGCCGCGCGCGACGAGCTCCGCGGCGTTGTGGAAGAAGTGCAGCCCGAAGTCCACGAGCGCGCCGACGGCGGGCGTCCCGTCCACGGTGAGGTGCACCTCGTCGAAGTGCCAGCCACGGGGCCGCACGACCATGACGGCGAGCGGGTCGCCGTCGGTCTCCGGGCGCAGCGCGTACTGCTTGCCCTCGGGCGACGTGAACGCGAGCGTGCGGCGCGTCGCGTCGTGCAGGGCGACCTGGCCGCCGACGACGTTGCTCCAGTGCGGCGTCGACGCGTCCTCGAGGTCGGCGAGCCAGACCTTCGCGCCCGAGTTGAGGGCGTTGATCGCCATCTTGGGCGTCGGGGGGCCGGTGATCTCGACGCGGCGGTCCCGGAGGTCCGCGGGCGCGCCGGCGACCGTCCAGTCCCCCGCGCGCACGTCGGCGGTCTCGGGCAGGAAGTCGAGGCGACCCGTGCGGGCGACCTGCTCGCGCCGCGCGGCCCGGGCGGCGAGCAGCTCGTCGCGGCGGGCGCCGAACCGGCGCTGCAGGTCGGCGACGAAGTCGAGCGCGTCCGGCGTGAGGATCTCGTCGGACCGCTCGACGGCGGGTCCGTGGACGGCGACGGCCGTGGTGGTGGTCATGGTGGTGTCCTTTCTGCGGGGCGGGCCGGGCTGACGAGGGTGCGTCAGGACCGGGCTGCCGACCCGACGTGGTGGCCCGACGTGCTGCTCTCCTGAGCCTGGCCCGCGCGGTCGCGCTCCGCGACCTCGGCGACGGCGCGCGCGACGGCCGTGGAGACGGCCGGCTCGAAGACGCTCGGGACGATGTAGCTCGCGCTGAGCTCCTCGGGCGCGACGGCGTCGGCGATCGCGACGGCCGCGGCGCGCAGCATCTCGTCGGTGATCTCGCTCGCGCCGACGTCCAGCAGGCCGCGGAAGAGGCCCGGGAAGGCGAGCACGTTGTTGATCTGGTTCGGGTAGTCGCTCCGGCCCGTGGCGACGACCGTCGCGTGCTGCGCCGCGGCGATCGGGTCGACCTCCGGCGTGGGGTTCGCCAGCGCGAAGACGATCGCGTCGTCGGCCATGGTGGCCACGTCGTCGCCCGTGAGGATGTTCGGCCCGGAGACGCCGATGAAGACGTCGGCCCCGGCCAGGCCCTCGCGCAGCGTGCCCGTGAAGCCGTCGGGGTTGGTCGTCTCCGCCAGGCGGCGGCGGTGCTCGTCGGTGAGGCTCGCGCCGGGGTGGATCGCGCCCTGGCGGTCGAACGCGACGATGTTGCCCGCGCCCTGGCCCTGGAGCAGCGCGATGATCGCGTTGCCCGCCGCGCCGACGCCGGAGACGACGATGCGCACGTCCTCGATGGCCTTGCCCACCACGCGCAGCGCATTCGTCAGCGCCGCGAGCACGACGATCGCCGTGCCGTGCTGGTCGTCGTGGAACACGGGGATGTCGAGCTCCTCGCGCAGGCGGCGCTCGATCTCGAAGCAGCGCGGCGCGGAGATGTCCTCGAGGTTGATGCCGCCGTACACGGGCGCGATGGCCTTCACCGTGCGGATGATCTCCTCGGTGTCGGTCGTGTCGAGGCACACCGGCCACGCGTCGACGCCCGCGAACTGCTTGAACAGCGCGGCCTTGCCCTCCATGACGGGGAGGGCCGCGGCGGGACCGATGTCGCCCAGGCCGAGGACGGCGGTGCCGTCGGTCACGACCGCGACCGTGTTGCGCTTGACCGTCAGACGGCGCGCGTCCTCGGGCCGCTCCGCGATGGCGAGGCACACGCGCGCCACGCCTGGCGTGTAGGCGCGGGCCAGGTCGGCGCGGTGGCGCAGCGGCACCTTGGGGTTGACCTCGAGCTTGCCGCCGAGGTGCATGAGGAACGTCGCGTCGCTCACGTGGCGCACGGTGAGGCCGTCGAGCGCGCTCAGCGCGTCCCGGATCTGCTCCACGTGCGCGGCGTCGACGGTGTCGGCCGTGATGTCGACGACGAGGCGGTCGGCGCCCGACTCCGAGACGTCGACGCCCGTGATCGCGGCACCCGTCGCGCTCACGGCCGCGACGAGGTCGCTCGCGGTGCGGTGACCGCTGGGGGCCTCGACGCGCAGCGTGATGGAGTAGCTCGGGCTGGTCGCGGCGTTCTTCGCCGTCGCGGCCTGCGTCTCCGGGGCCTTCGTCTCGGACGTCATGTTCGTTCCTTCTTCTCGTATGCTGATGCGTGTCTTCCGTGATGCGGAAGGGAGCGCGGGAGGTTCCCGCACTGCTCAGGCGAGGTGCGCCCGCCGTCGGGCGGCACCTGGTGGACAGGAGATGGTGAGATGGCCGAGACCTCGGCGGCGACGGAGCCGACGGAGAGCGCCCCGGGCACGCGGCCGGCGAAGCCGGCCGGGGGCGTGCAGTCCGTGGACCGCGCGATCGAGCTGCTCGAGCTGCTCGCCGACTTCGGCGGCGAGTCCGGCCTGAGCGAGCTCGCGCAGCACGCGGGGCTCCCCCTGCCCACGATCCACCGCCTGCTGCGCACGCTGCTCGCCCAGGGCTACGTGCGCCAGACGCCGTCGCGGCGGTACACCCTCGGCCCGCGCCTCATCCGGCTCGGCGAGTCGGCGGGCCGCCAGCTCGGCGCCGGCGCGCGCCCCTACCTGGAGCGCCTCGCCCACGACCTCGGCGAGTCGGCGAACCTCGCGATGATCGACCGCGACATGGCGGTCTACGTCGCCCAGGCGTCGTCGAGCCACTCGATGCGCATGTTCACCGAGGTCGGACGGCGCGTCTACACGCACTGCACGGGCGTCGGCAAGGCGGTCCTCGCCCAGCTCCCCGACCAGACGGTGCGCGAGATCATGGGCCGCGTCGGCATGCCGCCCGCGACGGACCAGTCGATCACCGACGTCGACGCGCTCCTCGCGGAGCTCGCCGCGACCCGCGAGCGCGGGTACGCGATCGACGACGGCGAACAGGAGCTCGGCGTGCGCTGCTTCGCCGTCGCGGTGCCCGACGCCCCGACCCCCACCGCGCTGTCCGTCTCCGGGCCCGCGGCCCGCGTGACGTACGAGTTCGGCGAGCACGCGGTCCCGGTGCTGCACCGCGTCGCGAGCGAGCTCACGCGCGAGCTCATCACCGCGGCGCCCTGAGGCGGGCGCGCCCTGCCGGGCCGCGGGGGCTCCGCGGCCGGGCAGGGCGCGTCCGTCCGTCATGACGCCTCAGCAGAACCCGGTGACGGTCGCCCAGGCACGCGGCTCGGCCGGGACGTCCTCACGCAGGACGGTCGCCTCGATGAGGCCGTACGGGCGGTCGGCCGCGTAGAAGACCTCGTTCGGGTTGTCGAGGCCGAACGGCGCCAGGTCCACGAGGAAGTGGTGCTTGTTCGGCATCGAGAACTTGATCTCCGCGATCTCCGGGACGGCCTCCAGGACGGCCTTGCCCATCGCGAAGAGCGTCTGCTGGAGCGCGAGCGAGTGCGTCGTCGCGAACGCCTCGAGCTGGATCGCGCGGACCTTCGCGTACACCGCGTCGAAGTCGACGTCGGTGGTCGTGTAGCGCCAGCGCGAGGTGACCGACGTCGCGAGGATGCGGTCGTCCGTCTCGACGAGCGTCGTGTAGCGGTCGCGCGGGAACCCGTGGAACTCCGAGCCCGTCGACTTGAGGACGACGAGGTCCGTGAGGCCCGAGACGACGAAGACCTCGTCGCCGTCGCGCTGCACGACCGTGGTGCGCGTCTCCTGGTTGTTGCGGACGAACGCGTGGTCGTGCTCGCCGGCCGAGGTCTCGATGCGGTTCCAGGAGTACTGCTCGATCTCCCAGCGCCCGCCCTCGATCCACTCGAAGTCCTCGACGAAGTGCTGCCCGAGGCGGATGGCGAAGTCCTCGATCGCGCCGACGCCGTCACGGGCGAACGCGTAGATCGTGTTCTTCTGCGTGTCCGTCGCGACGCACCGGGAGTTGTCCCCCTCGCGGTGCGTGGCCTCCTGCCCGCCCCTCAGCTGTGAGGAGACGTTGACGTCCGTGATCTCGTGCCGGGGCGTGGAGCGGTCGACGCGCACGAGGCGCACCTCCGCCTTGCCCCACTGGTTGTCGCCCAGGACGATGGCCCCGCTGCTCTGCGTGGCCGCCGACTGCTCGGCAGTCGTGGTGGTGCTCATGTCAGCTCCCTCGATAGGTCGAGTAGGCGAACGGGCTGAGCAGGACGGGGACGTGGTAGTGCTGCTCAGCGCTCGCCACCCGGAAGACGATGACGACCTCCGGGTAGAAGGACACGGTGTCTCGCCGGTCGAAGTACTCGGCCGTGTCGAACACGAGCCGGTACGTACCGGGGACGAGGGTCTCGGGCCCGAGCTGGGGCACGCGACCGTCGTCGTTCGTGCGGGAGGACGCCACCAGGGACCAGCCCTGCCCCGTCGTCCCCTCCGCGATCTCCGGAGCCGCCTCCAGGCGGACGGTGATCCCCTCGGCGGGCCTACCGCTGGCCGCGTCGAGTACGTGCGTGGTGATGTGGCTGGCGTGGGTGCTCATGCCGTCAGCATTCCCTTCAGCCGCAGCGCGGCGATCTCGCGCAGGTTGCGGGCGGCGTTCGCCCGCTCGGTCTCGGCGTCGTTGCCCAGCCGCTCGGTGAGCTGCTCGAGGATCTCCTCGGCGCTGCGCCCGGCGGCCCGGACGAGGAACACGTGGCCGAACCGCTGCTCGTACGCGCGGTTCCCCTCGGCGAGCCGGCGCGTCACGTCGTCGTCGGAGGTGTCGACGCCGGCCTGCTCGGAGCGCGACATGCTCGCGTCCGCGGCCTCCCCCTCGGCACGCTCGCCGATCCGGGGGTGGCGCGCCAGCGCGGAGTCGACCTCGTCGTCCGTCCACGGGTCGGCGGCGGTGAGCGCCGCCTCGGCGGCGTCCTCCACGGTCGCGTACGGGCGCCCGGCCGCGACCTCCTCGGCCCAGCGGTCCACGTGGGCGCACGCGAGGAGCGCGTCCCGCGCCTCGTCCGGCGACCACCGGTTGAACTCGTCCAGCGTCATCGCTGCGTTCCCTCTCGACGACCGGGCCGGGCGGCACACCGCCCGACCTTCGGAGTGGATTCCACATCTCGGAAGTTTGTTTCCGTCTTATGAATGTACGTCGTGGGTCGGGTGATGTCAACCACGGTGCGTCCCGGCCACGCGTCGGTAATCCCGTCGTCCGCCGCGAGCCGGAGCCGCTACGTTCCTGCCCCATGATCGACGACCTCTGGACCGGCCCGCGCTGGGAGCGGCGGCTCGCACCGCCGGCGTGCACGCGCTCGTCGTCGTGCACGCGGGGACCACCGAGCGCACGTGGTTCCGCCGCCACGACGGAGCGGACCGCCTCGCCAAGCTGAACTCGGTGACGAAGAGCGTCACCGGCATCCTCGCGGGCTTCGTCGACGTCGACCTGTCGTCCTCGGCGCTGGCGCACCTGCCGCACGTGCCGGTCGACGACGAGCGCAAGCGCGCCATCACCGTCGAGCACCTGCTGGGGATGACGTCGGGGCTCGAGTGGCCGGAGTTCGGCGTCTGGCGCGGCTCGGCCCCGCCGCTCACCGCGAGCAAGGACCTGCTGCGCGCCGTCGTGGAGCGGCCGCTGGTCGACGAGCCCGGACGCACGATGTGGTACTCCACGGGGTCCTCGCACCTGCTCGGTGCGGTGCTCCACCGGCGCACGGGTCGCAGCGTCGAGCAGCTGGCGGAGGAGCACCTCTTCCGCCCGTCGGGCATCCGCCGCTGGCGCTTCTACGCGGACCGGAACGGCTACAGCCACGCGGGCAACGGGCTGTGCCTCCTCCCGACCGACCTCGCGCGCCTCGGGACCGCCGTGCTGCGCGAGGAGGTCGCGCCGCTCGACTGGCTGCGCGAGTGCTGGCGCCCCCGCACCCGGACCTACCCCTGGATCGGCGCGTACGGCTGGCACTGGTGGGCCGACCCGGACCTCGGCATGGTCTTCGCCCTCGGCCTGGGCGGCCAGCTCCTGGCGCTCTTCCCCGACCAGGAGCTCGTCGTCGTCATGACCGGTGGCACCTCCTTCGAGGGCACGCAGGACGGCGTGGAGCTGCTGCGCCAGGCGTACCGCGCCTGACGGGCGCGTCCGCGCGGCGAGGAGCTGGTGCAGGACGGGACGACGAAGGGCCCGGCAGCGGATGCTGCCGGGCCCTTCGTGCGGTCGTGCCCGCGGACGGCTCAGGACGCGCCGAGGCCCGCCCGGAACTCGTCCTCGAGGATGCTCATGACCGTCGCGTCCGCCCACCCGTCGCCGTCGCGGTAGACGTCGCGCAGCCGACCCTCCTCGCGGAAGCCCAACGACTCGTAGAGCATCCGGGCGCGGGGGTTGATGCTCAGCACGTCGAGGCTCACGCGGTGCAGGCGCGGTCCCTCGTGCCGGACGCCGTCGACGTCCGTCGACCCGTCGAACGCGAACCGCAGCACCTCGAAGATTGCCTCGCGACCGTAGCCGCGCCCGCGGTAGTTCGGGAGCAGCGCGAGCCGCAGGTTCGCCGAGCGCGCGTGCTCGTCGAGGTCGTTGAGCACGATCTCGCCGATCAGCTCGTCGCTCACCGGCTGCCCGTCACGCACCGCGCCCGGCGTGATGGCCCAGTCGTACCGGCCGTCCCGGTCGCTGACGGTCGCCACCCACTCGTCGATCTGCTCGCGCGTGAAGGTCGCCGTCGTCCCCGTGAGCCGGTTGGCCTCCGGGTCCTGCAACGACTCCCACATGCGGTCCGCGTCCCGCGCCTCGATCGGGCGCAGACGCACCATCTCTCCCAGGACGACCGGTCCGCGCGTCACGGCGGTCAGCCGATCCGCTCGAGGACGAGCTCGCGCACGCGGCCCGCGTCCGCCTGGCCGCGGGTCGCCTTCATCACGGCACCGATGATCGCCCCGACGGGCCCGAGGTTCCCGCCCCGGACCTTTTCCACGATGTCCGGCTGCGCGGCGAGCGCCTCGTCGATCGCGGCGAGCAGCGCACCGTCGTCGGAGACGACCTCGAGGCCCCGGGCGGTGACGACCGCCTCCGGGTCCCCCTCGCCGGCGAGCACGCCGTCGAGCACCTGGCGCGCGAGCTTGTCGTTGATCCGGCCCGCGTCGACGAGGCCCTGCAGCGCGGCGATCTGCGCGGGCGTGACGGGCAGCGCCTCGAGCGCCACCTCGTCCTGCTTGGCGCGGCGCGCGAGCTCCCCCATCCACCACTTGCGCGCACCGGCCGGGCTGGTGCCCGCGGCGACGGTGGCCTCGATGAGGTCGAGCGCACCGGCGTTCACGACGTCGCGCATCTCGGCGTCCGCGTAGCCCCACTCGCCCTGGAGCCGACGGCGGCGCGCGACCGGCAGCTCGGGGAGCCCCGCACGGATCTCCTCGATCCACTCGCGCGGCGGCGCGATCGGGACAAGGTCGGGCTCCGGGAAGTACCGGTAGTCCTCGGCGTCCGACTTCACGCGGCCCGACGTCGTGATGCCCGTGTCCTCGTGCCAGTGCCGGGTCTCCTGGATCACCGTGCCGCCCGCGTCGAGCACGGCGGCCTGGCGCGAGACCTCGTAGCGCACGGCCCGCTCGACGGAGCGGAACGAGTTGACGTTCTTCGTCTCGGTGCGCGTGCCGAGCGGCGACTCGGGCGTCGGGCGCAGCGAGAGGTTCACGTCGGCGCGGACGTTGCCGCGCTCCATGCGCGCCTCGGACACGTCGAGCGCCCGGAAGATGTCGCGCAGCGTCTGCACGTACGCGCGCGCGACCTCGGGGGCGCGGTCGCCCGCGCCCGTGATCGGCCGCGTGACGATCTCGACGAGCGGGATGCCGGCGCGGTTGTAGTCGACGAGCGAGTACTCGGCACCGTGGATGCGACCGGTCGCCCCACCCACGTGGGTGTTCTTGCCGGCGTCCTCCTCCATGTGCGCGCGCTCGATCTCGACGCGGAACACGGTCCCGTCCTCGAGCTCGACGTCGATCCACCCGTCGTAGGCGATGGGCTCGTCGTACTGGGACGTCTGGAAGTTCTTCGGGACGTCCGGGTAGAAGTAGTTCTTGCGCGCGAACCGGCACGTCTCGGCGATCTGGCAGTTGAGCGCGAGGCCGATGCGGATCGCATACTCGACGGCCTTGCCGTTGACGACCGGCAGGGCGCCCGGGAGCCCGAGCGAGACCGGGGTCACCTGGGTGTTCGGCTCGGCGCCGAAGCTCACCTCGGCCGGGCAGAACATCTTGGTCAGCGTGCCGAGCTCGACGTGCACCTCGATCCCGATGACGGGGTCGTAGCGGCGCGTGGCGTCGGCGTAGTCGACGAGGTCGACGGTCGTGGCGGTCATCCGACCTGGCCCTCCTGTGCGTTCGTGGCCGTGGGCAGCGCGGGCGCGCGGTCGAGCAGCGGTCCGCCCCACGAGCCGACCAGGGCGGCCTCGAGCGCGGCGCCCACCCGGTACATGCGGTCGTCGGCCTTGGCCGGCGCGAGGATCTGGAAGCCGACGGGCAGGCCGTCGTCCGACAGGCCCGACGGCACCGACATCCCGGGGACCCCCGCGAGGTTCGCGGGGATCGTCGCGACGTCGTTGAGGTACATGGCGAGCGGGTCGTCGAGCTTCTCGCCGAACCGGAACGCCGTGGTCGGCGCCGTCGGCGAGACGAGGACGTCTGCCTGCTCGAAGGCGGCGGCGAAGTCCCGCTGGATGAGCGTGCGGACCTTCTGCGCGCTGCCGTAGTAGGCGTCGTAGTAGCCGGCCGAGAGCGCGTAGGTGCCGAGGATGATGCGGCGCTTCACCTCGTCGCCGAAGCCCGCGCCGCGCGTGGCGGCCATGACGCGCTCCGCGGTCACGGGGCCCTCCTCGGGCTCCACGCGCAGGCCGAAGCGCATGCCGTCGAACTTCGCGAGGTTGCTCGACGCCTCCGACGGCATGATCAGGTAGTACGCGCCGAGCGCGTACTCGAAGTGCGGGCAGGAGACCTCGACGATCTCGGCGCCGAGCCCGCGCAGGAGGTCGAGCGACTGCGCGAAGCGCGCGCTCACGCCCTCCTGGTAGCCCTCGCCCGTGAGCTCCTTGACGACGCCGACGCGCAAGCCCGAGAGGTCGCCCGTGGCGCCCTGGACCGCGGCGTCGACGAGCGCCGGCCCGCGGCCGGGGATCGACGTGGAGTCGCGCGGGTCGTAGCCGCCGATGAGCTCGTGCAGCAGCGCGGCGTCGAGCACGGTGCGCGTGACGGGGCCCGCCTGGTCGAGCGAGGACGCCATCGCGATGAGCCCGTACCGGGAGACGCCGCCGTACGTCGGCTTGACGCCGACGGTGCCGGTGACGGCCCCGGGCTGACGGATCGAGCCGCCCGTGTCCGTGCCGATCGCGAGCGGGGCCTCGAACGCCGCCACCGCCGCGGCGGAGCCGCCGCCCGATCCGCCGGGGATCCGGTCGAGGTCCCACGGGTTGCGGGTGTTGCCGTACGCGGAGTGCTCGGTCGACGAGCCCATGGCGAACTCGTCCATGTTCGTCTTGCCGAGGATCGGCAGCCCGGCGGCGCGGATCTTCTCGACGAGCGTCGCGTCGTACGGCGGCACCCAGCCCTCGAGGATCTTGGAGCCGGCCGTCGTCGGCATGCCCTTCGTCACGACGACGTCCTTGACCGCGATCGGCACACCGGCGAGCCGGTGCACCGGCTCGCCCGCGACGCGGCGGTCGTCGACCGAGCGCGCCGTCGCCAGCGCCTCGTCGGTGTTGACGTGGAGGAACGCGTTGACCGCGCCCTCGACCGCGACGATCCTGTCGAGGTGCGCCTGGGTGGCCTCGACGCTCGAGAAGTCGCGCGCCTCGAGCCCTTCGGCGAGCTCGGCCGCGGAGAGCCGTGTCAGGTCCGTCATCTCACTCCTCCCCGAGGATCTGCGGTACGGAGAACCGGCCGTCCTCCGCCGCGGGCGCGGCCGCGAGGACGTCCTCGACGGGCAGCGGCGGCTCGGGGATGTCGTCACGGAAGACGTTCGACATCGGGATCGGGTGGCTCGTCGCGGGGACGTCGGGCGTCGCGACCTCGCTGACCTTGGCGATGGCGTCGACGATCACGTCGAGCTCGCCGGAGAGCCGGTCCAGCTCCTCGGGTCGCAGATCGATGCGGGCCAGCGCGGCGACGCGCGCGACCTCGTCACGGGAGATGGTGGACATGCCCCCATTCTAGTGGGGACACGCGCCGTGGCCCGCCTCCGGCCGGCCCGCAGCCCGATCAGCCTGCGTCTGCCGGCGCTCGGTGGCGCACCTCGCACCGCTCTGCCCGGCGTCCGGAGAAGCGTGGTGCGAGGTGCGCGCCCGGGGGCGCTGCCTCTGCTCCGGCTCGACGCCGGCACACCCCCCGCTCCGCGACGGCTCGGGCGGACGCCGGGGCCAGCGCCGACGCCGACGCCGACGAGAGGGTCAGCCACGACGGGTTCGCCCCGTCGCGTGGTGTGGGGGTATGCGGATATGCCGAAGGCCCACCCCGTGTGGGGTGGGCCTTCGGTGAAGGGTTGTCCGGCGGCGTCCTACTCTCCCACCCCGTCTCCAGGGCAGTACCATCGGCGCTGAAGGGCTTAGCTTCCGGGTTCGGTATGGGACCGGGCGTTTCCCCTTCGCTGTGACCGCCGTAACTCTGTTGAACCTCCTCGACACCGGGGCACCCCGTGTGGGGTGTGGTGTTGGTGGTTCGGGAACCGCACAGTGGACGCGTAGCACAAGAGTGTTTGGTGTTGAAGTTGTCGGCTGATTAGTACCGGTCAGCTGCACGGGTCTTTCGTCCCCGCTTCCACGTCCG
>NZ_JBJXVU010000003.1:0-410894 GCF_046159675.1 Cellulosimicrobium sp. RS | reverse complement strand
GGGACTCGTAGTTGAACCGCCCCACCAGGCCGGCCGACGTCTTCGTCACCCACACGCCCGAGTCGTTGAGGTCCACGTCCGCCGTGGCCTCGCCCTCGGTGAACAGCGCGAGTCCCACCAGCGCCGTGGAGAACACCGACACGGTGCTCACGGACGCGACGGTACGGCGGTGCTCACGCAGGCGCGCCAGGAAACCCACAAGTCCTCCGAGGTGCCGGATCGGGAGGCGACCGGTCCCCTTCGCCGGCCCCCTCGATCTCGCACTTGCCAGGCGGCCCCACCGATCGCGCAACCGAGGATAACGGGAGGGCGAGTGAGGTCCGACACCCGTCCCATGGGGAGAACTCCCCTCTCGGTGAGCGCGCCCCGGGCCCACCGGCGCGGACCACCGTCGGGTGTGCCGCTACCGGCAGGGCCGGACGGGTGTCCCGGGCAACCGGCCCGGGCACCGGGACGGCCCCGCGCCCACGGCACCCACGACCGGAAAGTTCACCCTCTCGGCGGGTCAGGCGGCGCGGTCCGCCAGGGCCTCCGCGAAGGAGCGCAGCGCGTCACTCACCGGCCCGGGGGGCAGCGTGTCGAGCTCGTCGACGGCGGAGCGGGCCCACCGGACGGCGAGCGCGCGCGTCTCGGCGAGCACCTCGTGCCGGCGCAGCGCCGCGACGGCCGCCGCGAGCGCGGCGTCGTCGGTCAGGTCGGAGTCGAGCAGCTCGACGAGCGCCGCATCGTCCTCCGTCGCGGTCCCCTGCGCGATGCGCGCGCGCAGCAGGAGGACCGGCATCGTGGGGACCTTCTCGCGCAGGTCGGTGCCCGGGGTCTTGCCCGACTCGTCGCCGGAGGACGCCAGGTCCAGGACGTCGTCGGCGAGCTGGAAGGCGACCCCCAGCCGCTCGCCGTACGCCGCGACCGTCTCGACGACGTCGGCCGGGCAGCCGGCGAACATCGCGCCGAGCCGTGCGGACGTCGACAGGAGCGACGCCGTCTTGTCCGCGAGGACCTCGAGGTAGTGCTCGACGGGGTCGTCGCCCTCGCCCGGCCCCGTGGTCTCGTGGAGCTGGCCGAGGCAGAGCCGCTCGAACGTCCGCGCCTGGATGAGCACGGCCTCCGGGCCGAGCGCCGCCACGGTCGACGCGGCACGCGCGAAGAGCAGGTCGCCGACCATGATCGCGACGGAGTTGCCCCACACCGCGTGCGCGGACGGCGCCCCGCGCCGCACGGGCGCGGAGTCCATGACGTCGTCGTGGTAGAGCGACGCGAGGTGCGTGAGCTCGACGACGACGGCTGCCTCCGCGACCTCGGGCCGCGTCCCGTCCCCGAGCTCGGCCGCGAGCAGCGTGAGCAGGGGGCGCAGGCGCTTGCCCCCGGCGTTCACGAGGTGCCGCGACGCCGAGTCCGCGAGCGGGTCGGCGTGCGCGACGGCGGCCCGGAGCCGGGTCTCGACCTCCGCCAGGCGCTCGGTGAGGGCGGCCGCGAGCTCGGGGTCCGAGATCGGGATCGCGGTGGTCGTCACGGGAGCGGTCCGCTCGCGCGGGCCGCGGGGCCCGGCGGGCGCGGAGGGGACGGGAGGCACGGAGGTCACGGGACGAACTTAACCGCCTCGGCCGCCAGATCGAGAACCGGGGAGGGGAACACACCGAGGAGGAGCACCCCGATCGCGCACACGGCGATCGCCACGGTCGTCGGTCCGGTCGACCGCACGACGGTCACCCCGGTGCCCTCGGAGGCCTCCGCGCCGCCGTCCGCGCCGTCGCCCACGCCGCCGGACGGCGCCGTGAAGAACATGAGCACGATGAGGCGGACGTAGAAGAACACCGCCACGGCCGAGGCGAGCACACCGACCACCGCGAGCACCCACGTGGAGCCGCCGCCCTGCCCGTCGGGGCCGGCGATCGCCGCGCCGAACGCGGTGAACTTCGCCACGAACCCGGCGGTCAGCGGGATGCCCGCCATGGAGAGCAGGAACAGCGAGAAGACGCCGGCGAGCCACGGGCTGCGGCGCCCCAGACCCGCCCACTGGGCGAGGTGGGTGGCCTCGCCGAGCACGGCGACGGGCTCCCGGGACGAGTCGTCCGTGACGTTGTCCGCCGCGTCCGAGCCGTCGGCTCCCCCGGCGCCCGCCCCGACGGTCGCGGGCACCCGCTCGCGGACGGGGGCCGTCTCACGGACGAGCGTGACGACCGCGAAGGCGCCGACCGTCGCGAGGCCGTAGACGAGGAGGTAGAACACCGTCGCCCGCAGCGAGAGCTGGGAGAACCCCAGGACGCCGACGAGGATGAAGCCCGCGTGGGCGATCGACGAGTACGCGAGGAGCCGCTTGACGTCGGTCTGGACGGCGCCGACGACGGTCCCGACGACCATGGTGAGCAGCGTGACGATCCACAGCGCGACGAACAGGTCCTCGCGCGTGGCCGGCGACGACTGCGCCAGACCGAGGCTCACGACGTACAGCACGCGCAGGAGCGCCCCGAACGCCGCGGCCTTGGTGCACGCCGCCATGAAGCCGGTGATCGGCGTCGGGGCCCCCTGGTAGACGTCGGGGGTCCACGAGTGGAACGGCGCGGCGCCGATCTTGAACAGCAGCCCCGCGAGGATGAGCAGGGCACCGACGACGACAAGGCCGGGCATGCTCGCGAGCGGGCCCTCGGGCGTCGCGAGCGACCGGTACACCTCGACGAGGTCCACCGAGCCGGCGAACCCGTAGACGAGGGCGACGCCGAACACGAACAGCGCGGACGCGAACGCGCCGAGCAGGAAGTACTTGAACGACGCCTCCTGCGACAGCAGACGGCGGCGCCGGGACATCGCGGACAGCACGTACAGCGGGAGCGAGAGCACCTCGAGCGCGACGAACATCACGAGGAGGTTGCCCGTGGCGGGGAAGATCATCATGCCGCCGACGGCGAACAGCACGAGCGGGTAGACCTCGGTCTGCTCCAGCCCCTTGCGCCGCGTGAGGTCCTCGTACGGCGAGCCGGGGACGGCGGCCGCGGACGGCGCGAACGCGTCCTGGCCGGTCGACGTCCGGTCGGCGATCACGAGGATCGCCAGGAACGCGAGCAGCACGACGATCCCCTGGATCGCGAGCCCGAAGGGGTCGATGACCATCGACCCGCCGAGCACCCGCACGCCGTAGGCGGCGCCGTCGGTGCCCTGGACGGCGGGGTCGCGCCACAGCACGACGACGAGCGCGAGCGCCGCGGCGGTCGCGAGCAGGGCCAGCACGACCTGCACCGTGCGCCGGACGCGCGCCGGGACGAACGCCTCGACGAGCACGCCGACGACGCCGGCACCGAGCACGACGAGGACCGGGGCGAGGTACAGCCAGTCGACCGTGGGGGCCACGAAGGAGTCGTTCACGACTCGCTCCCTTCGTCGGAGCTACGAGTGACGGACGTGCCCGGGCTCGAGGAGGCGACCTGCTCGGTCCCCGCGGCGAACGGGTCGGAGCGCGGCGGGTCCTCGACGCCCGCGACCGCGAGGTCGGAGAGCGTCACCTCGGCGGGCTCGCGCACGAGGTCGAGCGCGGGCACCGGGTAGAACCCGAGGACGAGGAGGGCGACCAGCAGCGGCGCGACGACCCACTTCTCGCGCGCGCCCAGGTCGGGGAGCCGGTCGAGCCCCTCGCGGGTTCCGCCCGTGAAGATCCGCTGGTAGGTCAGCAGCACGTAGAGCGCGGCGAGCACGACGCCGAGCACCGCGACGAGCGCGGCCCACGGGCTGCGCGCGAACGTCCCGACGAGGACCATGATCTCGCTGACGAACGTCGACAGGCCGGGCAGCGACAGCGCGGACAGGCCCGCCACGAGGAACGTGCCCGCGAGCACCGGGACGACCTTCTGCAGGCCGCCGTAGTCCGCGATGCGCTGCGAGCGCTCCGGGTGCCGCGCGACGAGGAAGCCCGCGATGAGGAACAGGGCCCCGGTCGAGATCCCGTGGTTGACCATGTAGAGCGACGAGCCGGACACGCTGAGCGACGTGAACGCGAAGATGCCGAGCACGATGAACCCGAAGTGCGACACCGACGTGTAGGCGATGAGGCGCATGAGGTCGCTCTGCCCGATCGCCATGAGCGCGCCGTACAGGATCGAGACCACGGCGAGCACGACGACGACGGGCGCCGCCCACCTGCTCGCGTTCGGGAACAGCGGCAGGCACAGCGTGAGCATCCCGAACGTGCCCACCTTGTCCAGGACGCCGACGAGCAGCGTGGACGTCCCGGCCGGCGCGTGCTGCGCGGCGTCGGGCAGCCAGGTGTGCACGGGGAAGAGCGGCGCCTTGATGGCGAACGCGAGGAAGAAGCCCAGGAACAGCAGCCGCTCGATCGTGACCGGCATCGGGTTCTCCGCGAAGTACCCGACGAGGTTCGTCGTGAGGAACGCGTCTTCGGGCCGCGCGCCCGTGGCCGGGTCGATCGGCACCTGGACGTAGAGCGCGATGACCGCCGCGAGCATGATGAGGCCGCCCGCGAGCGAGAACAGCAGGAACTTCACCGCGGCGTAGCGCCGCCGCGCCCCGACGCCGAACCCGCCGATCATGAAGTAGACCGGGATGAGCATGGCCTCGAACAGCACGTAGAAGAGGAACACGTCGCGCGCGACGAACACCGCGACCATGAACGCCTCGAGGAGCAGCACGAGCGCGAGGTAGTGGCGCAGGCGGCGGACGTCGCCGTCCTGCTCCTTCCACGCGGCGAGCACGACGAGCGGGACCAGCAGCACCGACAGCGCGACGAGCGCGAGCGCGACGCCGTCGGCGCCGACCGCGTAGCTCGCCCCGATCTGCGGGATCCAGCGGTACGTCTCGGCGAGCTGGTGGGTACCGGCCGCGGACGTGTCGAACGCGGTGAACGCGCCGACGAGCAGGCCGAGCTCGACGAGCGCCGCGCCGAGCGCGATGCCGCGCACGGCACGCAGCGCGCCCGCACCGACGCCGCGCGTGCGGGCCGCGGCCGTGAGCCACACCGCCGCGGCACCCACCAGGGGCCAGGCGATGAGCAGGGACAACCAGGGGACGGAGGTGGTCATGGGTGTCTCCCTCTCAGCTCGCGGAGCCGGTGGTCAGGGCGAGGACGACGGCGACGACGACCACGAGGCCGCCGAGCATCGTCGCGCCGTACGAGCGCACGTAGCCGTTCTGCCACCCGCGGAGCCACTCCCCCACCTTGCCGACGAGGCCGGCCAGGCCCATCCAGCCGCCGTCGACCATCTCCTTGTCGGCATAGACGAGCGAGCGCGTGAGGTACTGGCCGGGACGCATGAACACCGTCTCGTTGACGTCGTCCTGGTACAGGTCGCGGCGGGCCGCGCGCGTGAGCACGGAGCCGCGCGGGGCGCGGACCGGGACGCTCGACATCGCGTACTGGCGCCACGCGAGGGCGACGCCCGCGAGGACGAGCAGGAGCGTCAGGGCGATGAGCGACCAGACGGGCAGCACGGGCTCGTGGTGCTCGGCGTGCCCCGTGACGGGCTCGAGCCACGTGACGAAGCGCGAGCCCGCGGCGAGGATGCCGCCCAGGGCCACCGACCCGACGGCGAGGACGATCATCGGCCACGTCATGAGGCGCGGGGACTCGTGCGGGTGCTGGACGGGACCGTCCTGCGGGCCGAGGCCGTCCACGGAGCCGCTGCCGTCGTTCCAGCGGCGGCGACCGGAGAACGTCATGAAGAACAGGCGCGACATGTAGAACGCCGTGATCCCCGCGCCGAGCAGCGCCACGCCGCCGAAGACCCACGCCCGCCACGGCTCGCCGTCGACGGGGACGAACGCGGCCTCGATGATCTTGTCCTTGCTCCAGAAGCCGGAGAACGGCGGGATCCCGAGGATCGCGAGCCAGCCCATCATGAAGGTGATCCACGTGACCTTCATGTAGCGCGCGAGGCCGCCGAACCGGCGCATGTCGACCTGGTCGTCCATGCCGTGCATGACGGACCCCGCGCCGAGGAACATCCCGGCCTTGAAGAAGCCGTGCGTCACGAGGTGGAAGATCGCGAACGCGTAGCCGATCGGGCCGAGCCCGGCGGCGAGGATCATGTAGCCGATCTGCGACATGGTCGACGCGGCGAGCGCCTTCTTGATGTCGTCCTTCGCGCAGCCGACGATCGCCCCGAAGAGCAGCGTCACCGCACCCACGATCACCACGACGAGCTGCGCCGTCGGCGCGCCCTCGAAGATCGGCGCGGACCGCACGACGAGGTAGACGCCCGCCGTGACCATGGTCGCGGCGTGGATGAGGGCGGAGACCGGCGTCGGGCCGGCCATCGCGTCCCCGAGCCACGCCTGGAGCGGGAACTGCGCCGACTTGCCGCAGGCCGCGAGCAGGAGCGCGAGGCCCGTCGCCGTGAGCAGCGCGGTCGAGGCCTCCGGCACGCGGGCGAAGACCGTGCTGAAGTCGAGCGCGCCGAACGTCGCGAACATGAGCATCATCGCCACGATGAGGCCGATGTCTCCCACGCGGTTCATGACGAACGCCTTCTTCGCCGCGACCGCGTACGCCCGGTTGTGGTTCCAGAACCCGATGAGCAGGTACGACGCGAGACCCACGCCCTCCCAGCCGACGAACAGCAGGAGGAACGAGTCGGCGAGGACGAGGACGAGCATCGCCGCGATGAACAGGTTGAGGTACGCGAAGAACCGGCGCCGGTCGCGGTCGTGCGCCATGTAGGCGACCGCGTACACGTGGATGAGCGTCCCGACGAACGTCACGAGGAGCACGAACGTCAGGGACAGCGGGTCGATCCGCAGCCCGACGGCGAGGTCGAGCCCGCCGGACGCGATCCAGTCGAACAGGCGGTAGTCCACGACGCGCTCGTCGACCGGGAGGCCGAGCATCGACACGAAGAGGACCAGGCCCACGACGAACGCCGCGGCGGACATGAGCACGCCGAACCAGGCGCCCCAGCGGTCGCTGCGGCGGCCCGCGAGCAGCAGGACGGCCGCCCCGACGAGCGGGAGCAGCACGAGCAGCGGTGCGGCGAGGAACGCGCCCGGGACCGTCTCGGTCGCGGGCACGACGTCGGTCGCGGTCAGCAGTCCGCCCGCCGACGGCAGGGCGGGAAGGAGCATCGTCATCGGTGCCGGCCCCTCAGCTCTTGAGCAGGTTGACGTCGTCGACCGAGGCGGACCGACGGGTGCGGAAGATGGACACGATGATCGCGAGGCCGACGACGACCTCCGCCGCCGCGACCACCATGACGAAGAACGCGAGGACCTGGCCGGTCACGTCGCCGTGGATGCGAGCGAACGTCACGAACGCGAGGTTGGTCGCGTTGAGCATGAGCTCGATGCCCATGAACACGATGATCGCGTTGCGGCGCAGCAGGACCGTCGCCGCACCGATCGCGAAGAGGATCGCGGCCAGCACGAGGTAGTGGGTGAGCTCCATCAGTCCTCTCCTCCCGGGGTCGCGCCGGGCACGCGGGACCGGCCCGGGTCGTCGGGACCCCCGACGTCGCCGGCGGGCGGCTCGCCCTCGGGCTGCTCGGCCGTCGCGGCCTGCACCACACGCTCGTTCGCGTCCTGGGCCCGCAGCGCGGGCAGGGCACGGTGCGGCTCGTGCTCGACGAGCACGTCGCGCTCGGCCTCGAGGATCGTGCCGGCCGAGCGCTCCTGGCCACGGATCCGCAGGATGCGGGACACCGACTCCTCGATGGGCCGCCCCTGCGGGTCGAGGGCCGGCGTGTCCATCGCGTTGTTCTGCGCGTACACGCCGGGCGCGGCGAGCGGCGTGAGTCGGCCGCCCGAGGGCAGTGCCGCGACCTTCGCGTCCGCCTGCTCGCGCTGGCCGACCTTCGGGGTGAGCCGGCGCCGGTGCGTGAGCACGAGCGCCGAGACCGCGGCGGTGATGAGCAGGATGCCCACGACCTCCATCGCGAACACGTAGTCCGCGAAGAGCACGCGTGCGAGCGCCGTCGGGTTCGTCACCGCGTTCGCGGCCTCGAGACCGACCGCGGGCGGGAACGCCGCCTGCGAGACGACGCCGACCAGCACGGCCCCGAGCCCGAGCCCGAGGAGCACGCCGATCCAGCGCTGGCCGCGGATCGTCTCGACGAGCGAGTCCGACGCGTCGACGCCGACGAGCATGAGCACGAAGAGGAACAGCATCATCACGGCGCCCGTGTAGACGACCACCTGGACGACGCCGAGGAACGGCGCCTCCTGCGCGATGTAGAGGATCGCGAGGTCGACCATGACGAACATGACCGCGATGGCGGCGTGCACCGCCTTGCGCGCGAAGAGCAGCGAGAGCGCCGCGAGCACCATGAGGGGGGCGAGGACCCAGAAGAGGACCGCCTCGCCGCCGCCCCCGATCACCGCGCGCCCTTCCGGGCCGACGGACGGGCGGACCGCCCGGACGGCTGCGTGACCCGCCGGACCTCCGGCTCGCGGCCCGCCGGCTCCGGCGGGAGCGTCGGGTCGTCCGGCCGGTGCTCGCGCACCCACTCCACCTGCTCGGCCACCGGTCCGCTCACCTCTCCGCGGTAGTACTCGGTGTCCGACGTCCCGGGCACCATCGGGTGCGGCGCGGAGAGCATGCCCTCGCGCAGCGGCGCGAGCAGGTCCTGCTTCTCCCAGATCATGCCCTCGCGCGTCGGCCCGGCGAGCTCGTACTCGTTGGTCATCGTCAGCGCGCGCGTCGGGCACGCCTCGATGCACAGCCCGCAGAAGATGCAGCGCAGGTAGTTGATCTGGTAGACGCGGCCGTACCGCTCGCCGGGCGACATGTGGCCGCCGTCGGGCAGGTCGGCGTTGTCCGCGCCCTCGACGTAGATCGCGTCCGCGGGGCACGCCCACGCGCACAGCTCGCACCCGATGCACTTCTCGAGCCCGTCGGGGTACCGGTTGAGCTGGTGCCGGCCGTGGTAGCGCGGCTTGGGCGGCACCTTCTGGCGCGGGTACTGCTCCGTCACGGTCGGCCGGAACATCGAGGAGAAGGTCACGCCGAACCCGGCGACGGGCGCGACGAGCTCGCGAAAGCCCTTCGCCTGCGGGCGGCGGACCTCGTACTCGCCCGGCCGGTCCGGCTTCTGGTCGTCAGCCACGGTCGACCTCCTTGTCGTGCGGTGTGTCGCGGGGGGCACCGGCACCCGGTGCGGACGTCCTGGCCGCGCCCGCGTCGTCGGGCACGAGGGCCCGACGGCGCGGCGAGGGCGGGAGCGACTGGCCGGGCAGCGGCGGGACGGGGAAGCCGCCGGCGAACGCGTCGAACGGCTCGGGCGCGGCGCCCGCGGCGCGCGGCGCGGCGCCGGGTGGCGCCTTCTTCTCGGGCCAGAACCAGACGACGACCACGACGACGAGCGCTATCGCGACCGCGATCCCGATGAACACGCGCAGGTCCACGTCGAGGAACTGGCGCACGGCCTGGGCGACGGCGAGGAGCACGAGCCACGCGAGCGCGAAGGGGATGAGGACCTTCCAGCCGAAGCGCATGAACTGGTCGTAGCGCAGGCGCAGCAGCGTGCCGCGCACCCACACGAAGAAGAACATGACGGCCCAGACCTTGACGAGGAACCAGAGGATGGGCCACCAGCCCTCGTTGAACATCCCGTCGTTGATGGCCGAGAGCGGCCACGGCGCGCGCCAGCCGCCGAGGAACAGCGTCGTCGCGACCGCGGAGACGTTGAGCATGTTGATGTACTCCGCGAGGAAGAACCACGCGAACTTCATCGACGAGTACTCGGTCATGTACCCCGACACGAGCTCGCCCTCGGCCTCGGGGAGGTCGAACGGCAGGCGGTTCGTCTCGCCGACCATGGAGATCACGTAGATGACGAACGCCGGCAGGAGCGGGAGGAACCACCACAGCTGCGTCTGCGAGTCGACGATGCGCGAGGTCGACATCGACCCCGCCATGAGGAAGACGGAGACGAGCGAGAGGCCCATCGCGAGCTCGTAGCTGATGACCTGCGCCGTCGAGCGGACCGACCCGAGCAGCGGGTACGTCGAGCCGGACGACCAGCCGCCGAGCACGATCCCGTACACGCCGAGCGACGCGCACGCCAGGATGTAGAGCGTCGCGACCGGGAAGTCGGTGAGCTGGGCGGGCGTCACGTAGTCCGTGAAGGGGATCTGCACCTCGGGCCCGAACGGGATCACCGCGAACACGAGGAGCGCGCAGAACACGGAGATCATCGGCGCGAGCAGGTAGACGAACTTGTCGGCCGCCTTGACGGTGATGTCCTCCTTGAGCAGGAGCTTCATCGCGTCGGCGAGCGACTGCAGCAGGCCGAACGGGCCGTGCCAGTTCGGGCCGGGCCGCACCTGCATGCGGGCGACGACCTTGCGCTCGAACCAGATCGCGAAGAGCACGCTCGTCAGCAGGAAGACGAGGATGAGGACGGCCTTGACGAGGTACGTCCAGCCGTTGTCCTGCGAGAAGTTCGCCGTGATGCCGGGCACCGCCGGCGTCTCGGTGGCCAGCGCGTGGAGCGCGTGCAGGCCGCTCATGCGCCCTCCCCTCCGTCGGTGGTCCCCGGCTCGAGCCGGACGAGGTCGCCCGGCACCGCGCCGAGCGTGGCGTGCACGGACGACCCCGGCGAGCGCAGCGGCAGCCACACCACGTGGTCGACCATGTCGGTCACCACCACGGGGAGCGTGACCGCGCCCCGGTCGGTGACGACCCGCACGAGCTCGCCGTCGAACACGTCGACCGCGGCGGCCGTGGCCGCCGACAGGCGGGCCACGGGGCGCTTGGCCGTGCCGGCGAGGTACCGCTCGCCGTCCTGGCCGCGCGCGTCGTCGAGCAGGAGGCGCCAGCTCGCGAGGACCGCGGTCCCCGGCGCGACGGCGGGCGGCTCGGTCGCGTCGACCGTGGGCGCCGCGGCGCGCGCGCCGTCCCACGCGCCGTCGCCCACGAGCTGCTCGAGCTCGGCGCGCACGGCCTCGAGCGTCGACAGGCCGAGCGGGGCGCCGGCGGCGTCCGCGAGCGCGTCGAGCACGCGGTGGTCGGGCATCGCGGTCGAGGCGAGCGCGGCCGGGAACGGGCGCACGCGCCCCTCCCAGCTGACGAACGCCCCGGCCCGCTCCACGGGCGGCGCGACCGGGAGCACGACGTCGGCGAGCTCCGTCACCGCCGAGCGCCGCACCTCGAGCGAGACGACGACGTCCGCCGCCTCGAGCGCGCGGCGCGCGTGCGCCGGGTCGGGCAGGTCGTCGAGCTCGAGCCCGCCCACGAGGACGCCCGCGAGCTGGCCGACCGAGAGCGCGTCGAGCATCTCCCCCAGGTCGCGGCCCGGCGCCGTGGGCAGCCCCGCGGGGTGGTCCTCGGTGGTCGCCGCGCCCCACACTGTCGCGACGTCCACGCGGGCCGCGGCGTCGGCGACCGGGCGTCCGCCCGGCAGAAGGTTGGGCAGCGTGCCCGCCTCGACGCCGCCACGCTCGCCCGCTCGGCGCGGCACCCAGGCGAGGCGTGCCCCCGTCGCGGCGACCGCGCGCAGCAGCGCGCTGTACCCGCCGGGCGTCGCGGCGAGCCGCTCGCCCACGAGGACGACCGCCCCTGGCTGGCGGAGCGCGTCGCTCGCGTCGGCGAGGACGTCGTCGGTGCCGCTCGCCTCGTCGAGCGTGCGGACCCGGTCGCCCGCGGCGATGCCGTCGAGCCACTCGGCCTCGGTGCCCGGGGCGGCGGGGAGCAGCGTGCCGTGCATGCGCTGCACGCCGCGCGACGCGAACGGCGCCACGGAGAACACACGGACCCGGTGCCGCAGCGCGCCCTTGCGCAGGCGCAGGAACGCGACGCCCGCCTCCTCCTCGGCCTCGAGGCCGACGAGCAGGACCGCGGGGGCCTTCTCGAGGTCGGGGAAGGTCACGCCGAGACCCGTGCCGGCCACGGCGTGCGCGAGGAAGTCCGCCTCCTCCGCGCTGTGCGCGCGGGCCCGGTGGTCGACGTCGTTCGTGCGCAGCCACGTGCGCGCGAGCTTGGCGTACGCGTAGGCGTCCTCGACCGTGAGCCGCCCGCCCGGCAGGACGCCGACCCCGCCCGCGTCGCGGGCCCGGGTCAGGGCGTCGGCCGCGACCTCGAGCGCCTCGGCCCACGAGGCCGGGCGCAGCTCGCCGCGCGTGACGGTCCCGTCCGGCGCGACCTCGCGGTCGCGCACGAGCGGGTGCGTGAGACGGTCCGGCGCGGACTGCCACGTGAAGGCGAAGCGGTCCCGGTCGGTGATCCACTCCTCGTTGACCAGCTGGTCCTGGCCCGCGAGGCGGCGCAGCACGACGCCCCGGCGGTGGTCGACGCGGATCGCCGACCCGGACGAGTCGTGCTCGGCGACCGACGGCGTCGAGACCAGGTCGAACGGGCGCGACCGGAAGCGGTACGCCGCCCCCGTGAGCGCGCCGACCGGGCAGATCTGCACGGTGTTGCCGGAGAAGTACGACGCGAACGGGAGGCCCGCCTCGTCCTCCAGGGCCAGGCCCACCGGGCGGTCGCCGGGCGCCTCGCCCGCGGGGGGCGCGAAGTCGAGCACGGCCTCGTCGAAGCGGCCGATCTGCTGCGCGGCGCCGCGCTTCTGCAGGTCGATGAACGCGTCGCCCGCGATCTCCTGGGAGAAGCGCGTGCACCGCTGGCACAGGACGCAGCGCTCGCGGTCGAGCAGGATCGTCGTCGAGACGGCGATCGGCTTGGGGAACGTGCGCTTGACGTCGACGAACCGGCTCGTCGCGCGCCCGTTGCTCATCGCCTGGTTCTGCAGGGGGCACTCGCCGCCCTTGTCGCACACCGGGCAGTCGAGCGGGTGGTTGATGAGCAGCAGCTCCATGATCCCGTGCTGCGCCTTGTCGGCGACCGGGCTCGTGCGCTGGGTCTTCACCACCATGCCCGGCGTCGCCTCGAGCGTGCACGACGCCTGCGGCTTCGGCATGGGCCGCACGTTGCCCTCGCGGTCGGGCGCCGCGACCTCGACGAGGCACTGGCGGCACGCCCCGGCGGGCTCGAGCAGCGGGTGGTCGCAGAACCGCGGGATCTGGATCCCGATCTGCTCGGCCGCACGGATCACGAGCGTGCCCTTGGGCACCGACATCTCGATGTCGTCGATCGTGAACGTCACCTGGTCCGCGGGGGCCGGGGTCTTGGCCGCGCCGCCCGAGGGCGCGACGGCCGAGGAGCCGGTGCCCGGGGCGGGGGTCGTGGTCGTCATCAGTGCACTCCTGCCGTCAGGACGCGGGCCGGGCGGGGCGTGTAGTCGAAGAGCGCCGAGGCCGCCGGGTCGAACGGGCAGCGGTGCTCCGTGATGTGCGCCTCGTACTCGTCGCGGAACAGCGCGATGCTGCTCGTGACGGGCGACGTCGCACCGTCGCCGAGCGCGCAGAACGCGCGGCCCAGGATGTTGTCGCACGTGTCGAGGAGCAGGTCGAGGTCGGCCTCCGTGCCCTGGCCCGCCTCGATGCGCGCCAGCACCTGCTTCATCCAGTACGTGCCCTCGCGGCACGGCGTGCACTTGCCGCACGACTCGTGCGCGTAGAAGTCGGTCCACCGGCTCACGGCCCGCACGACGCACGTCGTCTCGTCGAAGAGCTGGAGCGCGCGCGTGCCGAGCATCGAGCCCGCCGCGGCAACTGACTCGTAGTCGAGCGGGGTGTCGAGGTGCGCGTCGGTGAACAGCGGCGTCGACGAGCCGCCCGGCGTCCAGAACTTCAGCGCCTTGCCCCCGCGCATCCCGCCCGCGAGGTCGAGCAGCTCGCGCAGCGTCGTGCCGAGCGGGGCCTCGTACTGCCCCGGCCGCGTCACGTGCCCGGAGAGCGAGAACAGGCCGACGCCGGCCGAGCGCTCCGTGCCCATCGAGGTGAACCAGTCCGCACCGCGCGCGACGATCGACGGCACGCTCGCGATCGACTCGACGTTGTTGACGACCGTCGGGCGCGCGTACAGGCCCGCGACCGCGGGGAACGGCGGCTTGAGCCGCGGCTGCCCGCGGCGGCCCTCGAGCGAGTCGAGCAGCGCCGTCTCCTCGCCGCAGATGTAGGCGCCGGCCCCGGCGTGGACCGTGACGTCGAGGTCGAAGCCCGACCCGAGCACGTCCTTGCCGAGGTAGCCCGCCTCGTACGCTTCCTCGACCGCGCGCAGCAGGCGGCGGTACACGTGCAGCACCTCGCCGCGCACGTAGATGAAGGCGTGCCGGCAACCGATCGCGTACGACGTGATCGCGACGCCCTCGACGAGCGCCTGCGGGCTCGCGAGCATGAGCGGGATGTCCTTGCACGTGCCCGGCTCGGACTCGTCCGCGTTGACGACGAGGTAGCGCGGGCCGCCGTCGGGCGCGGGCAGGAAGCCCCACTTCATGCCCGTGGGGAACCCGGCGCCGCCGCGGCCGCGCAGGCCGGACGCCTTGACCGTCGCGACGACGTCGCCCGGGTCCTGCCCGAGCGCGGCGCGCAGGCCCGCGTAGCCGCCGCGGTCCAGGTAGGACGCGAGCGTCCAGGACCGGTCCGCGTCCCACGTGTCCGACAGGACCGGGGTCAGCGGGTCCGGCGCCGGGCGGGTCTCGGTGCTCTGCTGCTCGCTCATGCGTCCGCTCCCTTCGACGGGTCGGGCTTCGTGCCGGGCGACTCGGCCTTGCCGCCGGGGTCGACGTCGGCGTCGGTCGTCGGCTTCCGCTCGGCGCTCGACTGCGCCTCGCCGGCGTCGGGCGTACCGCCGGCGGGGGCGCCGCCGTCGGGGGCCGCCTCGGCGTCCGTCTCAGCGGCCGGGGCGGTCCAGCCGTGCTCGCGCGCGAGCCGCAGGCCGGCGAGGGTGGGCTCGCCCGCGCCGACGCCCTCGTCGGCGCGGCCGTCGGGGAAGCCGGCGAGCACGCGGCTCATCTGCTTGAACGTGCACACGCTCGCCGCGCCGCGCGTCGGGGCGACGGGCTCGCCGGCGCGGAGCCGGTCCACGACGTCCGTCGCGCTGCCGGGGGTCTGGTTGTCGAAGAACTCCCAGTTGACCATCATCACGGGCGCGTAGTCGCAGGCCGCGTTGCACTCCACGCGCTCGAGCGTGATCGCGCCGTCCTCGGTGGTCTCGTCGTGCCCGACGCCGAGGTGCTCAGACAGCTCGTCGAAGATCGCGTCGCCGCCCATGATCGCGCAGAGCGTGTTCGTGCAGACGCCCACGGTGTAGGTGCCGTTGGGGTGGCGCTTGTACTGGGTGTAGAACGTCGCGACGGCGGAGACCGCGGCCGCGGTGAGGCCGAGCTGCTCCGCGCAGAACAGGATGCCGTCGCGCGACACGTAGCCGTCCTCGGACTGCACGAGGTGCAGCATCGGCAGCAGCGCGGAGCGGGACTCGGGATAGCGCGCGACGATCTGCGCGGCGTCGGCGGCGAGCCGCGCCGTCGTCTCCGCGTCGTACCCGGGGCGCGCCCGCCCGGCGGGCGTCCCGTCCGTCGCAGGTCCGGCGTCGATGGTCATCGGTCCACCCCTCCCAGCACGGGGTCCAGGGACGCGACCGCGACCACGACGTCGGCCACCTGGCCGCCCTCGCACATCGCCGCCACGGCCTGGAGGTTGTTGAACGACGGGTCGCGGAAGTGCGCCCGGTAGGGGCGCGTGCCGCCGTCGGACACGAGATGCACCCCGAGCTCGCCGCGCGGGTGCTCCACGGTCTGCCACGCCTGCCCCACGGGGACCCGGAAGCCCTCGGTGACGAGCTTGAAGTGGTGGATCAGGGCCTCCATCGAGGAGCCCATGATCTCCTTGATGTGCTCGAGCGAGTTGCCCTGGCCGTCGCTCCCGATCGCGAGCTGCGCGGGCCACGCGATCTTGCGGTCGCCGACCATGACGGGCTGCCCCGCCGTCGCCTCGAGGCGGTCCAGGCACTGCGCGACGATGTGCAGCGACTGGTAGCACTCCTCGAGCCGCAGCACGACGCGGTCGTAGCAGTCGGCGCCCGTCGCGGTCGGGACGTCGAAGTCGTACGTCTCGTAGCCGCAGTACGGGTCGGCCTTGCGCACGTCGTACGGGTGGCCCGTCGAGCGCAGCACCGGCCCGGTGACGCCGAGCGCCATGCAGCCCGCGAGGTTGAGGTGCCCGACCCCGACGAGGCGCCCCTTGAAGATGGGGTTGGCGAGCATGAGGTCGCCGAGCTGGCCGAGGTAGCGGCGCACGAGCGGGTCCGCCCGGCGCACCTGCTCGACGAGGTCCGGCGGCACGTCCTGCGCGACGCCGCCCGGGCGGACGTACGCGTGGTTCATGCGCAGCCCCGTGACCGCCTCGAAGATCCGCAGGATCTCCTCGCGCGCGGTGAACGCGATGGTCATGACGGTCGTCGCGCCCATCTCGTTGCCGCCCGTGCCGAGGCACACGAGGTGGGACGCGATGCGGTTGAGCTCCATCATCAGCACGCGGATGACGCTCGCCCGTTCGGGCACGTCGTCCGTGATGCCGAGGAGCTTCTCGACCGCGAGGCAGTACGCCGTCTCCTGGAACAGCGGCGCGAGGTAGTCCATGCGGGTGCAGAACGTGACGCCCTGCGTCCACGTCCGGAACTCCATGTTCTTCTCGATGCCCGTGTGCAGGTAGCCGATGCCGCAGCGCGCCTCGGTGACCGTCTCGCCGTCGATCTCGAGCATGAGGCGCAGCACGCCGTGCGTCGACGGGTGCTGCGGACCCATGTTGACGACGATGCGCTCCTCTCCGAGCGCGGCGGCCGCGACGGCGCTCTCCGCGATCTCGGCCCAGTCGCCGCCGGACGCCTCGAAGCTCGGGACGCCGGGGTCGAAGTCGCCGACGGGCGGACGGGTGGCGTGCGGGGCGCCGCCGGGGGCGCCGGTGGTGTGCGTGCTCACGAGTACGACCTCCTCGTGTCGGGCGGGGGCACGGTCGCGCCCTTGTACTCGACGGGGATCCCGCCGAGCGGATAGTCCTTGCGCTGCGGGTGGCCCGGCCAGTCGTCGGGCATCTCGATGCGCGCGAGCGACGGGTGGCCGTCGAAGACGATGCCGAAGAAGTCCCACGTCTCGCGCTCGTGCCAGTCGTTCGTCGGGTAGACGGACGTCGTGGTCGGCACGTGCGGGTCCGCGTCGGGCACCGACACCTCGAGCCGCAGCCGCCGGCCGTGGGTGATCGAGGTCAGGTGGTAGACGGCGTGCAGCTCGCGGCCGACGTCGTGCGGGAAGTGCACGCCGCTCACGCCGAGGCTCAGCTCGAAGCGCAGGTCCTGGTCGTCGCGCAGCGCCCGGCACACCTCGACGAGGTGGTCGCGGTGCACGTGCAGCGTGAGCTCGGCGTGCGCGCCGGGCGGGTCGACGACGACGCGCTCGACCGCGGCGTCGAACCCGACGCCGGACGTCTCGAGCACCTCCGCGAGGACGTCCACGACCTCGTCGAACCAGCCGCCGTACGGACGGGCGCTCGCGCCCGGCATCGCGACGGGCTGCACCAGGCCGCCGTAGCCGGACGTGTCGCCCGAGCCGTGGACGCCGAACATGCCCTCGCGGACCTCGACGACCTCGAGCGTGCGGGGCGACCCGGCACCGGTCACGAGGTCGGCCGACCGGGGGCCGTTCACCTCCTCCGGCTGCGGCACCGGCGTGCCGGCGCCGCTCTTCTCGTCCGTCACCGCAGCAGCCCCTTCATCTGGAACGTGGGCGTCGCCTCGAGCGCCGCCGCCTCGGCGGCGCGCGCCGCCTCCTTGCGGTTCACGCCGAGCGGCTCGTGCTGGATCTGGTCGTGCAGCGCGAGGATCGCGTTGATGAGCATCTCCGGCCGCGGCGGGCAGCCGGGCAGGTAGATGTCCACCGGGACGACGTGGTCGACGCCCTGGACGATCGCGTAGTTGTTGAACATGCCGCCGCTCGACGCGCACACGCCCATGGACAGGACCCACTTGGGCTCGCTCATCTGGTCGTAGACCTGCCGCACGACCGGCGCCATCTTCTGGCTCACGCGCCCGGCCACGATCATGAGGTCCGCCTGGCGCGGCGACGCGCGGAAGACCTCCATGCCGAAGCGCGACAGGTCGAACCGCGACGCGCCCGCCGCCATCATCTCGATGGCGCAGCACGCGAGGCCGAAGGTCACGGGCCACAGCGACGCCTTGCGCAGGTACCCCGCGAGGTCCTCGATCGTGGTGAGCAAGAAGCCCGAGGGAGCTTCCTCGATCCCCATGGTGTCTCTCCTAGTTCTCTCGCCGGTGCCCGCCGGGGCCCCCGCTGGGTGCCACCGTCAGTCCCACTCGAGGCCGCCGCGGCGCCACTCGTAGACGAACGGGACGGTGATGAGCGCGAGGAACGCGAGCATCGCCACCAGCCCGAACGTCGCGAGCGTCGCGAAGTCGACGGCCCACGGGTAGAGGAAGACGACCTCGATGTCGAAGACGATGAACGTCATCGCGACGAGGTAGTACTTGATCGGGAAGCGCCCGCCGCCGACGGCGTGGGGCGTGGGCTCGATGCCGCACTCGTAGGCGTCGAGCTTGGCGCGGTTGTACCGCTTGGGGCCGATGACCGCGCTCGCGGCGACGCCGCCGAGCGCGAGCACGGCGGCCACGCCCATGAGGACGAGCAGCGGGACGTACGGGTTGGTCATCGTCGACTCCTCGAGTGGGGGCTCGGGACGGGTCTCCCCGGACGGCGTCGTCCGGGTCCGCGGTCAGGTGGTGCGAGTGCCGGCGCTGCGTGGTGCGCGGGTGCCGGCCCACCTCGTGGGCTCATGACGATGGCACCACCCTGGTCAGCCCGGCGATGACGCGGTCGACCCAGTCGCCGCCGCGGGGCTCGTAGCAGTCCGACAGGAGCTTGAGGACGAACCGCATGACGACCGGGCGCGGGAGCCCGTAGCGCGTGCAGATCCGCATGATCTCGGGGTGCTCGATGAGCTTCACGAAGTACCGGCCGAGCGTGTAGTAGCCGCCGAGCTCGCGCCGCATGAGGCGCGGGTACGTCTGCAGCGCACGCTCGCGCCCCGCGTCGGTGAGGCGCACGCGGGACTGGGCCACGACGTCGGCCGCGGCCCGCCCGGCCTGCATCGCGTACGCGATGCCCTCGCCGTTGAACGGGCTCACCATGCCGCCCGAGTCCCCGACGAGCAGCACGCCGCGCGTGTACAGCGGCGTGCGGTTGAAGCCCATGGGCAGCGCCGCGCCGCGCACCGGGGCGAGCCGGTTCTCCTCCGTGAACTCCCACTCGGGGGGCGCGTTGCGCATCCAGGTGGCGAACAGGTCCTTGTAGTCGACGTTGGCCGCGGACTGCCGCGCGGGCGTCGAGCTGACCGAGCCGAGGCCGACGTTCGCCGTGCCGTCGCCGAGCGAGAAGATCCAGCCGTAGCCCGGCAGGAGGTTCGACTCGCGGGGCTTGCCGTCCCACAGCTCGAGGTGGGACTCCATCCACGGGTCGTCGTGGCGGGGCGTGCGGAAGTAGGTCCGGACGGCGACGCCGATCGGGCGGTCCTCGCGCCGCGCGAGGCCGAGGGCGAGCGCGAAGCGGGACGAGACGCCGTCGGCCGCGATGACGACGGGCGCCCGGTAGGTGACCTCGTCCCCGGCGCGCCGGCCCTTCTCGTCCACGGGGCGCGCCGTGACGCCGACGACGCGGCCCGTGCGCTCGTCGAGGACGGGGCCGGTGACGGCGGTGCGCTCGAGCAGCTTGGCGCCGGTGCGCTGCGCGTGCTCGGCGAGCGTGCGGTCGAACGAGTGGCGCGCGCGGGCCATGCCGTAGCTGGGGTACGACGCGAGGTCCGGCCACGCGAGCTCCCACGAGCGGCCGCTCGCGACGACGCGCAGCCCGCGGTTGCGGATCCAGCCGTCCTCGGCGCGCGTGGGGACGCCCATGCGCACGAGCTCGGCGACCGCGCGCGGCGTCAGGCCGTCGCCGCAGATCTTGTCGCGCGGGAACGCCGACTTCTCGAGGAGGAGGACGCTCAGGCCCGCGGCGGCGCAGTAGTGGGCGGCCGCGGAACCGGCCGGGCCGGCGCCCACGACGATCACGTCGGCGTCGTCGAGCCTCGCGCCCACCGTGCCCACCTCGCCGTCCCGTCGTCGGAGTCCTCGTGCGATGCTCCACCGTGGCCCGGCTCGGGACACGGTGCACCCACTGTCCTTGTGAAGTCGGTCACAATGGACACCGCCACTCTAGTCACTCCGGACGGGAGATGTGTAGCAAGGCGACCCTTCCCTGGGAGATCCTGTGACGAAGGTCCCGGCACGCGGCGACACCCGACCCTGGGGACGAGGACTCGCGGGCAAGGGGGCCGGCGCCACGATGGCCTAGCCTCCCGCGCGTCCGCGCCCGCCCGGGGCACCGTCGTCCCAGGTCAGCGCCGCGCACGCGTGCCGACGCGGCCGCGCGCCGCCGGGGTCGCCGAGAAGGCCCCGCGCGGCACGCGCGGGGCCTCGTCCTGGTGTGGCGTCAGGCCGGGCGCACGCCCCGGTGCAGCGCGACGATCCCGCCGGAGAGGTTGCGGTAGGCGACCTTCTCCCAGCCCGCGCGCAGCAGGAGACGACCCAGGCCCTGCTGGTCCGGCCACGCGGCGATCGACTCGGCGAGGTACTCGTACGACCCGCCCTCGCGCGTCACCGCCGAGGCGATGCGCGGCAGCGCCTGGACCAGGTACTCCTGGTACAGGACGCGGAACGGCGCCCACGTGGGGGTCGAGAACTCGCAGATCACCACGCGCCCGCCCGGCCGCACGACGCGCAGCATCTCGCGCAGCGCCCCCTCGGTGTCGACGACGTTGCGCAGCCCGAACGAGATCGTCACCGCGTCGAACGTGCCGTCCGCGAACGGGAGCCGCGTCGCGTCCCCGGCGACGAACGGGAGGTCCGGGCGGCGCTCCTTGCCGACCTGGAGCATGCCGATGGAGAAGTCGCACGGGACGACGCGCACGCCGTCGTCGGCGAACGGCTCCGAGGACGTGCCCGTCCCGGCCGCCAGGTCGAGGACCTTCTCGCCCGGCAGCGCGCCGACCGCGCGGACCGTCGCCCGGCGCCACGCGCGGTCCTGCCCGAGCGACAGGATGTCGTTGGTCAGGTCGTACCGGGAGGCGATCCCGTCGAACATCGACGCGACCTCGGAGGGCTTCTTGTCCAGGTTGGCACGGGGCATGGCGCCCATGCTTCCACGTCCCCGCGCCCGCGGTCGCACCGCCGCGGCTTACGCTGGGAGGCGATGAGCGCAGAACCGTCGGCCACGGCCGCACAGCCCCACCCGCTGGTCGTGAGGACCACCCGGATCCCCGACCTGCCCGGCGGCCTCGACGCCCTCGTCGACCTCCTGCCGGACACGCGGCCCCTCGCGTGGGTGCGCCGCGGCGACGGGATCGTCGGCTGGGGCGAGGCGCTGCGGCTCGAGACGTGGGGCCCCGGCCGGTTCGCCGACGCCGAGGCCGCGTGGCACGAGACGCTCGCGCGCGCGGTCGTGCGCGACGAGGTGGGCCTGCCCGGCACGGGCCCCGTCGCGTTCGGCTCGTTCGCGTTCGACGACTCCGCGCCGGGCGACGACGCCCACGACCCGGTCCGGGCCGGCGGGGTGCTCGTCGTGCCGCGCGTCGTCGTCGGGCGACGTGACGGCCACGCGTGGCTCACGACGGTCGACACCGCCGGCTCGCTGTCCTCCTCCCCCACGGACGCCCTGCGCCGCACGCCGCGCGAGCCCGTGCGCGCGCCGGGTGCGGTGGCCTGGCACGACGGCGCGCTCGGCGCCGACGACTGGGCCGCCGTCGTCGCGGAAGGCGTCGAGCGCATCCGCTCGGGCGCGCTGGAGAAGGTGGTGCTCGCGCGCGACGTCGTCGCCCACACGAGCGAGCCCGTGGACCCGCGCTGGCTGCTCGCGCGCCTCGCCTCCGCCTACGAGGCGTGCTGGACGTTCTCGGTCGACGGGCTCGTCGGCGCGACCCCCGAGCTGCTCGTCCGCAGCGAGAAGGGCCTCGTGACGTCCCGCGTGCTCGCCGGCACGATCCGGCGCGGCGGCCTGTCCGACGACGAGGCGCTCCTGCGGGCCGCGCAGCTCGCCCGGTCGTCGAAGGACCTGGAGGAGCACGAGTACGCCGTCCGGTCCGTGGCGCAGGCGCTCGCCCCGTTCTGCTCGTCGATGAACGTCCCCGACTCCCCGTTCGTGCTGCACCTGCCGAACGTCATGCACCTCGCGTCCGACGTGACGGCCGTCCTCGCGCGCGGCGCGAGCGCGCCCGGGGCGTCGGGCGGCGCCGCGGCGGGGCCGACGAGCCTGGCGCTCGCGGCCGCGCTGCACCCGTCCGCGGCGGTGTGCGGGACACCGACGGTCGTCGCGCGCGACCTCATCCGCGAGATCGAGGGCATGGACCGCGGCCGGTACGCCGGCCCGGTCGGGTGGCTGGGCGCCGACGGCGACGGCGAGTGGGGCATCGCGCTGCGCTCGGCCGAGCTGTCGGGCACCGACCCGCGCTCGGTGCGGCTCTTCGCCGGGTGCGGCATCGTCGCGGCGTCCGACCCGGCGGCCGAGGTCGCCGAGTCCGAGGCGAAGCTCGAGCCGATGCGCTACGCGCTCGGCGACGCCTGACGCCCCACCGCCCCGCGCCCGTACCCCGGCGGAAGGCCCCCGACGAGAGACCCCCGGACGACGACGAGCGGCCGGCACGGAGATCCGTGCCGGCCGCTCGGTGCGGTGGGCCGCCGGGGCGGGGACGTCCCCGACGGCCCACCGTCCCGCCACGGTCAGAGGAGGTGGCGGGACGGGGTGCGGCGCCGGGTCAGCCCTGGCCGCCGAAGAACCAGTCGAACGGGTTCGGGACGTTGCCCGGGTCGGTCGGGTCGCCCTGCTGACCCTGGTCGCCCTGCTGGCCGCCCTGGTCGCCCTGGCCGGGGAGCTGCCCCTGGCCGTCCTGGCCCGGCGTCTGCCCCTGGCCGTCCTGCGACCCCTGGCCGGTGGTCTCGTCGTCCGCCGGGCGCGTCGCGAGGGTGACGTCGAGCTCGAGCGTCTTGCCGTCGCGGACGACGGTGAGCTTCGACTCGGCGCCCGCGGCCCGCTCGCGCACGAACGCGGTGAGCGACTCCGCCCCGCCGACCGGGTGGCCGTCGATGGCGACGATGACGTCGCCCGAGCGGATGCCCGCGTCGGCGGCCGGCGAGCCGTCGGTGACCTCCTGGACCTCGGCGCCGCGGCGCGTGACGCCGTCGGCCGTCGCGGTCGCGTCGGCGAGCGTCACGCCGAGGAACGCGTGCTCCGCGGTCCCGTTGTCGACGAGCTGCTGACCGATCGTCTTGGCGAGGTTCACCGGGATGGCGAACCCGAGGCCGATCGAGCCGGACTGGCCACCGCCGCTCGACAGCGTCGCGATCGACGACGTGATGCCGATGACACGGCCCTGCGCGTCGAACAGCGGGCCGCCGGAGTTGCCCGGGTTGATCGCGGCGTCGATCTGGATCGCGTTGGTGACGACGGACGTGCCGCCGCCCTCGCCGGACGCGGACACCGGGCGGTCGACGGCCGAGACGATGCCGGTCGTGGCCGTGTTCGCGAGGCCGAGCGGGTTGCCGACCGCGAGGACCGACTCGCCGACGGTCACGTCGTCGGAGTCGCCGAGCGTCGCGGGCTGGAGGTCGTCGGGGGCGTCGACGAGCTGCACGACGGCGAGGTCCGTCGCCGGGTCGAGCCCGACGATCTTCGCGTCGAACAGGCGGCCGTCGCTGAGCGTGACCTGGACGGTGTCGTTCTCGGCGCCGGACACCACGTGGTTGTTCGTCACCACGTGGCCCTTGTCGTCGATGATGACGCCGGAGCCCTCGGCCCCGCCCTGCGGGGTCTGGACCTGGATCGCCACGACCGACGGCGCGACGGCCTTGGTCACGGCCTCCCAGTCGGGGTTCTGCGACGACGAGTCGGCGACGGGCGCGGCCGACGTCTCGTGCTGCTGGCCGACGTCGGCGAGCGACGTGGAGTCCTGGTCGGCGCCGAACGCGCCGGTGAGGCCGGCGGTGCCGACGCTCGCGAGGAGCGCCGCGGCGGCCGCGGCGCTGACGACCGGCACCCAGGTGCGGCGGCGCTGCGGGGCGCCGCTCTCCCCGGCGGCGGCCGGGGCCGGCGGTGCGGGCGGCGGGCCGAAGCTGCCGGACGGCGTGTGCGCGCCGGGGGCGGGCGCGCCCTGCGCGGGTCGCGCGTACGGGTTCGCCGGCGCAGCGGTGGGCGTGTGCCCCGCGGGTGCGGTGGCGTGGCCCGTCGGGGCGGGCTGCGGCGTCGTGAGGTGCTGCACGGGGTGCGGCGGGAGCGGCTGCGTCGGGTGGTCGGTCGAGTGCGCCGACGGCTGGGCCGGTGCCTGCTCGCCCGCGGTCGCGGCCGGCAGCGGCTGCGTGGCGTCGGGCGTCGGGACGGGGGTGGGCTCGGTGCCCGGGGTGTTCGTCATGGTGGGCCTCCTTCTTCTGCCCACTACTTCACACCGCCGCGCTTGAACGACGCTTGAACGAACCTGGGAGTCTGCTGCGAGTTTTTCCGCGCCCCTCAGCCGCCCGAGGACAGAACCGCGCGCACCGCCGCCCGGACGTCGTCCGCCAGGACCAGGCCGTCGCGACGGCGGTCCGCACGCCCGACACGCACCTCGAGGACCTGGACGCCGTGGCTCGGTGCCGCGAGCGCGTGCCGCAGCGAGGGGACGTCCTGGACGAGCTGGTGGTCCACCCCGTACCCCGCGCACAGCGGCGCGAGGTGCGCGCCGTGCGGCGTCGCGAAGACGCGCTCGAACGTGCGGCGCGCGCCCTCGGACGACTCCCCCAGCGCCCCGGGCTCGAGCCCCGCGAAGATCGCGCCGCCGTCGTCGTTCACGACGACGAGCTGGAGGTCCGCGTGCGGCTCGTCGGGTCCGCGCAGCAGCCCGCCGACGTCGTGGAGGAAGGTGAGGTCGCCGAGCAGCGCGCGGGTGCGCCGGTGGCCACGACCCGTCGCGAGGGCCGCGCCGAGCGCCGTCGACACGGTCCCGTCGATGCCCGCGAGCCCGCGGTTGGCGAGCACGCGCGGGCCGGGCCCGTCGAGGCCGAGCACGAGGCCCAGGTCGCGCACGGGGCTCGACGAGCCGGCGACGAGCAGGTCGTCCGGGCCGCCCGCCGCGGCGACCGCGCGCGCGACGCTCGGCCCGTCGGTCCGGGCCCCGTCGGTCGCCGCCGCGACGACGGCCGTCGCCGCGGCCGACGCCGCCTGCCAGCGCTCGGCCCAGCCCGTGGCGGACGCGGGCTCGAGCCACCCCGCGGGCACCACGGGGAGCACGGTGGAGGCGTTGCGCGCGGCGTCGGGCCAGGGGCGCGAGCCCGGCGCCACGACGGTCACCGCGACGTCCCCGCGCCCGAGCAGCCGCTGCACCGGCCGCGAGAGCGTGGGCCGCCCCAGCACGACGACGTGCTCCACGTCGTCCACGAGCGCGTCGACCCCGAGCACGAGCGGGTGCGCGACGACGAGACGCCGACCGCCCGCCGCCCCGGACGACGGCTCGGCGAGCAGCGGCCAACCGCGCGCCTCGGCGAGGTCGCGCGCGACGGGGCCCGCGCCGTCGCCCGCGACGACGACCGTCCGCTCGCCGGGCACCGGCAGCGCGACGGGGGCGACCGGCGTGCCGAGCGGCTCCGTGACGTCGCCCGGCGCGACGGCGGTCGGCACGGCCGCGGGGGCGGCCGGCACGACGACGACCGGGCGGACACCCGGGAGGTCCGGATCGAGGGCGGCGGGGGCGGTGGGCCCAGCGAGCGCGGCAGCGGGAGGAGTGCCGGGCAGGCCGACGGGCACGAGCGGCTCGCGGTAGGCGAGGTCGAGGTGCACAGGACCGGGGTGCCCCGAGCGTGCGCCCACGGCCTCGGCGAGCGCGCGCGCCGCGACGGCGAGGAGGTCGCGGACCTCGCCCGGGCGGCCGTCGGGCGCCGGGACGTCCGCGGCGAACCGCGTCGCGGGGCCGAAGATCCCGGCCTGGTGGGTCGTCTGGTTCGCGCCCGTGCCGCGCAGCTCGTGCGGCCGGTCGGCGGTGAGGAGCACGAGCGGGACGCCCGTGTGGTGCGCCTCGAGCACCGCGGGGTGCAGGTTCGCGACGGCCGTCCCCGACGTCGTGACGACCGCGACGGGCCGGGGCAGCGCGACGCCGCCGCGCACGAGCGGCCCCGCGCCGCGCGAGAGCCCGACGGCGAGGAACCCGGCCGCACGCTCGTCGACGCGCACGTGCAGCGTGAGGTGGCCGAGGTCGGCCGCCGCCGCGAGCGCGTACGCGAGCGGAGCGCTGCGCGACCCGGGGGCGAGCACGACGTCCGCGACGCCCTCGAGCGCGAGGCGGTGCACGAGCGCGAACGCGCTGCGCACCGCGGGCGGCTGGGCGTGCAGGCCGTCGAGCAGCGGGTCGAGGGCGGCGCTCATCGCACGCTCCCGGCGGCCACGAGGCCGGCGACGCGGTCGAGCCGCGCGCGCCACCGCCGGTCGGTGCCCGGGTCGGGCGCGGTCGCCGCGAGCGCCTCCGCGCTCGGCGCGGGGCGGGCCACCGGCAGGGCCCCGTCGACGGGCACGAGCGGCGCGGCCACGACGTCGGCGGCGAACAGGTTCACGGTCGCGAGGCCGCACGCGTACGGCAGCGCGGGGAGCGCGGCGGCGAGCGCGACGCCCGCGGCGATGCCGACCGACGACTCGAGCGCCGACGACACGACGACGGGCAGCCGCACCTGCTCGGCGAGATCGAGGCACGCGCGCACGCCGCCGAGCGGCTGCACCTTGAGCACCACGACGTCGGCCGCGTCCGCGCGCACGACGGCGAGCGGGTCCTCGGCGCGCCGGATCGACTCGTCCGCGGCGACGGGCACGGCGGTGTCGCCGCGCTGGCCGCGCCGCACGGCCGCGAGACCGGCCACGTCGGGGCACGGCTGCTCGACGTACTCGAGGCCGCCCGCCGCGCGGTCGAGGTGCGGGAGGCGGCGCAGCGCCTCCTCGGGCTCCCAGGCGCCGTTCGCGTCGACGCGCACCCGACCGCCCGGGCCGAGCGCGTCGCGCACGGCCTCGAGGCGCGCGACCTCGGCTCTGAGGGGTTCGAGCGCGCCGTCGGGCCCGCGCTGCGCGACCTTGACCTTGGCGGTGCGGCACCCGCCGGACGCGGCGACGAGCTCCCGGGCGCGGTCCGGTCCGACCGCCGGGACGGTGACGTTCACGGGGACCCGGTCGCGGACGGGGGCGGGCCAGCCGTCGTCGGCCGCCTCGCGCGCGGCGCGCAGCCAGGACGCGGACTCGGCGTCGTCGTAGTCCCAGAAGGGCGAGAACTCGCCCCAGCCGGCGTCTCCGCGCAGGAGGACGCCGTCGCGCGCGTCGAGCCCGCGGAACCGGGTGGTGAGTCGGGTGCGGTAGACGACGGCGCGGGAGTCGGGCACGCGTCCAGGCTATGCCACGCGTCGTCGTCGGCCCGCGGCACGGGCACGGCCGCGGCGGGCGGCGCTCACGCGTTGACGAGCACCACGACGACGAGCGCGACGATCACGGCGTTGAACGCGAACGCGACGACGGCGTGTGTCGTGACCATCCGGCGCGTGACGGGGTCGAGCACCGTGACGTCGGCGGTCGAGAAGGTCGTGCTCACGCCCGCGGCGAGGTACACGTAGTCGGCGTAGGCGCGCGGTCCCTCGCCGGGGAACGCGAACCCGAGGCCGTCGCCGGCCGCGACGTCGCGGCGCGCGTAGTGCACGGAGTGGGACACGAGCACCGCGACCCACGACACGACGATGACCGCGACGCCGAGCACGGTCAGCGCGGGGGCCGCGGCCCACGCGACGCCCTGCGCGAGCGCGAACCCGACGAGCAGCGCCATGACCGCGAACTGGACGGACCACGCCGTCGACCCGCCGCCGAGGAGCAGCGTGCGGCCGCGGCCGCGCCCGTCGGGGTGCGCGCGCAGCAGGGCCCGCTCGAGCTCGGGGCCGCGGCGCCCGGCGAACGCGACGCACGTCAGCGTGCACGAGAGCCCGGCGAGCACGACCCACACGAGGAGGCCCGCCGCAACGGGCACGGTGCGGTCGTCGAGGCCGAGCGGGCCCTCCGCGAGGAGCACGACGACCGGACCGGTCACGAGCGCGACGACGGTCGAGACGAGGGTCCGGGTGGTCTCGGGGACGAGGCGGTCGCGCAGGGCGGGTCGGGCGGTGGACGGGCGTCGGGTCATGGGCCGCGAGGCTACCCGGCGGCGGCGCCCGACCTCAGCGCGGTCCGGGTGCCACGAGCTCGCCGACGAGGCGGACCGCGAGCGCTCGCACGTCGCGGCCCTCGCTCAGCGCGCTCACGGCGGCGCCGTCGACGACCGCGACGAGGAGCGACGCCGCGACGTGGCCGAGGCCCCGCACGGCGAGGAGCTGCGCGACGGCGTCGTCCAGCCCCTGCCGACCCTTCCCGTAGGCCCGGGCGAGCGCCGGGTAGCGGCCCGCGCCGACGAGGTGCTCGTAGAAGCCCCGCAGCTCGCTCTCCCCGCCGGGCGGCAGGACGGCGTCGACGAGGACGCGCGCGTCCTCCCGGGCCCGGTCCCCGCCGCGCGCCGCGCGCTCCGCGGCGCCGTGCGCGTGCTCCGCCCACCCGGTGACGATGAGCTCGCCGGCCGCGCCCATGAGGTCGTCGAGGCCGGTGAAGTAGTAGGTGGTGGCCGCGAGCGGGACGTCGGCGCGCGTCGCGACGGCGCGGTGGGTCACCGCCGCGGGGCCGTCCTGGAGGATGAGGTCCGCGGCGGCGCGGACGATCGCGTCCCGGCGCGCGACACCGCGCGCCTGGCGCCGCGGTGCGGGTCGTCGGTCGGCGGTCTCGGTCGGCGTCGTCCCCACCCGCACACCGTAGGGCACCGGCCGCGCGCTCGTCAGGCGGGCAGGCGTCCCGCGCCCGCCGCCCGCAGCGCGTCGACGATGCGCGCGACGTCGGGCTCGCGCACGCGCGCCGTGCCGACGACCACGCCGTGCTCGGTCGGCTCGGCGCGCTCGACGCCCGTCCCGCTCAGCGGCTCGACGGGGACGCCGGCCGCGCGCAGCCCGTCGACCGCCGCGTCCTCGGCCGCCGGGCCGGGGAGCGGGACGACAAGGTGGAGACCCGCCGCGACGCCCCCGACCGTGACGCCGGGCAGGGCCTCGCCGAGCGCGGCGAGCAGCGCGCGGCGCCGCCGCTGGTAGACGACCCGGGCCCGGCGCAGGTGCCGCTGGTACGCGCCCGAGCCGAGGAGCGCCGCGAGCGCCGCCTGCTCGGGGACGGACGTGCCGAGGTCGGCGTGGCGCTTGGCCTCGACGAGCGGCCCGACGACGCGCGGTGGCGCGACGACCCAGCCGAGCCGCAGCGCGGGCGACAGGAGCTTGGAGACGGACCCGAGGAGCACGACCCGCTCGGGGGCCAGGGGCTGCACCGACGCCACGGGCCGACGGTCGTAGCGCAGCTCGGCGTCGTAGTCGTCCTCGAGCACGAGGCGGTTCCCCGCGGCGGCCCACGCGAGCAGCGCACGACGGCGCGCCGGGGCGAGCACGACGCCGAGCGGGAACTGGTGCGCGGGCGTCACGAGCGCGGCGCGCGCGTCCTCGGGGAGCAGGTCGGTCCGCAGCCCGTCGGCGTCGACGGGCACGCCTGCGGGCCGGGTCCCCGCGTCGCGCAGGAGCTCGAGCGCGCCCCGCGACGACGGGTCCTCGACGGCGACCGTGACGGGCCCTGCCCCTGCCCCTGGCCCTGACCCCGGCCCGGGCGCCACCCGGCCCGCGGCGAGCAGCCGTGCGAGCAGCGCGAGCGCCTGGGCGACACCGCTCACCACGACGACGTCGTCCGCGGTCACGTGCGCGCCGCGGCTGCGGCGCAGGTGCTCCGCGAGCGCCTCGCGCAGCGCGGGCAGGCCCTGGGGGTCCGGGTAGCCGAGGTCGGCGTCCGCGAGCCCGCGGACGCCGTCGCGGACCGCGCGCGCCCACGCCGCCCGGGGGAACAGCGCCGGGTCCGGGGTCCCGACGCTCACGGGCCGGGGGCCCGCCGTGCCGTGCCGGGTGCTCCCGGTCCCCGGGCCCCGCGCGGGCGGTGCCCCTCGGGGGGACGGCGCCGCGGGGAGCGCCGCGACGACGACGCCCGACCGCGGCCGGGACACGAGCAGCCCCTCGCCCACGAGCACGTCGACCGCCGTCGTCACCGTGCCGCGCGAGAGCCCGAGCGCGACGGCGGCGTCCCGGCCCGACGGCAGGACCGTGCCCGCCGCGACCCGCCCCTCGACGACCGCCGCGCGCAGGCCGTCCTGCAGCCAGCGGCCGACGTCGCGCGCGGGGCGCGGGCCGAGCACGAGCAGGAGGGCCTCGGGCGCGAGCCGGGTCGTCATCTGGCCCAGTGAACCAGGCACGACCTGGCCCTGCACCCTGGTCCACGACGCTCCTACCGTCGAGGCATGACACCCGCACCCGAGCGTCCCGGCAGCCCGCGGACCGGCGACCTGCGCTGCGCCGCGGGCATGGCGATCGTCGGCTCGTCGTTCGTCGCGTCCGCCGCCCTCGCCGGGTTCCCGGTGCTGGGCGGCCAGGCCGCGCGCTACGCCGTCGCCGCGCTCGTCCTGCTCGCCGTCCTCGCCGTGCGCCGGGTCCCCTGGGTGCTGCCCTCACCCCGCGCGCTCGGGCGCCTGACCGCGCTCGCGGCCACGGGGCTCGTCGGCTTCAGCGTCCTCGTCGTCGAGAGCGCGGGCCGCGCCGACCCGTCGCTCGTCGGGGCCGTCGTGGGCGCCTCGCCCGTCGTCCTCGCGGCCGCGGGGGCGCTGCGGGCCCGACGGCTCGCGGTCCGCACCCTCGCGGCCGCCGTCGTGGTGACCGCCGGGGTCGTGGTCGTCGAGGGCGGCGGCGCGGGCGACCCCGTCGGCGTCGCGCTCGCGCTCGGCGCGCTCGCGTGCGAGGTGTGCTTCTCGCTCCTCGCCGTCCCCCTCCTGCCGACGCTCGGCGCGCTGCGCGTGTCCGCCTACGCGTGCGTCCTCGCCGTGCCGCAGCTCGCCGTGCTCGGGCTGGTGCGGCAGCAGGTGTCGGGGAGCCCGTTCCTCGCGGTGCCCGACGGCGCCGAGCTCGCCGCGCTCGCGTACCTCGCCGTCGTCGTCACGGCCGTCGCGTTCCTCCTCTGGTACTCCGGCCTCGCGACGATCGGGCCCACGCGCGCCGGGCTGTTCGCGGGCCTGCTGCCCGTGGCGGCGCTCGTCGCGTCGGTCGTGCTCGGGTTCGAGGAGCCGACCGCGCGGTCGGTCGTCGGGACGCTCGTCGTCGGGGCGGGGCTCGTGCTCGGCCTCGCCCCGGCGCGCGCACGCCGCCCGCTCGCGCACCGGCTACCGTGGCGGGCGTGAGCAGCACCGACCCCACCCCCGCCGTGCCCGACGACGCGAGCCGCGCCCCCGCCCGCCGGGAGCACGCCCTCCCCCGCCAGGTCTCCGAGACGTTCGACCCGGGCGCCTGGCGCGAGGTCGACGGCTTCGAGGCGCTCACCGACCTCACCTACCACCGCGGCGTCGAGCGCGACGCCGACGGCGCCGTCGTGCGGGACCTGCCCGTGGTCCGCGTCGCGTTCGACCGGCCCGAGGTGCGCAACGCGTTCCGGCCCCACACCGTGGACGAGCTGTACCGCGTCCTCGACCACGCGCGCATGACGTCCGACGTCGGGACCGTGCTCCTCACGGGCAACGGGCCCTCGCCCAAGGACGGCGGGTGGGCGTTCTGCTCGGGCGGCGACCAGCGCATCCGCGGGCGCTCCGGGTACCAGTACACGACCGCGCCCGACGGCGGCGGCGACGTGCACACGCGCGACGCCGTCGACCCGGGCCGCGCGGGGCGCCTGCACATCCTCGAGGTGCAGCGGCTCATCCGGACGATGCCGAAGGTCGTGGTCGCGGTCGTCAACGGCTGGGCCGCGGGCGGCGGGCACTCGTTGCACGTCGTCGCGGACCTGTCGATCGCGAGCCGCGAGCACGCGCGGTTCAAGCAGACCGACGCGAACGTCGGGTCGTTCGACGGTGGCTACGGCTCGGCGTACCTCGCACGGCAGGTGGGCCAGAAGCGCGCGCGGGAGATCTTCTTCCTCGCGCGGGAGTACTCCGCGCAGGACGCGTACGCGTGGGGCGCGGTCAACGAGGTCGCGGACCACGCGGACCTGGAAGCGCTCGCGATCGAGTACGCGCGGGTGATCGCGACGAAGTCGCCGCAGGCGATCCGGATGCTGAAGTTCGCGTTCAACCTCGCGGACGACGGGCTCATGGGGCAGCAGGTCTTCGCGGGCGAGGCCACGCGGCTGGCGTACATGACGGACGAGGCCGTCGAGGGCCGCGACGCGTTCCTCGAGCGGCGCGACCCGGACTGGGGACGCTTCGGCTACGCGTTCTGACGAGCCGGCTCAGGAGCCGCCGACGAGGCTCGTCAGCATCTCGATGAGGCCGCGCCCGACGAACGCCGCCGCGACGGCGAGGCCGAACAGGAGCCCGACGGAGACGACGACCGGGGCGGCCGAGCGGGCGACGCCGGGCTCGTCGTCGCGCGACGCACGCGGCGCGTACGAAGGCGGGAGCGGGGTCTGGTCCGCGCGCTGCGGGGCGTCCTCGGAGGGGGTGCGGGGCTGGGACGGGTGGACGGGGTGCGGGACGACGGTTGCCATGACTCCACGGTGCCGCCCGGGACCCCTCGGCGCGTCGGCCCCGCGGCTCGACCTGTGCGGCGGGCGGTCCCCCTCGGGGCGGAGCGGACGTACGCCGTGGGGAGGACGTCGTCCGCCCGACGGCGGAGGGTCAGCCCACCGTCCAGCTCCCGGACCCCGTGGGCACGAGCTCGATCCAGGACGCGCCCGGCTCGAGCTCGACGGGTGCGCCGTCGGCGCCGCTGAGCACGAGCGGGGCCTCGACGCCCTCCTTGGACCACGTCACCGCGACCTGCTTGCCGCCGCTCGCGACGACGCCCTCGCCCGTCCCGACGAGCTGCGTCTCGGGGACCGGCACCCCCGCCGGATCCTTGAACGGCGTGTCCACCATCGGCGCGGCGAGCAGCACGACGTTCGTCGCCGACAGCCGCACCTCGTCCGCGGAGACGGCCGGGCGGTCGCCCTCGCTGCGCACGTAGCGGCCCTCGCCGCCGTCCCACTCCCACACCGCGCGGCTCGCGTGCGTGAGGCGCACGTCGAGCCGGGTGGCCGCGGCGCCCGCGACCGTCGCGGTCGCCGTCCCGGGCTCGCGCGCGAACACGAGCTGCGCGGGCGGCGGGGACGTGCGGTCGTCGTCGGCCTGGGCCCAGAACGCCTCGGGGCTGCCGTACACGTTGTGCGGGGCGCGCCGCGCGCGCGTGGTCGTGAAGCCGTCGTCGCCCTCGTCCATGACGACCGACTGGACGCCCGCGGCACCCACGGCGTCGATGAACGGCTGCTGCCCGCCGGTGTACGCGAGGACGCCGTGCAGCGGCGCGACGATCGCCGGGTCCATGGGCCGCACCGAGCGGACGGGGCCCACGCTCTCGGGCACCTGCGAGTGGTAGACGGCGACGAAGCGCGTGATGCCGCCCTCGACCACCTCCTCCCACACGACGTCCGCCTGCTCGAGCCCGGTCTGCGGGCGCGCCTGGGGCGCGTTCTCGATCTTCACCGCGAGCGCCGGCCGGTCCGCGACCTCGTCGGCCGCGACGCCCGTGAGCGGCCACACGAGGGGGACGTCCGGTGTCGGGGGCACCCCCTTGGTGCCCGACGCGTCCGGCTCGATCGTCGTGGTGCTCGGCGCCGTCGGCTCGCCCGCGCACCCGGCGAGCGCGACCACCGCCGCCACCAGGACCGCGGCGAGCGCGCTCCCCCGGACTCCTCGTCCCGTCCTCGTCACCCTCGACCTCCCGACGGCCCGGGGCCCCTGCCCGTGCCGGCACCACGACGGACCTGTGTCCTCGGCCACGGTACGACCCGACCTAGGCTGATCCGGTGAACCGCGCCGTCGTCCCCGCCGATCTGGACGCCCTCGTCGCGGCGGTCGGGGCCGCGCTCGACGGCGACGGCCCGCCCGTCGCGCCCGTCCCGCTGCTCCCCCGCCCCCCGGGCTCCGGACCGGCCGCGGGCGACGTCCCCGCGGGCACCGCGCTCGTGCTGCGCACGTCGGGCTCGACGGGCGCGCCCCGGGAGGTGCTGCTCGGCGCCGACGCCCTGCGCGCGTCGGGCGCCGCGACGCACGAGCGGCTGGGCGGCCCGGGACACTGGCTCCTCACGCTGCCCCCGACGCACGTCGCGGGGGTGCAGGTCGTCGCGCGGGCCCACGCCGCGGGGCGGGGCCTCACGGTCGCGCCCGCGGGCGAGCCCTTCACCCCCGGCGGGTTCGCGGCGCTCGTCGCCCGCGCCCCGCGCGGCGAGCGGCGGTACGTCTCGCTCGTCCCGACCCAGCTCCACCGCCTCGTCGAGGCGGCCGACGCCGGGTCCGCCGACGGCGCCGCAGGACTCGACGCGCTCCGCTCGCTCGACGCCGTGCTCCTCGGCGGTGCCGCGACGCCGCCCGCGCTGCTGCGCCGCGCGCGGTCCGCGGGAGCGCGCGTCGTCACCACGTACGGCATGACGGAGACGTGCGGCGGCTGCGTGTACGACGGCGTCCCCCTCCCGGGCGCGCGCGTCCGGCTGGTCCCGGCGGGCGACGCCGAGGGCGAGGGGGCGGGCGTCGTCGAGCTCTCCGGCCCGTTCCTCGCGCACGGCTACCTCGGGGAGCCGGACGGGACCGCGGCCGCGTTCCGCACCGACGACGACGGCACGCGCTGGTTCCGCACGAGCGACCTCGGGCGGCTCGACGGCCCCGCGGACGCGCCGGTGCTCACCGTCCTCGGCCGCGCGGACGACGTGATCGTCTCGGGCGGCGTGAACGTCGCCCCGGCGGCTGTCGAGGCCGTGGTCGGCGAGGTCGGGGGCGTCGGGGAGGCGTGCGTCGTCGGGGTGCCGCACCCCGAGTGGGGCCAGGAGGTCGTCGCGGTCGTCACGCTGGCGGGCGCGCAGCGCGACGACGGTGCCGCGTCGGGCACGGCGGGCACGGCGGGCACGGCGGGCACGGCGGGCACGGCGGGCGCCGGGGGCGTGACGAGCGCCCCGCCCGAGCTCGTCGCCGCCGTGCGGGGCCGCGTCGCGGATAGGCTGGAGCGGGCGGCCGCACCCCGCCGCGTGCTCGTCGTCCCGGACCTCCCCCGGCGCGGGCCCGGCAAGGTGGACCGCGCCGCGGTGGCCCGGATCGCCGTCGGGCACGGGCGCACCCTGCCCGGCTGAGCCGGCCGGACCACCCCGGGCACGACCGAGCAGCACGACCCGAGACGCACGACCGAGACGCACGACCGAGACGGAGCACCATGGCCAGCACCACCCAGTGGGTCGCGGGCGCACGCCCGCGCACCCTCCCTGCCGCCGCGACGCCCGTCATCGTGGGTTCCGGCGCCGCGGCCCAGGTGGACGGGTTCGCGTTCTGGCCCGCGCTGCTCGCCCTCGGGGTCGCGCTCGCGCTCCAGGTCGGCGTGAACTACGCCAACGACTACTCGGACGGCGTGCGCGGCACCGACCTCGACCGCGTCGGCCCGCTGCGGCTCACCGCGTCCGGGCTCGCGCGGCCCGCGCAGGTGCGCGCCGCGGCGTTCGCCGCGTTCGGTGTCGCGGGCGTCCTGGGGCTCGTCCTCTGCGCGGTCACGGGCCACTGGTGGCTCCTGGCGGTCGGCGCCGTCGCGATCCTCGCCGCCTGGTACTACACGGGCGGGCGCAACCCCTACGGCTACCGCGGCCTCGGCGAGGTCGGGGTGTTCGTGTTCTTCGGCCTCGTCGCGACGCTCGGCACCACGTACACGCAGGCCGGGGTGGTCACGTGGCCGTCCGCGGTCGGCGCGGTCGCCGTCGGGCTGCTCGCGTGCGCGATCCTCATGGTCAACAACATCCGCGACATCCCGACCGACGTCGTCGCGGGCAAGCGCACGCTCGCGGTGCGGCTCGGCGACTTCCGGGCGCGCCGCGCCTACGTCGCGATGATCTGGGTGCCGCTCCTGCTGGCGGTGGTGTGCGCGTTCGCGTCGCCGTGGGCGCTCGGCACGCTCGTGCTCCTGCTGCCCGCCGCGCTCCTCACCGTCCCGGTGGTCGCGGGCGCGCGCGGTCCGCTGCTCGTCCCGGTGCTCGCGGGCACCGGCCTGTTCGAGCTCGGCTACGGCGTCCTGCTGGGGGTCGGGCTGGCGCTCTGAGCGTGGGCCCGCTCGGGGCCGGCGGGCTCCGGGCGGGCCGGCTCTGGGCGGGCGGGATCGGCCGGACCGGCTCCGGCGTCCCCGGTCAGCGCGCCGGGGAGGCTCCCGGGCGGCCGGTCGCGTCGGCTTCTGCCTCGGCCTCGGGGCGGGACGTCCCGTCCGCTGCGGCGGGGTCCGTGGACCCGGCGGCAGCCGCGGCGTCGTCGACGGCCGCGTCCTCGGCAGCCGCGTCGTCCTCGATCTCCCGGGAGAACCGCTCGCCCGTGCGGGCGCGGTGCTCGGCCCGGGCGGCGAGGTAGCGCGAGGCCGCCTCGCGGGGCTTGCTCAGCGTCAGGTACGACAGCATGAGCGCGACGGCGGCCGCGACGAGCACGAGCAGCCAGCCGCGCAGGCCGGCGAACCAGAGGGCGCCGAGCGCCACCGCGAAGAGGAGCAGACGCAGGACGGAGTAGACGACGACAGGCACGACTCCAGGGTACGGCCCGTAGGCTGGAGCCATGCTCCGCGTCCTGCTCCCGCTGCTCGCCGTCGGTCTCGCCGTCTACGCGCTCGTCGACCTCGCCTCGAGCGACGAGGACGAACGCGGCGGCATCCCCAAGGGGCTGTGGGTCGTGCTCATCATCCTCCTGCCGTTCCTCGGCCCCATCGCGTGGATCCTCGTCAAGCGCTCGGCGTCGCGGTCCGGGACGCGCTCCCGCCCCGCCGGCCGCCCCGGCCCCGGCTCGGCCCCCGGGGGCACGCGGCGTCGGCGCAACGCGCCCGTCGCGCCCGACGACGACCCCGAGTTCCTCTGGCGGCTCGAGCAGCAGCAGCGCCGCCAGGCACGCGACGACTCCCCGGCACCCGCCGACGACGCTCCGGCCACGGACGCGACGCCCGGGGACGAGCGCACCGACGACGGCGACGCGCGCCGCCCCGGCGCGAGCAACCCCTCGGAGGACGGCGACGACGCGACGCGCTGAGGCGCCCGGCGCGACTTGAGGCTCCCGCGACGACGAGGCTCGCACCGCCGAGTCCGCGACACCACGACGCTCGCACCGCCCAGCCCGCAGCACCACGAGGCTCGCACCACCCAGCCCGCAGCACCACGAGGCTCGCACCACCCAGCCCGCAGCACCACGAGGCTCGCGCCACCCAGCCCGCAGCATGACGAAGGGGGCCGCCGTCCGATCGGACGGCGGCCCCCTTCGTCGTGCCGCGCCGCGTCGTGGTGCTGCGCAGCGGTGGGTCAGTCGCCCGGGTTGAGGCCCGAGTACGAGTGCTTGCCGTTGAACAGCAGGTTGACGCCGGTGAAGTTGAAGAGCACGCACGCGTAGCCGACGATCACGAAGTACGCCGCGCGGCGGCCGGACCACCCGCGGGTCGTGCGCGCGTGCAGGTAGGCCGCGTAGACGATCCAGACGACGAAGCTCCAGACCTCCTTGGGGTCCCAGCCCCAGTAGCGGCCCCACGCGTGCTCGGCCCAGATCGCCCCGCCGATGATCGTGAACGTCCACAGCACGAACGCCACCGCGTTGAGCCGGAAGCTCAGGGCCTCGAGCTGGAGAGCGCCCGGCGTCGAGTCGAGCCAGCGCCACCCGCGGGCCCCGACAAACGCGTTGCCCGAGTCGCGCGAGTCGCGCAGGAGCTGGAGCACCGAGGTGACGAACGCGACGGTGAAGATGCCCGTCGCGATGATCGCGACCCCGACGTGGATGACGAGCCAGTAGGACTGGAGCGCCGGCTGCACGCCCGTCGCGACGACGAAGAACGCGTTCTGGGCGAGCACGAGGAACAGGACCGACAGCCCCGTGACGAACGAGCCCAGGAAGCGCACGTCGCGCTTGAGGGAGACGGCGAGGAACGCCGCGAGCGCGACGAACGTGCCCACGAGCGTGAACTCGTACATGTTGGCCCAGGGGGTGCGCCCGGCCGCGACCCCGCGCGTGACGATCGCGACGAGCAGCAGCGCGGTACCGAGCCACGTCAGCGAGACGCCGATGTTCGCGGCCTTGCGCGACGGCGGCGCGGCGTCCGCCGGGTCCGCGTCGGCGGCGTCCGTCGTGCCGGGCCCGTACGGGGAGGCCGACGAGGCACCCGCGGCGGTGAGCACCTCGGCGCGGTCCGCGGAGCGCTCGCGCGCCCCGGCCCGGGCGTCGGCACGCTCGAGGTCCGCGCGGCCCGCGAGGCGCGCGAGGTCGATCGCGAACGCGACGAGCGCGACGGTCAGCGCGGTCGCTGCGGCCCAGACGAGGTCCTGGCTCAGCTCGGCGAGGGTCATCGGTCAGCCTTTCGTGCGCGGTCGCGCGAGGTCGGGTCCTGTGCGGGACGCCCGGTGGGGCGGGTGCCGTCCGCCGGGGCACGCCCCGGCGACGAGGTGAGGTCGCCCTCGTCCGATGGTGCCACGCCCGGGAGCGCGGCGAGAAGCGAGTCGACCTCGCCCTGCAGCCCGGCGTCGTCGCCCCGGGCGAGCCCCGCGACGGCGACGACGGTCCGCTCGCGCGGGGCGTCGTCGTCGCCCGTGCCGGGCACCTCCTCGCGCCACGCGCGCACCCAGACGCGGCGGCGGGGCGTGAAGAGGGAGACGGCGAGGCCCAGCAGGGCGCCGAGCGAGAAGACGAGCACCCACGTCAGCGACGGGTCGTGCCGCAGGTCGAGGGCCACGTAGCGCGGCAGGGAGTCGAACGTGATGGTGCCGAGCCCGTCGGGGAGGTCGACGGTCTCGCCGGGCGCGACGAGGATCTTCACGCGCTCGCCGTCCTCGTCGACCGACGGCGTGAGGTCGTCGGTGTCGAGGCGGTAGACGTTCTGGGGCAGGCCCTCGTCGAGGCCCAGGTCGCCCCGGTACACCTCGAGCACGAGGAGCGGGTTGATGGGCTGCGGGTAGATCGAGGCCGCCGTCTCGCCGTCCTCGCTGATCTCGGCCGTCGGCAGGAAGTACCCGACGAGGCCGATCTGGTCGAGGCCGTCCGAGACGTCGGGCACCTTGATGACGCCGCGCGACGTGTACATCGTGTCCTCCGGGAGGAACGGCACGCGGCCCGAGAACGCGGTCTCGCCGTCGGCGTCGCGCACCGTCACCTCGGGCGCGAACCCGTTGCCCTGGAGGTAGATCTTCGCGCCGCCCGCGGTGAGCGGGTGGTTGACCTTGATGGTCTCCTCGTGATGGGCGCCGTCGGGGTCGCGCACCGTGACGAACGCCGTGAAGTCGCGCGACTGGGCGAACGCGGCGGCGTCGGCCGCGAACTCCGACTCGAACGCGTCGAGCGTCATGGAGAACGGGACGAGCGACGACGGGCGGAACCAGGCGCCGTTCTCGAACGTGTCGTAGTCGACGACCGCGTTCGCGAACCCGCGGCCCTCGGTGACGATGGCCTGGCCGCGGTAGTGCAGGAGCTGGCCGGTCGCGACCGCGACGAGCAGCCCGACGAGGGACAGGTGGAACAGCAGGTTCCCGGTCTCGCGCAGGTACCCGCGCTCCGCGGAGACCGTCCGCGCGGCGGGCCGGGCGGCGGCGCGTCCGCGGGCGGGCGTCGCGTCCTCGGCGCCGGTGTCGACGCGGAAGGTCGGGAGCCAGGACAGGCGTCCGCGCAGGTGCGTGCTCGCCGCCTCGACGACCTCGTCGGGCGTCGCGTCCGTGACGGCGCGGCCCTGCGCGGGGAACCGGTCGAAGCGGCGGGGCGTGCGCGGCGGGCGGGAGCGCAGCGCCTGCAGGTGCGCCTTCGTCCGCGGCAGGATGCACCCGACGAGCGAGACGAACAGCAGGATGTAGATCGCCGAGAACCACACCGACGCGTAGACGTCGAAGAAGCCGAGACGGTCGAGCCACTCCCCCGTGGTGGGGTTCTCCTGGAGGTAGCGCAGCACCGCCGCCGGGTCCTGCGGGCGCTGCGGCAGGACCGAGCCGGGCACCGCGGCGACCGCGAGCAGCATGAGGAGCATGAGCGCGACGCGCATGCTCGTGAGCTGGCGCCACGTCCAGCGCAGCGCACCGCGCCACCCGAGCGACGGGAGCGCCGGGCCGCCGTCGCCTCCCGCGCCGCCCTTCCCGCCCGACGGCGTCCGCTCCCCCGGGCCGTCGCCCGCGGAGAACGCGTCGTCGATGCCCTCGGGGCGGTAGCCCGTCCGCACGGTCGTGCCGGCCTTCTCGGCCTTCTCGGCCTGCTCGGCCTGCTCGCTGTTCCCGGGCTCCCCGGTCCGCCGGCTCATCTCACACCACCGTCACGTATCCGCCGATCCAGCCCTGCAGCGACGTCGTCCACGTCGTCCACAGGCCCGTGACCAGCGCCAGACCGATGAGCACCAGCAGCCCGCCGCCGATCCGCATGATCGCGAGACGGTGCCGGCGCAGGAACCCGAGCATGCGCTGCGAGCTCTGCAGCCCCAGCGCGATGAGGAGGAAGGGCACGCCCAGCCCGAGGCAGTACGCGACGCCGAGGATCGCGCCGCGCCCCGCCGACGCCTCGCTGAGCGACAGCGCCTGGACGGCAACGAGCGTCGGGCCGAGGCACGGGGTCCAGCCGAGGCCGAACACGATGCCGAGCAGGGGCGCCCCCCACAGCCCGGCCTGCGGGCTCACGTGCAGGCGCCGCTCGCGCTGGAGGAAGGGCAGGGAGCCGAGGAACGCGAAGCCCATGAGGATGACGACCACGCCGAGCACGCGCGTGATGACGTCCTCCCAGCGGACCAGGTGCACGCCGATCGCGCCCGCCGCGAACATGAGCGCCACGAACACGAGCGTGAACCCGGCGACGAACAGCCCGACCCCCGCGAGCACGCGGCCCCGGCTCGGTGCCGCGACCCGGGTGGCCGTCGTCGTGCCCCCGGACGCCTTGCCCCCGCTGCCGGTGGTGGCCGCGGCCATGCCCGAGACGTAGCCGACGTACCCCGGCACGAGCGGCAGCACGCACGGGGACGCGAACGAGACGAGGCCCGCGATGACCGCGACGGGCACCGCGAGCAGCATCGAGCCGCTCCACACGGTCGTCGCGAAGGTGTCGCCGATGCTCGACGCGGCGGCCGCGGGGACCGCGGCGGCGAGGGGCGTGAGGACGGGCACGGTCAGCCCTCGGCGAGGACGTCGTCGACCAGGGCGGTGAGCGTCGAGCCCTCGACGAGCCCGATGACGCGCGCCGCGACGCGGCCCTCGCGGTCGAGCACGACGGTGGACGGCACGGCCTGGAGCGGGACGGTGCCCGAGAGCGCCGCGACGACCTCGCCGGAACGGTCGTCGATCGACGGGTAGGGGACGTCGAACCGGCGCTGGAACGCCTGGGCGGCGCCCGCCTCGTCGGTCGTGTTGATCCCGAGCACCTGCACGCCGTCGTCGGCGCGGTCGTTGGCGAGCGCCACGAGGTCGGGCGCCTCGGCCCGGCACGGCGCGCACGCCGCGTACCAGGTGTTGAGCACGACGACGTCCCCGAGCCACGCGCTCGTGTCGACCTGCTCGCCCTCGTAGTCCGTGCCCGTGAGCGCGACGACGTCGCCGCGCTCGTCGGCGTCCCACGTGCGGACCGACCCGTCGCCCGAGACGAAGCCCTGCCCCACGACGTCGGTCGAGGCGCCGGAGTCCTGCGCGCACGCCGCGAGACCGAGGGCCGCGGCGAGCACGACGGCGCCCGTCAGCGCACGGCGCACGGGTCGCCGACGCGACGGCAGGGCAGCGGCCCGCGCCTCGACGGAGAGGGGGCGCGCGGCACGCGCGCGCGAGTCGGCGGTCACGACGGCATCACGGGACGCACCCTGCCCGCGCTTCCTGAACGGGACCTGAGAGACGTGACCTCCGCCACGCCCGAACCGTGCAGTTCGGACGCGACGGCCGTGGCGACAGCGCTGGACATGACCGACGTCACGCCCCGGAGACGGTCGCCGCGCCCGGGAGGAGGTCCGCGACCGGCTCGGTGTAGTGGAGGCCGACCAGGCGGTCGTCCTCGAAGTGCAGCGACGTGAGCGACGCGAGCGAGCACTCGCGCTTGCGCGGGTCGTGCCAGAGCCGGCGGTTCTCGAAGCTCAGGCGCGTGAGCCACACCGGGAGCTGGTGGCTGACGAGCAGCGCCTCGTGCCCGGCCGCCTTGTCCCGCGCGTCGGCGACGGCGGCCCGCATGCGCGCGACCTGCTCCACGTACGGCTCGCCCCACGAGGGGCGGAACGGGTTCCACAGGTAGGGCCAGTGCTGCGGGTGCCGCAGCGAGCCGTCCCCGACGCCGAAGGTCTTGCCCTCGAAGTGGTTCGCGGCCTCGATGAGCCGCTCGTCCGTGCCCAGCTCGAGCCCGAACGCCTCGGCGGCAGGCGTCGCGGTCTCCTGCGCGCGCTGCAGCGGCGAGGCCACGACGACCGTGAGGTCGGCGCGGGGGCGCGACGTGCCGTCGGGCCCGGGCTCGCCCGCGAGGTGCGCGGCGACGCGGCGGGCCATCTCGTGGCCGCGCTCGGAGAGGTGGTAGCCGGGGATCCGGCCGTAGAGGACGCCGTCGGGGTTGTGGACCTCGCCGTGGCGCAGGAGGTGGACGATGGTGGAGACCATGCCCACCAGTGTCCCGCACTCGGGGCGAGCGCACGCCACCGCGAGCCGGTGCGACGGGCCGGGACGGGTGGTCAGGCGTCGCGGTCGGCCTTGCACGCCTCCGCGACGGCCGCCATCGCCTCGCCCAGCGCCCGGAACTGCTCCGGCGTGAGCACGTCGACCAGGTACCGGCGCACGGCCGCCACGTGGGCGGGCGCCGACGCGACGAGCACGCGGTAGCCCTCGCTCGTCATCGCGCAGTTCACGCCCCGACGGTCGCCCGAGCTCGCGGAGCGCCGGACCAGTCCGCGCGCCTCCATGCGCGCGACGGTGTGCGTCACGCGGCTGCGCGAGCGGGCGAGCCCGTCCGCGAGCGCCGACATGCGCAGGGTGTGGTCGGGGCTCTCGGAGAGACGCACGAGCAGCTCGTACTCGTTGAGCGACACCTCGGACCGTTCCTCGTGGTCCCGGCCGAGCGCCTCGATGAAGCGCACGGTCCCGTCGAGGTACGCGCGCCACAGGCGCTGCTGCTCCGCGTCGAGCCAGCGCGGCTCGGCGGCGGGGGCTGCGGGGGTGCGGACGGTGCTCGCCGTCGGGGTGTCGACGTCGTTGCGGGTCATGGGTCCTCGGCGGTGCGGGGGCGGTCGGGGGCGTGGGGGCGTCGCGAACATTGTTCCACCCCACGGGAATAGACGGACCGAGGGGTGCTGTTGATACGCTCGTTCCGAAGTTGAACGTTCAACCACTTGGTCCGCCCGGACCCCGACCACCCGCAGGAGCACCCATGGCCTCGTCGCTGCCCGCCGGCCTCACGACCGGTACCTACGCCCTCGACGCGTCGCACTCGCAGGCGTCGTTCACCGTCCGCCACGCCGGGATCTCGAAGGTCCGCGGCACCCTCGCGATCACCGACGGCACGATCACCGTCGGCGACGACCTCGAGTCGACGTCCGTGACCGCCCAGCTCGACGCCGCGTCCGTGAGCACGGGCGACGAGAACCGCGACAACCACCTGCGCAGCGCCGACTTCTGGGACGCGGAGAACAAGCCGACGTGGACGTTCACGTCGACGCGCATCACGGGCGACGGCGACGACTACGTCGTGGCCGGCGACCTGACGATCAACGGCGTCACCAAGCCGGTCGAGCTCGAGACGGAGTTCGCGGGCACCGCGACCGACCCGTTCGGCAACCCGCGCGCCGGCTTCGAGGCGACCACCGAGATCTCGCGCAAGGAGTTCGGCCTCACCTGGAACGCCGCGCTCGAGACCGGCGGGGTGCTCGTCGGCGACAAGATCAAGATCGCGCTCGACGTCTCGGCCATCAAGCAGGCCTGACCGTCGTCCCGGGCACGTCCCGGGCGAGACCGGCACCCTCCGGCAGGGGAGCCGCCCCGAGGGGCCGCGTGCACCGGCACGCGGCCCTTCGTCGTCCCCGGGTCCGGACGCCGGGGCCGCTCAGCGCTCCTGCGACGCCGCGAGGGCGCGGGCCTGCGAGTGGAACGCGAGGATCTGCAGCTCGCTGCCGACGTCGACGCCGCGCACGTCGACGTCCGCCGGGACCTGGAGCGCACGCGGCGCGAAGTTGAGGATCTCGCGCACCCCCGCCGCGACCACGCGGTCCGCGACCGCCTGCGCGTGCGCCGCGGGCGTCGCGAGGACGACGATCGACACCTTCTCGCGCTCCACGACCTCCTCGAGCGCGTCGACGTGCTCGACGACGAGGCCCGCGGCCCGCGTCCCGACGACGTCCGGCGACGCGTCGAGGAGCGCCGCCACGTGGAAGCCGCGCTGCTCGTAGCCCGAGTAGTTCGCGAGCGCGTGCCCCAGGTTGCCGATCCCGACGATCGCGATGCGGTGCTCGTCGACGAGGCCCAGGGCCTCGGTGATGTACTGCGCGAGCGAGTCGACGTCGTAGCCCACGCCGCGCGTGCCGAACGAGCCGAGGAACGACAGGTCCTTGCGCAGCTGGGCCGGGCCCACGCCGGACAGCTCCGCGAGCTCGACCGACGACGTCGTCCCGACGCCCCGCGCCACGAGGTCCCGCAGCGCGCGCAGGTAGGACGGGAGCCGCGCCACCGTCGCGCTCGGGATCCCCGGCGCCGTCACCTCACCGACTACCTGCTCAGCCACCGTCACTCCGTCGTCCAGGGACCGTCCTCGTCGACGGTCACGCTCCACGGGAGGAATCATCCCAGGTCCGCGCGCGGCGCCGAAATCCGGGCCACCGCACGCGCCAGCCGGCGCGCGTCCACGCGCCAGAACCCCTGCTGCACCCCGCCGACCGTGACGACCGGCACGTACTCGCCGTACTGCTCGCGCAGGGCCGGGTCCGTGCCCGGCGCGTCCAGGTCGACCTCCGCCCACGCGACGCCCGCCTCGGCGCACACGGCCTCGACGACCGTCCGCGCGTCGTCGCACAGGTGACAGCCCGCGCGGCCGAACAGCAGGACGGGGGCGGGGGCGTCGGAGGTGCTCACGCCTCCCAGGGTACGAGGCCCCGGCAGGCCGACCGCCTAGAGTGGAGGCATGGCGACGTCTCCCGGCCCGGGCCCCGACCCGACCTCCCGGCCGACGCTCCCCGAGGAGGCGCCCGCGCGCGCGCCCGGGCCGCCGCACCGCACCGCCGCGTTCTTCGACGTCGACAACACGATCATCCGCGGCGCCTCGTCGTTCCACCTCGCGCGCGCCCTGTACCAGCGCGAGTTCTTCTCGACGCTCGACATCGTGCGCTTCGCCGTGCACCAGGCCCGGTACCTCGTGTTCGGCGAGAACAAGCAGCAGATCGACCGCATCCGGTCGCGCGCGCTCGCGCTCATCGCGGGGCGCTCCGTCGCCGAGGTCACCGCGATCGGCGAGGAGGTCTACGACACCGTCCTGTCGCTGCGCATCTACCCCGGCACGCGCCGCCTGCTCGACGAGCACCTCGCCGCCGGGCACCAGGTGTGGCTCGTCTCCGCGACCCCCGTCGAGATCGGCGAGCTCATCGCGCGCCGGCTCGGGACGACGGGCGCACTCGGCACCGTCGCGGAGCACGAGGACGGCTTCTACACGGGACGGCTCGTCGGCGACATGATGCACGGCCGCGCGAAGGCTGCCGGGGTGCGGGCGCTCGCCGAGCGCGAGGACATCGACCTCGAGGCGTCGTACGCGTACGGCGACTCGCTCAACGACGTCACGATGATGGAGGCCGTGGGGCACCCGTGCCCCATCAACCCGGACGCCCGCCTGCGCCGCCACGCGCAGGACGTCGGCTGGCCCATCCGCGAGTTCCGCGGGCGCCGCCGCCGCGTCGCCCGCAGCAGCGTCCGCACCGCGAGCTGGGCCGGCGCCGCCTGGGCCGCCGCGCTCGTCCTGCGCTCGGTGCGCCGCGCCGTCGACCGGCGCATCGCCCGCCTCTGACCCCGCCCGGGCCGCGCCCGGAGACGCGTCGAGCCCGGTCCCTCGGGAGGGACCGGGCTCGACGACGGGTCGGCGCGTCAGGACGCGCGCGACGTCACTTCTTGTTGCGACGCTGGTGACGCGTCTTGCGAAGCAGCTTGCGGTGCTTCTTCTTGGCCATGCGCTTGCGGCGCTTCTTGATGACGGAGCCCATACGGTCCTCGCAATGCTCGAGCGGCGTGTCGGTCGGCGACCGGTCGACCGGCCGCGGGTGGTCCACGGTTGATCGGGGCCCCGGCGACCACGAGGGCGCCGCAAGCCGACCAACACGAGAGAAATCCGCCCCCTAGCCTACCCGCTCGCGCCCGTGCCCCGGTACGCGACCGGTCGCGGGGCGTCTCAGTCGAAGTGCGCGTCGAGGCCCAGCAGCGGGAAGACGGCCCGGCGCGTGGCCGCGACGGCGCGGTCGACGTCGTCGTCCGGGTCGTACCCGCTGCTCCACCGCCGGACCTCGACCTCGGGCCCGAACGCGAGCGGCGCGTCGAACCCGGCGACCTCCGCCACGCGCTCGCGCCACTCCGCGGGCAGGGGCACGCCCGCGGTGACGGGCCGGTGCACGACCTCCCCCACGACGGCCGACCACACGAGCGGCACGACGCGCGCGATCGCGTACCCGCCCCCGCCGAGCGCGAGCCACCGCCCGTCGGTCAGCTCGTGCGCGAGCCCGTGCATCCAGGTGGCGGCCGTGCGCTGCGCGTCGACGGACACGTCGAGGTCGGACAACGGGTCCTCGCCGTGCGCGTCGCACCCGTGCTGGGTGACGAGCACCTCGGGACGGAACGCGCGCAGCACGGGCGGCACGACGGCGTCGACCGCGCGCAGCCAGCGGGCGCCGTCGGTGCGGCGCGGGAGCGCGACGTTGACCGCCGTCCCCTCGGCGCCGGGGCCCCCGAGGTCGGTCGGGTGGCCCGTCCCGGGGAAGAGCGTCGCGCCGCTCTGGTGGACGGAGACGGTGAGGACGCGCGGGTCGTCCCAGAACGCCTCCTCGACGCCGTCGCCGTGGTGGGCGTCGAGGTCGACGTACGCGACGCGCTCGACGCCGTCGTCGAGCAGGCGCCGGATCGCGACGGCCGCGTCGTTGTAGACGCAGAAGCCCGACGCCGCGCCCGCCTTCGCGTGGTGCATGCCGCCCGCGACGTTCACCGCGTGCCGGGTGCGACCCGCCGCGATCTCGCCCGCCGCCTCGTACGAGCCCGCGACGATCCGCGCGGCGGCCTCGTGCATCCCGCGGAAGACCGGGTCGTCCTCGGTGCCGAGGCCGCGGGCCGGGTCGGGCGTGCCGTGCTCCGACGCCGCGCGCACCGCCGCGACGTACGCGGGCTCGTGCACGAGCTCGAGCACGTCGTCGGGCGCGGGCTCGGGCCGCACGACCCGCAGGTCCGCGTCGTCGTCGAGCAGGCCGAGGGCGCGCACGAGCCCCATCGTCAGGTCGAGCCGGGCCGGCGCCATGGGGTGGCCGGGACCGAAGTCGTAGCCGAGGAGCTCGGGGCTCCACACGACGCAGGCTCCGGGCGCCGCAGCCGCCCCGGTCGGGGCGGGCGACGACGTCGGGTCGGTCGTGGGCATGGCTCACGGTAACGCCCGACGGCGCGCCCCCGCCCCACCGACCGCGCGCCGGACCACGCAGGGCCGCCGGTCCGGGCGTTCCGCCGGGTCTCCACGAGCCCCGGTGCGGCGTCCGGGCCCGCGACCGGGCATGATGTCCCGGCGCCGGAGCGGCGACATGACGGGCCACCGGGCCCGTGGCAGAGTGGCGCGAGTGGTGAGGGAGGCTCCATGCCGACGAGCATGACCGGGCGCCTGTTCCGGGGGCGGGAGATCGTCGACCGCCTCGCCCGGCAGTCCCCCGCCCGCCTCGCCGTCACCGTGTTCGCCGCCGTCATCGCCGTCTTCACCGCCCTGCTCATGGCGCCCTGGGCGACGGCGAACGGCCGGTCCGCGCCGTTCGTCGACGCGTTCTTCACCGCCACGTCCGCCGTGTGCGTCACCGGTCTCGTCGTGGTCCCCACGGGGACCTACTGGTCGGGGTACGGGCAGGTCGTCATCCTGCTCGGCATCAAGATCGGCGGCCTCGGCGTCATGACGCTCGCGTCGATCCTCGGCATGGCCGTGTCCCGGCGCATCGGCCTCACGCAGAAGCTCCTCACCGCGTCGGAGACGAAGACGACGCGGCTCGGCGAGGTCGGCTCGCTCGTGCGGGTCGTCATCATCACGTCAACCTCGCTCGAGCTCCTCATCGCGCTGCTCCTGCTGCCGCGGTTCGTCGTGCTGGAGGAGACGTTCGGCGAGGCCGCGTGGCACGGCATCTTCTACGGCATCTCCGCCTTCAACAACGCGGGGTTCATCCCGACGGAGCACGGTCTCGCGCCGTACGTCGGCGACTGGATGCTGTGCCTGCCGATCATCCTCGGCGTGTTCATCGGGTCCCTCGGCTTCCCCGTCATCCTCAACGTCATGCGCAACCGCCGCCGCGCCTCCAAGTGGAGCCTGCACACCAAGCTCACCCTCACCACGAGCGCGGCGCTCGTCGTCGTAGGCACGGTGCTCTTCGCGGCCGTCGAGTGGGGGAACCAGCGGACCCTCGGGCCCCTCGACCTCGGCGAGAAGCTGCTCGCGTCGCTCTTCGCCGGCGTCATGCCGCGCTCCGGCGGCTTCTCGACCGTGGACACCGGCGGCATGCACGAGGCGAGCTGGCTCATCACCGACGCGCTGATGTTCGTCGGCGGCGGCTCCGCGTCGACCGCGGGCGGCATCAAGGTCACGACGCTCGCCGTCATGCTCATCGCCATCGTGTCCGAGGCCCGCGGCGACCGGGACATGGAGGCGTTCGGGCGACGCATCCCGCGCGACACCCTCCGGCTCGCGGTCGCGGTGTCGTTCGTCGGCGCGACGGCGGTGCTCCTGTCGAGCCTGCTCCTGCTGGAGATCACCGGCGAGACGCTCGACGTCATCCTCTTCGAGACCATCTCCGCGTTCGCGACCGTCGGCCTGTCGACCGGCATCACGCCCGACCTGCCCGACGCCGGGAAGTACGTCCTCATCGCGCTCATGTTCGTCGGGCGCACGGGCACCATGACGTTCGCCGCCGCGCTCGCCCTGCGCGACCGCCGCCGCATCGTGCGCTACCCCGAGGAGCGCCCCATCATCGGGTGAGCAGGCCCGCCCGGCGGCGCGACCGCCGGACGCGACCGCCGCACGAGACCTCACCGACACGCCAGACACCGCACCACCGGACCGACGAAAGGCCCCACCGTGACCGACCCGTTCACCCGCGCCGCCGACGGGAAGGACGGCGCGTCCGCGGACCCCGTCGCCCAGCGCATCGTCGAGCGCGGCCGCGCGGAGCGCGCGCGCCGGGACGAGGCGAAGGCCCCGCGCAAGGACGCGGGCGTCCTCGTCATCGGCCTCGGCCGCTTCGGGACCGCGATCGCCGCGACGCTGGACCGTCTCGGGCAGGACGTGCTCGCCGTCGAGCGCGACCCCGACCTCGTCGCCCAGTGGAGCGGACAGCTCCCGCTCGTCGAGGCCGACGCCTCCAACCCGGTCGCGCTCGAGCAGCTCGGCGCACGCGACTTCCCCGTCGCGGTCGTGGGCGTGGGCACGTCGCTCGAGGCGAGCGTGCTCATCACCGGAAACCTCGTCGACCTCGGCACGCCCCAGATCTGGGCCAAGGCGATCTCGGCGGAGCACGGGCGCATCCTCCAGCGCATCGGCGCGCACCACGTCGTGTTCCCCGAGGCCGACGCCGGCTCACGCGTCGCGCACCTCGTCTCCGGGAAGCTGCTCGACTACATCGAGGTCGAGGACGGGTTCACGATCGTCAAGATGCGGCCGCCCCGCGAGGTGCAGGGGTTCACGCTCGCGCAGTCGAAGGTGCGCGAGCGGTACGGCGTCACCGTGATCGGCGTGAAGTCGCCCGGCGAGGAGTTCCTCTACGCGACCCCCGAGACCCGGATCAGCGCGAACGACCTGCTCATCGTGTCGGGTCACGCCGACCTCCTGGAGCGGTTCGCCGCTCGGCCGTGAGGGTCGGGTTCGATCGGGTTCACAGCCCGCGGGTCGGGCCCGCGGTGGGGTCGGACCGTGCGCTCGGACTGGCGCACCGTCGCCCTGGTCTTCCGGGCGAAGGTCTGAGGAGTGCGCCTTGACGTCCTTCGCGCACGGTCCGACCCCACCGCTCGTCCTGGCCGTCGCCCTTCGTCCCGCGGTTCGGGCCTCGGTCCGGTGGTCCCTCGGGGTCGGTCTGGCGCTGTCGTGCCACGGGGGGCACAAGGCTGTCGCGCCGCGTGGGGGCACGCATCGCCGGGATCCTCGCCGGTCGGCCTGCCCGGCTCGTCCGGCCGGTCGTCAGGAGGGTGGGCGGTGCAGGACGAAGAGGCCTCGGTGCAGGGGGCGGTCGTGGCGGTCGGCGTCGGTCGCGACGTACTCGTCGAGGACGGCGAGGATACGGCGGTCGAGCTCGGCGACGTCGTCGTCGGAGAGGTGCAGGTAGAACGCCGCAGACGTGGTGACGGCGTCCGGACCGGCGGCGAGGGCGTCGTCGAGCGCCGCGGCGACGGGGCCGAACCGCGCGCCGGGCTCGGCGTCGCGCAGCGGGTCGTCGAGCCACCACGTGGCGCCCGTGGCGCGGTAGGGCCGCTCGAGCGCCCCGCCCGCCCCCGTGCGGACCTCCGCGGGCTCGAGCAGCCCGGCACGCACGAGGAGGCGGACGTGATGCAGCGCCGTGCCCGGCGGGACGCCGAGGTGGTCGGCGAGCTCCTTGTTCGTCATCTCGCGCGTGCCGCACTGCCGCACGATGCGCTGGCGCAGCGGGTGCGCGAGCGCCTTCGCCTCGAGAGCGGTGGGCGGACGGCGGCCCGGGACGCCGGGGGCGCCCGGCCTGGGGGCGGGCCCGGCGGTGGGATCCGGGATCGACTCCAAGGTCGACTCCGGGGTGGGCTCGGGGGTCATGGGCTCATCGTACGGACCCTCGATCGAGAGCGCTCGATCGATTGGGGTTTCTCGATCACTGTGCCATGCTGGGCGACATGGCCTCTCGACCCGGGCGCCGTCGCCCCGCCGCCGCACCGCTCGGCGCGCCGTTCCGGCGCCTGTGGGCCGCGTCCACGGTGTCGAACCTCGCCGACGGGGTGCTCAAGGTCGCGCTCCCGCTCGTCGCGGTCCGGTACACCGACTCGCCGGCGCTGGTCGCGGGGCTGACGTTCGCCCTCACGCTCCCGTGGCTGCTCTTCGCGCTGCCCGCGGGCGCGCTCGCCGACCGTCTGGACCGGCGGCTCGCGATGGTCGGCGCCAACGTGGCGCGCGCGGTCCTCGTGGTCGCGCTCGCGGCCGTCGCGCTCGTGCCCGACGCCGGGAGCATCGCCGTGCTGTACTTCGTCGCCTTCACCGTCGGCGTCACCGAGACGCTGTACGACACCTCGGCGCAGTCGATCCTCCCGCAGGTCGTGCCGCGCACCGCGCTCCCCCGCGCCAACGGGCGCCTCTACGCGGCGGAGCTCACCGCGAACCAGTTCGTGGGGCCACCTCTGGGCGGGCTGCTCGTGGCCGCGGGCGCCGCCGTCGCGTTCGGCGTCCCCGGAGCGCTCTGGGCGCTCGCCGTGGTGCTGCTGCTCGGGCTCCCGGGCACGTACCGGACGGTGCGCGCGACCCGCACGACGCTGCGCGCGGACGTCGCCGAGGGCCTGCGGTTCCTGTGGCACGACCGCATCCTGCGCACGCTCGCGATGATGGTCGGCGGCATCAACTTCGCGAGCAACGCCGCGTTCGCGGTCTTCGTGCTCTACGCCGTCGGCCCCGACTCGCCCCTCGGCCTGTCCGAGCCGGCGTACGGCGTGCTCCTCACCGCGACGGCGGTCGGGGCGTTCGCGGGGTCGTTCGTCGCCGAGCGTGTCGTCGGGACGATCGGGCGCGCGCGCTCCCTCGCGCTGACGATCCTCGGCACGGTCGCCCTCGTCGGCGTCCCCGCGGTGACGACGAACGCGTGGGTGATCGGCGCCGTCTCCGCCGTCGGCGGTGCCGGGATCGCCGTGTGGAACGTCGTGACGCTGTCGCTGCGCCAGCGCATCACGCCCGACGCCCTGCTGGGCCGGCTCAACGCGTGCTACCGGCTCCTCGCCTGGGGGACGCTGCCCCTCGGCGCCGCGGTGGGTGGCCTGCTCGGTGAGCTCTTCGGGCTGCGCACGGTCTTCGTGGTCATGGCGGCAGTGTCCGGCGCGATGCTCCTGGGGATGCTCGTCGTCGACGACCGGGCGATGGACGCCGCGGAGGCTGCGGCGGACGCACGCGACGCCGACGCGCGTGCGGTCGAGGCCGCGCGGGCTGGCGCCGAGACGGAGCCGCAGCCGGAGAGCTGACCCTGCGGGCGCGCCGGAGGGGCGCGCCGACGAGGTGCGCCCGGAGAGGTGCGCAGGCTCAGGCCGCGCCGCCCCTGCCTGCCCGACGGCGCAGCGCCGCCCCGGCCAGGACCGCCGCCCCGGCCAGCGCCGCGACGAGGCCCAGGCCCGCGCCCGTCGTCGCCAGGCCCGCGCCCGTCGTCGCCAGGCCCGCGCCCGTCGTCGCCAGGCCCGGGCGTGAGGAGCCCGGCCCGCCGCCCGCCGCCGCACCACCCGAGCCGCCCGCTCCCCCGGACCCCGCGGACGGCGTCATCCCGGGCTCGTGCGGCTCGCCGGGGGCGGCGAGCACGAGGAACGGCTCGGACACCACGTCGGCACCGCCCGCCGTCGGCACGAGCCGCACGTGGTGCTCGCCCGGCGTCGTACCCGCGGGGATCGTCGCGACGAAGAGGAACGCCCCGTCGGCGTCCGTCGTGACGGTGCCCAGGAGCACGGGATCGCTCTCGAGCCAGACCTCGTGGACGGCGTGCGGCGCGAGGCCGGTCCCGCGCAGCTCGAGCCTGCCGCCGACGACGAAGGGCCCGGAGCCGACGACGGCCACGCGCGGCGTCGTCGGCACCTCACGCTCGGTGATCTCGACGCTGACGCGCACGCTGTCGGCGGGGTCCGTGACCGAGATCGCGACCGGGGTGGCGGCCGGGGCGGCGGCCGGGGCGGCGGCCGCTGCAGGGAGGGTGGTCGGGGTCGCCGCGCCGGCCGTGCCCGCGGGCACGACGAGCGAGCCGGCGAGCACGAGGGCGGCGAGCAGCCTGCGGGTGGTCGTCGTCACGCGGGGAACCTCTTCGTCCGGCCCGGGGCGGGCACCGCTGGGTCGCCCCCGAACCCGACTGGACGGTCGTCCAGTTCACGGACATCCTGCCATCCTGGACGCTCGAACTGAACACCCGTCCAGTTTGTTCACCCACGCGTCGCACCGCCGTCGACAGGCGGGCACGGCTCGGCCCCCGCCGCTCCGCGGAGCGACGGGGGCCGAGCCCGGACCCGGGCCGTGCCGGCACACCGCCCGGGGGTCCGGCACCCCCGGCCCGGCCGAGGCCGGACCGGGGGACGGTCAGGCGCAGTCGAGCGCGTCGACCGCCGCCTCGCGCGTGGCCGTCACCTCCCGGCCGTCGAGGGTCGCCACGCCGGTCACCGTGACCGAGCCCGCCGGGACCGCCGTCGTGCGGGCGGCGAACGACTGGTAGGCGTTCTTGCCCGGCGCGACGTCGGCGACCGTCTTCTCCCCGTACGGCGTCGTGAGCGTCAGCGTGACGGGGACGTCCTCCCCGTTCGTCGCGCGGACCGCGACGTACGCCTTCCCCGCGAGGCAGCGCGGCGTGACCTCGACCGCGAGGTCGAGCTCGGGCGCCGGCGGCTGCTCGCCGTACGCCGCGAGGAGCGCGGCGTGCTCGGCGGCCGTGATCGGCAGCACGGTGCCGTGGCGTGGGCTGCTCGGCAGGTGGGCGTCGACCGACGTCCACACGCCCGAGTCGAGGTCGGTGGACTCGAGCGGCAGGTACCCCTGGCCACCGTGGTAGCTCGGCTGGTCGACGAAGAGGTACCACTTCTCCTCGGTGTTCGACTTGAAGACGGTCGGGCCCTCGCCCGCGGTGAGCGTGCCGCCCCACGGGTTGGGCTGGCCGTAGCCGATCTTCTCGGCGACGAGGTCCCAGTCGGTCGAGCGCAGGTCCGTCGACTTCTCGAGGCGCGGGATCATGTACGCCTCGTCCTTGGTGAACCGGTAGTAGGTGCCCTCGTGCTCGACGATCGACGAGTCGATCATCCCCAGCCCGTTGCCGCGCTTCTCGTCGATCCACACCTGCGGCTCGGAGAACGTCACGAAGTCGCGCGTCGTGGCGTACATCATGCGCTGGTAGGAGTCGGCGATGCGGCGGCCGTCGGTCGACGTCGTCGGGTAGAGCGCCGAGGCCCAGTAGACGATGTACTCGCCGCGCTGCGCGTCCCAGAACGCCTCGGGCGCCCACGTGTTGCCCGCGTACGCGCTCGACACCGTGACCATGCGCTGGTCGGACCAGTGCACGAGGTCGGTCGACTCCCAGATCATCAGCGCGCGCGACCCGCGCTCCTGCGCGTTGCCGAAGTTGTTGCCGCCGTAGATGCGCAGGTCGGTCGCGAGGAGGAAGAACCGGTCGCCCTCGGGTGAGCGGATGATGAACGGGTCGCGCAGGCCCTTCTCGCCGAGCGTCGACGTGAGCACGGGCTCGCCGTCGTTGAGCTCGACCCAGTCGAGCGGGTCGTTCCCGTTGCTCGCGCTGAAGTAGACCGACTCGCCGTCCGCGGTGCTCTCCCCCTCGAAGTACGGGAAGAAGTAGCCCTCGTAGTCGGCGGCGGCCGGCAGCGGGCGGACCGTCGCGTCGTAGGTGTGCGTCGCGGTCGCGCCGTCCTTGGTCGCCGTGACGGTGAGCCGCACGACGGCGGCCGGCTCGCCGTGGGCGGGCCGGGTCACCTCGCCCGTGGCCGAGACGGTCGCGGGGTCGGAGCTCTCCCACGTGAGGGCGGAGCCGTTGGCCCCCTCGGCCGGCAGCGTGAGGTTGCCGCGCACGTCGCCGAGGTGCGGCACGACGACGTGGCTCGCGTCCCACGCCACGGCCGCGGCAGGAGCCAGGTGGGCGAGGACGGTGACGTCGAACTGGGCGGTGCGCGCGACCGCGCCGCGCGTGACGAGCGCGGTGAGCGTCACGGTCGCGTCGTCCTCGCCCGCGGCGGGCCGGGTGACCTTCCCCGTGGCGCCGACGACGCCCGCGTCCGACGACGTCCACGTGACGAGCGAGCCCTGCGCGCCCGTGGTGGGCAGCACGAGGTCCGCGGTGACGGCGCTCGTGTCGCCGAGGTCGAGCGCGGCGAGGTCGGCGTCCGCGGCGGCCGTGGAGGTCCGGGCCGCGAGCTCGGCCGCCTCGGCCGGGCTCAGCGCACGGTCGTAGAGGCGGAAGTCGCGCACCTGGCCCTTGAGGTAGCGGTCGCCGGAGTAGAGCGAGCGGCCGACGTAGTTCGCGGTCGTCTGACCGCCGCCGATCTGACCGGGGTCGGTCGTGACGTTCGTGGCCTGCTTGACCTGCACGCCGTCCTCGTAGAGCGTCGCCGTCGTGCCGGAGAGCGTGTACGTGAGCGTCTTCCAGACGCCGCGCTGGAGGTTCGCACCCTTGGTGACGGTCTGCTCGGTGGTCCAGCTCCCGGTCGCGATCGACGTGCGGTACGCGTTGCCGGTCGTGAACAGGTAACCGTTGCCGTTCGACCCGCTCGTGTTGCCGAGCCCGTAGACGAAGTACGGCGTGCCCTGGTCCTGGCTCACGAGCACGTCGAGGCTCACGGTGGCGTCCGTGAGGCCCGCGAGCAGGTGGTCGGGCAGGTCGACGTAGTCGTCGGTCCCGTCGAGCGTCGTGCCGTCGGCCGTCGCCGTGCCGCCCACCACCGTGGCCGGGCCGAACGTCGAGCCCTCGGCGCGGTTCGCCGTCGTGCCGCCGGTCGTGCTCGCGGCGTCGAGCGGGTACCACGCGACGAGCCCGTCGTCGGTGGGCCCGCCGACGTCTGCGGCCGCGGGTGCGGCGACCGCGGCGGCGAGCGTGGAGACGGCGAGCGCCCCCACCAGCCCGGCGGCGAGCGCCGAGCGTGCTCGGTGTATGGAAATCATGTCGTCCTCTCCTCGTCGAGATGCAGGTCGTGTCGCGAGGTAGAGCCCCGGTCCCGCGAGGTAGAGGCGTGGTCGTGACCACGCCTCTACCTCGGCTCACCGGGGCTCTACCTCGGGGGATCGTCAGCCGCAGGGGTGGGCGTCGTAGGCGACGTCGTAGGGCGTGGTGACCGGGGTGCCGTCGAGCACGGCCGTGCCGGTGACCGTCACGGTGCCGGCCGGGACCGCCGTCGCCCTCGTCGCGAACGACTGGTAGGCGTTCGCGCCCGGGGCGACGCCCGCGAACGTCTTCGTGCCGTACGGGGTCGTGAGGGTGACGTCGGCGGGCACGTCGCCCGCGTTCGTCGCCCGTACCGCGACGTAGACCTTGCCCGCGAGGCACCGCGGGGTGGCCTCGACGGTCAGCTCGACCCGGGGCGCGGGGGCGACGTCGACCGGGTCCACGCTCTCGAGCGTCGGCACGACCTTCTGGATGAGGCCGTCCTCGCCGAACGTGAGGCGGTCGATCGTCGTCTCGCGGTGGGTCCCGTCGCCGCCGGGGATGGCGAACCGGTGGTAGGCGATGTACCAGTCGTCCGTGCCCTCGACGTTGAGGATCGAGCTGTGCCCGGTCCCGAGGATGCCCTGCGAGGCGTCCTTCTCGAGGATCACGCCGCGGTACGTCCACGGGCCGTCGATGCTGTCCGACGTCGCGTAGCCGACGCGGTAGCTCTCCGAGCCCGTGTCGTCGATCGAGTACGTGAGGTGGTAGACGCCGTCCCGGTAGTTGAGGAACAGACCCTCGCGGAAGTCGGTCAGGCCGGGGATGCGCCGCAGCGTGTCCTGCTTGATCGACGTCATGTCGTCGCCCAGCTCCGCCATGACCGGGCCGTTCGACGGCCCGCCGTTGCCCCACAGCAGCCAGTGCTTCCCGGTCTCCGGGTCGCGGAACGCGGCCGGGTCGATGGCCTGGCCGGACGTGACCGCCTCGCCGTTCGTGATCATCGCCGTCGGCTGCGCGGTGAACGGCCCCTCCGGGCTGTCGGCCACCGCGACGCCGATCGTCTTCCGGTTGTAGGTCGGGTTGTGGCCGGAGAAGTAGAACCAGTACTTCCCGTCCCGCTCGATGATGGTGGGCGCCCACGCGTTGCCGGACGCCCACGGGACGTTCCCGTTCGCGCCGTCGAGCGTGAGGAACGGCTGCTCCGAGCGCTCCCACGTCACGAGGTCGGTGGACTTCCAGACGTAGAAGTCCTTGCCGCCCCAGCCCGGCGTGCCGTCGGTCGTGGCGTAGAGGTAGAACGTGTCGCCGAACTGCGCGATGTTCGGGTCGGCGTACGTCCCGGGGAGCACGGGGCTGCCCATCTGCTTGGCCTGGACCGTCCACGTGCGCGACGACCCGTCCGGCCCGGTCACGGTGTACGCCACGGGCTGCGTGAGGTCCTGCACGGAGCCGTTCCCGGGCGTGACCGTCGCGCGCGGCGAGACCGTGAGGACCGGCGCGAGCGCGGAGACATCCGTGCCCGGCTCGACGGCGAGCGTCACGGTCGAGCTCGCCCCGTCGACGATCGCGGGGACCTTGAGCGCGTCGAGCTCGGCGCCCGTGACGGCCGTGTGGTCGGCCCCGACCTGGTAGACCTCGTCCGCCGTGAGCGCGCGGTCGTAGACCCGGAAGTCGCGCACCGAGCCCTTGAGGTAGCGGTCGCCCGAGTACAACGAGCGGCCGATGTAGTTGGCGAGCGTCGAGCCGTTCCCGATGTCCTTCGGGTCGATGGTGACGCCGGTCTGGCGGCCCACCTCGACGCCGTCCTCGTAGAGCACGGCCGTCGTGCCGGACAGGGTGTACGTGAGGTGCTTCCACACCCCGCGCTGGAGGTTCGCGTTCTTCGTGACGGTCTGCTCGGTGGTCCAGTTCCCCGTCGCGATCGACGTGCGGTACGCGTTGCCCGTGGTGAACAGGTACCCGTTGCCCGCCGTGCCGCTCGTGTTGCCGAGGCCGTAGACGAAGTACGGCGTCGCCTGGTCCGTCGCGACCTTGACGTCGAGCGCGACCGTGACGTCGGTGAGCCCGGCGAGCAGGTGGTCGGGCAGGTCGACGTAGTCGTCCGTCCCGTCGAGCCGGACGCCCTCCCCGGTGCCGGAGAAGGCCGCGCCGTTGGTCAGCGTCGCCGGGCCGAACGACGACCCGGGCGCGGTGTTCGCCGCCGCCGTCCCGCTCGTCTCGTCGAACGCGTACCGCACGACGAGCCCCGGCACGTCGGCCGTCACCTCGACCGCCACGTACGCGGTGCGCGACCCGTCGGCCGTGGTCGCCGTGACGAGCGCGTGGCCCTTGCCGACGCCCGTGACGACGCCGTCGGCCGAGACCGTGGCGACGTCCGCGTCGTCCGACGCCCACGTGATCGCGCGCGCCGTCGCGTTGGCGGGCGTGACGGTCGCCGTGAGCTGCCGCGTGCCGCCGACGCCCACCTCGAGCGACTCGGGGGTGACGCTGAGGCCCTCGACGGGGACGACGTCGTCGGTCACGGTGACGACCGCGCGGGCGCGGACGCTCACCCCGCCGCCGAGCGTGCCCAGCACCTCGAACGAGCCCGCCTGCGCGTACGATGCCGGGTCGACCGCGTCCCACGTGACGTCCGCCGAGCCCGTGGAGCCGTCGGCGAAGCGCGCCGTGACGCTCGCGGGCAGCACCGGCGCGGAGCCGGTCTGGACGGTCACGGCGACGTCCTCGACGGACTCGACGAACGCGTCGGGCTGGTACGTCCGCAGCAGGCGGTCGTACTCGGCCTGCGTCACGGGGAGCACCGTGCCGTGGCGCGGGCGGGACGGCATCTCGTAGTCGGAGGACATGGTCCACTCGGCCGCGTCGAGCGAGGTCGACTCGAACGGCACGTAGCCGCGGCCGCCGAACTCGTCGATGAAGAGGTACCACTTCTCCTCGGTGTTCGACTTGAAGATCGTCGGGCCCTCGCCCTGGTTGATCCCGCCGCCCAGCGAGTTCGCCTTGCCGATGCAGTCGGTGATGAAGTCGTAGTCCGTCGAGCGCAGCTCGGCCGCCTTCTCCGCGAGGATGAACTTGGAGCACGGCGTGGACGACGTGTTGTTCCGCTCGTCCTTGGTGAACCGGTAGTACTGGCCGTCGTGCTGCGTCACGGTCGAGTCGATGACCGAGTAGCCCGGGTCGACCCACACCTGCGCCTCGCTGAACGTCACGAAGTCGCGCGTCGTGGCGTACATCATGCGGTTGTACGTGTTGCCGGTGTGGTCCGGGTCGTCCTCCGCGTAGAGCTTCGAGGCCCAGAACACGACGTACGCGCCGATCGTCTCGTCGTAGTACGCCTCCGGCGCCCACGTGTTGCCCGCGGTGTCGGGCGAGACCTGCACGAGACGCTGGTCGGTCCAGTTCACGAGGTCCGTGGACTCCCAGACCATGATCGACTTCGAGCCGGTGCGCTGGGACGCGTCCCAGTTCCCGTTGCCGTAGATCTTGAGGTCGGTGGCGATCTGGTAGAACTTGTCGCCCTCGGGCGAGCGGATGATGAACGGGTCCCGCAGGCCCTTCTCCCCCAGCTCCGACGTGAGGACGGGCTGGTTGTCGTTGAGGTTCTGGTACTTCAGCGGGTCGTTGCCCTGGCTGAGCCCGAAGTAGACCTGCTCGCCCGTGGCGGTGCCCTCGCCCACGAAGTACGAGAACAGGTAACCCGCGAGGTCCTCCTGCTCGGGCAGCGGCGGGACGTGCGCCGCGAGCTCGCGCGTCGCGGTGGCCGCGCCGACCGTCACCGTCGCGGTGAGGGCCACGGTCTCGGCGTCCTCGCCGTGCGCCGGGCGCGTCACCTCGCCCGTCGGGGTGATCGTGCCCGACGACGACTCCCACGTCACGCTCGCGCCGTGCAGCCCCGTGGTGGGCAGCGTGAGGTTGCCGCGCACGTCGTCGAGGTTCGTCACCTCGAGCGCGGCGGCCGCGGCGTCGGCCTTCGCCTGGTCGCCGTCGCCCGGCAGGACCGTGACGTCGAACGTGCGGGTCGCGGTCGCGCCGCGCAACGTCACCGTGGCGGTGAGCGTCGCGGTCGCCGGCTCGTCGCCCGCGGGGCGCGTCACCGCGCCGCTCGCGGAGACGACGCCCGCGTCGGAGCTCGACCACGCGACGGCGGAGCCACCGACGCCCTTCGCCGGGAGCGCGAGGTCCGTGGCGACGGCGCTCGTGTCGCCCAGGTCGAGCGCGGCGGCGTCGGCCGCGACGGCGTCCTGCGCGGCGTCCGACGCGAGGTCGGCGACCTCCTGCGCGGTGAGCGCGCGGTCGTAGAGCCGGAAGTCCTTCATGCGCCCCTTGAAGAGGTTGTCGGCCGCGTAGGCCGACTTCCCGAGCGCGTTCGCGGTCGTGGTGCCGCCGCCGATCGCGCCGGGCGTGATCGTCACCGCGGTGTTCTGCCCGACCTGGGTGCCGTCCTCGTACAGCCGCGCCGTGCCGCCCGCGAGCGTGTAGGTGACGGTCTTCCACACGCCGCGCTGGAGGGCGCCCGCGGGGGTCTTGGCCGTGTTCTGCTCGCGGCCCCACGCGAGGTCGGAGATCGTCGCGCGGTAGTTCGCGTTGCCCGTCGAGAACAGGTAGCCGTTCCCGGACTGCGGGGTCCCGACCGCCGCGTTGCCCAAGGTGTAGAAGAAGTAGTTGCCGCTCAGCGACGTGTCGACCCACACGTCCGCGCTCACCGTCACGGCGTCGTAGCCGGCCAGGAGGTCGTCGGGCAGGTCCACGTGGTTCGCGCCGCCGAACGTGAGCCCCTGTCCCGCGCGCCACCCGCCGCCCGAGCCGACGAGCGCGGCGTCGAGGCCGTGACCCGACGCGTCGTGCGCGACGGCGCCCTCGGTCTCGTCGAGCGGGAGCCAGAGCCGCAGACCGTCCGTGGTCGGCTCGGCCGCTGCGGGGGCCGGTGCGGGCGCCGCGGGCATCGGGCCGGCGGCCGCCGCGCCCACGGGCGCGAGCGGGGCGACGAGCGCGAGGCCGAGCAGCGCCGCGAGCGAGCGGCGTCGGCGTCGGGCGCGGGGCTCCGCGGGCGTCGGGGGTGGTTCGTGGCGTGAGGTCATCGGTGACTCCTCGTCGTCGTGCCCGGCGTCGGCGCCGGTCGCGGGTCCGCCGTCGGACGCGCGTGTGAACGCTAACATGTGAACGCAAACATGCCTAGGGACCCCGGGACCGACAACGATGTCGAAAAGCGCGTGAGGACTCCCGGGCGCACCCGGACGCCGACGGCGGCCCGCACCCCGGGTGGGGTGCGGGCCGCCGTCGGGCAGTGCTGGTCGTCCGGTGTCAGCCGCAGGACAGGTCGCCGTAGGCGGCCTCGTGCGCGGTCTCGACCGTGACGCCGTCGAGCACCGCGGTGCCCGTGGCGGTCGCGACCCCGGCCGCGAGCGACCCGGACCGCGTGGCGAACGACTGGTACGCGTTCGCCCCCGGCGCGACGTCGCGCACGACGCGCGCGCCGAACGGGGTGACGAGCTCGACGTCGGCCGCGACGTCGGCGAGGTTGGTCGCGCGCACCGCCACGTAGGCCTTGCCCGCGAGGCAGCGTGCGGACGCGGTCACGTCGAGCTCGACGGCCGGGCCGGCGGCGTCGGCCGCGAACTCCCACGTGTCCACCTCGACGAGGTCGACGCCCGCGGGGCCGGCGAACGTGAAGTACACGTCGTGGACGCCGCTCACGCCCTCGAGGGCGGCGGTCACGTCCGCCCACTCGCCCACGGGGGTGTCGAGGTCGAGCGTGCCGACGACGGCACCCTCGCGGTCGTCGAGGCGCACCTCGACGGTGGCACCCTCGACGAGCGGCTTGACGCGCGCCGTGACGCTCGCGGCACCGTCGCCGAAGTCGACCGACGACAGCGCCGACCAGTCGCCGGCGTCGACGTCGCGGACGACGAGGTTCGGCGCCTGGTCGCCGAACTGTGCCGAGCCGCCGTCGACCTTCGCGGTGGTGAGGCCCTGCTGCCACGCGAACGTCTCCGCCTCGAGCACCTGGAACGGGTCGAGGTCCTTGACCTGGTCCACGCCCGCGTAGTCGCCGACGACCTGCTGGACCGTGCCGTCCGCGTTGAACGTCAGCTCCTGGATGTGCGGGCTGCGGTAGCCCTGCGTGGTGCTGCCGTTGATGCGCTTGTTGAGCGTGGGCGCGTGGTACGTGAAGTAGTACTTGCCGTCCAGCTCGAACACCGACTGGTGGTTGTTGCCACCCGTGCCCGCGCCGAAGAACTGCGACTGGTTCGGGAACATCACGCCGGCGTACGTCTCCTTGGGGAACGACATCGGGTCGTCGGAGATCATGTAGCCGATCTGCCCGCCGCCCGGGTACCCCGGGAGCGTGGCCTGGTTGCCGCCGAAGTCGTTGCCGCCGAAGTGCGACGAGTACGACAGGTAGTACTTCCCGTCGCGCTCGAAGACCTGCGCCGCCTCGAACGCCACGGGCGCGTCCACGACGGCCGCCGTGCCCTGCGTGGAGACCATGTCGTCGCCGAGCTCGATGACGCGGATGTTCTTCGGGTTGTTGAACCGCTCCGCCGCGGGCATCGACGTCGACGCCGGGCCGCCGCCGAAGTAGAGGTACGCGCCGTCGTCGGTGACGAGCGGCGCCGGGTCGAACTTCCAGGCCACGGCGTCGGCGCCCGGGGTGCGCCCGTCGATGAGCGTGCTGTCGCGCTCGCTCGTCCACGGCCCGAGCGGCGAGGCGCCCGTGATGACGTTCGACGACCCGCCGCCGTTGGCGTAGTAGAGGAAGTACTTGTCGACGCCGTCGACCGTCTTCTTCGCCATGCCCGGCGCCCACGAGTTGTTGGTGAAGGGGGCGACGCCCTGCGGCCCCGCGACCTGGATCTCGCCGTGGTCCGTCCAGTTCACGAGGTCCTCGGACGAGATGAGCGTGATCTGGTTGATGCTGCCGTAGTTGATCTGCGGCGAGACGCCCGTCACCGGGTCGGGCGCGTAGCCCTGGGTGTCGTTCGTCATGTACATGTACACGCGCCCGTCCTCGACGAACCCGAACCCGTCGGCCCCGAACTTGTGGGAGATGAGCGGGTTGTGCTCGCCGGGAAGCTTGCCGAGCACCTCGATCGTCTTCGACGGCGGTCCGGGCGGGGCCGCGCCGACGACGGAGACGTCGTCGAGCACGAAGTCCATGAGGTGCGTCGCCGGGTCGGCGGACGGGTTGCTCGTCCACGGCGTCTCGAAGAACAGCCGCGCGGTGCCGACGTTCTGGTCGGCCGGGATCGTGAACCGGCCGTCGAGCGTCGCCCACTGGCCCTTGGTCGCGGTGACGCTCACCAGGTTCGTGTACGACCCGCCGCCGTAGTGCATCGTCGCGAAGAACTGCTTGGTGGCCGGCGCCGCGGCGGCGTCGTAGCGGATCTTCGCGGTGAGCTCGTACGTCTCGCCCGCGCGGACCTTGCCGCTGAGGTCCTGCATCGGACCGGAGCCGGTCGTCGCGCGCTCGGTGGTCAGGGCCGCGGCCTCGCCCGCGAACGCCTGGTCGGTGGTCGACAGCACGGCCTTGTCGGTCGCGTTGCCGTTGTTGACGAACCAGCCGGTCGTGCCGTCCTCGAAGCCGCCGTTGACGACCAGCTCCTCGTCCGCGGCGTACGACGGCAGCGCGGCGAGCGACGCGGAGAGCAGCGTCACGAGCGCGGCCCCGGCGACGGCGCCGCGCAGGCGACGTCGTCTGCGGTGGTGCGTGTCCATGGATCCTCCTCGATCGATGTGGGTGTCCTGCGCGTCCGCGCGCCTCGCGCGGACGGTCGTGCCCGACGGCGGTCCCCGCCGTCGTCCTGCGTCCTCCCTCCTCGCGCGCCGACCCGGCGCGGCCTGCGCGGCCCGCCGGGTCGGGCGCGGGTCAGCGGCCGAACGGCACGGTGCGGGTCGTCGTCGCGGCGTCGGTCGAGCGCGTGACGGTGACGGTGGCCTCGCCAGCCGGTGCCTGCGACCGTCGCGTCGGGAACGCCTGGTAGGCGCTCGCCCCCGGTCGGACGTCGGCGAACGTGCGGCTGCCGTACGGCGTGGCGACCACCACGTCCACCGGGACGTCCTCCTCGTTCACGACGCGCACGGCGACGTAGTCCGTGCCGGCGAGCGCGCGCAGGCTCGCCTCCGCCGCGAACGCGACGCCCGGGGACGTCGTCGGCTCCAGTGACGCGACGGCGAGCGCGAGCGCCCGGGCGGGAGCGTCGGCCTGGTTCTGCGTCGACGGCGCGGTCGTCGACCGCGCCCAGGCGAGGGCCTGCTCGACGGCGGCCCACGACTCGGCCGTGTGGTCCGCCGGGTCGAGCCCTTCCGCCTCGGCGACGACGGCGTCGAGCGCCGTCCGGTCGGCGCCGCCGTCGGCGTCGAGCACGTCGCTGAGGAGGAAGTGGTCGAAGTCCACGTGCCCGCCGGTCCGCTCCTTGGCGTAGGAGAAGAGGCCGAACCGGTAGCCCATGAAGTGGGACAGGCTCCAGTCCATGACGAGCGGCCCCTGGCGCGGCCCGAGCGGCTGCCACGTGCGCCCGTCGAGGCTGTAGGAGTACTGCACCCAGAGCTGGCCGCCCGGCGAGGCGAAGTCCGCGTCCGCCTTGAGGTGCACGTCCGCGCGCTCCCCGAGCGGGACCTGCGACCCGGGGACGAACGACTCGACCGCCTCGCGGTCGATCGTGTCGGTGAACGGCTGGAGCCGCGTGACGAGGCCGAGCGTGCGCTCGCCGTCGACCTGCTGGACCCCCGCGTACGCGAAGCTGCGGCCGTAGACGGCCAGGCCGGCGACGTCGCCGTCGAGCATCCCCGACACGTCGACGCGGGTCTCCGCGGAGGCCGTCGGCCCGAAGGTGCGCTGACCGAGCGTGTTGCGCGCCTCCTCGAGGTAGGTGAGGTCGCGCCCGGGCGCCTTGGTGTACTCCGCCTCGCCGCTCACGACGTGCCCGTTGGTCAGGCGCAGCCAGCCCTCGCGCTCGGTGAGGGACCAGTACCGGTTGTCCGGCGCGTGGTTCCACTGCCAGGCGAGGTCGAGGTCCGAGCCGTTGTACGACACCTCCTCGAGCGTGGGCGTCTCGACGGCCGGCGCGCGGCCGACCACGGACACGTCGTCGAGCAGGTACTCGACGCTCGACGACGGCGGCTGCGGGTTGCCCCACGGCGTCTCGACCGCGAGCTTGAAGGTCCGGACGTCCGCGTCCTGCGGGACGGTGTAGGTGCCCCGCACGGTCGTCCACTCCCCCGGCGTGGCGTTCGCCCACGCGAGCGTGGTGACGCCCGCGCCCCAGTCCCCGACGAGGTTGAAGCGGACCTGCGCCGGCCCGGAGGCGTAGCGGACCCGGGCCGAGACCTCGTAGGTCACGCCCGCCTGGATCTTCCCGCCGAGCTGCTGGTTCGGCCCGGAGCCGTTGAGCGTCCGGCCCGCGACGCGCAGCGCGCCCGTGCCCGACGCCGCGCCGCTCGTCTCGCGCGACAGCGTCGCCCCGAACTGCGCGGCCCACGGCGCGGTCCCGGCGTCCTCGAACCCAGGGTTGGCGACGAGCTCGACGCCGAGCAGGGACTCGTCGTACGTGGGCGCGTCGGGGACCTCCCAGACGGTGTCGCTGAACGCGCGGTGCTCGGCGTCGTTCGCGAAGTCGTCGGAGGCGACGATGCTCTTCAGCCGCTCCCGGCGCTCCGTCGCCGGGTCCAGCACGATCGGCTTGGCGAACGTGTCGCCGACGCGGACGACGCCGTCGTCGCCGAACGTGGGCCAGCCGTCCTCCCACGTCGCGGGGATGAGCGCGGGGATGCGGCCGAGAGGGTAGGTGTCGCGGAAGAACATGCCCCACCACTCGTAGCCGCCCGCGCCGTCGGGCACCTCGACCAGCCCACCCTGCGCGAAGCCGTCCGAGTTCAGCGCGCTGCGCGCCTCGTACGGGTTCGACCCGTCGGCGGTCTCGTAGCGGCCCAGCAGGTGCGGGGAGCGGAACAGCACCTCCTGCCGGTTCTGGCCGCTGGGCCACGTGATGATCGCGACGTAGTACTCGCCGTCGATGTAGTGCACCTGCGCGCCCTCGAACAGCCCGCCGACGAACGGCTCGCCCGCGTAGTCCGCGGCACGGAAGATGTTCGGGAAGTCCGCCTCGATCGCGGTGAGGTCGTCGTTCAGCCGGACGGCGCTCGTCGCGCCCGAGCCGTAGAAGATGTAGGGCGTCCCCCCGTCGGCCTCGTCGAAGAACAGCGACGGGTCGTGGAACCCCCGGCCGAGCGCGGTGCGCTCCCACGCGCCGTGCTCGACGTCGTCCGTGCGGAAGAGGTACGACCCCCCGAGGTCGTTGGTGTTGAACACCACGTAGAACGTGCCGTCGCGGTAGCGCAGCGAGGACGCCCACTGCCCGTTGCCGTAGCCGTTCTTCCCGTTGCGCAGCGACGACACGTCGCCGACGCCGAGACGGTCGTAGACGTAGCCGACGATCTCCCAGCTCACGAGGTCGTACGACTTCATGATCGGGGCGCCGGGCGCGAGGTGCATCGTCGTGCTGATCATGTAGTAGAGGTCGCGGCCCTCGTCGTTCTCGGCCGCGGGGACGCGCGTGACGCTGATGTCGGGGACGTCGCTGCGCAGGAGCGGGACGTCGTACGTCCCGTCGCCGCGGTCCGTCGTGGTCAGCCCGGTGAGGGCGGTCGCCGCCGGGGGCTCGTCGTCGGCCGTCGCGGTGGCGTGCGCCGCGGGCAGGCCGGCCCCGAGCGCCAGCACCCCCGCCACGATCGTCGCCGCGGCTCGTCGTCTCCGGTGCCTGCTCATGTCGTTCCTCCTCGTCGAGGTCTGCTGCTGTCGTGGGTTCATGCCGGGGATATCGATGTCGGTACCGATATCGACTGACGCCGCGTCGCCGCGCTGCGGCGTCCTCGCGGCCCGTCGGACCGACCGCGAGGACGCCGGTGCGGCGCGCGGGTCGCTCAGCCGCAGGTGCGCGGCTCGATGTCGACGTCGTGGGTCGTGGTGACCGGGGCGCCGTCGAGCACCGCCGTCGCGGTGACCGTCGCGCTGCCGGCGGGGACCGCCGTCGCGCGCGACGCGAACGACTGGTACGCGTTCGCGCCGGGGACGACGCCCGTGGACGACCTCTCCCCGTACGGCGTCGCCAGGGTGACGTCCACCGGCGTGGCGCCCGTGTTCGTCGCCCGGACCGCCACGTAGGCCTTGCCGGCGAGGCAGCGCGACGAGACCTCGACGTCGAGCGGGACGACGGCCGTCGCCCCCGGCACGATCTCGACCCGGTAGGTCGTGGCGGTCTCGTGGTCCTGCGCGACGCCGACGACCTCCACGGTCCGGGCGCTCCCGTCCGCCGGGAGCGGCACGACGCGACCCTGCGTGTCGTCGATCAGCACGCCGTCGACGCGGACCAGGCCGCTCGGCACGTGCGGGTCGGCGTCGAGCACCACGCTCGTCATGCCCGCGGGGACGGTGAGGGTGTAGTCCGTCACCGCCGGGTCGAACGCAGGGGCGAGCGACCCGGTGTCGAACGCGAGCGCCGCGAGCCCGGGCGTCGCGTCGTACGACGCCGCGCGGTCGACCCGGACGCCGAACACGCCTCCGGCCCAGCCGCCCGTCGCCTGGAAGCGGACGGTGACCACGGGGATGCGCTCGCCGTCCTCGTCGAGCACGTACTCCCCCGCGCTGTCGACCTTCCAGCGCGTGCCCTCGCCGATCTCGAGGTACTTCGCCGGGAGCTGCGTCGTGTCGACGTAGAACCCCTGCTCGTCCTTGGTCGGGGCGTTCGCGACCGTGGTGATCGTCTTCAGCTTCTCGTCGTCGACGTACACGTCGAACACGCGGCCCTGGTCGCCCGAGTAGAGCGTGACCCCCAGGTGGTTCGACGCCGAGGCCGGGTCGATCATGAGGTCGTAGCTGAACCAGCCCGTGCCGTTCGCGTGGCGGAACTGGCGGCCGGAGAACGTCCCGACCGACGACCCGCTCTGCTTGAGGTTCTTCGCGTTCTCGAAGTTGTTGTCGTCGAAGCTCGTCAGGCTGTCGACGGTGCGCTCGGCGTCGCGCAGCTCCTGCTTGGCGCGCAGGATGCGCTCCTGCGACGCGGCCGAGTCCGGCTCGTCGAGGTGGAGGTAGAGCCCGTACGTCACGTCCCAGTTGGTGTGGTGGGGCGTGAAGACGAGGTCGCCGCCGTCGGCGGTGTTCCGCAGCTCGAGCTGGACCCGACCCTCGGCGTCGTCCTCGACACGGACGAGGTTCTCCGCGATCCGCTCCTTCCACTCGTCGGCGCCCATGTTCGCGGCCGTGATCGTCGTCTGGGCGTCGGCGTCGCGCGTGGACGAGCGGACGAGGATGCCCGTGCCCTGCCACGCCGGCTCGGGGACCTCGCCGAGGTTCGCGGAGAGGACGACGGGCCCGTACCGGAAGGCCACGAAGTACGGGTTGTCCGGGGTGTCGACGACGGACGCCGCCATCGGCATCGTGTACCGGACGACGTCGCCCGCGGCGACGGGCAGCACGACGTACCCGCGCGACACGTGCGGCTCGACGGCGGCGCCGTTCACCTCGACCGCGGGCTCGCCCGCGATCCACGACGGCACGCGCAGGCGCAGCGTCGCGTCCTCGGCGACCGCACCGCCGTCGAGCGCGTCGACGCGGAAGGTCACGGTGTCCTCGTTCGGCAGGTTCGCCTCCTGCGTGAGCCGCAGGTTCTGCTCCGCGTGCTCGACCGTCGAGGAGAAGAACATGTTGACCCACACCGAGCCCTGGCCGGTGAAGTAGATCGAGTCGCCGAGCTTGGAGAAGCTCTCCATCCCCGTCCCGGTGCAGCACCAGAACTCGGTGAACGGCAGGTTGTAGACGCGGTGGTAGCCCGACGCCATGGGGTTGAAGTACGTCGTCGTCCCGGTCTCCGGGTTCTGCGACGCGAGGATCGTGTTGATGAACGCGTTCTCGTAGTAGTCCGCGTACCGCACGTCCTTGCTCAGCGTGAAGAGCTCGCGCGCGAGCTTGAGCATGTTGTACTCGTTGCACGTCTCGGCCGTCTCGGCGTTGCGCGCGGTGCCCTGCTCGTCCGCGCGCTCGTGCAGCGACCCGGGCGCGTGGAAGTGCTCCGCCTGGCTGTTCGCGCCGGTGACGTAGGTGTGGTCGCGCACCACGATGTCGAAGAAGTTCTCCGCCGCCGCGAGGTACATCGGCAGCTCGTCCTTCTCGGCGGGCGTGAGCAGGTCGTAGTAGGCGGGGTTCTGCGTGAACACCTGGTAGCGCTTGAGCGCGCCGAGCAGCTTGGGGATCTGCGTGTTGGCGTGCTTGCCCGGCAGCACGTCCTGGCCCGCGGCGAGCTGACGGAAGAACGTCACCTCGTCGAACGCCTCGGCCGCCTCCTTGATCCGGACGTCGCCCGTGAGGTCGAACAGCTCGTACAGCGCCTCGTTCATGCCGCCGTACTCGGTGCGCAGCATGACGTCGGTGCTCGGCAGCTTCGCGACGCGGCCCTGGACGTAGAGCCCGAACTCGGTCGCCACGGCGAGCGCCTGGTCACCGACGGGGCCGTCCACGTGCTCGGCGACGTCGAGCAGCCCGGCGAGCACCTTGTGCAGGTTGTACCAGGGCACGATGACGTTCTCGTCCGACGTCCCGGTGCCCTGCACCTGGTCGAGGATCGACTCGCGGAACGCGGAGACGTACCCGGCCGAGCCGGGGTGCGCGGCGGCGTACGCGTCCTGCACGCGCGCGAGCCCGCCCACACCCTCCTCGATCTCGGTGAACAGCGCGTCCTTCGTCGCCTCGTCCTGCGTCGAGGACCACGACATCGCGAGCGCCGAGAGGTAGTGGCCGAACGCGTGGCCGCGGAAGTTCACGGCGTTGCTGCGCTCCCAGCCGCCGTACCCGGCGGCCGTGGTCGGGGTCAGCCCGCCGACCTTGTAGAACTCGTAGAGGAACGTCTCGGAGTCCAGGCTCAGCAGGTACTCGTGCTCCTTCGCGGCAGCGTTCTGGAGGAAGTCGTCGGAGAGCAGCACCGACGGCAGCGCGGTCTCCTCGAGCGGCGTCTCGTCGACGATCGCGGGCACGACGACCTCGAGGTCGCGCGTCACCGGCTCGCCGTCGAGGTAGCGCACCGTCGCGGTCAGCGTGACGTGCGCGTCGTCCTCCCCGATCGCGGGCCGGACCACGGTCCCGTCGGTCGCGACCACCTCGGGGTGCGACGACCGCCACGTCACGGTCGACCCGCGCGAGCCGGTCGCCGGGAGCACGAGCGCGACCGTCGCGCGCTCCGGCAGGGACAGCGCGTCGGCGTCGTCCTGCGCGATCGCGTCGCGGTCCACCGTGCGCCCGCTCTCCTCGTACAGCCCGACGACGTCGCCCAGGTCCGCCACCGCGTCGTACAGGCGGTAGTCGTCCAGCGCGGCCTTGAGGTAGGCGCCGTTGTACTGGGGCCCGTTGAACCCGATCGTCTTCGGCAGCGCCGGGTCGGAGCCCAGGACCCCCGTCGCGTCGCCGGCGACCGCGCTGGCCACCGTCGACGGGACCTGCTCGCCGTTGCGGTAGAACGCGACGGCCTTCGTCGCGTGGTCGTACGTGACGACGACGTGCGTCCACTCGTCCGCGGGGAAGAACGCCGCGCGGTCGGAGCTCGCGACTCGCACCTTGTACGGCTGGCCCGACGCCGGCCCCACCGACAGCGCGAGCGGCACCGTGTCCGACTCGGACGACAGGTACCAGCCGTCCGAGTTGTAGGCCCGCTTGTTCCACGTGACGACGTGCTCCCCGGACAGCTTCCCGCTGGGCTCCACCCAGAACGAGAGCGTCAGGTCCTCGGGCTGGAGCGCCGTCGACGATCCGAGGTCGAGGTACGTGCTGCCGCTCAGGCGCAGGGCCTGCCCCGCCCCGTCGACGCCGTCGACGTAGGAGAAGCCGGTCGGCGCGGAGCCGGAGTGACCGCGCAGGGCCACGGGGTGCGCGAGGGGGCTCGCGTCGGCGACGTCGCCCTCGAACGCGAGGTCGAGGACGGGCGCGGGCAGGGCGTCGGCCGCGACGGCGGACGGTGCCCACGCGGTCACGGCGAGCGCGGCGGCGGCCGCCACGGCCGCCAGCCGGGCCACGCCGCCGGGTCGACGGCGGACGCCGTCGGTCGGTCGGGGGTGCATCGGTGCTCCTCTGGTCGGCACGGGCGTCGTCGCCCGCGCGTCGAGACGTGCGGTGTCGTGCGATGTCGTGCTGTGGCGGCCCGCGCGGGGAGCGCGGGCCGCGCCCTCGTGGCCCGCCGGACCGGCCACGAGGGTGCCTCCTGGCCGAGGTAGAGGCGTGGTCGTGACCACGCCTCTACCTCGGCACCTGCGGTGCTACGTCACGAGGTCAGCCGCAGTCGAGCGCGTCGTAGGCGACGTCGACGGTCGAGGTGACCTGCTCGCCGTCGAGCGTCGCCGTGCCCGTCACCGTCGCGGTGCCGGCCGGGGCCGACGTCGCGCGCGCCGCGAACGACTGGTACGCGTTCCTGCCGGGCGCCACGTCCGCGAACGCCTTCTGCCCGAACGGCGTCGCGAGCGTCACCGAGACCGGGACGTCCTCGCCGTTCGTCGCGCGCAAGGCGACGTACGCCGTGCCCGCCAGGCAGCGCGGCGCTACCTCGACCGCGAGGTCGAGCTCAGGCTCCACGTCGGACGCGTGCAGCCGGACGAACGTGATCGAGTGTGCGGGGAACTCGTAGGAGAACTCCTCCCCCACGCCCGTCAGCGTCCGCTCCACCGGGACGACCCGCTCGGGGTCGGCCTTGGTGTTGGTGTCCGACGGCGCGCCCACCATCTCCGTGACCGTCGCCTGGTCCGCGATGCCGTCGGAGCCCTCGACGTGCACCTGCGTGCGCGCCGCGGTCGCGGTGGGGTTGACGACCTTGACGACGACGTCACCCGTGTCGTCGTCGCGCGTGACGACCTGGTAGAGCGACTTGGTCGACGGCTGCTCGTAGGACATCTGGAGCTCGCCGTCGAGGTAGAGCTCGATGGTCGAGCCCTCGACGACGACCTTGACGTGGTACGGCTGCCCGGCCTCGATGCTGTGGTTCTCGACGGCCTGCACCTCGTTCGCGCTCCCGCCCGACGCGCGCTGGAGCGCCTGGCGCGTGTTGTTCCACCCGCCGAGGTTCCACCAGTAGTAGTCGTTCGGGCCGCCCGCGGCGAAACCGACGAGGAAGCCCTCCGCGCCCGTCGTCTTGCGCGCGTCGAGCTCGAGCGTGTAGCTCGACCAGTCCTTCGCGTACGCGCCGGCGACGATCGACCGGGCGTCGGTGACGTTCGTCGCCGACTGGACGTAGGCGCCGTCCTGCGCCGCCCACGTGCCCGACTGCGGCTCCCACTGCGAGGCGCCGGACTCGAAGTCGTCCGCGAACAGCACGTCGCCGCTCGCGTTGTCGGTGACGCGCACGTTGTCGTACTGCGCGGCCGTGTTCCACGTGGAGAGGAAGACGCCGCCGTCGAGCGTCGCGTCGGCGGGCGCCGGGCCGGAGTGCGTGCTGGGCACGACCTCGTCGCCCGCGTTCGCGGAGAACACCTGCTGGACGTAGTAGTTCACCGAGCCCCAGGACTCGTCGTTGTCGAACCAGATCGCGTCGGGCGACCACTGGACGTACGACTCGTTCGCGAGCAGCGGCGCGTACGACGCGAGCCGCACGACGTCGGAGTTGCGCTCGAGGCCCGTCATGAAGGCGGCCTCGGACAGCGCGTTGGCGAACGTGTTGCCGCGCGACGCGTACTCGCCGAGGAACACGTGCGGCCCCTCGCGGTCGTAGGAGTCGTAGCGCTCGTCGTTCTCGAGGAACCACTGCGGGTCGTTGTAGTAGTGCTCGTCGACGAGGTCGACGTCCTGCTCGCGGTTGAACTCCCAGAGCTCGTCGAAGCGCTGGCCCGTGTCGTCCGGCCCGGAGTTCGAGATGATCTGGACGTCCGGGTAGGCGGCCGCGATCGCGTCGCGGAACGCCGGGAAGTTGGCCTCGAACGTCTTCGTGTTCTCCTCGTTGCCGAGCCCCACGTACTTCAGGCCGAACGGCTCGGGGTGGCCCAGCTCGGCCCGCACGGCGCCCCACTCGGTCGTCACGTCGCCGTTCGCGAACTCGATCAGGTCGACCGTGTCGTCCACCCAGCGCTGGATCTGCGCGGGGTCGGTCATCTCGGGGATGGTGCTGCCGCAGCCGTTGGCGCCGACCGACACCACGGGCAGCGGCGTCGCGCCGAGGTCCTCGGCGAGGAGGAAGTACTCGAGGTACCCGATGCCGTAGGACTGGTTGTAGCCCCAGAAGTTCCAGTTGGTCGCGCGCTCCTCGACCGGGCCGATCGTCTCCTTCCACTGGTACGTGCGGCGACGGTCGGTGAAGCCCGACTCCTCGTACGTGCGGAACGTGCCGACGTTCGTCACGCAGCCGCCCGGGAAGCGCAGGAACTGCGGGTCGAGCGCGTCGATCTTCTCGGCGAGGTCCTTGCGGAGCACGGACTTCCCGTTGACCGGGCCGACCCACGTGTCCTGCGGGAAGAGCGACACCTGGTCGAGCGCGAGCGTGCCCGCCGCGCCGGAGAGCAGCGCGAGCCGCCCGGCGTTCGTCGTGCCCGTCGCGGTGAGCGTGACGCCGTACTTCTTCCACGCGTCCGAGCCGTCGACGGCGACCTGGCCGGTCGCGTACGCCGTGGTCCCGGCGGCGTCCTCGACGCGCACGGTGACGGTCTGCGCCGTCGTCGACCGCGCCCAGACGGAGAAGTCGTACGACTCCCCCTCCTCGACGAACAGCCCCGTGTTGTACCCGGCGTTGCGCACCCCGGCGCCCGCCCCGGTCGTCGTGAGGTCGAGGTAGTTGCGGTTCGTCGCGTTGAGCCGCCCGGCGTCGTTCACGACCTGCGTCGTCGCCGTCGCGCCGCCGCGGTTCGCGGCGCTCCACGCGGTGAGGCCGGTGAACGACGCGTTGTCCTGGTTGTTGAACTCGAAGGAGCGGTTGCGCACGAGCTCGGCGTACAGGCCGCCGTCGGCCGCGTAGTTGATGTCCTCGTAGAAGATGCCGTACAGCTCGTCGCTCATCTCGGTGCGCTCGCCCGCGAGGTCCACGGTGATGTCGTGGTCCGCGCTCGTGGCGGGCGTGATCGTCAGCTTCGTGGCCGCCTCGCGCGGGCCGAGGACGAGCGCGCCGTCGGACGCGCGCACCCCGGCGTACCGCTCGGGGTCGGCCGCGCTGCGCAGCCAGACCGTGCCGCCGCCCGCGTCGGTGAGCCGCAGCGCCGTCGCGTCCGCGCCCGCGGCCCCGAGGGAGAGCCGGGACGCGCCGGAGACGACGACGGGCCGGTCGCCGACGGCGAGCGTCACCGGGGACGTGCCCTCGGCGCCGTCGACCGCCGTCGCGGCGAGCGCGACGGTCGTCGCGGGGCGCTCGTCGTCGAGGGCGAGGCCGTCGTCGCTCGCCACGAGGTACCGGGCGTCGCCCGGGCCCGCGAGCGTGAACGTGCCGTCGGGCACCTGGTCCGCGCCCTCGGCGGCCTGGACCGCGACGTAGTCGAACGCCGCGGTGTGCGCCGCGCCGCTCTGCGCGGCGAGCGCGTAGAGGCCGACGTGCGTCGTCGGGAAGTCGACGGTCACGGAGCCCGCGGGCTGCCACGCGGTGCCGTCCCAGAAGCTCGTCGCGATCGTGTCGCCGGTGCGCTGCATGCGCAGCGTCTCCCCGGTGGAGCCCGGGCGGTCGGTGAAGGCCGCCGCGCTGAAGACGCCGCCGGTCTCGACGTCGTTCTCGATCGCGCGGCCCGACGGCGAGAGGTCACCCACGAAGGTCAGGCCGGACCGGACGTAGTTGTCCATGTCCTGCCACGCGACGAGACCCGCGCCCTGGTAGACGGAGGTGACGGGCGCCTCGAGCCGGGTGACGACGGTGAAGTCGCCCGCCGGCACGTCGAGCAGCACGACGTTCTTGGCGCTGTTCGCGTCCTGGTAGGTGTCGCCCGGCTGCGAGGTCAGCGTGAGCTTCCCCCCGCCGACGGACAGCGCCTCGGGCACGGGGTTGACGACGGTCCAGTCGGGACCGAGCGCGGCGCCGTCGAACGCGTCGACCCACGCGCCGTCGGGCAGGTCGGGCTCCGCGGCGGAGGCCGGCAGCGACGTCGCGAGCGCGACCGTGCCGACCATCCCCGCCACGAGGGCGACGGCGACGGACCGGCGACGCGCCGGTCTGCGCCGGGGCGTGGGAGGGGACGGGTGAACAGGCTTTTCCATGGGGCTTCCTCTCTTCGTCGAGAGACACGCACCGTTGCGTGTGAGCGTTCACAAGTTCGGCCCGAGCCTAGTGTGAGCGCTCACATTCCACAAGGGCGGCGTCATGACACCGCCGGGCGGGCGTGCGCCCGACCGGCCCAGGGGTGCCGGCCCCCGTCCTGCTCCGGTGATCCCGGGCCGTCAAGCCCGGGCAGACGGCCGCGGCACCGGCCCCGCGCCGCGGACGTCCCGAGGACGTCCGCGACGGGGCCGGTGCCGCCGGCTCACCTCCGCCTGACGACGAGGACGCGCTGCAGGATCACGAAGACCAGCAGCAGCACGCCGATGACGATCTTCGTCCACCACGAGCTGAGGGTGCCCTCGAACGTGATGATCGTCTGGATGAGGCCCAGCACGAGCACGCCGAGCACGGACCCGAGCACGAAGCCCGTCCCGCCCGTGAGGAGCGTCCCGCCGATGACGACCGCCGCGATCGCGTCGAGCTCCATGCCGACGCCCGTGAGCGAGTAGCCGGACCGCGAGAACATCGCGAACAGCAGGCCGCCGATGCCGGCGCACGTGCCGCTCACCACGTAGACGAGCACCTTGGTGCGCGCGACGGGCAGGCCCATGAGCATCGCCGACTGCTCGCCGCCGCCGATCGCGTAGACGGTGCGGCCGAACTGCGTGTAGTGGAGCACGTAGAACGCGATCGCGACGACGACGAGCGCGATGATGACCGCCGTCGTCAGGCGCCAGCCGTCGCCGATCTCCTGGCTCCAGCCCGCGAGCGCCACGAACGACTCGTTCGTGATCGGGATGGACTGGAGGCTGATGACGTAGCACAGGCCGCGCGCGAGGAACATCGCGGCGAGCGTGGCGATGAACGGCTGGATGTCGAACACGTGGACCATGAGCCCGACGGCGAGCCCCAGCACGGTGCCGATGAGGACCGCGATGACGAGCACCACCGCGACCGGCCACCCGCTCTGGAGGAGCGACGCCGTCGTGATGCCCGACAGCGCCACCACGGCGCCCACGGAGAGGTCGATGCCGCCGGTGAGGATGACGAAGGTCATCCCGACCGCGAGCACGATGAGGAACGAGTTGTTGATGAACAGGTTGGAGATGACGCGGGCCGAGAGGAAGTTCTCGTACCGGCTCCCGCCCACGACGAGCATGAGCGCCAGCACCGCGAACGTGCCGAGGACCGGGAGGTAGCGCCGGTCGAGGCGCACGCGGCTCGTGAGTCGCTCGGTCATGGTCGGTCGGCCTCCGGGGGCGGCGGTCTCGGCGCCCCGGGGGTCGGGCGGAGAGGTCGGGGCAGGGGTCTGCACGGCGGACATCAGGCGCTCACCTCCGCGGCCGCGGCGGCCGTCGGGGCCGCGCGACGTCGTCGGGCGGCGACCAGGTCGCGCACCTTCGGGGACTGCGCGAGGCAGACCGCGATGACGACGATCGCCTTGAACAGGGGCGTGACGGACGGCGAGATGCCGAGCATGGTCACCGTGAGGGTGAGCGTCTGGATGATGAGGACGCCGACCAGGGTGCCGGAGAGCGAGAACTTCCCGCCCGCGAGCGACGTACCGCCGATCACGACGGCGAGGATCGCGTCGAGCTCGATGAAGAGCCCGGCGTTGTTGGCGTCGGCCGCCATGGTGCTCGACGAGATCATGAGGCCGGCGAGGCCCGCGAAGAGCGCGCAGACCGCGTAGACGGTCCAGATGATGCTGCGCGCCTTGACGCCCGCGAGGCGGCTCGCCTCGGGGTTGATGCCGACGGACTCGATGAGCATGCCGAGCGCGGTGCGCCGCGTGAGCAGCGCGACGGCCGCGAAGACGATGCCGGCGAGCACGACCGCGACGGGGATCCCGAACCAGAACCCGGACCCGATCGACTTGAACGGTGCGCTGTTGACCGTCGTGATCTGGCCGCCCGTGATGAGCATCGCGACGCCACGGCCCGCGGTCATGAGCACGAGCGTCGCGATGATGGGCTGGATCCCGAGGACGGAGACGAGGAAGCCGTTCCACACGCCGAGGACGAAGGACAGCGCGAGCGCGATCCCCACGGCGACGAGGACGGTCGTCAGGCTGTCCGGCGTGGGCGACGACGCGATGAAGCTCAGCGCGACGGCCCCGGAGATCGCGACCACCGCGCCGACCGACAGGTCGATGCCGCGCGTCGCGATGACGAGGGTCATGCCGAGCGCGACGAGCAGCAGCGGCGCGCCGTTCTTCAGCAGGTTGACGAGCGACCCGAAGAGGTGGCCGTCCTGCAGCCTGATGGACAGGAAGCTCGGCCGGTTGACCGTGTTGACCGCCAGCAGCACGACCAGCGCGACGATCGGCCAGAAGAGCCGGTGCTGGACGGCGCGCTGCCAGGCGGGTGCCGTGGTGCTCATGACTCCTGCCCTCCGCTCGCGATGAGCTCGACGACGTCCTCGACCGTGACGTCCTCGTCGTTGGTGATCTCCGCGACCTTGACCCGGTCGCGCATGACGGCGATGCGGTGGCTGAGCCGCAGCACCTCCTCGAGCTCGGCCGAGATGAACACGACCGACATGCCCTCGCCCGAGAGCTGGGCGACGAGCTTCTGGATCTCGGCCTTCGCCCCGACGTCGATGCCGCGCGTCGGCTCGTCGAGGATGAGCAGCCTGGGGGCCGTCGCGAGCCAGCGCGCGAGGAGCACCTTCTGCTGGTTGCCGCCCGAGAGGTTCTTGATGAGCGCGTCCGGGTTGGCGGGGCGGATCGCGAGCGCGCTGATGTACTTCTCGACGATCTCGTCGACCTGCTTGCGCGGCAGGCGCCGGGCCCACCCGCGCTCGGCCTGGAGACCGAGCACGATGTTCTCGCGGATCGTCAGGTCGCCCACGATGCCCTCGGCCTTGCGGTGCTCCGAGGAGAACGCGATCTTGCGCTGCATCGCGGAGCGCGGCGTGCGCAGCCGGGCGAGCGCGCCGCCGACGCGGACCTGGCCGCTGTCCGCGCGGTCCGCGCCCGCGAGCAGCCGGGCGAGCTCGGTGCGGCCCGAGCCGAGGAGGCCCGCGAGCCCGACGACCTCGCCCGGGTAGACGTCGAGGTCGAACGGCTGCACCGAGCCCTTGCGGCCGACGCCGAGCGCCTGGACGAACGGCGTCGCCTCGCGGTCGGCGACCGAGCGCTTGGGCGCCTCCTCGAGCTCCTCGAGCACCTCGAGCGAGGTGCCGATCATCTTGGAGACGAGCTCGAGGCGCGGCAGCTCGGCGGTGACGTACTCGCCGACGAGCTTGCCGTTGCGCAGCACGGTCATGCGGTCGGAGATCTCGTACACCTGCTCGAGGAAGTGCGAGACGAAGAGGATCGCGACGCCCTCGTCGCGCAGGCGCCGCACGACGGCGAAGAGCTGCGCGACCTCGTCCGCGTCGAGGCTGGACGTCGGCTCGTCGAGGATGAGCACCTTGCACTCGACGACGAGCGCGCGGCAGATGGCCACGAGCTGCTGCACGGCGAGGGAGTGGCTCGAGAGCGAGGACGCCGGGTCGATGTCGAGGTTGAGGCGCGCGAGCATCTCTCCCGCCCGACGGCGCGTGGCCCGCCAGTCGATCGCGCCGAGGCGGCGCGGCTCGTGGCCGAGCATGATGTTCTCGGCGACCGAGAGGTTCTCGCAGAGGTTGACCTCCTGGTACACCGGCGAGACGCCGGCGGCCTGGGCCTCGCCCGGGCCGGAGAACGTGTGCTCGGCGCCGTCGACGAGGATGCGACCGGAGTCGATCGAGTAGACGCCGGTGAGCGCCTTGATGAGCGTCGACTTGCCGGCGCCGTTCTCGCCCATGAGGGCGTGGACCTCTCCGGGCCGGAGCGTGAGGTCGACTCCGTCGAGCGCCTTGACGCCCGGGAACTCGATCGAGATCCCGGTCATCTCGACGACGGGCCGACCGTCGGGGACGGCGGTAGTCATGGGTGACCTTCCGTGCAGCGGTGGCGGCGGGGCTGCCGGGCCCCGGGGCGCCTCAGGACGCCGGCGGGGTCGGCATGCCGGCGGTGGTGCGTCGGCCGCGCGCCGGGGAGCCGTGCTCTCCCGGCGCGCGACCCGTCCGTGGTGGCGGGCCGGTCGGCGTCGACCGGCCCCGCCGGGGCGGTGCGGAGCGGGTGCCCGGAGGTCCGGGGCGCCCGCTCGGCGCGCGCGGTGCGCTCAGTACTCGCGCGTCGGGAGCGCCTCGATCGCCTGCTCCTGCGTGAAGGACTCGTCCTTGACGACGATGCGCTTCTCGACCTCCTCGCCCGCGACGACCTTCTTGATGATCTCGGCCAGGTCCGGGCCGAGGAGCGGGTTGCACTCGACGATGAAGTTGATCTTGCCGTCGGCGAGGGCCTGCATGCCGTCCTTGACCGCGTCGACGGTGACGATCTTGATGTCCTCGCCCGGGACGAGACCGGCAGCCTCGATGGCCTCGATGGCGCCGAGGCCCATGTCGTCGTTGTGCGCGTACACGAGGTCGATGTCGTCGTGCGCCTGGAGGAAGCCCTCCATGACCGTCTTGCCCTCGGCACGCGTGAAGTTGCCGGTCTGCGAGTCGATGATCGTCACGTTGGGGTTGTCCGCCGTGGCGTTCTCGAAACCGGTCTTGCGGTCGATCGCGGGCGCGGCGCCCGTGGTGCCCTGGAGCTCGACGACGTTGATGGGCTCGGTCGCGAGGTTCTCGGAGACCCAGTCGCCGGCCATCTCGCCCTCGAGGACGAAGTCGGAGCCGATGAACGACTCGTAGAGGGTGTCGTCCTCGGAGTCGACCGCGCGGTCGGTGAGGATCACGGGGATGCCGGCCTGCTTGGCCTCCTCGAGCACCGCGTCCCAGCCGGACTCGACGACCGGGGAGAACGCGATGACGTCGACGCCCTGCGCGATGTAGGAGCGGATCGCCTGGATCTGGTTCTCCTGCTTCTGCTGCGCGTCGGAGAACTTGAGGTCGAAGCCGTTCTCGGCCGTGAGCGTGTCCTGGATGGACTTGGTGTTCGCCGCGCGCCAGCCGGACTCGGCGCCGACCTGCGAGAAGCCGACGGAGATCGTGTCGCCGCCACCGCCGCCGTCGCCGCCCGCGTCGTTGCTGCTGCCGTCCGTGCTGCCGCCCCCGCTGCTGCACGCCGCGAGCGCGAGGACCGCCACGCCGGCGAGGACACCCGTCAGACGCGTGCGCGCCTTGGTCGTGCTGAACATGCTCTCCTCCTTGAGATGCGACCTCGGCGCCGTGCCGAGGACCGTCGGGTCGTGCCAGCCCTTCATCGGACTGTTGACTCTTGTTGATACATGTTTGCTTGTGTCAATGTCTAGCGGTGTCAGGGCCGCTCCCGCAAGCCCCCACTCGGCATTCCGCATCACCGTTCGGTAACCATTCCGGTCACCGCTCGGCACTGCGACGTGCTCGAGCTGCGGAGCCAGGCGAGGGGCAGGAACCCCGGGCCCGCGGATGTGATCGCTCACAGCCTCCCGAGAGACGATGTTAGCGCTCACACGGCCCCAGGGGAAGCCGCCGCCCCGTCACGGTTCGGTCACGGCCGGTGGCCGTGACGGGACCGTGCGCGGACGGCTCCCCCAGGCGTCAGAGGCCCTGCGCGAGGCGGTAGTAGACCTGGTTCCACCGCACCTGGTCGCGGAAGCCCCGCCGCGTCGTGCTCTCGTCGATGACCAGGAGCTCCGTGCGCGCGATGTCCGCGAAGACCTCGAACGCGTCGATGCCCGCGGCCGTGGAGAGCACCGTGTGGTGCGCGCCGCCCGCCGTCAGCCAGGCCTCGGCGGACGTCGCGAAGTCCGGCCGCGGCTCCCACACCGCGCGTGCCACCGGCAGGTGCGGCAGCGGCGCGCTCGGCGGGACGACGTCCACGACGTTCGCCGTGAGCCGGAAGCGGTCGCGCATGTCCGCGAGGGACACGACGACGCCGACGCCCGGGTCGGCGTCGAACACCATGCGGACCGGGTCCTCCTTGCCGCCGATGCCGAGCGGGTGGATCTCGACGCGGGGCGTCGAGGTCGTGAGCGACGGGCAGATCTCCAGCATGTGCGCGCCGAGGATCTTCTCGCTGCCCGGGGTCAGGTCGTAGGTGTAGTCCTCCATGAGCGACGCGCCGCCGGGCAGCCCCTCGCCCATGACCTTCGCGGCGCGCACGAGCACGGCCGTCTTCCAGTCGCCCTCGGCCCCGAACCCGTAGCCCTTGGCCATGAGGCGCTGGACGGCGATGCCGGGGAGCTGGCGCAGGTCGCCCAGGTCCTCGAAGTTGGTCGTGAACGCCTTGGCGCCGACGGACTCGAGGAACGTCTCGAGCGCGATCTCCTGCCGGGCCGCGTACCGCAGCGAGGCATGCCGGTCGCCGTCCTTGCGCAGCTCGGGGACCACGTCGTAGAGGTCCTCGTACTCCGCGACGAGCGCGTCGACGTCGGCCTCGGAGACCTCGTCGACCGCGCGCACGAGGTCGTTCACGCCCCACGTGTTCACGCTCACACCGAACCGGAGCTCGGCCTCGGTCTTGTCGCCCTCGGTCACCGCGACGTTGCGCATGTTGTCGCCGAAGCGGGCCAGGCGCAGCTCGTGCGTCGCCGCCCAGCCGGCGGCGCCGCGCACCCACGAGCCGACGCGCGCGGTGACCGCCGGGTTCGAGACGTGCCCGACGACCGTCGTGCGCGCCACCCCGAGCCGCGTCGCGACGTACGCGTACTCCCGGTCGCCGTGCGCGGCCTGGTTGAGGTTCATGAAGTCGAAGTCGATCGTGTCCCACGGCAGCTCGACGTTCGCCTGCGTGTGCAGGTGCAGGAGCGGCTTGCGGAGCTGGTCGAGGCCGCCGATCCACATCTTCGCGGGGCTGAACGTGTGCATCCACGTCACGACGCCGAGCACGCGGTCGTCGGCGTTGGCGTCGAGCATCGCGCGGCGGATCGCGCCGGCGTCCTTGAGGACGGGCTTCCAGACGACGGACGCCGGGACGTCCGGCGACGCGTCGAGGGCGCGCGCGACCTCCTGCGACTGCTCGGCGACCTGCCGCAGCGTCTCCTCTCCGTACAGGTCCTGGCTGCCGGTGAGGAACCAGATCTCGCGGTCCGCGTAGGGCTTGCTCATGTCGGTCCATCTCTCGTGTCGTGGGCGAGGGCCGCACCGCTGCGGTCCCGTCCCGGTGGTCGTGCTGCGTGTCGTGCCGGTGCGCCGCCGGGCCCCGGGGGAACCGGGTCGGAGCGGCCCGCCGGTCAGCGCGCGGGCTGCTGCCCGTAGACGTGCTGGTAGCGCGCGTAGAGCGCGTCGACGTCGTCCTGCGTGATGCGCGTGGGCTCGCCGAGCTGGCGGCTGACGTGCACGGTGCGGGCGACCTCCTCGCACATCACGGCCGCCTTGACCGCCGCGCGCGCGTCCTTGCCGATGGTGAACGGCCCGTGGTTGCGCATGAGGACCGCGGGGCTGCGCGACCCGCGCAGCGTCTCCACGATGCCGCGCCCGATCGAGTCGTCCCCGATGAGCGCGAACGGTCCGACGGGGATGTCGCCCCCGAACTCGTCGGCCATCATCGTCAGGACGCACGGCACCGGCTCGCCGCGCGCGGCCCACGCCGTCGCGTAGGTCGAGTGCGTGTGCACCACGCCGCCCACCTCGGGCAGGTGGCGGTACACGTACGCGTGCGCCGCCGTGTCCGACGACGGCGACCGGTCGCCCTCGACGAGGGCCCCGTCGAGGTCGCACACGACCATCGCGCCGGGGGTGATGTCGTCGTACGCGACGCCCGACGGCTTGATGACGAGCAGGTCGCCCGCGCCGTCGGGCCGCGTGGTGTCCCGGACGCGCTCGGACACGTTGCCCGCGGTCCACACCACGAGCTCCCAGCGGGGCAGCTCGGCGTGCAGCGCGGCGACGCGCTCCTTCGCGGCGTCGACGGCGTCGCGCAGGTGCGCGGGCACCGCCGGGACGGCGGGTCGCGCGGCCGTCGCGTCCGCGGACGGGGTGGGCGTGCTCATGCGGGGTCCTCTCCTCCGGTGCGGGTGGGCAGCGCTGTCACGGCGGCACGCTCGACGGCGAGCCCGGCCGCGTACCGCTCGAGGTACGCGGCGAAGCCGGCGACGTCCGCGGGGTCGGGCTCGACCGTCACGGTCTCGGCCGCCGCGAAGACGTGGTCGCGCAGGTAGTCGCCCAGGTCCGCACCCACGTCGGCGCCCGGTGCGCGCTCCCCGGCGCAGGCGCGCGCGAAGGCCGCGAGCACCGCGATGCCCCAGGCCCCGCCCTCGCCCGCCGTGCGCCCCACGCTGACGGGCGCGCCGATCGCCGCCGCGAGGAGCCGCTGCGCGACGCCCGCGGTGCGGAACATCCCGCCGTGGGCGAGCATCCCGTCGATCCGGACGCCCTCCCGCGCGAGCACGCGCATGCCGAGCGCGAGGGTCCCGAACGCGCCGTACACCTGCGTCCGCGCGAAGTTGGCGAGCGTCAGGCGGCTGCCGGGCGTGCGGACGACCAGGGGGCGCCCCTCGTCGAGCCCGGTGATCGGCTCCCCCGCGAGGTAGTTGTAGGCGAGCAGCCCGCCGCCGTCGGCGTCGCCGTCGAGCGCGGCGCGGAACAGCGCGCCGAACACGTCGTCCGGGCCCGCGTCGCTGCCGACGGCCGCGGCGAGCTCGCCGAGCAGGCCGGCCCACGCCTCGAGCTCGCTCGCGCCGTTGTTGCAGTGGACCATCGCGACGAGGTCGCCCGCCGGCGTCGTGACGAGGTCGAGCTCGTGGTGCACGGCGGCGAGCGGGCCCTCGAGCACGACCATCGCGAAGATGCTCGTGCCCGCGCTGACGTTGCCCGTGCGCGGCGCGACGGCGTTCGTCGCGACCATGCCCGTGCCCGCGTCGCCCTCGGGCGGGCACAGCAGGACGCCGGGCTCCAGCGACCCGGTGGGGTCGAGCCAGGCCGCGCCCTCGGCGGTCAGGCGCCCGGCGCTCTCGCCCGCGACGAGCACGTCGGGCAGCAGCTCGGCGAGCTTCGGCCCGGCCCGGTGGGTGGCGGCGCGCTCGTCGACGAGCGCGAGGAGCGCGTGGTCGTAGTCGCGCGTCGCCGGGTCGACCGGGAACATGCCGGACGCGTCGCCGACGCCGAGCACGTGGCGGCCCGTGAGCCGCCGGTGGACGTACCCGGCGAGCGTCGTGAGCGACGCGACGCTCGCCGCGTGCGGCTCGGCGTCGAGGATCGCCTGGTACCAGTGCGCGACCGACCAGCGCAGCGGGACGTTGTACCCCAGCAGCTCGGTGAGCTCGGCGGCGGCCGGGCCGGTCGAGGTGTTGCGCCACGTGCGGAACGGGACGAGGAGCTCGCCGTCGGCGTCGAACGCGAGGTAGCCGTGCATCATCGCGGAGACGCCGAGCGCCCCGTACGTCGTGGGTCGCACGCCGTACCGCTCCTCGACGTCGGCCACGAGGCGCGCGTAGCACTCGCGCAGCCCCGCCTCCACGGCGTCGAGCGGGTACGTCCACGTGCCGTCCTCGAACCGGTTCTCCCAGGCGTGGCTCCCGCTCGCGAGCGGCGTGCCGTCACCGTCCACGAGGCACGCCTTGATCCGCGTCGACCCGAGCTCGATCCCGAGCGCGGTGTCCCCCGCCACGACGGCCGCCCGACGGCGCCCGACCTCGTCCTGCTGCACCATTGCTGCTTCTCCTCGTCGCGGCGTCGCGCCTCGGTCGTTGAGTGTCCTTCGAATGTTAGCGCTCACAACCGGCGAGGCCAACTCCCTCCGCGCTCGCCCGTGCGAGCGCGCGGTCAGTCGCGCGGCGTGCCCGTGCTCTCGCGCACCATGAGCTCGGGCGGGATGGAGACGGGTCGGACCGTCGCGCCCGCCAGCGCGTCGATCATCATCCCCATGCACCGGCGCCCCAGGGACCCGAACGGCTGGCGCACCGTCGTCAGCGGCGGGATGAAGTGCCCGGCGCCCGCGACGTCGTCGAACCCGACCACCGAGACGTCCGCCGGCACCCGCACGCCCTGCTCCCAGAACGCGCGCAGCAGGCCGAGCGCGAGCTGGTCGTTGCCCGCGAACACCGCCGTCGGGCCGTCGCCCGCGCGGACCGCGGCCGCGAGCTCGCGCCCGACGGCGTACCCGCGGTCCGACGACCAGTCGCCCCGCACCGGCTCGGGCACCGGGGCGCCGTGCTCCTCGAGCGCGGCGCGCCAGCCCGTCTCGCGCTCGCGCGCGTCGAACCAGTCGAGCGGCCCGGACAGGTGGAGCACCGTGCGGTGGCCCAGGCCGAGCAGGTGCTCCGTCGCGACGCGCGCACCCAGGCGCTGGTCCACGGCGATGGACAGGATCGCCCCCGGCGCGCCGAGCGCACCGGGCGCGGGGCGCACGACGTCGGTCGCCTCGCCGTCCGCGGGGAGGTCGCGCGCGGCGATCATGATGACGGGGACGGGTGCGCGGAACGAGTCGACCGCCGCCGCGACGTCCGTCTGCGGCGCGATGACGACGATGCCCTCGACGCCCTGGTCCATGAAGTGCTCGAGCACGCGGTGCATCGTGTCGGCGTCGTAGCGCCGGATCGTCGCGACGCTCACGAAGTAGCCCTGCTCGCGGGCGGCCTCCTCGACCGCGATGAGGGTCGACGTCGGCCCGTACAGCGCGGAGCCGGTGGTCACCACGCCGATCGTGCCCGAGCGCATCGTCACGAGGGCGCGCGCCGCGCTGTTGCGGCGGTAGCCGAGCGTCGCGATCGCGTCGAGGACGCGGTCGCGGGTCTCGGGCCGCACGCTCGGGTGGTCGTTGAGCACGCGGGACACGGTCTGGTGCGAGACGCCGGCGAGCCGTGCGACGTCCGACATCGCGGGCGGGCGAGTGCGGGGCGACGGCCCGTCGCTCACGACCCCGCCCCCTCGGTCCCCGCGCGCGGCGCCGGGGCGTCCGCGAGCGCCGCCGCGAGCTCGGCCGAGCGGTCGCGCGCGGCCTCGAGCGCGTCGAGGAACGCGGCGCGCACCCCGCCGGCGTCGAGACGGCGCAGGGCCGCGACCGTCGTGCCGCCCGGCGAGGAGACGCGCTCGCGCGCGATCGCCGGGTGCTCGCCCGTCTCGCGCAGCATCGTGGCCGCGCCGTGCACGGTCGCGGTCGCGAGCTCGAGCGCCGTCGCGCGCGTCAGGCCGAGCAGCACGCCCGCCTCGGCGAGCGCGTCGATGACGTAGAAGACGTACGCGGGCCCGGAGCCGGAGAGCGCGCCGACGGCGTCCTGGTCCTTCTCCGCGACGCGCACGACGAGGCCCGTCGAGGTGAGGAGCCGCTCGACGAGCGCGACGTCGTCGTCGTCCGCCGCGCTCCCGCCGCTCACGGCGCTCACGCCCGCGCCCACGACGGACGGCGTGTTCGGCATGACCCGCACGACGGCGGTGCCCGCGGGCAGCCGCTCCTCGTAGAAGGCGGTCGGGAGGCCGACGACGACGCTCACGACCACCGTGCCCTCGCCCACCGCGTCGTGGACCTCGGCGAGCAGCGCGCCGACGTCCTTCGGCTTCACCGCGACGACGACGACCCCGGCGCCGCGCACGGCCTCGACGTTGTCGCGCGTCGTCCGGACGCCGTGGCGGGCGGCGAGCTCGTCGGCGCGCTCGGGCCGGCGGACCGTGGCGACGACGTCGTCGGGTCGCCACCCCGACGCGAGCGCACCCGCGAGGACGGTCTCGCCCATGACGCCCGTGCCGAGGACGGCGAGCCGGGGCGCGGAGGGGGTGGGCAGGTCGGTCATGGGCGATCAGCTCCCGGGAGTCGGTGAAGGGCATTCTTGCGCACCCGGAGAGTCCGGGCCGCCGCGAGGGCCCCGGTGCTCAGAGCGGGAAGGCGGCGTAGACGTCGGCCACGACGTCGGCGGGCCCCGTCGCCTGGAGGACGGCCGTGTCGTTGCGCCACGTGACGGTCGCCCGGCCGTCGCCCGCGTCGGTCACGGCGTACCGGCCCGCGACCTCCCCGGCGACCTCGACGTCGCCCTCCTCCGTGGGCGTGCCCGCCGCGGCGACGAGGTCGTCCGCCGCGGCCTCCGCCTCCGCAGACGTCGGCCACTGGCCCGCGACGACGGTGACCCGGGTCGCGTCGTCCCCCTCGCCGTCGGCGTACTCGAGCTGGTACGCCTCCAGGGCGCGCGCGGCGGTCCACGCGTCCGTCGCCGAGTCGCTGCGGAGCACGAGGTCGAGCACGGTGTCCGGGAGCGCCTGCGCGAACGCGGTCGTGCCGGTGCGTGCCACGGGCTCGAGCGTCGGCGTGGGCGGGTCGGCGGTGACGGTGACCGTCGGCTCGGGGTCCGCGGCGGCGTCCGAGCGGGCGAACCCGGGCCACACCCAGGCGAGGAGCGCCAGTACGAGACCGACGACGACCAAGAGACCGACCAGCACGACGAGCCGGCGACGCCGGTACACCGCCGCCGACGGGGGGCGGGAGTGCCTCCGGTCGCGCGCGCCCGTCGCGTCGGCGGGACGGCGGGGACCCGACGCGCCCGCCGTCGCCCCGGGGCGCGCCGGGGTGGCGGCCCGTCCTGGCGTGCCCCCGCCGGGCGGCTGGCTCATCGCGCGCACCTCTCTGCTCCCGGCCGTCCTCGTGGGCCGCCGATCTTCCGGGGCGTGGCCCCGCGGCCCAGCGTAGGACGCGCGCGGGCCCGACCCCCTGCGGTGACGCGGGGTGTCGTCCGGGCGGAGCGGGTTCACCCGGTCGTCGTGCCCCGGCGTCCGCCTCGGGGACCGCTCGCCGGGGACCGCCCGCCCGGGCCCGTGGGCCACGGGGCCGCCGACCGGCGACGTCAGTCGGGGCGTCGCTCGGTGCGCACCGCGCGCTCGCGGTGCTCCGCCCGGGCCCGCGCGCGCGACGTGGCGATCGACACCAGGACGCCGACGACGACGAGGTCCAGCACGATCTGGACCATCGCCACCATCTTGGCGGCCTCGCCCGTCGGGTGGACGTCGCCGTAGCCGACCGTCCCGAGCGTCACGACGGCGAAGTACAGGGCGTCGGTCCGGTTCTCGATCCCCACGAACTGGTCCGCGAGGAGGTAGTAGACGAGGGCGAAGAACGTCACGACCGGCAGCAGCAGGCCCATGACGGACTGGACCCGCACGCTCGGCGTCTCCCACGCGCGGAGCTGGCGCCGCACCTGGACCACGAGGAGCCCGCACAGCAGCGCCAGCCCGACGCCGAAGGAGACGAGCTGGACCACCTCGGGCGCGTCGTCGTCGGGCAGCGGCACGCCGTAGTAGACCGTGAGGCACGCGGCCGTCGAGGTCACCGTGAGGATCGGCGTCCACCACGGGCTGTCGTGCGGGAGGCCGCGCATGCGCATGGGCCCAGCATCCCGCGCCGACGCCCGCTCGTCGCGGCGTGCGGCGGCGTGCCGGTGTCAGGGGTGCTGGCTAGGTTGGGGCGCGTGACGTCGTCGACCACCGCGGCCCGCTCCGCGGCCGCCAAGCGAGCCCGCCCCGCCTACCGCTGCAGCGAGTGCGGGTGGACCACCGCGAAGTGGGTGGGCCGGTGCGGCGAGTGCCAGGAGTGGGGCACGGTGACGGAGGACGCCCCGGCCGCCTCGGGCCCCCGCACCACGGCCGTGTCGCCCACGCGCTCCCCCGCGCGCCCCATCGGCGAGATCAGCGTCGAGGCCGCGCGCGCCACGCCCACCGGCGTGTCCGAGTTCGACCGCGTGCTCGGCGGCGGGATCGTGCCGGGCGCCGTCGTGCTCCTCGCCGGGGAGCCGGGCGTCGGCAAGTCGACGCTCCTGCTCGCCGTCGCGAGCAACGTCGCCGCGGGCGGCTCCGACCTGCCGACGGTCCGGCCTGCCGGAGAGCGCGCGCCCGCGGAGGCGGCGCGCCCCGCCCCCGTCCCGCGGCGCGTCCTCTACGTCACGGGCGAGGAGTCGGCCGGGCAGGTGCGCCTGCGCGCCGAGCGCGTCGGCGCCCTCGCGCCCGGGCTGCTGCTCGCGGCCGAGACGGACCTCGCGACCGTCCTCGGGCACATCGAGGCCACGGAGCCCGACCTGCTGGTCGTCGACTCGGTGCAGACCATCGCGTCCGCGCAGGTCGAGGGCGCGCCCGGCGGCGTGAGCCAGGTGCGCGAGGTCGCGGCGTCGCTCATCGCCGCGGCGAAGGCCCGCGACCTGCCCGTGATCCTCGTCGGGCACGTCACGAAGGACGGCTCGGTCGCCGGCCCGCGCACGCTCGAGCACCTCGTCGACGTCGTGTGCCAGTTCGAGGGCGACCGCCACTCGCGCCTGCGCCTCGTCCGCGCGGTGAAGAACCGCTACGGGCCCACCGACGAGGTCGGGTGCTTCGACCTCACCGAGAACGGGATCGTGGGGCTCGCCGACCCGAGCGGTCTCTTCCTGTCCCACACCGGCGCGGGCGTGCCCGGCACGTGCGTCACCGTGACGCTCGAGGGCCGCCGCCCGCTCGCGCTCGAGATCCAGTCGCTCGTCGTGCCGAGCTCGCTGACGAACCCGCGCCGCACCACGAGCGGCGTCGACTCGAGCCGCCTCGCGATGATCCTCGCCGTCATGCACCGCCACGCGGGCGTGCGGCTCGTCGACCAGGACGTCTACGCGTCGACCGTGGGCGGCGCCAAGGTGACCGAGCCGGCCGCGGACCTCTCGATCGCGCTCGCCGTCCTGTCCGCGCGGGAGGACGAGGCCCTCCCGCAGGGCACCGTCGCGTTCGGCGAGGTCGGCCTCGCCGGGGACATCCGCCCGGTCGCCGGCCTCGACCGCCGGCTGGCCGAGGCCGCGCGCCTCGGCTTCACGCGCGCCGTCGTGCCGCGGGGGTCGTTCCCGCGACCCGTCGAGGGCATGACCATCCACCCGGCACGGCACCTTGGCGAGGCGGTCGAGCTGGCGCGGAGCTGAGCGGAGGACCGGGGGCGGCGGCCTCGGCGGGACCGCCGAGACCGGATCGTGACCGCTTTGTGGCGTGTCCCGGGGGTTTCCCGAGGGTGGCGATGGGCTCGCAGCGTAGGATTCGACCGTGGCCAACTCCCCCGCGCACCCCGACGAGCTGCTCCGGGAGACCCTCGCCGCCGTGGCACCGGGCACCGAGCTCCGTGACGGTCTCGAGCGCATCCTGCGCGGCCGGACCGGCGCGCTCATCGTGCTGGGCCTGGACAAGGTCGTCGAGGAGATGTGCTCGGGAGGCTTCCAGCTCGACGTCGGGTTCTCCGCGACGCGGCTGCGCGAGCTGTCGAAGATGGACGGCGCCGTCGTGCTCGACCGCGACGCCAACCGCATCCTGCGCGCCGCCGTCCAGCTCCTGCCTGACCCGACGATCGAGACCACCGAGTCCGGCACGCGGCACCGCACCGCCGAGCGCGTGGCCAAGCAGAGCGGCTTCCCCGTCATCTCGGTGAGCCAGTCGATGCGGATCGTCGCGCTGTACGTCGGCGGCCAGCGCCACGTCCTGGAGGACTCCGACACGATCCTGTCGCGCGCCAACCAGGCGCTCGCGACGCTCGAGCGCTACCGCGCGCGCCTCGACGAGGTGTCCGGCACGCTGTCCGCGCTCGAGATCGAGGACCTGGTCACGGTGCGCGACGTCTGCGCCGTCGTGCAGCGCCTCGAGATGGTCGCGCGCATCTCCGAGGAGATCGCCGGCTACGTCATCGAGCTCGGCACCGACGGCCGCCTCCTCGCGCTCCAGCTCGACGAGCTCATCGGCGGCATCGGCTCGGACCGCGAGTTCGTCATCCGGGACTACGTCGACCTGGGCCGCAAGGACCGTTCGCTCGCGGAGGTGCAGAAGGCCCTCGGGGGCCTCGACTCCACGCAGCTCCTCGACCTCGGCCAGATCGGGCGCGTGCTCGACCTGCCGGGCGGCGGCGACGCGCTCGACGCGGCGGTCGCCCCGCACGGGTACCGCCTCCTGTCGAAGGTGCCGCGCCTGCCCGCGACGATCATCGACCGGCTCGTGGCGCACTTCGGCGGCCTGCAGAAGCTCCTCGCGGCGAGCATCGACGACCTCATGACCGTCGACGGCGTCGGCGAGCAGCGGGCCCGCGCGGTGCGCGAGGGCCTGTCCCGGCTCGCGGAGTCGAGCATCCTCGAGCGCTACGTCTGACGCTCCGACCGTCCGCACGACGCACACGGAGGGGACCGTGGACCACGGCGACGAGTGGTCGGCACTGGCCGACGCCTGGGCGCGCTGGTGGGCGCCCGCCGCCGAGCCCGCGCAGCGGGCGATCCTCGACGCCGCGGGCGTCGGGCCGGGCTCCCGCGTGCTCGACGTCGGGTGCGGCACGGGCGAGCTCGTCGCCCTGGCCGTGGCCCGCGGGGCCGAGGCGGCCGGGTGCGACGCCGCCGCCGGGATGGTCGACGTCGCCCGGCGCCGCAGCCCGGGCGCGGACCTGCGCGTCGCGCAGGCGGAGCGACTCCCCTGGCCGGACGACTCCTTCGACCTCGTGACGCTCGTCAACGCGCTCGCCTTCACCGACGTCGCGAGGACGCTCGTCGAGTGCCGCCGCGTCGGTGGGCTGGTCGCCGTCGCGACGTGGGCCGAGGACGCGCTCAACGACCTCACCGTGCTCGAGCGCGCGGTCGCGGGCGAGGACCACGAGCCGAGCGACGAGAGCCGCGAGGAGGGGCACCTCGGCGCGCTCCTCGCGGAGCACGGCTTCACGCCGGTGACGGAGGGCGTCGCGGACGCGCCGATGGTGCTCGCCGACGCGGACGACGTCGTCGCCGCGATCATGTTCGGCGAGTCGGACGAGCTGCGCGCCGAGCTCCGCCCCGACGTGCTCCGCGCCGCGCGACCGTTCCGTCGTCCCGACGGGTCCTACCTGCTGCGCAACGCCTTCCGCTGGGCCCTCGCCCGCCGCTGACGCCCGCGCCCGGGAGCGTCCGAAAGGCCCCTCCCAGAGGCGGGTCAGCGCCCCGGGCGAAGGCGGCGCCGCCGGTCTACGCGCCGCCGGCCGGAGGATCGGACGGGGCAGGCGGCTCGGCGCCCTCGGCGGGCGCCGTCCCCTCGGCCGGCGGCGTCCCGTCCGCCGGGGCCGTCCCGTCGGCGGGAGCGGTCCCGTCCGCCGGGGCGCCCTCCGGCGGGGTGGTCCCGTCCGCTGGGGCGGTGGGCTCGGCCGGGTCCGGCGTGGGCGCGGGCGGGGCGAGCAGGGTGAAGGTCACGGGCTCGCTCGTCGCGCCGTCGACGCCGGCGATGCTCACCACCGCCGTGTACGTGCCGGGCCCGACCTCGGGCTGGTCGGGCGCGCAGCCCTCGACCGAGCGGTGCCGGTCCCACCGCACGAGCCGCGACGGATCCTCGTCGCCCGTGCTCATGAGCAGCAGGCGCTCGGTGGACCCGCAGTGGGCCGACGACCACACGAGCTCGTCGCCCGAGTAGACGAGCACCTGGCGGCCCGCGTCGGAGCCGTCGACGAGGCACGGCCGCCCGCCGGAGTGCCGGACGGTCACGTCGAGCTGCACGGCGCGACCGGGCTCGTACTCGGCGGCGTTCGTCGTCACGGCGAGCTCGAGCGACGCCGCCGTGCAGTCGCGGGGCGGCCCCGCGGCCTCGGGCGTGGGGGGCGGGGACTTGCCCTCCTGCGCGCTCGCGTCGCCGCTCAGCAGCGGCCCGACGGCGCGGACGGCCACCTGACCGAGGAGCACGAGGCCGACGACGAGCGCGACGAGCAGGAGGAGCGCGACGAGCCGACGCCGCACCAGGGCGGCGCGCGTGGGAGCGCCCGGCCCGGTGCTGGGGCGGGTGCTCGGCCTCGGGGTGCGGTCGGTCCGCGGCGTGCTCACGGGTCCTCCGTCGTGCTCGTGCTGGTCGGGACCACGCTAGCCGCGGGGCCGCCCTGCGGGGCCGGTGCCGCGCCGACGGCGGCGCAGGTCGGGGCACAATGTGTCCGGCCCGTGCACCTGCCCGTGCGCTGCTCTGTCGCTCTCGCTCTGCCCCGTTCCCCGGCCCGCCGGCCCGACCCTCCCGAGGACCCACCCGTGCCAGCCCCCGCCCCGCGCCCCGCGCGTCCCGACGGCCGCGCCCGCCCGGCGCCGTCGAGCACGACCGCGCCCGGTGACCCGCACGCGGGGCTGCGGGACGCCGTCGGGCGCTGGTTCGGCGAGACGGCCCGCGACCTGCCCTGGCGGGCTGCGGACCGCACCGCGTGGGGCGTGCTGGTGAGCGAGGTCATGCTGCAGCAGACGCCGGTCGTGCGGGTCGAGCCGGCGTGGCGGGAGTGGATGGAGCGCTGGCCCGAGCCGGCCGACCTCGCCGCCGCACCGACCGCCGACGTGCTGCGCGCGTGGGGCCGGCTGGGCTACCCGCGGCGCGCGCTGCGCCTGCAGGAGTGCGCGCGGGCGATCGTCGAGCGGCACGACGGCGAGGTGCCCCGCGGCGAGGAGGCGCTGCGCGCGCTGCCGGGGGTCGGCGAGTACACCGCCGCAGCGGTCACCGCGTTCGCGCACGGGCGCCGCGCGGTCGTCGTCGACACGAACGTGCGCCGTGTCCTGGCGCGCGCGGTCGGGGGCGTCGCGCTGCCCGCGCCGTCGTACACGGCCGCGGAGCGCGCGACCGCCGCCGCGGTCGCCCCGCCCGACGACGACGACGCGGTGCTGTGGGCCGCCGCGTCGATGGAGCTCGGCGCGCTCGTCTGCACGGCGCGCGCGCCCCGGTGCGGCGTCTGCCCCGTCCGCGACGCGTGCGCGTGGCGCCTGGCCGGCCGTCCCGGCGACGAGCACGCGGCCCGACGCCGCACACAGGCCTGGGTCGGCACCGACCGGCAGGCGCGGGGCCGGGTCATGGCGGCGCTGCGCGACGCGCCGGGCCCGGTGCCCCGCGGCGTCGTGGCCGAGGTGTGGCACGACGCCGCGCAGCTCGACCGGTGCGTCGCGAGCCTCGTGGAGGACGGTCTCGTCGAGCAGGAGGACGGGCCGGGCGGGGTGCTCTACCGGCTCCCCGCCTGACGCGGCGGGCGGGCCGTCAGCCGCGCGCGGCGTCCGCGGCGCGGTCGCCGTCGAGGTCGGCGGGGCCGCCGGGGACGGCAGGGCCGTCGAGGTCGAGCAGCATCCGCGTGTTGCCGAGCGTGTTGGGCTTCACGCGCGCGAGGTCGAGGAACTCCGCGACGCCGTCGTCGTGCGAGCGCAGGAGCTCGGCGTACACCTCGGGGGACACGGGCGTCCCCTCGATGGTGCGGAAGCCGTGCGCGCGGAAGAAGTCGACCTCGAACGTCAGGCAGAACACGCGCCGCAGGCCGAGGGCGCGGGCGCGGGCGACGAGCTCGACGACGAGCGCGTGCCCGACGCGGTGCCCGCGCCACGCCGGGTCCACCGCGAGCGTGCGGATCTCCGCGAGGTCGTCCCACATGACGTGCAGCGCCCCGCACCCGACGACGCGCCGCGCGTCCGCGCCGTCCGCCGCGTCCGGGTCCGGCACCTCGGCGACGACGAACTCCTGGACCGCCTCGTAGTACCCGACCATCTCCTTGGCCAGGAGGATGCGGTCCTCGGCGTAGGGCTGCACGAGCGCACGCACCGTCCGCACGTCCGCGGGCAGGGCGGGACGGACACGGACGGCGGAGGTCGTGGGCACCGCGACACTGTACGCGCGCGGAGCACCTGCTGCATAGTCATGCATCAGGACGCATATCTGCGCTCTGCGCTCACGAGCCCCCGACGAGGTGGGCCGCCGTGATCTCGTCGACGACGAGGTCGGTCACCACGCCCGCGCGCAGGGCTGCGCGCAGGGGCGCCACCTTGTTGTCGCCCGCGACGGCGCACACCCGCCGCGGCACGCGCCGCAGCTCCTCGGGGGCCGGCCCCGTCGCGCGCTCGTTGAGCGCGATGTCGCGGTAGGTCCCGTCGGCGCGGAGGAACACGGTGCAGACGTCGCCGACGACGCCCTCGGCGTCGAGGACCGCGATGTCGTCGGGGTCGAGGTACCCCGCGGAGTACACGTGCGACGGCACGCCGCCCGCGACGGCCCCGACGGAGAAGAGCGCGATGTCGGCCCGGTGCTGCACGTCGAGCACGCGGCGCACGGACCGCTCGCGCCACATCGCGCGCTTCGTCTCCGCGTAGTCGAAGAACGCGGGCACTGGGAAATGGTGCACGTGGGCGTCGAACGCGCTGCCGAAGCCGGCGATGAGGTCGCCCGCGTAGTGCACGCCTGACGTCCGCGTGTTCGCCGCCCCGTTGAGCTGCACGACGGCGCTCCCCCGGGTCGGCTTGCGCGGCAGATGCCGGGACACGGCCGAGAGCGTCGTGCCCCACGCGATCCCGAGGATCATGTCGGAGTCGAACCACGTCGACAGCAGGCGCGCGGTCGTCAGCGCGACCTGCTCGAGCCGCTCGACCTGCGGCGCCTGGTCGGGCACGGGGACCACGTAGGCGTCGATCCCCCACGTGCTCGCCAGGTGCTGCCCGAGCCCCGGCCCGCGGCTGCGCGCGGGGCGCAGCGAGATCTCGACCAGGCCCGTGTCGCGCGCCCGCTTCACCAGCCGCGACACGGTGGACCGCGACGTGTGCAGGTGCTTGGCGATCGCCTCCATCTTCATGTCCTGGAGGTAGTACATCGACGCCGCGCGCAGGACGTCCTGCTCCCGATCGACCATCGCGGTCTCCTTCCCGTCACGCCCATTCTGCACGTTCGTGCACCACGGTTGCGCGGGCGTTCGCCGCGTGGTGGTCTGGACCGTGTGCCTCCGCGCCGGAGACCCCGGTGCACGCACGGCGGTTCCCGCTCGCGCACCCTGGTCGGGCGTGGGACCGTCGCTGTGAGCGCACCGTGGGCGCGATCGTCCCGCGGCGTGCCGCAGCACCGAGGGACGAGAGAGGAAGACGGATGGCATCCACGAGACTCACCGCGGACTCCCGGCGGCAGGCGCTCGCCGCGCTCGAGGCCAGCACCAGCGCGGACGCCGAGCTCGACGTCCTCGTGATCGGCGGCGGGGTCACCGGCGCCGGGATCGCGCTCGACGCGGTCACGCGCGGGCTCTCCACCGCGATCGTCGAGGCGCAGGACTGGTCGGCAGGGACGTCGAGCCGGTCGAGCAAGCTCGTGCACGGCGGCCTGCGCTACCTGCAGATGCTCGACTTCCACCTGGTCAAGGAGGCGCTCACCGAGCGCGACCTCCTGCTCAAGGAGATCGCGCCGCACCTCGTGCGCCCCGTCCCCTTCCTGTACCCGCTCGAGCACCGCGTGTGGGAGCGTGCCTACGTCGGCGCCGGCATCGCGCTCTACGACACGCTGGCGAGCGTCGCGCCCGGTCGCCGCGCGATGCCGCTGCACCGGCACCTGTCGCGCAGCCGCATGGAGAAGAAGTTCCCCGACCTCGCGCACGACGCGGCCGTCGGCGCCGTCCAGTACTGGGACGCGTCGGTCGACGACTCCCGCCTCGTCTCGACGCTCGTGCGCACCGCGGCGTCGTACGGCGCGCACGCGGCCTCCCGCACGCAGGTCGTCTCGCTCACCAAGGGCTCGACGGGCGCCGTGAACGGTGCCGTGCTCCAGGACCTCGAGACGGGCCGCGAGATCACCGTCCGGGCACGCGCCGTCATCAACGCGACCGGCGTCTGGACGGAGGACACCGAGGCGCTCGCCGGCAGCGAGGGCGGGCTGCGGGTCCTCGCGTCCAAGGGCATCCACATCGTCGTGCCGCGCGAGCGCATCAAGGGCCAGGTCGGGCTGATCCTGCAGACCGAGAAGTCGGTCCTGTTCGTCATCCCGTGGTCCCGGTACTGGGTGATCGGCACGACCGACACCCCGTGGGAGCAGGAGCTCCAGCACCCCGTCGCGACCGCGGCCGACATCGACTACGTGCTCGAGCACGCGAACGCCGTGCTCGCCCACCCCCTCACGCGCGACGACATCATCGGCACCTGGGCGGGCCTGCGGCCGCTGCTCCAGCCGGGCACCAAGGAGGGCACCAGCTCCGCGAAGGTCTCGCGCGAGCACACGGTGGCCTCCCCCACCCCGGGCCTCACGGTCATCGCCGGCGGCAAGCTCACCACCTACCGCGTCATGGCGAAGGACGCGGTGGACTTCGCGATCGGCCAGCGCGCGAGCGCCCTGCCGTCGATCACGCACAAGATCCCGCTGCTCGGCGCCGTCGGCCTCGACGCCGTGCGTCGCCAGGCGCGGCCCTGGGCGTCCCGGTACGGCTGGACCCCGGCCATGGTCGACCACCTCCTGCACCGGTACGGGTCGAACCTGCGCGAGCTCGTCGAGCTGTGCGAGGCGCAGCCCGACCTCGCCCGCCCGCTCGAGCACGCGCCGGCCTACCTGCGCGCGGAGGTCGCGTACGGCGTCTCCCACGAGGGGGCGCTGCACCTCGAGGACCTGCTGCTGCACCGCACGCGGCTCAACTACGAGGTGCCCGACCGGGGCCTCGCCGCGCTGCCCGAGATCGCGGCCGTCGCCGCCGAGATCCTCGGGTGGGACGACGCGACGCGCGACGCCGAGATCGCGAGCTACACCGCCCGCGCGGAGGCCGAGGCGGCCGCCGAGCAGGCGCCCGACGACGCGTCCGCCGAGCGCACCCGGCTGGAGGCGCCCGACGTGTCACCGCTCCAGCCGCTCCGCACGACCTGACAGCTGCACATCGCCGCGAGCGAGCCCCGGGGGCTGACCGACGGGTCGGCCCCCGGGGCCCCGCACACCGACCCCACGGGGCGCACGCCGACGGCGGACCGACCCGAGGACCCGACGCTCAGGTGCGTCGGGACGGTTGAGACAGAGAAGTCCACCACGAAAGAGAGAGCACGATGGATCAACTCCTCATGAACGCCTTCTGGTCCGAGATACTCGGCACGGCGACACTGATCCTCCTCGGCGCGGGCGTCGTCGCGAACGTCGTCCTCCCGAGGACCAAGGGCTTCAACGGCGGCTGGCTCCTCATCAACTTCGGATGGGGCCTCGCGGTCTTCGCCGGCGTCTACGTGGCCTACAAGTCGGGTGCGCACCTCAACCCGGCCGTGACCATCGGCCTCTTCACCGCCCAGGAGCCGTTCTTCTCCGCGACCGGCCCCGAGGGGCTCGTGACGGCGACCATCGAGCCGACGGTCGGCAACATGTTCCTGTACTTCGGGGCCCAGATGATCGGTGCCTTCGTCGGCGCCGTGCTGGCGTTCCTGGCGTACAAGAAGCACTTCGACGAGGACGCGCCCGGCGCGACCAAGCTCGCGGTGTTCTCCACCGGCCCGGAGATCCGCTCCTACGCGTGGAACTTCGTCACGGAGGTCATCGCGACGTTCGTGCTCGTGTTCTTCGTCGTGGCGTCCGGCAAGACCCCGTCGGGCCTGGGGCCGCTCGCGGTCGCGCTCATCGTGGTCGGTATCGGCGCGAGCCTCGGTGGTCCCACCGGCTACGCCATCAACCCTGCCCGTGACCTCGGTCCCCGCATCGCGCACGCGGTGCTGCCGATCCGGGGCAAGGGCTCGAGCGACTGGGCCTACGCCTGGGTCCCGGTCGCCGGTCCGCTGGTCGGCGGCGTCCTCGCCGGCCTGCTCGGGGCCGCCTGGGTCTGACCGACCCGGACGACCGGACCTCTCCCCCGCGTGACCGGGGAGCCGGGGGCCTCCCCGGTCACGCGACCCGCGCCGTCGGGCGCCGGGCACCTACGCCGCAACCACACCCACACCGACGTGAAGGACTGAACGCACCATGGCCGACTACGTTCTCGCCATCGACCAGGGGACCACGAGCTCCCGGGCCATCGTCTTCAACCACTCCGGGGAGATCTACTCCACCGGGCAGCTCGAGCACGACCAGATCTTCCCGCGCGCGGGATGGGTCGAGCACAACCCCGAGCAGATCTGGAACAACGTGCGCGAGGTCGTCGGTCTCGCCCTCACCCGAGGCAACCTCACGCACGAGGACATCGCGGCCGTCGGCATCACGAACCAGCGCGAGACGGCCGTCGTCTGGGACAAGACCACGGGCAAGCCCGTCTACAACGCCATCGTCTGGCAGGACACGCGCACCCAGAAGATCGTCGACGAGCTCGGCGGCGACGAGGGCCCCGAGAAGTACAAGTCGGTCGTCGGCCTGCCGCTCGCCACCTACTTCTCCGGCCCGAAGATCAAGTGGATCCTCGACAACGTCGAGGGCGCGCGCGAGAAGGCCGAGAAGGGCGACCTGCTGTTCGGCAACACCGACACGTGGGTGCTGTGGAACATGACGGGCGGCACCGAGGGCGGCGTGCACGTCACCGACGTGACGAACGCGTCGCGCACGATGCTCATGGACCTCGACACGCTCTCCTGGCGCGAGGACATCGCCGCGGACATGGGCATCCCGCTGTCGATGCTCCCCGAGATCCGGTCGTCGTCCGAGGTGTACGGCCACGGCCGTCCCCGCGGTCTCGTCCCCGGCGTCCCGATCGCCGGCATCCTCGGTGACCAGCAGGCGGCCACGTTCGGCCAGGCGTGCTTCGAGGTCGGCCAGGCCAAGAACACGTACGGCACCGGCAACTTCCTGCTGCTCAACACGGGCACGGAGAAGGTCATGAGCAAGAACGGCCTGCTCACGACGGTCTGCTACAAGATCGGCGACGCGCCCGCCGTGTACGCGCTCGAGGGCTCGATCGCCGTGACCGGCTCGCTCGTGCAGTGGCTGCGCGACAACCTGGGCATGTTCGAGGACGCGCCCGACGTCGAGTGGCTCGCGGGCAAGGTCCAGGACAACGGCGGCGCCTACTTCGTGCCGGCGTTCTCCGGCCTGTTCGCGCCCTACTGGCGGCCCGACGCGCGCGGCGCGCTCGTGGGCCTCACGCGGTACGTCAACCGCAACCACATCGCGCGCGCCGCGCTCGAGGCGACGGCGTTCCAGAGCCGCGAGGTCGTCGACGCGATGAACGCCGACTCGGGCGTCGACCTCACCGAGCTGCGCGTCGACGGCGGCATGGTCGCCAACGAGCTCCTCATGCAGTTCCAGGCCGACCAGCTCGGCGTCGACGTCGTGCGCCCCAAGGTCGCCGAGACGACGGCGCTCGGTGCCGCGTACGCCGCGGGCATCGCCGTCGGCTTCTGGAAGGGCGAGCAGGACGTCATCGACAACTGGGCCGAGGACAAGCGCTGGAGCCCGTCGATGGAGTCCGGCGAGCGCGAGCGCCTCTACCGGAACTGGAAGAAGGCCGTGACGAAGACCATGGAGTGGGTCGACGAGGACGTGGAGCAGTAGCCCGTCCCGGGACCACCCACCGAGGGGGGTGGGGTGCACGGCGCCGCGGCGTCGCGCACCCCACCCCCTCGTCGTGCTCCCACGGGCGAGTCGCGCGCGTCGTGCCTAGCGTCGAGGTGCCGCGCCCCGCGGCCCGACGACGGGAGACGACATGACCGGCACGCACCACGAGCAGCCCCACGCGAGCTCCGACGAGGTCGCCACGGTCCGCGACCTGATCAAGGACGAGAAGATCGCCATGCTGACCACCGTCGCGACCGACGGGAGCCTGGTGAGCCGGCCGATGGGCGTCCAGGCCGTCGACTTCGACGGCGACCTGTGGTTCTTCGCCGCCGCCGACTCGCACAAGGTCGCCGAGATCGCGCGGGACTCGGCGGCGAACGCGGCCTTCTCGGGTTCGACGTCCTGGGTCTCGGTGTCCGGGCGCGCCGCGGTCGTCCGCGACCGCGAGAAGATCCGCGAGCTGTGGAACACGGTCGCCGACGCCTGGTTCCCCGACGGCCCGGACACGCCCGGCGTGGTGCTCGTCCGGCTGCACGCCGACTCCGCGGAGTACTGGGACTCCCCCGGCGGCCGCGTCGCGACGCTGTTCAGCCTGGTCAAGGCGAAGGTCACCGGCTCGCGCTACGACGGCGGGGAGAACGAGACCGTCGAGCTGTGACACGTGCCGCCGGCCGCCCGGAGCGGCGCGGCTAGGGTGGCGGGGTGAGCGTCGCCCGCGAGACCGCGTACACCCTGCCCGGCATCCACGTCACCGACCGCGAGCTCGAGGTGCCGCTCGTGTGGGACGACGACACGGACCCCCGCCGCCTCACGCTGTTCGTGCGCGAGCTCGTCGACCCGGTCCGGCGTCACGACGACCTGCCGCTGCTCGTGTTCCTCCAGGGCGGCCCGGGCGGCAAGGGGCCCCGGCCCACCGGGCCGGACGGCTGGGTCTGCACCGCGCTCGCGACGCACCGGGTGGTGCTGCTCGACCAGCGCGGCACCGGCCGGTCCTCGGCCGTGCGCGGGGCGGCGCTCGCCGCGCGCGGATCGGGGGCCGCCCAGGCGGAGTACCTCTCCCGCTTCCGGGCGGACGCGATCGTCGCCGACGCCGAGCACGTGCGCCGGACGGTCTACGGCGGGCGGCGGTGGACGTCGCTCGGCCAGTCCTACGGCGGCTTCCTCACGATGACGTACCTGTCGCGGGCGCCCGAGGCGCTCGCCGCGTGCTACGTCACGGGCGGGCTGCCGGGCCTGACGGCGGACGCGCGCGAGGTGTACCGCCGCACCCAGCCGCGCGTCGTCGCGAAGAACGCCGCCTACCGGGAGCGGTACCCGGACGACGCGGCCCGCCTCGCGCGCGTCGCGGACCTCCTCGCGGCCGACGACGTGCGCCTGCCCGACGGCGACCGGCTCACCGTGCGCCGGCTCCAGTCGATCGGCACGGACCTCGGGATGAAGCCCGGCCCGGAGCGCATCCACTGGCTCGTGGACGAGGCGTTCGACGCGGACGCGCCCGACACCCTGACGGACACGTTCCTCGCCGAGGTCGCGGCGGCGACGTCGTTCCGCACCAACCCGCTCTACGCCGTGCTCCACGAGTCGATCTACGCGCAGTCGGGCACCGGCCCGACGGCGTGGGCCGCCGAGGCGGTCCGCGCCGAGGAGCCGGCCCTCGACCCGGCGGCGCGACCGCTGCTCCTCACCGGCGAGATGATCTACCCCTGGATGCTCGAGGAGATCACCGCGCTCCGGCCGTTCCGCGCGGCGGCGGACGCGCTCGCCGCGCGCGAGGAGTGGCCCGACCTGTACGACCTCGACGTCCTCGCGCGCAACGAGGTGCCGGTCGAGGCGGCGGTGTACTTCGACGACATGTTCGTCGACGCCGGGCTCTCGCTCGACACGGCGGCGCGCGTGGGCAACGTCCGCACGTGGGTGACGAACGAGTTCGAGCACGACGGCCTGCGCACGGGCGACGTCCTCGCGCGCCTGGTCGAGCGGCTCGGCGCCCGCGGCGGCCCGCGCACCTGAGGCGTGCCGCGCCCGGCCGGACGGACGGGCTACGGCGTCGGGCTCCCTGATCCCCGGTGGGCGGAGTCAGGCCGTCTGGTCGCGGCGCGCGCGCAGCACCCACGCCCCGGACACGAGCGCCCCGCCCAGCACCAGCGTGAGCAGGTCGAACCCGGCGTCGCCGCGCGGCGGGGCCGGTGGCACCGCGGCGAGCGCCTCGCCCGCGGCCACGACGACGGCGCGCGACGGGTCCGCCGTGCCGACCACCGGCGCCAGGTCGAGCGCGGGCCCGTCCGCCGTCGTCGGCGCGGACGCGTCCGGTGTCGCAGCGGGCGCCGGGGCGGCCGGAGCAGGCGACGCGGGCGGGGCGGCGGGCGCCTCGGGGACGGCCGGCCCGTCGAGCACGAGCTCCCACGACGTCTCGCCGACGAGGACGTAACCGTCGAGCGCGCGCGCCGTCACGGTCACCGTGCCCCGGGCGGGATGGCGGCCCGGGGCGAGGACCCGCTCGTCGAGGACGAACTCCACGCCGTCGGCCCGCGGCACCTCGACCGCGGCCGCCGCGCCCGGGCGCGCGGCGACGACCACGGGCGCCGGCGCCCGGACCTCGGTGAGACCGGAGAACACGAGCTCGACGGCGCGCGACCCGTCCGACCCCGGCAGCACCGGCTCCGCCGCGCCCTCCGCCGCGAGCCGCAGGCCCGCCGCCGGGGAGAGCGTGAGGACGACGCGCGCCACGTGGTCGAGGTACCCCTCGACGGCGTGCGTGCTGCCGGGCGGGAGCACCGCGCCGGTCGCGTCGCGGACGACGAGGCCCTCGGCGTCGGGCACGGTGTACGTGTCCGCCCTGCCCGGGCCGTCCTGTGCGGCGGGGAGCACCGCCGTGACGACGGGGAGCAGCTCCGTGACCGCCTCGGCGGCGGACCGCCCGTCCGGGAGCTGCAGCACGTGGCCGTCCTCCGCCGCGGCCGTCGCCCGCAGGACGCCGCCGTCCCGCGGCGCCTCGACGGTCCGGTACCCGTCGACCACCACCACGGTGCACGCCATCGGCTCGCCGCCCAGGGACCAGCGCACGCCCTCGACCACCGGCACGAGGTAGACCGCGTCCCCGGCCGCCGCGCGGACGAGGACCGGCGGCAGCACGACCACGCGGGGCGCGGGCTCGCCGTCGGGCACGGTGGGGTCGGGGCCGGGGGGCGTCTCGCCCTCCTCCGGGGCCGCCGGGTCGGGAGCGGGGACGGAGGGAGACGCGCCCTCCTCCGGAGCGGCCGACCCGGGCGCGGGAGGCTCCGGTCCGTCCGGCACGGGAGCACCGGGCACGGCAGGCACGACGGGCCCGACGCCCACGGTGCCGGCGCCCGCGCCGGCACCGGAGTCCATGCCCGCGCCGGGGTCCGTGCCCGATGCCGCGTCGGGGCCCGTGCCGTCGGCCGCAGCGGTGGACGCCGCCGCACCCGCGGCACCGGGCCGGCCGTCCTCCACGACCCGCACGAGGGTCTCCGTCGCCACGGGCGCGACGCCCGGGTCTGCCGCGGCGCGGGCGACCGGGACGGCGTGGGCCGTCGTGGACGCGCCGACCAGGACGGCGCCCACCAGCACCGCGGCGAGCGCGGTCCGCGGGCGGGCCCGGTGCACAGACATGGGCGTGCGGCTCCTCTCCGGTCGCGTCCGCGGGTGGGCGCGCCCGAGGCCCCTATGCACGCGACGGGCCACGCTGTCCGCATCGTCCCCGCGCGTCCCGTTTCGTCCGGGCTGGAGGGAGCCGCGGGCGACCCGGTTCGAGCGCTTCACCCGCCTTCCCCGAGAACCGGCGCACCTCCTCGCCTAGGGTGAGAGCGGATCACGGCGCGGTGCCGGCTCTCGGGGCGGAGCCGTGGCCGGACGCGGTTCGCCGCCGTCCGTCCGCCCGCCCGTGGAGCGGGGGAAGCACGGAGGCAGCATGTCGGTGACGGACACGACGACGTTCCGTCTGTACGGGGCGCCACGCCCCCCGCACACCGAGCTCGTCCGCGAGCGCCTGCTCGACCGGCTCGAGGTGGACGCCGCGCTCCGCGTGGTCCGCGGCCCCGCGGGTGCGGGCAAGACCTCCCTCCTCGCCGAGTGGTCCCGACGCCGGGCCACGCCGGGGCTCTGGCTGTCCGTCATCCCGGAGATGTCCCGGACGGACCTCTGGCGCGCGGTCGCGCGCCGTGCCGCGCGGGCCGGGCTCGAGGCGTTCGAGGCCGCGCTGGGGCCGGCGGAGCTCGCCCCCGAGGACGTGCCCGGCCGCCTGGCCGACGCGTTCCTCGCGGTGCCCGGGGAGGTCGTGGTCGTCATCGACGACTACCAGGACGTCACGGACGCCGCGGTCCACGAGGACGTCCTCGCCCTGCTGCGCCTGTGCCCGAACCTCTCCGTGGCCGTGGCCACGAGCACGGTCTCCCCCCTGGAGGCCGCCTCGGTCGGGCTCGAGCTCGACCGGACCGTCATCACCGCGGACCAGCTGCCGCTGACCCGGGACGAGACGGCCCGCATGCTGCGCCAGGCAGGCGTGGACCTCGACCCCGCCGAGGCGCACGTCCTCACCGGCGGCCAGCCGCTGTACCTGCGGGTCGCGATGCTCGCCGCGGAGATGGCCGGTTCCCACGGGACCCCGGCGCACGTCCAGGTCGCCGACGAGCTGCTGCGGGCCGCGCTCGAGAAGCAGCTCGAGGGCGCCGAGCGCCCTCGGCTCGAGCAGGTCCTGCGGCGGTGCGCGGTCGCGGACGTCCTCACCGCCGACCTCGCCGTGGCGCTGACGCGGGAGCCCGCGGCGCCGCAGCTGCTGTGGATGCTCGAGGAGCGCGGGCTGGGTGCGTGGGAGCGACGTCCCGCGGGCCGGGTCTTCGTCCTGTTCCCGGTGGTGCGGACGTTCGTGGCGGAGCGCGTCCGCGAGGAGCACCCCGACGAGTGGGGGCGTGCCCAGCTCGCCGCCGCGCGCTGGTACCTGACGAACGGCTATCCCGTCGAGGCGCTGCGGCACGCGGTCGGCGCGGGCGACCTCGGGCTCGCGTCCTCGGCCGTCTCGCGGTACTGGGGCGAGCTGCTCGAGCCGCAGGCGCTGGCCCGCCTCGACGTCCTCAAGAGCCTCCCGCAGACGGACCTGCGGCGCTGGCCGCTGCTCGCCGGGGCCCTCGCGATCCACCACGACAGCGTCCCCGGGGAGCGCACCGAGGCGATCGAGACGTACCAGCTGACGCTGGCCGCCCTGCGCCCCCGGGCGAGGACGACCTCGACGGCGGAACGCGTCGTCCTGGACGTGCTCGAGAGCGTCGCGCTGCGGTCGACGAACGCGACGCAGCGCGCGCTCGAGCCGGCGCGCCGGGCTCGGCAGACGCTCGACGAGCTGGGTGTGGACGAGCGCCGGGAGCTCGTCCGCGAGCTGCCCCGGCTCCGCGCCGAGGTCGCGATGTCGTTCGCGCGGGCGGGCGCGGACGAGGAGGCGCTCGCCACGCTCGAGGACCTCGGCGGCTCCCCCGCCGTCGACCCGCGCACGCTCTACGGCCTGTCGCTGCGTGCGCTCGTGCTCGCGCTCCGCGGGGACCTGCCGGAGGCCGTGCGCGACCTCGAGGTCATCGAGGCGTCGCCCCACGCCGAGGTCCGCGCGGGGCGCGACGACCACCTGTACCGCATCGCCCGCGCGATCGTGTGCCTCGAACGCTTCGACGCCCGCGGCGCCCAGGCCCACCTCGACGTGCTGCGACCGCACCTCGCGACGCTCGAGACCCGCCCGGTCGTCGCCACGGTCCAGGCCTACGTCGACCTGGTGTCCTTCGAGCCGGCCCTGGGCATCGAGCGGCTGCGCCGCTACATCGAGTCCGAGCGCGGCCGCCGACGCATCTCCGCGCGCGACATCGACCACCTCGACTACGTGAGCGGCCTGCTCGGGCTCGCGCGCGGCCAGGTCGGCGCGGTGCACTCCTGGCTCAAGGTCGCCCCGGCGACGTCGTCGCTCACCTGGCTGCTGCGGGCCCACGCGGCGCTGCTCACCGGCCGGTGGAGCACCGCGCGCGACGTGCTCGTCGCGCACACGCCGCCGCGGACCGCCGCGCCGCGCCTGCGGGCCGCGCACGCCGTCCTGCTCGCCGCCGCGCTCACGCACGCGGAGGAGGAGACGCAGGCGCGCGACGCCCTGGACAAGCTCGCCGGCGTCGCCGAGGACCGGCGGCTGCGGTTCGCCCTCGCGCTCCCCGCCCGGCACGACCTCCTCACGCTGGTCGAGCTCGCGGCACGGAGCAAGGACCAGACGGCGCAGCGCCTCATCGGGGACGCGGAACCCGTGCCGGAGCTCTTCGCCGCGACGGCCGACCTCCCCCAGCCCCTGTCCGACCGGGAGGTCGTCGTCCTCGACACCCTCATGCGCCACGCGACCGCGGTCGACATCTCCCGGAGCCTCACCGTTTCCGTGAACACGGTCAAGAGCCAGCTCCGCTCGATCTACCGGAAGCTCGGCGTGCGCCGGCGCGAGGACGCCCTCGCCCGCGGGATCGAGCTGGGACTGCTCCCGGCCCAGCGTCCCCTGCCTGCGAGCGGCACGGACGGGCGCTGAGGACCGGGCCGGTCAGACCAGGTCGTCGACGATCTTGGCGGACGCGCGCATCTCGGCGCGCGCGAGGTCGTCGTCGATCTCGCGCCCCGCGGCGATGAGCGCCGCGCGCGGCAGCCACGAGAAGACCACGAGGACGGGGTAGCTGTCCTCGCCCACGTACACGCGGCGACGCCAGGCGGCCCACGCCACGGCGCGCGTGAGCGTGCGCACCGGGTCCTCGAGCTCGTTCGCCGCGTGCGCGGCGTTCTCCCACCCGTGCTGCGCCTCGCTCATGACCCGCGCCCCGCCGTGCCCGAGCGGCCGGGCGAGCGCCGCGAGGCCGATGTCCTCGGCGATCACGACGGCCTCCGACGGGACAAGGTCCAGGCCGTCCCGGTACGTGCCGAACGTCGCGGGGTCCAGGTGGCGCCACGGGTCGTCGTCGGGCAACGAGTCCAGGAGGTCGGTGAGGGCGCCGGCGAGGAGCGTCACGGCGCGCAGCGGGTGCGCCTTCGCCTGCGCGCGCATCGCGGCCATGGTCGCGAGCCGGTCGTCGGGGTCGATGAGCGGCTCCACGAGGCCCACGGCCCAGATGGCCCAGGTCGTGTCGTCCCACGGCGCACCGGCGCCGTCCTCCTCCGGGGTCACCGCGACACCACCCCGCCCGGGGCGTCGGCGGCCCGGCACGGCGACGCCGTCGAAGCGCAGGACGCTGCGTGCACCCGGTCCACCTCCTGATCTCGTCCTGCCCTGTCCAGCCGGCGAGCCCGTCGCCGAGGACAGCATCCCACCGTGGCGACGTCCGCGAAACACCCGCGGCGGGCGAAGCGTGCGGAGATCACCCGCTGCCCGGGGCACCTGAGGGTGAAGTCCGGTGTGAAAGACGGTGTCCCGCGCGCCAGGAGCCCCTCCGGGTCCGCATGCTTGGACCGTGACCGACCGGACCCTGCTCGACCCGCGCCCGCAGCGGGCGCGCGACGCGCGTCCCGTGCGCGCCGTCGACGAGGGCCCGCAGGAGGGCGACGACCCCGGGGCGCTCCGGGACGAGGTCGCCCGCGTCGTCGCGATCGAGGACGACGACCGGTACCGCACCGAGGTCTCGACCCTCCTCGCCGCCCACGCGACGCAGTGGCGCCGGATCGCGGCGCGCCTGTGCCGCACCAACTCGGTGCCCGCGGCCCAGCACCTCGACGACGTCGCGGCGATCGTCGTGGAGACCGCCTGGGAGATGCTCGAGCGGTCCCGGCGCGACCCGGCGTACCTGCGCAGCATGCGCTCGTTCCTCGCCATCGTCGTCTACACGGCACGACCCCGCGTCCGTTCGTTCCTCGACCACGCGACCGCGCCGGCGTCGGGCATGGTGGCCGCGCAGCGTCGGCGCCGCGAGCTCGCGCGCACGCGGTCGGAGCTCGCCGCGCTGCGCGGCGCGGCGCCCTCGGTCGAGGAGGCCGTCCGCGCCACGAACGAGCGCCTCGGCGCCCACCGGGCCGACGTCGTCCGGCAGGGCATGGTCGTGACGGAGGCGGACGAGCTCGTGCTGCGCGGCGCGCTGTCGTTCGACGAGGCCCTCGACTCCGCGCGCACGACCGACGCGCACGCGGACTGCGTGCTGCACGCGGTCGAGGTGCCGGCGCTCGTCCGCTCCGTCGTCGACGCGGCGCACGCGGAGGACCCGGTCCGCGGACGGGTCGCGGCGCTCTGGATGTCCGAGGCGTACGGGGGCGGTGGGCCGCTCCCGGGCCACGACACGGTCGTGTGGATCGCCCGGACGCTGGGTCTGCCCCGGCACCGGACCGTCGCCCACATCGACCGGGTCCGGGTGCTGGCGGCGCAGCACCTCCGGGACGTCGGCATCGTCCTCGACGCCGTGGACAGCGTGTGAGCGCGAGCGTCGCTCCACGACCCGCACCTGCCGGGAGGTCCGCGGCGTACCGCGGCGAGCAGGAGAACCGCACCGTGGCGCGCACGGGGACGAGGGGGCGGCCGCAGGGCGGGCGCAGGAGCACAGGGGGCAGCAGGACATGTCTGACGAGGGACCCGGGTCTCGACGCTCGGTCGTCGAGGATGCGCGCGTCGTCGCCGCGACGGTGCCGGAGGCCGAGCGCGAGCGCGCGGTGGCCGGCCTCGTCGCCGCGCACGCCGTCGGGCTCGCGCGCGACGCCCGGCGGCACGTGCGCGCCGCGGGGGTCTCGGGGACGGACCAGGGCACCGCGCTGCGGGCGGTGACCGACGCCCAGCGCGCCGTGCTCGACGACCTCGTCGCCGGCCGTCGTCCGCTCGAGGGCCGCGCCTGGTCGCCCACCGTGCGCTTCGAGGCCCTGCGCGCCGTGCGCGCGCTGGCCGCGGAGGGCGCGGTCGCCGTCCCGCCGTACCGCCACCGCCTCGCGGCCGACCGCGCCGCCCTGCTGCTGCTCCGGGAGACCGCCGCCGTCGTGGACCGTCCTACCCCGCGGGAGGTCGTCCGCACGGGTGCCGTGGCGGCGGGGCTCCCGCCCACGCCGCACCCGCTGGACGAGGCCACCGCCACGCGCCCGCTCCCGACGTCCCGGTCGGCAGCGACGGTCTCGTCGGCGCACGCCCCCGCACGCCCGGAGCGTCGCCGTGCGCTCGGGGTACGGGGCCGCGCGCGCTCCAGCGGCCCGGGTCGTCCCGTGCGCTGGGGCGCCGCCGCGGTGCTCTCGGCGGCGACGCTCGCGTTCGGGGTCGTCGTCGCGCCCGCGCAGGACGAGGTCGGTGGTGGCCCGGGCGTCTCGGTACGGCCCGAGCAGGTGCTCCTGAGCACGACCCCGGGGACCGGCTCGACCGCGTGGGCGCCGCTCGACGGCGCCGGCGCCACGTCCGTCCGCCTCGACCTGTCCTCCCCGGTGCTGACGGGCCTGGCGCCGTCGACGGCACCCGCCGTCGAGCTCGTCGACGAGCCGGCGGACGAGCCGGTCGGTCCGCGGGTGGACGACGCCGTCGACGTGCCCGCCGACGAGCCCGGCGGCGAGCCCGTGGTCGAGCCGCTGCCCGTGGTCGTGCCGGCCGCACCGGGCCCGGCCGTCCCGGAGACGCCCGCACCGGCTCCCGCCCCCGCCTCGGGAGCGGCGCCGGCACCGGCTGCTCCGCCCCAGCCCGCGCCGCCGGCTGCGGCGAAGCCGTCGCCGAAGCCGACGCCGAAGCCCGCGCCGGCCGTCCGGCCCGCACCGACGCCCGTGCCCGCGCGACCGGGGCCGCCCGTCACGCGCCCGGCTCAGCCGAAGCCCGACCGTCCCGCACCGCGGTCCGACGAGGCGCGCGGCTCGTCCCGGCCGGGGACGGCGAAGCCGCAGCCGCAGACCCGCGACGACCGGCGCACCGACAAGGACGCGGGCCGGCAGGACCGCGGCCGCGGCGGACGCGGGTAGCGCTCGGCGGGCCTCCCGACGGGAGGGGCACCCCCGACGGCTGCTCTCCGCCGCCGAGGACCCCGCACGTCCCGTGCGGCGCGTCAGGAGGGCGCGTCGAGCCCCAGCAGCGCGCGGGCGCGCGCCTCGCCCCCGGGTGCCCCGAGCGCGGCGGCCCGGTTGTCCGCGGCGACCTGGTCGACGATCTCGGCCCGGTGGACCCGCACCTCGCGGGGCGCGTCGATCCCGACGCGCACCCCGTCCCGGCCCACCGACACGACCGTGACCACGACGTCGTCGCCGACGAGGATCCGTTCTCCCACCTTGCGTCCCAGCACCAGCATCGCCACGTCCTCCTGACGTCCCGCGTGTCATCCTGACGGTTCGGATTACCTATGCGGGCGCGGCCGGGGTCAGCCTGCGGGCCGCAGCTCCGGGAGCCCGAGCGCGAGCACGGAGTCGGGCGTCGTCGTCAGCTCGCGCCCGACCACGACCATGGCGCGGACCAGCACGAGCCGCTGCACCTCGGCGACCCAGCGCTCGGTGTCCGCGGGCTTGCGCGAGGCGTCGACCACGACCGCGACCTGCTCGGCGCCCAGCTCGTCGAGGACCCGCGCCACCCCGGCCGCGTCCACGCGCACCCCGACGGCCACGACCGTGGCGCGGGCCGCGCGGACCCCGCGGGCGCGCGCCTCGGTCGCCGCACGGCGGTCGTCGACGCGCACCGTGTCGCCGTCGGTCGCGCTGCCCGCGCAGGCCGTGAGCAGGCCCTCCCGCTGCGCCAGCGCGCGGGCCGCCGGGACGACGTCCGCGGCCAGCCCGACGAGCGCCACGAGGTCGCCCGGCGCCGCGCGCGGCAGCGGCGACACGGGCGCGGGCGGGGCGGTGACGGCCGCGGGCGGCGGCTCCGCCGTCTCGGCCACGAGCTCGTCGAGCAGCGCCGCGAAGTCGTCGCCGCGGGTCGAGACCTCGACCGCGGCCGACGGCGCCGGGCGCAGCGCGTCGCCCTCGTCGGCGTCGTCGAGCAGCGCCGCGATGCCCGCCCGGCGGGCGGCGGGGAACCGGACCGGCCCGACGGCGGTCCGGGGCGGCGCGTCGCCCACCTCGACGACCGCCTCGTAGTGCTGCCGCCCGAAGAGCCCCTTGAAGCCGCCCGTGATGACCCGCTCGGCGGAGACGATCCGCGCGTCCGGGCCGTGCAGGCGCCGTGCCTGGGCGAGCACGGCGTCGAGGGACTCACCCTCGAGCCGCAATCGCCGGGGCATCGTTCACCACCCCGACCGTCTCGATGAGCGCGTTGCCCGCCGTCACCTCGGTGTACGACAGCACGGCGAGGTCGGGCACCTGCGTCGCGACGAGGCGCCGGACCGCCGCGCGCAGCGACGGCGCGCACACGAGGACGACGTCCTCGCCGGTGGCCCGGGCCGCCTGCACGCGGTCGCCCACGGACGAGCGGAACGCGTCGAGGCGCGCCGGGTCCACGACGATCGCGGTGCCCTGGTCGCCGCCGGGCTGGCGGCCCGCGAGCATCGCCTGCTCCAGGGCCGGGGCGATCGTCACGACCCGGATCGTGCCCGCGACCGTGTGCCGGGCCGGGATCGCCGGTCCGAGCGCAGCGCGCGCCGCCTCGACGAGGTGCTCCGGGTCGGTCGAGCGCTTCGCGGCGAGCGCGAGCGCCTCGTAGATCCGGGGCAGGTCGTTGACGGCGACCTGCTCCTCGAGCAGCCCCTGCAGGACGCGCTGGACCTCCGCGAGCGACAGCAGGGCCGGCGTGAGCTCGTCGACGGCCGACGGGTTGGTCCGCTTCACCTCGTCGGTGAGCACGCGCACGTCCTCGCGGGACAGCAGCCGTGCCGCGTTCGCGGCGATGAGGGCAGACAGGTGCGTGACGAGCACGGAGACCCGGTCGATCACCGTGGCGCCCGCCATCTCGGCGCTGTGCCGCATCTCCACCGGGACCCACTTGCCGTCCATGCCGAACACCGGGTCGACCGTCGCCAGCCCGGGCAGGGCGGCGAGGTCGTCGCCGAGCGCGAGGACCTTGCCGGCCGGCGCCTGGCCGCGACCTGCCTCGACGCCGGCGATCCGCACGGCGTAGGTCGACGCCGGGAGCTCCAGGGAGTCGCGCGTGCGGACGGGGGGCACGACGACCCCGAGGTCCGTCGCGATCTTGCGCCGCAGGGCGCGGACGCGTCCGAGCAGGTCGTCGTGCGCGCCGGTGACCAGGTCGACGAGGTCGGGCGCGAGCAGGATCTCGAGCGCGTGCACGCGCATCTGCTCGAGGAGGTCCTCGGTGCCGTCGCTGCGCGTGCCCTCCTTCTCGATCTGCTCGGCCGCGGCGCGCGCCACCTCGGCCCGCCGCTGGCTCGCCTTGATCTGCTGGGCCGCGATGATCAGGCCCACCCCGAGCACGAGGAACGGGAGCTTCGGCATGCCCTCGATGAGCGCCATGGCGAACGCCGCGACGCCCGCGATGGCGAGCGCCTGCCGCGACTGGACGAGCTGGCTCGACGCCTGCGAGCCGACGTCGCCCTCGCCCGAGTTCGAGCGCGTGACGATCATGCCCGTGGCGACCGCCATGAGCAGCGCGGGGACCTGGGTGACCAGACCGTCGCCCACCGTGAGGATCGAGTACGTGTCGACGGCCTCCATGGCCGGCATGCCGTGCATGACGACGCCGATCACGATGCCGCCCAGCAGGTTGATGAGCGTGATGACGATGCCCGCGATGGCGTCGCCCTTGACGAACTTCGACGCGCCGTCCATCGCCCCGTAGAAGTCGGACTCCGCGGAGATCTCGGCGCGGCGGGCCCGCGCGTCCTGCTCGCTGATGAGCCCCGCGTTGAGGTCGGCGTCGATCGCCATCTGCTTGCCGGGCATCGCGTCGAGCGTGAAGCGCGCCCCGACCTCGGCCACGCGCTCCGCGCCCTTGGTGATCACGAGGAACTGGATGACGACGAGGATGAGGAACACGACCATGCCGATGACGAGGTTCCCGTCGACGACGATGTGGCCGAACGCGCCGATGACCTCGCCCGCGTAGCCGTCCCCGAGCACGAGCCGCGTCGAGGCGACGTTGAGGCCCAGCCGGAACAGCGTCGCGACGAGCAGCAGCGACGGGAACACCGAGAAGTCGAGCGGCTTCTTGACGAACATCGACGTCAGCAGGATCACGAGCGACAGCAGGATGTTGACGATGATGAGCACGTCGAGCAGGGCCGCGGGGATCGGCACGACGAGCAGCAGGACGATGCCGACGACGCCGAGCGGCACGGCGATCATGGCGAGGGATCGGTTCTTCACGCGGAACGCTGGTCCTTCCGGGTCCGGGGCGTCGGCGGCTGCTGACGCGACGTCCTATGCAGGTCGTGGCCGCCGCAGCGCGCGCCGACGGCTGGGCCGGGCGAGGTCATGCGGCCCGCGCGTCGTCGGCGGCGGGCCACTCGCCCGGCGCGATCGCCGGGCGGGCCATGCGGTGCGGGACGGACGAGGCCGCCGCGCCGCGGCGCGTGAGCGCCATGACGAACGCGAGGACGCGCGCGACGGCCATGTAGAGCTCGACGGGCACCTCCTGCCCGACGTCGCACGCCCGGTGCAGGGCGCGCGCGAGCGGGACGTCGCGGACCATCGGCACCCGCGACTCCTCGGCCTTCTCGCGGATGCGGGCGGCGACGTGGTCGGCGCCCTTCGCGACGACGCGCGGTGCGGAGCGTCCGGGCTCGTACCGCAGCGCGACGGCGACGTGGGTCGGGTTGACGACGACGACGTCCGCGTCGGCCACGGCGGCGATCATGCGGTTGCGCGTCATCGAGCGCGCCATCGACCGGCGCTGCGACTTCACGAGCGGGTCGCCGTCGGTGCTCTTGTTCTCGTCCTTGAGCTCCTTCTTGGTCATGCGTGTCTTCTTGCGGTTGCGTCGCGCCACGACGAGCACGTCGAACAGCGCGAGCGTGAGGCCCGCCGCCGTCGCCCAGACCAGGAGCGAGCGCACGCCGGAGCCCGCCGCCTCGAGCAGCGAGGCGATCGGCAGGCCGCCCGCGGCCAGGAGGACCGGCATGAGGGACTGGACGACCGCGTAGAGCACGACGCCGACGACCGTCGTCTTGAGCAGGGCCTTGGCGCCGTTCCACAGCGCCTGCGCCCCGAACATCCGCTTGAGCCCGCTCATCGGGTTGAACTGGTCGGCCTCGGGCCTCAGCCGCTTCAGGTGCAGGCCGCCCTGCGCGACCGACGCGAGCAGCACGGCGACGGCGATCGCCCCGAGCAGCGGCAGCATGGTCGGCACCACGGAACCGAGCGCGTCCTGCGCGAGCTGGAGCGCGACCGCGGGCTCGGGGTTCTCGATCACGGTGCGCAGCGACAGCACCTGGTCGGTCGCGGCCCGTGCCGCGGCGCTCACGGTCAGCGGGATCACCGCGCCGGCGATCCCGACCCCGACCCAGGCCGTGAGGTCCTGCGACTTGCCGAGCTGGCCCTTGGACCGGACCTCCTTCATCTTCCGGTCGGAGGCCTGCTCGGTCTTCTCCTCGGTGGAGTCGGCCATCAGCCCACCCCGCCCATGCGCTCGACGGCCTCGGCCGTGAGCACCGAGACGACGTGCGGCAGCGCGACGAGCACGGTCCCGACGAGCGCGAGCGTGAGGAAGATCTTCAGCGGGAAGCCCATCGCGAACGCGTTGAGCGCGGGGGCGACCCGGTTGACCAGGCCGAGCCCGGCGTCGGCCAGGAAGAGCACGACGACGATCGGCCCGGCGATCTGCAGCCCCGCCACGAACGACCCCGTGAGGGCCTCGACGAACGACGCCGCCGGGACGCTGGCCAGGCCGCCCACCGGGACGGCCTCGTAGGAGCGGGCGAGGCCGAGCACCATCAGCTGGTACGCGTCGGAGACGAACATGAGCACGACCGCGAGGAGCGCGAAGAGGCGCGTGAACTGCGACCCGTTGACGTTCGTCTGGGGGTCGTACGCCATGCCGAGCGAGAACCCGCCGAACAGGTCGAGGTGGGCGCCGGCGGCGGTGATCGCCGAGAAGACGACCATGACGAGCGTCCCGAGCATCGCCCCCGTGACCGCCTCGGCGACGAGGTGCGCGAGGAACGTCGCGGTGCCGGTCGCCTCGTACCCGGGGGCGGCACGACCGGAGACCACGAGCCCGAGCGACACCGCGAGGATCGCGCGGACCTGGCGCGGGATGGCGTGGTGCGAGAACGGCGGCGCGATGGTCATGAACGCGGCCATGCGGACGCCCGCGAGCATCGTCGCCTGGAGCCACGCGAGGTCGATCTCGAGCTGCACGGGACGTCAGCCCCCGTTCAGCAGCGACGGGATGAGGTCGAACATCTCGTGCGTGAACGTCACCATCTCGCCGATCATCCAGTTGCCGCACACGACGAGCGCGACGGCGACCGCGAGCGCCTTGGGGACGAACGAGAGCGTGATCTCCTGGATCTGCGTGACGGACTGCACGATCGAGATGGCGAGCCCCACGACGAGCGACGTGACGAGCACGGGGGCCGCGAGCTTGGCGGCGAGGACGAGCGCCTGCGTGGCGACGTCGAGGACGGCGGCGGTCTCCACGGTCAACCCATCCCGTACGAGCCGATGAGCGAGGTCGTGATGAGACCCCACCCGTCGACGAGGACGAAGAGCAGCAGCTTGAACGGCAGCGAGATCATCGTGGGCGGCAGCATCATCATGCCCATGCTCATGAGGGCCGCGGCGACGACGAGGTCGATGACGAGGAACGGCACGAAGACGACGAACCCGATGATGAACGCGGCGCGGAGCTCCGAGATGACGAACGCGGGGACGAGCGTCGTGAGCGGGACGTCGACGGGGGTCGCCGGGTTCTCGAGGTCGGCGGCGCGCGTCATGAGCGCGAGGTCCTCCTCGCGCGTGTGGGCGAGCATGAACTCCCGCAGCGGCACGGCGCCCGCGTCGAGCGCCTGGCTGAAGGTCGTGGTGCCGTCGAGGTAGGGCTGGACCGCGGCGTCGTTGATCTCGCCGAACACCGGCCACATGACGAACAGCGAGAGGAACAGCGCGAGCCCGGCGAGGACCATGTTGGGCGGCACCGTGGCGGTGCCCAGCGCGTTCCGGGTCAGGGCGAGGACGACGAAGATCTTGGTGAACGACGTCATCATGAGCAGCAGCGTCGGCGCGAGCGACAGCAGCGTGATGCCGACCAGCGTCACGAGGGACGACGACGGCTCGCCGTTCGGCCCGTTGATCTCCACCGAGAGCGTCGACCCGCCGTCCTGCGGGTCGACCGGCTGGGTGGGCGGGGCCGGGTCGGTCGGGTCGACGACCGCGGCGCCCGCGTGGGGCGCGAGCAGGACGGTCGCGACCGCGACGAGGAGCAGGACCGCCCCGACGAGCACCGCGACGCGCAGCGCGCGGCGCGACGGGAGGGCGCGGGTCACCGGGCACCTCCTCGCACGACCCGCGCGGCCTTGCGCCACGTGTCGGGCGCGAGGAAGGTGCGCAGGGCGCTCGTCGGCACGGGCGGCGCGACGACGACGGCGGTCCCGGGGGTCCCGACCCGAGGCCCCGAGACGGCCGGGGGCGCGGCGGCGGGCACGTCGGCGCGCACGTCGGCGGGAACCGAGCCGGGCTCGCCGTTCCACGCCGGGGCGTCCCCGTTCGCGGGCGGCTGCGCGAGCCACAGTCGTGCCGCGGTGACGGCGTCGTCGAACGACGGCTCGTCCGAGGTCGGAGCACCGGGCGTCGCGTCCGCTGCGGGGACCGCGGTGGGCGGGACGTCGGACGGGACGGGTGTCGGGCCGTCGATGACGGTCACGGACGACTCCGTCACGCCGAGGAGGTACCGCCGGCCCCCGGCCTCGAGCAGGACCGCGGCGCTCTTCTGCGACAGCCCCTGGCGCGCGACCACGGTCAGCTGCTCCTGGCGCCCGCGCGGCGCGGAGCGCGAGGTCTTGCTCGCGACGCGGTACGAGACCCACAGGAGCCCGAGCACGACCGCCAGCGAGAAGGCGACGCGCAGCACGGTGGTGACGTCCATGCCGGTCAGTCGTCCGCGTCGAGGATCTTGGTGATGCGCACCCCGTAGTCGCCGCCGTCGACGACCACGACCTCGCCCTTGGCGATCGTGCGCCCGTTGAGCTGCACGTCCGCCGGCGCCCCGGCGGACCGGTCGAGCTCGACGACGGCGCCCGGCTCGAGGCTGAGCACGTCCCGCACCGGCATCCGGGTGCGGCCCACGATCACGGAGAGGCGCATCTCGACGTTGGAGATGCGCGCGAGCCGCGCGCCGGTCACGGCCTCGTCGGGCAGGCTCTGGAGCGCGCGGCGCGTGCGCACGACGAACCAGCCCGCCGTCGGGCCGTCGTCCGTGGAGAGCTCGAACACGACGGACTCCGGGTCCTCGAAGAGCGCGGTCGCGTCGGCGACGCGCACCTCCCCGAGCACGCCGACGCCGGTGGTCGCCCCCGCGGCCTCCAGGGCGGGGCGCAGGACGTCGGTGACGTCGAGCGCCGCCTCCTGGGAGGCGTCGGCGAGCGCGTCCTGGTCGATGAGTGCGAGCGCGAGGTCGGTGCCGGAGTCCCCCACGTACGAGGCGACGACCGCCCGCGCGGCCTGCGGGCCGACGGGGGCGCCGCCGCGCAGGGCCGCGCGCAGCGGGGTGCTGGTCGGGACGAGCTCGACGAGCGCGTGGGCGGCGGCCGACGCGGCCTCGACGACGGACTGCTCGACCGGGGTGGCGGTGCTCATGGGTCAGTTCTCCTCGGTGGTGACGATGCGGCAGGCGAGGCGGGAGCCGGACGAGCCGACGGCGCCGCGGGCCAGGACGTGGCCGTCGACGATGACGTCGAGCGGGCGGGACTGGGCGTGGGGGACGTGCACGACGTCGCCGACGGCGAGGTCCAGCACCTCGGTCGGCGTCATGGACGCGCCGGTGAGCTCGACGGTGACGTCGACGAGCGAGCGCGCGACGTGCTGGCGCGTGCGCCGGGTGGCGTCGGCGGGGTCGTCCGCCGGGTTGGCCTCGCCGAGGTGCGGCAGCAGCGCGACCGACGGCACGGCGAGGGTCGCCCGGCACGCGCGCTCGCCGACGCGGAGGTCGAACTCGGCGACGATCATGAGCTCGGCGGTCGGGGCGGCCTGGGCGAACTGCGAGTTGTGCTGGATCGACGAGATCCGCAGCGGGTTCTCGAGCAGCCGGCCCATCGAGTGGCGCAGGTCGCGCAGCGTCTCGGTGAGCAGCGACGTCACGAGCGTGCGCTCGACGTCGGTGAACTTGCGGTCGACGACCGGGATGCTCGGTCCGGCGCCGAGCATGTGGGCGATCCACGTGAGGGCGTCCGTGTGCGGGAACTGCAGGACGGCGCGCGGGCCGATCCCCTCGAGCTCGCACACGACGAACGTCGTCGTCACGGGCAGCTCGGCGACGTAGTCGTCGTAGGTGCGCATCGCGACCGCGGCGAGGTTGACCTGGCTCACGACCCGCACGCGGGCCGTGAGCTGCGTGCCCCACTGGCGCGCGAAGCTCTCGAACGCCATCTCGAGGATGCGGTGGTGCTCGCGGACGAGCGTCGTCGGGCGGCGGAAGTCGTAGACCTCGACCTTGCGGCTCGGTGCGGGCTGCTGGACCCGCTCGGGTGTCGTCGTGCTCACGACCGCTCCTATGCGGGCGCGCACGACGCGAGCCTGCGCGACGCCGCGCAGGCTCGACGGACCCCGTCACTCCCCCGGTGCGCCCGCCTCTCCCGCCGTCTCGGCGGCCCGCGCGAGAGCCCGCGCGTCCGCCTCCGCGGCCGGGACGTCCGCCGCGCTGAGCTGCCCCGAGAGCACCTGCGGGATGAGCGCGCGCACGGCCTCCGGCGCGGACGAGAGCACCATGATGTCGACGCGGCGGTTCGTCGCGAGCGCCTCGGGGCTCGTGCCCTCGGCGAGCGGGCGCGCCGAGCCGAAGCCCACCGCGGCGATCCGGTGCTCGGCGAGGCCGTCCTGCTCGACGAGGTGGCGCAGCACGGCGGTGGCGCGCGACGAGGACAGCTCCCAGTTCGACGGGAAGACCGACGTCACGGTCGAGGTGTAGTCCGCGTTGCCCTCGATGCGGATCTCGTGCGCGGTCGGCGCGAGCGCCGGGCCCACGACGTCGAGCACCGCCCGCGCCTCCTGCGTGAGGTCCGCGCTCCCGGGCGAGAAGAACGTGTCCGCGGACACGAGCCGCACGGTCAGGCCGCGCTCGTCGATGTCGAACCGGACCGTGTCGGACCGCCCGTGCGCGGCGAGGTCGCGGGCCATCGCGTCGCGCAGCGCCGAGAGGTCCGACACCTCGTCGAGCGCGCGCTCGAGGTCCGTCTCGACGTCGACCGGCTCCTTGGCCGGGTTCTCGACGACCTCCTCGACGACCGCGGCGTCCTCGACGTTGCCGAAGCCCTCCGCGAGGGAGGACTTCAGCTCCTGGTACTTGCCCTGGTCGACCGAGCTGATGGCGAACAGGACGATGAACAGGCACATGAGGACGGTCACCATGTCCATGTACGACACCATCCAGCGGCCGGAGCCGCCCGTGTCGTGCCCGCCACCGCCGCCCCCGCCGCCGTGGCCGCCCCTGCGACGCCGCGCCATCAGGCGGCCTTGTCCTCGGGCAACGACCACTCGGGGACCATCGTCTTGAGCCGCTCGTCGATGACCCGGGCGCGCGAGCCCGCCTGGATCGACATGTAGCCCTCGAGGAGGACGTGGAGCCGCTCGATCTCGAGGTCGGACAGGCGCTTGAGCTTCGCGCCGATGGGCAGCCAGATGAAGTTGGCGGAGAGGATGCCCCACAGGGTCGCGATGAACGCCGCGGCGATCATGTGCCCGAGCTTCTCGGGCTCGGACAGGTTCTCCAGCACGTGGGTCAGCGAGACGACGGTGCCGACGATGCCGATCGTGGGGGCGTAGCCACCGATCGCGTTGAAGAAGTCGTACGCGACGGCGTCCTCGCGGGCCTTGGTCTCGATCCGCTCCTCGAGCAGGGTGCGCAGCTGCTCGGCGTCCGAGCCGTCGGCGAGCGACTGCAGCGCGCTGCGCTGGAACGGATCGTCGGTCTTCTGGGACTCGGCCTCGAGGGCGAGCAGGCCGCCGTCGTTCTGGACGATCTCCGCGGCCCGGACGACCTCCTCGATGGCCTCCGCGGGACGCGGCGCCTTGCCCGTGAACGCGCGCGGCAGCGTCTTGAAGGCCCGGACCGAGTCCTTGAGCGTCCCCGACGCGACAGCGGCGAAGATGCTCGCCCCGAACACGAGGATGATCGGTGCCGGGAGCAGGATCGAGGTGATCTGCGACCCCTCGAGGTACACCATCGCGATGAGCGAGCCGAACGCGACGAGGATGCCGATGATGGTTGCGGGGTCCATGGCCTACTTCGTCCTCGTGTCGGGCAGGGGTGCGAGGGCGACCGGGCGGTCGCCGGGGGCGGGGGCGTCGCCGGGCGCGGACCGGACGACCTCGAGCGGCGCGCGCTCGGCGGGGGCGGGCAGGGAGCGCGCGAGCGCGAGCACGCGCGCCTTGTGCTCCTCGACGAGGCGGATCACGACCTCCATGGGCTCGGTCACGATGTAGCGCGAGCCGTCGATGAGCGTCACGCGCGTGTCCGGGTTGGTCTCGACGCGGGCCACCAGGTCCGCGTTGATCGCGATGCGCTCGGAGCTGAAGCGCGTGAGGACGATCACGGCTCTCCCTTCGGGTGGGACGGGTCCGAGTCAGGTGCGGACGGGTTCGGGACGGAGGTGCGGGTCAGGGGGCGGTGCAGGGTCCGGTCCGGGGTTCGGTGGGGTGCCTCCCGGTCGGGCCGGGAGGCACCCCACCGCGCCCGGGTCAGCGCTTGAGGTTGACGAGCTCGGTGAGCACCTCGTCGGACGTCGTGATCACGCGCGAGTTCGCCTGGAACCCGCGCTGCGACACGATGAGGTTGGTGAACTCCTGCGAGAGGTCGACGTTCGACATCTCGAGAGCGCCCGCGGTGATCGAGCCGAGGCCCGGGTCGCCCGCGGCGCCGACCAGCAGGTCGCCCGAGTACTGCGTCGCCGCGAAGAGCGAGTCGCCCGCCTTCTCGAGCCCGCCGGCGTTGGTGAACGTCGCGAGCGCGACCTGGCCGAGGACCTCGGTCCGGCCGTTCGAGTAGCGGCCGACGATCGAGCCGTCGCCGGAGACCGAGTACGACGTGAGCGACCCGGCGGCCCCGCCGTCCTTGCTCGCGACGGCGACGTTCGACAGCCCCGCGTACGACGTGAGCCCGTCGAGGCCGACCGTCACGCCGCCGACGGCGAGGGACCCGCCGCCGGTCAGGGCGCCGCCGGTGAACGTGAGGGCCTGCGGGCCGGCGACCGTGGCGCCGGTCGCGCCGTCCCGGGCGCTCACGGACCAGCCGCCGCCCGCGGCCGCGAAGACGAGCGAGAGCTTGCTCGCCCGGCCCGCCGCGTCGAAGACCTCGACGTCACGCACGAGCTCGGTGCCGTCCGCCGCGTCCGAGGGCAGGTTGCCCCCGAACGTCACGCCCGTGGTCGCGCGGGGCGGGATGACGTCCCCGACGGGGATCGTGAGGTTGCCGAGCGGGCTGCTCGTGTTCACCACGCCGTCGGTGGCGGTCCAGCCCTGGACGAGGTCGCCGCTCGCGTTGACGAGCCGGCCCGCGCCGTCGAACGTGAACCCGCCGTTGCGCGTGTAGTACGCCTGGCCGCCCCGCTCGACGACGAAGAACCCGTCGCCGTCGATCATGAGGTCGGTCGGGACGCCCGTCGTCTGCGCGGCGCCCTGGGTGAACTGCGTCGTGATGGCGGCCGTCGTGACGCCGAGGCCGATCTGCGCGGGGTTCGCGCCGCCGACCTGCTGGTCCGGCGCGACACCCGCCGCGACGAGCTGGGACAGCGTGTCCTGGAACTGGGTGCGCGAGGACTTGAAGCCCGTCGTGTTGACGTTGGCGATGTTGTTGCCCGTGACGTCCAGCATGTTCTGGTGGGCGCGCAGGCCGGAGATTCCGGTGTTGAGGGAGCGGAGCACGAGAGTCCTTTCGGGTCAGGCGGCGGAGCTGCCGTGGTCGTCGGTGGCGCCGTCCGTGGCTGCCGGGGTCCCGGTGGCATCCGTGCTGACCGAGGAGGTGACGGCGGAGACGTGGTCGAGGTCGACCGTCACCCCGCCGATCGTCACGGTGGGTACCGCGTCGCGGTACGACACCGCGGTGGCGGTGCCCGTGTGCTCGACGCCGTCGGCGTCGAGGTAGGAGACCTTGTTGCCCAGGAGGTCGGCGGCCGACTGGCGCATCTGGAGCGCGAACGACTCCTCGACGAGCCCGGTCATCCGCGTGAGCGCCTCCATCATGGCGAGCGACGTCGTCTGCGAGACGATCTCGCCGGTGTCCATGGAGCTGGACGGGTCCTGGTTGCGCAGCTGGGTCACGAGGAGCCCGAGGAAGAGCTCGCTGTCGTACTCCTGCTTGGGCGCGCGCACGCTCTTCGTGGCATACATCGATGCCGGCGCCGGCGCGCTCACGGGTTCGACGGGCACGTGGTTCCTCTCCTCAGACGAGGACGTCGAGGCGCCGGGCGGCGCCGTACGTCCTGCCGACCACTGTCGGCTCGGTCTCGGGCTCGGTGGCCCCTCGGTGCGCGCGGGCCGGGCCGCGGTCGTGCGCGCCGGGCTCCTGCGGGTCGCGACGCGCGCCGGACCCGTCGGCGGTGGCGCCGCGGCCGTCCCGACCGTCCACGGCCGTGCCCGGTGCTCCCGCGTCCGCGACGGTGACCGACGACGCCCCGCCCGCGATGCCCGCCAGGTCGCGCCGCAGGTCGGCCACGATCGCGCGCAGCGCCTCGCGGCCCGTGTCGTGCGGCGCGTAGAGCTCGATGCGCAGGTCACCGCCCGCGACGTGCGCGCGGACCGTCACGGGCCCGAGGTTCTCGGGCGTCACGGAGAGCGTGAGCACGTGGTCGCCGTCGCCCGCCTCGGCGAGCGCGACGACGGGCCCGGCGACCTGGGCGTGCAGCGGCTGCGCCGGGTGCGACGCCGCGGCCGGGGCGGTGGCCCCGGGCGGGCCGACGGCGACCGGTGCGGCGGGGGCGGGGACGGGGGCGGCGGCGAGGAGCTCCGCGGCGGCCCGCGGCGCGGCGTCCGGCGCCGGGGCCGCGCCCTCCACGCCGGTCGAGGTCGGGGCCGCCACGCCGTCCGCCTCCCCCGGCGCGGGCGCGCCGACGACGTCCGTCCCCCCGGGAGCGACGGGCGCACCCGGCGTGGTGGCCCCCGGCACGGGACCCGGCGCGGCGCTCGTGGCGAGTCCTGCCCCCGGCCCGGCGGTCGGCAGGGGTCCGGCCGTCCCGACGGCCTCCCCGTCGCCACCGCTCGTCCACGTCGCGACAGGCACCGTCACCGGGCTCGACGCGTCCGCCGGCGCCGTCGCGACGGACGACCACGGCGCACCGGTCGGCGTCGCCACCTCGCCCGTACCGGCCGCCGGGACCGCGCCCGGTGCGCCCGGTCGGTCGGTCGCGACCGGGGCGGACGCGGTCCCGTCCGGGACGGCCACGGCGTCGACCGTCGACGCGCCACGGGTCGGGGCGTGCGTGTCGCCGACCTCGACGACCGCGGCATCCGGGGCTGCGGCAGACGCCGCGCCGTCCGCCGCAACGGCGCCGGTGAGCGCGACCTCGAGCCCGGCGGGCGGCACGTCGGGACGGAGCAGGGCCGGGAGACCCGGTGGTACGGGCTGCCCGGCGGGTGCGTCGTCCCCGGCAGCGGTCCCCTCCGCGGGGACGTCGTCGTCCGAGGTCCCGGTGGTCGGGCTCTCGGCGGCCGAGGTCCCGGTGGTCGAGGTCGCGGCGGCGGAGGTGCCGTCGCCGGGCGCCCGGTCGGCAGGGCTGCCCCCGGGAGCGTCCGCCCGGGCGGGCTCCTGCCGGTCTCGGGCCGCCTCGCCGAGCGCGGCGTCGAAGGTGCGGCCGAACGCGTCGGCCGACCCGCCCGGCGCGGTCCGGGGACGTGCCGGCGCGGCCGGCGCGGGAGCCGCGACCAGGGCCGTCGTGGTCAGGGTCATCGTGGTCCTCCTCAGCCGATCACGCGGCGGATGGTGGTCACGGAGGCGTCGGTGACGTCCGTGACCTCGACGGTGCGGCCGGGCTTGGGCGCGTGGATCATCTGCCCGTCGCCCACGTAGATGCCGATGTGCTTGCCGCCGCGCTGCACCACGAGGTCCCCGGGGCGCGCCTCGGCGAGCGAGCCGACCTCGGTCCCCTGGCGCATCTGGTCGCGCGCGACGCGCGGCAGGTCGACGCCGTGCGCGGAGTACACGAGCTGGACGAGGCCCGAGCAGTCGAGGCCGCCCTCGCCGAGGCTCTCGCCGCCCCACACGTACGGCACGCCGAGGTACTGGCGCGCCGTCTCGACGACCGACCGTCCCGCCACGCCGTCGGTCGCGCCGTCGGGCGCGCCGTCGGGCGCGGTCGCCGGGCCGGCGGGCGCCGCGGGCGCCGCGGGCACGACGGCCGCCCCCGCCGCGGAGCCCGGCGACGCCCCCGCCCCGAACAGCGCGCTGCGCGCGAGCTCGTCGGCGCCCGTCGCCCTGGACAGCGTGCCGAGCAGGCGCCCGACCACGTCCGAGCCGGTGCCCGCCGCGCCCGTCGTCGGCAGCGCCGCGAGCGCCGAGAGCGCCGACGCGAAGTCGGTCGCGCTCGTGGACGACGACGCCGGAGTCGACCGGCCGGGGGCGGTCACGACGTCGTGCAGCGCCACGATCTCCGTGCGGATCTCGCCCACGCGGGCGAGCGCCTGGGTCATGCTCACGTCGTCGACCCCCCGGCCGTCGTGCGCCGCGCGGCCGAGGCGATCTCGTCGAGCGCGGCCTGGTCGGCGCGCCCTTCCGCGCGGGCCGTCTCGGCGTCGTGCCGCTCCTCGAGCTTCTCGAGGCCCAGCGCGGCGGCGCGGGCGCGCGCGAGCTCGGCGCGCGCCTCGTCCACGGCGTGCGCGCGCACGCGCTCCTCGGACTCCAGCACGGAGAACAGCGCGCTCGCCGCCGCGCGCGAGGCCGCGAGACCGGACAGCGCCGCGCTCGTCGTCGGGCGCTCGGGCGAGGCGTCGAGGTAGGCGGCCAGACCGCCAGCCTCCTCCACGGTGCGGGCGAGGTCCGCGTGCGCTCCCGCGAGCGCCGCCTTGGCGCCGTCCTCCTCGAGGCGACGCAGGCGCAGCACGCCCGCGAGCCGGAACTTCCCCGCCATCAGTCCTCCCCTCCGGCCAGCACCTGGGTGAGCCGCGTGAGGCGCGCCCACGACTCCTCGGCCGGCGTCCTGTCGGTCATGACCTGCTGCAGGAAGGCGTCGATCGCCCCCTGGTGCTCGAGGCTCGCGTCGACGAGGGGGTCGGTGCCCTTCTTGTACGCGCCGATGTCGAGGATGTCCTGGGCCTTGCGGCGCGCCGCGAGGACCCGGCGCAGCGTGAGCGCGACCGACCGCTGCTCGGGCGTGGTCACGCGCGACGCGACGCGCGAGACCGACGCGAGCGCGTCGACCGCCGGGTAGTGGCCCGAGACGGCGATGGACCGGTCGAGCACCACGTGCCCGTCGAGGATCGAGCGCGCCTGGTCGGCGATCGGCTCGTTGTGGTCGTCGCCGTCGACGAGGACGGTGTAGATCCCGGTGACGGAGCCCGTCGCCGCGGTGCCCGCGCGCTCGAGCAGGTTCCCCATGAGGGAGAACGTCGACGGCGGGTAGCCGCGCGTCGCGGGGGGCTCCCCCACGGACAGCCCGATCTCGCGCTGCGCCATGGACACGCGCGTGAGGGAGTCCATCATGAGGACGACGTGCGACCCGGCCTCCCGGAACGACTCGGCGATCCGGGTCGCCGTGAAGGCTGCGCGCCGGCGCATCATCGCGGGCTCGTCGGAGGTCGCGACGACGACGACCGACCGGGCCAGGCCCTCGGGGCCGAGGTCGTCCTCGAGGAACTCGCGCACCTCGCGCCCGCGCTCGCCGACGAGCGCGATGACCGACACCTCGGCGTCGGTCCCGCGCGCGACCATCGACAGCAGCGAGGACTTGCCGACGCCGGAGCCGGCGAACAGCCCGATGCGCTGCCCCCGGCCGAGCGTGGTGAGCGTGTCGAGGACCCGCACGCCGGTCTGGAGCGGCGTGTCGATGCGTGCCCGCTCCATCGCGGCGGGCGCGTCCGCGTCCACGGGCACGCGGGGCGCGCGCCCGAGCGGGCCGCGCCCGTCCACGGGGCGGCCGAGCGCGTCGACCACGCGGCCGAACAGCCCGCGCCCGGTCGGGACGAGGACCCCGGTGCCGCGCGTGCGCACCGGGTCGCCCGCGCGGATGCCGGAGAGCCGGCCGAGCGGCATGCAGCGCGCCCTGCCCTCGGCGGTCGCGACGACCTCCGCGTCGAGGGGGTGCGGGCCGTCGCCGACGTGGACGAGGTCGCCGATGCCGCAGCTCAGTCCCGCGACCTCGAGGCTCAGCCCGACGGCCGACGTCACGACGCCGACCCGCTCGGGCCGCGCCACCGCGACGAGGGACTCGAGCGCGGGCGGGCGGGAGTGCGGGCGGGACGCGCCCGCCGCGGTGCGCGTGCTCGGGACGGCCGAGCCGACCGGGGCCGTCACGACGACCCTCCGGACGCGCCGGGTCCGGCGTCGGGCGTGAGGTCGGGCCCGACGTCGAGCAGCGCCAGCTCGGCCCGCGCCCGGTCGACGGCGGCGCGCACGCGCGCGTCGAGGAAGCCGTGCTCGAGCTCCGCGACGGCGTCGCCGCGGTCGAGCGACGCGTCCGCGACGAGGCGGACGTCGTCGACCCCGGCCTCGGTCAGCAGGCTCACGTCGTCGGGGTGCAGCCGCACGGCGACGACCGCGCCGTCGGCGACGGCCGTCGCGCGCGCGAGGGCCGCGCGGGCGGCCCCCGGCCGGTCGGTGAGCTCGTACCCGAGGACCGACCCCGCGAGGTCGAGCGCGCCCCGGACCGTGGCGTCCTGCGCCGCGGCGACGACGGGGACCGTCCGCTCGCCGAGCGCCCGGGCGGCCTCGCGCAGGACGGCGACCGCGCGCGCGGTCCGCTCGTCCCGCTCGGCGGTGCGCCGTGCGTGGTCCGCCTCGAGCGCGGCGCGCAGGTGCTCCGCCTCGTCGCGGGCCGCGCGGGCCCCGGCCGCGTAGCCGGCGGCGTACCCGCGGGCCGACGCCGCCGCCTCGACCTCCGCGACGCGGTCGCTGCGCAGGACCGGCACGGCCCGCGGCACGAAGTAGGCGTCAGTAGACAAGCTCGTCCCCGTCCGTGCGGTGGATCGTGATCTTCTCGTCGGCCTCGAGGTTGCGGACGACGCGGACGATCTCCGCGCGCGCCTCCTCGACCTGGCTGATGCGCACCCCGCCCAGCCCGGCGACCTCCTCCTCCAGCAGCGCCCGGTTGCGCTCGGAGATGTTCTTCGTGATCGTCTCGACGACCTTGGCGGTCGTGCCCTTCATGGCGAGCGCGAGCACCGACATCTCGACGCCGCGCAGGATGATCTGCACGTCGCGCGCCTCGAACGAGGCGATGTCCTCGAAGGTCAGCATGCGCGAGCGGACCTCCTCGGCGAGCTGCGGGTCGCGGGCCTCGAGCCCTTCGAGGACCGCCTTCTCGGTGGCGCCGTCGGAGCGGTTGATGATGTCGACGAGCGGCTGGACGCCGCCGAGGATCTCGACCGGCTGGCGCGGGGTGATGCTCGCGCCCATGCGGGTGCGGAACTGCTCCGACACGATCTTCACCGCGTCGGGCGACGCGGTGCCCATGGTCGCGAGCGCCTGCGCGACGTCGGTGCGGTAGTCGTCGGCCAGCTTGGCGAGCACCGCGGACGCGACGCCCGAGCTGAGGTGCGCGAGGACGAGCGCGACGGTCTGCGGGTGCTCGCCGTCGAGCAGGGACACGATCTGTCCCGGCTCGGTGCCGTCGAGGTACTCGAACGCCTTGCCCTGCATGCTCGCGACGAGGCGCTCGACGACGTCGGCCGCCCGGTCGGCGCCCATCGACGCCTCGAGCAGCCCGACGGCGAAGTCCTTGCCCCCGCGCGGGCGCGGCGTGCCGGACAGCGCCATGTCGTAGAACTCGTCGAGGGCCGCGACCGCCAGCTCCTCGTCCACCACCTGGGTGCGCATGATCTCGGCGGCGACCTCGGAGGCCTCCTCCTCGGAGAGCAGCGACAGGACCGTCGCCGCCCGCTCCTGGCTGAGCTGCATGAGCACCAGGGCGACCTTCTGCACCCCGCTCATCGCGGCGACCTTGCGCGCGGCCTCGGTCGCGAGCGCCGCGGCGGCGGGGTCGAGGGCGGCCGCCAGGCCGGCGGCGCCGGTGCCCGCGGGCGCCGTCTCCGGCGGTGCCGTCGTGACGCTCATCGCTGCGCCCCCGCCCGGTCCTCGGCGAGCAGCACCCGCAGGTACTCGGCCGTCTTGTCGGGGTCGGTCGCCGCGAGCGCGTCGATCTCGGCCCGACGCTGGTCGAGGCTCGTGAACCGCGGGGTCGGCGGCTGGATCTCCGGCCGCTCGGGCACGGGCTCGAGCTCGCCCTGACCGCCGCCGGACAGGAGCGCCGGGTGCTCGTCGTCGCGGTCGAGCTCGTGCAGGGTCGTCATGCGGAGGTCCTCGAGGTCGACCGTCTCGCGCCGCTCGCGGCGACGACGGGCGCGCCGCACGGCCACGAGCACGATCACCAGGGCGATGAGCACCCCGGCGACGACCGCCGCGGTGCGCAGCATCTGCGCCCGGCTCTCGGCGGCGGCCGCCTCCTCCGCCGCGGCGAGCGCGGCCTGGGCCGACTCCGCGGCGCCCGTGTCGAACGGCAGCACCGCGACCTCGACGGTGTCCCCGCGCTCGGCGTCGATCCCGGCGGCGGCGGAGACCATCGCGGTGATGGCGGCCGTGTCCATCCCCCGGGCCACCTCGGCGTCGAGCGCGACCGACACGGCCTGCCGGGTCAGCGCGCCGGCGGGCGTCGTCGTGGTCTCGGTGACCTTGTCGATCGCGTTGTTGCGCGTGGCGTCCTCGGACGTGTAGCTGCTGTCCGCGCCGGCACCGCCCGGGACGGCGATGTTGTCCGGGCCGAGCACCCCCGCCGTACCCCCGGCCCCGCCGGTGTACTCCTCGGTCGTCGTGGACTCGTTGAGGACCGGGCCGCCCTCCGGGGTGCGGAACGTCTCCTCGAGCCGCTCGGAGCTCGCCACGTCCATCTGGGCGGTGACGGCGACGGTCGAGTTCCCCGCGCCGACGACGCGGTCGAGCATCGCCTGCACCTGCCCGGAGACCTTCTCCTCGTACTGCCCGGCCTGCTCGCCCGACGACCGCGCCCCGACGCCGACCTCGGAGAGCACCTCGCCCTGCGCGTCGACGACCGCGACGTCGGTGGGCGCCATGCCGTCGATCGACGCCGAGACGAGGTGGACCATCGCCTCGACCTGCTCGGTCGTGAGCTTCTGGCCCCGGGCGGGAGCGACGAACACCGACGCGGTCGGGGTGCCCTGCTCGGCCGCGAAGACCGTCTCCTCGGGGATCGCGAGCTGGACGGTCGCCGTCTCGACGCCGTCCATCGCGGAGAGGGTGCGGGCGAGCTCGCCCTCGAGCGCGCGCTTGTACGTCACGTCCTGCTGGAACTCGCTCGACGTGACGCCCATCTCGTCGAGCAGCGAGTAGCCGCCCGTCGACTCGTCGGCGGGCAGGCCGGCCGTCGCGGCCGCGAGCCGCTGCTCGTAGACCCGCTCCTCGGGCACGAGCACCGTGCCGCCGCCGTCGGTCAGCTCGTAGGGCACGCCCTGCGACCGGAGCTGGTCGACGATCGCGGCGGCGTCCGCGCTCGACATGCCGGAGAACAGGGGCGTGTAGCTGGGGCGCGACGCCCACGACACGAGCGCGACGATCCCGACCACGAGGATCGCGAGGGCGAGCAGCGCGAGCGTGCGCTGGGCGATGGTGAAGTCGCGGACGGCGCCGAACGCGCGGCCGAACGTCGACCTGATCTTCTCGGGCATCGTCAGGCCTGCATCCTCATGATCTCGTTGAACGCGTCGACCGCCTTGTTGCGCACGGCGGCGACGAGCTCGAGGGTCGTCTGGGCACGGGTGGAGGCGATGGTCGCCTGGTGGACGCTCTCGAGGTCGCCCGTGACGGCGGCGATCGCCAGCTCGTTCGCGGCGCCCTGGAGCTGCTGCGTGCTGTCGACCGCGCCGCCCAGCACGTCGGCGAAGGCGCTCGCGCCCGCGGCACCGGTCGACCCGGTCGCGGCGGCGGCGGTCGCGGAGAGGCTCTCGACGCCGGTGAGGTACCCGGTGCCGGTCGTGGCCTCGACGGAGGGGATGGGCATGAGGATCACTTCCCGATCTGGAGTGCTGCTTCGTAGGCCGTCTTCGCGCGGTCGATCACGGCGGCGTTCGCCTGGTAGCCGCGCTGGGCGAGGATGAGGCTCCCCATCTGCTCGGACATGTCGATGTCCGGGTAGCGCACGTAGCCGTCCTCGTCCGCGAGCGGGTGGTCCGGCTCGTACGTGAGCCGACCCTCCGCGCTCCCCCACGCCGCCCCGGCGACGTACGCGCCGGGGTTCTTCTCGCCGCCCTCGGTGGCGAGGACGTAACGGGCGCGGAACGCCGCGTCGTCGGTCGACGTGACGGTGTTGACGTTGGCGAGGTTGTCCGCGACGGCGTCGAGCCACTTGCGGTGCAGGGTGAGGCCGGTGCCGGCGATGCCGAGAGCGTCGTTGGTCATGTCAGGCCGTCCGCATCGCCGCGCGCAGGGCGGCGGCCTCGCCGCCGACGGCCTGGGTCGCGAACTGGTAGCGCAGGACGGTGTCGACGTTCGAGACGGTCTCGGTGTCGAGGTTGACGTTCGAGCCGTCGAGCCGGGTCGGCTCGAGCGAGCGGTCGACGGTGAAGGCGGTGCGCCGGGCGTCGCCGTCGGCGACGGAGGCCGCCAGCGCCTCCTCGAACTGCACCCGCTTCGCGGTGTAGCCCGGGGTGTTGATGTTGGCGACGTTCTCGGCGATGGCGCTCTGCCGGGCGGACAGCCCGTCCAGCGCGCTCTGGATCGCTACGGAGGTGACGGAGTCGAACACGGTCGCGGATTCCCCACGTCGTCGGTGTCGGCCGTCCGATGGCCTGCGGGGGGAGCGGTCCGTGCTCACCCTGAGCTGCCGACGACCGAGGGGCCGCCGTGCGTCGTGCGCGCGCAGCGGGGACGTGTGCTGCGCGGTCGGTCGTGTGCTCACCCGACCCCTATGCAGGGTCGCGACGTGTGAGCCGCACTCGCCCGGGAGCGCCGCCGGGCCGGAGGTGTCGCGGGGGTCAGGCGCTCACGTCGAGGTACGCCGCCGCGGTCGAGTCGTGGGCGCGCGGCACGCACGTCAGGGCACGGGAGTGCCGCCGGTTCTCCACGATGGCGGCGTGCAGGCGGTCCACGACGTCGGCCTGGCGGACCAGGACCTCGAGCGCGCGGTCCACGAGCTCGGCCGGGAGCCGCCCCAGCCCGGTCGGAGGGGTCCACGCGGCCAGGTGGGCGACGGCCGTCTCGCCGGCGTGCTCGCCGGCGACCGACGCCATCGCGTCGAGCTCGTCGAGGGCACTGGCCCAGGCCGTGAGCGTGCCCGCGCGGTCAGGCGACACCGGTCGCTCCGCCGCCGTGCGCCGCGGCGCTCCCGTGCCCGGCGGGCAGCACCTCCGCGGCCTGGCGCCACGTCTCCTGGAGCGGCACGACGATCTCGAGGACCTCGTGCGTGCGCCCGATGTCGCGGTGGACGTTCGCGGCGACCAGCGCCTCGTGGACGTAGACGTAGAGGGCCATGAGGTCCTCGGCGCCGTCCCAGACCGTGGTGTCGAGCGAGCCCATGAGCTCGGCCACGATCGCCTGCGCGTGCAGGAGCTGCTCGGACGCGGCGGCCCACCGCTCCTCGCCCTGCGCGGCCTCGGCCCGGCGCAGGTCGAGCACGAGACGGTCGTAGAGCAAGGTCAGCAGGCGCGCGGGGGACGCGGTGAGGATGGCGTCGCGCCCGTAGGCGCTCCGGGCGAGGTGGGTCACGGCGGTTCCTTCGCGGGAGGTGCGGCTCAGCGCTTCGAGGACGAGGAGGGCATGAGGGTCGCGAGCTGGCCCGTCAGCCACTGCTGCTGCGAGTCGAGCTTGGCGAGCTGGACCTCCATGACGGTGTACTGCGCGGTGAGGCGCTTGAAGCGCTGCTCGAGCCGCTGGTCCCACCGGGCGATCTGGTCGTCCAGGCGGGTGGCCTGGGTCTCGCGGTTCTTGACGGACGTCGTGAGGAGGCCGTCGTACTTGTCGGAGAGCATCTCGGAGGCCTTCTGGACGCGCGTCGCGACCTGCGTGAACGTGCTCATCGTCGTGTCGGGGTCGGCGGCGAGGGCCGCCGAGAGCTTCTCGGCGTCGAACGTGACCTCGCCGTAGCGCGTGATCTCGATGCCGATCGACGACAGGGACGCCCCGTCCACCGGGTCCGTGACGGCGCCGAGCAGCGACTGGCGCGCGTTGCGCACGATGGACTCCCCGGCGAGCGTCGCGCCGGAGGTCGAGCCGTCCGACCCGATCGTCACCTTGGTCTGCGTCCCGATGCGCGCGAGGATCGCGCTCACGGCGTCGACGAGGCTGCGGACCTTGTTCGCGCGCGCCTCGGGGTCCTCGCCGACGGTGACGGTGACGGGGTCGGCGGACGCCTTCGAGACGGTGACGTCGATGCCGGGGAGGAGGTCGGTGAACGTGCTCGACGCCGAGGTGACGGTCTGCTCGGCGGCGGTGCCGGCCCACAGGCGCACCACGGAGTCGGCGGCCGCCGTGACGGTGGCCGCGCCGGGAGCGGCGAGCAGGTTCGTCGCGGTGCCGGCGTCCACCTCGGCGGCGGTCCCGGCGTGGAACGAGAACGCGCCCGCGGCGCCCGTCGCGGCGCCCGTGAGCTGGAGGCGGTAGAGCTTCTCCCCCGTCGCGGCGTCGGTGCCCGCACCGACCTTGACCGCGGTGACGCCCGCGTCGGCGCGGTTGATCGCCGCGACGACGTCGTCGAGCGACGTGGAGGCCGCGGTCAGCTCGGTGTGCTCGCCCGCGGCGTCCGTGAGGGTGAAGCGCGTGGTGGGAGCCGTCGTGAGGGTCGCGGTGACCGACTTCTGCGCGGTGGCGACGGCGTCGACGACGACGTCGATGCTCCCCGGGGAGGCGCCGGCGCGGGCGGCGACCGAGACCGCGTCGGACGAGCCCTTCGCGGTGAAGAGCGCGAGCGCGTCGCCGGCGGTGAGCTCCTTGGCGAGCTTCGCGAGCGCGGCCACGCGCGTGTTGAGGTCCTGGAGCGCGGTGATCTCGGAGCGCTCGGCCTTGACCTTGGCCTGGAGCTGCTGCTGCGGGATCGACTCGACGGCGATGAGCTGCTTGACGAGGTCTGCCGTGTTGAGACCGCTCGACAGCCCGGTGAAGGAGATGCCCACGCGGATCACCTCCAGGTGTGGGACGGGGGACGTGCTGGGGACGTGGTGCGGAGAAGACCCGGCGGACGGCGCGGAGGGCGGTCCGTGCCGCCCGCCGGGTGGCCGTCAGGGTCAGCCGAGGAGCTGGAGGACTCCCGAGCTGGCCTGGTTCGCCTGGGCCAGCATCGCGGTGCCGGCCTGGGACAGGATGTTGGTGCGCGAGTAGTTCATCATCTCCTTGGCCATGTCGACGTCGCGGATGCGCGACTCGGCTGAGGTCAGGTTCTCCGTCGCGACGTTGATGTTGGAGATGGCGTACTCCAGGCGGTTCTGCGTCGCACCCAGGCCCGAGCGAGCCGTCGACACGGCCTTGAGCGCCGTGTCGATCGTCTCGATCGCGGCCTGCGCGTTCGCCGCCGTGTCCACCGTGAGGGAGCTGCCGCCCGCGGCGGCGTACACGCCCGCCTCGATGACCGTCTGGAGGTCGTTGGTGGTGAGGTCGATGGTGATGGTGTTGCCGTCACCGGTGCCCTCGGCGCCCACCTGGACCGTGAGGTCGGTCGCGCTGGCCTTGAGCAGGTCGATGCCGTTGAAGTTCGTCGAGTCGACGATCCGGTCGAGCTCGTCCGCGAGCTCGTCGAGCTCCGACTTGATCGCGGTGCGCGCGTCGGCGTTGTTCGTGTCGTTCGCCGCCTGCACCGACAGGTCGCGCATGCGCTGCAGGATCGACTGCGCCTCACCCAGCGCACCTTCCGCCGTCTGCACGACGCTGATGCCGTCCTGCGCGTTGCGCGCCGCGACGCTGTAACCGTTCACCTGGGCCTTGAGACCCTCGGCGATCGACAGACCCGCGGCGTCGTCCGCCGCACGGTTGATCCGCAGACCCGACGACAGCTTCTCCAGCGACTTGCTCTGGCTGTTCTGGGTGCTCGTGAGGTTCCGGTACGTGTTGAGTGCCGAGACGTTCGTGTTGACGCTGAAGCCCATGATGAGTCCTCCGTGAGACGGGCGAGTGGATGATCCCCCAGCCCATCCATGGGCCGGTCACCGAGCACTCTCGGCAGCCACCCTCACGTCGTGGGGGACGACTTTCGACGAGTTCCCCGTCCCGTCGGGGGCGCCCGCGGTGCGCACAGCACGACGGCGCCGCACCGGGTGCTCCGGTGCGACGCCGTCGGTGGGGACGGCCGCGCGGGACCGGCCGCGCGGCCGTCAGGATCAGCCGAGGAGCTGGAGCACTCCCGAGCTGGCCTGGTTCGCCTGGGCCAGCATCGCGGTGCCGGCCTGGGACAGGATGTTGGTGCGCGAGTAGTTCATCATCTCCTTGGCCATGTCGACGTCGCGGATGCGCGACTCGGCGGAGGTCAGGTTCTCCGTCGCGACGTTGATGTTGGAGATCGCGTACTCCAGGCGGTTCTGCGTCGCACCCAGGCCCGAGCGAGCCGTCGAGACGGCCTTGAGCGCCGTGTCGATCGTCTCGATCGCGGCCTGCGCACCGGCGGCGGTCGCGACGTTGAGCGACGTCCCGCCGTTGGTGGCGTCGTAGACGCCGGCCTCGATGATGCCCTGCAGGTCGTTGGTGGTGAGGTCGATCGAGATGGTGTTCCCGCCGCCCGCGCCCTCGGCGCCGACCTGGACCGTGAGGTCCGTCGACGTCGACTTGAGCAGGTCGATCCCGTTGAAGTTCGTCGAGTCGACGATCCGGTCGAGCTCGTCCGCGAGCTCGCCCAGCTCCGAGCTGATGGCGGTGCGCGCGTCGGCGTTGTTCGTGTCGTTCGCCGCCTGCACCGACAGGTCGCGCATGCGCTGCAGGATCGACTGCGCCTCACCCAGCGCACCTTCCGCCGTCTGCACGACGCTGATGCCGTCCTGCGCGTTGCGCGCCGCGACGCTGTAACCGTTCACCTGGGCCTTGAGACCCTCGGCGATCGACAGACCCGCGGCGTCGTCCGCCGCACGGTTGATCCGCAGACCCGACGACAGCTTCTCCAGCGACTTGCTCTGGCTGTTCTGGGTGCTCGTGAGGTTCCGGTACGTGTTGAGTGCCGAGACGTTCGTGTTGACGCTGAAGCCCATGATGAGTCCTCCGTGAGACGGGCGAGTGGATGATCCCCCAGCCCATCCATGGGCCGGTCACCGAGCACTCTCGGCACCCACCGCCACGTCGTGGCCAGTGACCTGCGTCACTTCTCGAGAGCCTCAGGAGCCTCAGCCCAGGAGCTGCAGCACCGACGACGGCGCCTGGTTGGCCTGGGCGAGCATCGCCGTCCCCGCCTGCGCCAGCACGTTCAGGCGCGCGCCGTCGCGCAGCTCCTGGGCGAGGTCGGCGTCCCGGATCCGCGACTCCGCCGCGCGCAGGTTCTCCCCCGTGCTGCCCGCGACGCGCGCCGCGTGGTCGAGCCGGTTGATCGTCGCGCCCATGCGCGAGCGCTCCTCCGAGACGCGCGAGATCGCGCGGTCGATCGCCTCGACCGCCGCACGCGAGGTCATGTGCGCGAGCTCGGGGTACCCCGCGCCGGTCAGGCTCACGCGCAGGTCGCCGTCGCCCGCGACGAGCACCGACGACACCGCCCACGTCACCCGCGGGAGCTGGACGGCGATCGTCGAGGCGGCGTCCCCCTCGGCACCGACCTGGAAGGTCACCGTCGGCTCGCTCGCGAGGAGGAGCTGGTCGGCGAAGGCCGACTCGTTGTGGGTCCGGCTCACCTCGCGCGCGAGCGCCGACAGCTCGTCCTCCATCGCGGCGCGCGCGTCCGGCCCGTTCGTGTCGTTCGCGGCCTGGAGCGCGAGCTCGCGCATGCGCTGGAGCATGCTCTGGATGCCGCCGAGCGCGCCGTCCGCCGTCTGGAGCATGGCGACCGCGTCCGCCGCGTTGCGCTGCGCGACGGCGCTGCCGTTCGCCTGGGCCCGCAGGCCCTCCGCCGTCGTCAGGCCCGCGGAGTCGTCCGCGGCGGTGGTGATCCGCAGGCCGGACGCGAGCCGCTCCGCCGACGCGCCCTGCTCGCGCTGCGTCGTCGCGAGGCGGCGGTACGTCGTCGTCGCCGCCACGTTCGTCACGATCGAGAGACCCATGCGTGCGCTCCTGTCCCGCGCGGCCCCGGGCGGGCCGGCTCGTCCGGTACCGGCCCGTCACCTCGACCGGCCTGCTCCTGGGGACTGTCGGACGCCGCGGCCCGACCGTGGCCGACGTCGGCCGACACCGGTCGACGCCGTCGCGCCCCGGGTCACGACGCCGCGGGCACCGCCCAGGCGGAGCGCTGCGTGGCACCGCCCGCGACGCGCTCGCCCATCGCGGCGAGGTACTCCCGCCGGCGGGCCGTGAGCGGCGCGGCCGGGCCCTTCGCCTCGCGGCCCGAGTAGTGGGCCTCGAGCCCCTCGCGGAGCAGGCGGACCGCCTCGATCCGCGCATGCGAGACGGTCGAGTGGCTGATCCCCAGCTCGGCGGCGAGGTCGCCGACGCTGCGCCCCGCGAAGTACACCTGCTCGACGACGTGCCGCAGCTGGTCCGGCAGCGCCGCCACCGCCTCGCGCACCACGTGCCGTTCCTCGACGGACAGGACCTGCTCCTCCGGGGTCGGCGCCTCGAGCGCGACGTGGTCGTAGGTGGTGTCCTCCATCGCCACGATCGAGCGGCCGGCGTCGTCGCGGGCCGCGCGCACGTCCGCGACCGCGACGCCCATCGCCTCGGCGACCTGCGCGTCGGTCGGCTCGCGACCGAGGGACGCGGTGAGCGACGCCGTCACGGCCGTCAGCGCCTTGATGCGGCGGCGCGCCGAGCGCGGGGCCCAGTCCTGCGAGCGCAGCTCGTCGGCGAGCGCCCCCACGATGCGGCGCCGCGCGTACGCGCCGAACGGGACGCCGCGGGTCGGGTCGAAGCTCGTGGCCGCCGTGGTGAGGGCGACGGCGCCGACCGACGCGAGATCCTCGCGCGAGAGGTGGTCGGCCCGCGCGCACAGGTCGGAGACGAGGAAGCCGACGAGGGCAAGGTTGTCGACGACGAGAGCGTTGCGCTCGGAGAGGTTCACGCCGAAGCACCTTTCTGCTGGGGCGGGCCCGGTACGGCACCGGGAGACGCGGGTGAGGCACGCGGTGGCACCGCGTCCTGACCTCTCCCATGCAGCGGGCGCGGGGATCAGCCGCCACATCCGCACCGCACGTGCCGACAGTGGGTCTCGAGCGGGCGCTGCCCGCCGCCCCGACCGACCACCGCGCACACAAGGGAGAGCCACGTTGGGCCCTCAGGAGCTGTCGACCCTGCTGTGGCGAGAGCGCGAGCTGCTCGAGATGCTGCTGTTCAAGCTCGAGGAGGAGCAGCTGCTCCTCACCGCCGGCCGCACCCGCTGGCTCGCCCACGCGAACCGCGAGGTCGAGACCGTGATGGAGAAGGTGCGCGAGGCGACCCTCGTGCGCACCGTCGCGTCCGAGACCGTCGCGGCCGAGTGGGGCCTGGCGCCCGACGCCACGCTGCGGGAGATCGCCGCGGCCGCCCCGGCCGCAGGCCCCTGGCGCGAGATCTTCGAGGGCCACCTCACGGGCCTCACGGAGCTGACGGTGCGGATCAAGACCGTCCGCGACACGAACACGCAGTTCGTCAACCACGCGTCGCGCTCCACGCAGGAGACGCTCGCGACGCTCGGCGGCGAGCCCCGCACCTACGACGCGACCGGCGCCACCACGGACCGGTCCGACGTCGCCCGCCTCTTCGACACGGTGCTGTAAGGAGTCCCGCCCATGAGCTCGTTCTCCATCCTCAACACCGCCTTCCGTGGCATGAGCGCCGCCCAGGCGGGCATCGACGTCACCGGTCAGAACGTGGCGAACGTCAACACGCCGGGCTACACGCGCCAGCGCGTGCAGCAGTCGGCCACGGCCCCGCTCACCGAGATGGGCCTGGGGCGGCTCTCGCAGTCCGCGCGGTCCGGCCAGGGCGTGACGATCGACGGCGTCGCCCGGCTCGGGAACCTCTTCCTCGAGTCGCGCGTGCGCCAGACGGCGTCCGCCGACGGGTACGCGAGCGTCCGCGCCGCGGCGTTCACGGCCGTCGAGGACATCCACGGCGAGCCCTCGGACACCGGGCTGTCCGCCGCGCTGCAGTCGTTCTGGGGCGCGTGGCAGGACGCCGCGAACTCCCCCGGCAAGGACGCCCAGGCCTGGGTCGTGGTCGAGGAGGCCGGCGCCGTCGTCGACCGGATCGTCGACGGCCGCGCCCGCGTGGAGGCCGCGTGGGGCCAGGCGCGCACGAGCGCGAGCTCGCTCGTGGCCGAGATCAACACGGTCGCCGACAAGATCGCCGCGCTCAACACGCGCATCCTCGACGCCTCCGGCCAGAACGGCTCCGCCAACGAGCTCGTCGACCAGCGCAACCAGCTCGCCGCCGACCTGGCGCGCCTCGCGGGCGCCCAGACGAGCACGAACCCCGACGGCACCGTCAACGTGCTCCTGGGCGGGAACCTCCTCGTCGACGGCCACCACGTGAACGAGGTCCGGCTCGTCGGATCCTCGACGCTCGACGGCGCGGCCGACGACGCGGTGCGGCTCGAGTGGTCGCACCGCCCGGGCGCGGCCCTCGCGCTCGAGGGCGGCGAGCTCGCCGGGCACCTGTCGGCCCTCGCGCCGGTGTCGTCCGGCGGCATCTACGCCCAGGCCGCGGCGGGCTACGACGCGCTCGCGTCGGCGCTCGTCACGCAGGTCAACGCGCTGCACACGACGGGCCTGACGCCGTCGGGCACGCCGGGCGGCGCGTTCTTCGCGATCGAGCCCGGCAGGTCCGCGGGCGCCGGCCTGCGGGTCGCGGTGACCGCGCCCGGCCAGGTCGCGACCGCCGCCGTCGGGGCGGGGTCCCTCGACGGGTCCGTGGCCGACCGCATCGCCGCGCTCGGGACCGCTGGCGGCGGTCCCGACGCGGTGTGGTCGACGCACGTCACGCAGCTCGCCGTGAAGTCGAGCTCGGCCGGCTACGACGCGAAGCTCGCGACCACGGCGTCGACGGCGGCGTTCAGCGACCTGCTCTCGCACTCCGCCGTCTCGCTCGACGAGGAGACCGTGAACCTCATGCAGTACCAGCACGCCTACCAGGGCGCGGCCCGCGTGCTCACCGCCGTCGACGAGATGCTCGACCACCTCATCAACCGCACCGGCCGCGTCGGGCTGTAGCCCACGACCAGGTCCGCAAGGGGAGAACCGTGCGCATCACCAACCAGATGCAGGCCTCGTACGTCACGAGGAGCCTGCAGTCCAACCTCGCGAGGATCGCCGAGCTCCAGGAGCAGGGCACCTCGGGACGCAAGCTCACGCGCGCCTCGAGCGACCCGTCGTCCGCGGCGGACGCCCTCGCGATCCGCGGCCGCCTCGCGGCCGAGCAGCAGTACGACCGCAACATCGCGAACGGCGAGGGCTGGCTCGCGACGCTCGACTCGACGCTCGGCACCGTGACCGACATCGTGCAGCGGGTGCGCGACCTCGTCCTCCAGGGCGCGTCGGACACGACGTCGACGGAGGGCCGGGAGGCCGTCGCCGCGGAGCTCGTGGAGCTCCGTGACGAGCTGCTGCGCCAGTCGAACTCCACGTACCTCGGGCGCACCGTCTTCGCCGGGACCTCGGACGAGGGGGTCGCGTTCCGCGACGACTACTCGTTCACGGGCGGCGGGGCGTCCGTCGAGCGCCGCATCGGCGTCGACTCGACGGTCCGCGTCGACATCGACGGCGCCGCCGTCTTCGGCACCGGGTCCGGCTCGGTGTTCGCCCTGCTGGACACCGTGGCGGCCGACCTGCGCGCCGGCAACGGCAGCGGCGGCCATCTCGCCGCCGTCGACGCGCGGCTCGACGCGGTCCTCACCCAGCACACGACCGTCGGCGCGCGCCAGAACCAGCTCGAGCGCGCCGCCGACACCAACCTCGGCAACCGCACCTCGCTCGAGACGCGCCGCGGCGCCATCGAGGACGTCGACCTCGCCGAGCTCGCGATCGACCTCCAGCTCAAGCAGGTCGCCTACCAGGCGACCCTGAGCATCGGCGCCACCCTCCTGCAGCCCTCCCTCCTGGACTACCTCCGCTGATGACCACGCTCACCTTCGTCACCCCGCCTCCCGGCCTCGCGGCCCGCCGGTTCGAGCTGCTCACCGAGCAGGGCGACGGCGTCTACACGCTGTCCGCGCTCGACACCCCGGGCGTCGAGATGCTCGTCCTCGACCCCGGCCGCTGGGTGCCCGGCTACTCCCCCGCGATCCCGTCGTCCGACCTCGCGCGCATCGGGGCCGAGGACACCGACCCGCTCGTGCTCGTCGTCGCGAGCGTGCGCGCCGGCGGCGTCCACGCGAACCTCATGGCGCCGGTGCTCGTGCACCCCGACACGGGCGCCGCGGTCCAGTCCGTCCTCGACGGCCAGGGGCTCGACCTACGACGGACCCTCGTCACCGCCTGACGTCGCGGACGACCGCGTCCCCACCCCGACCACAGCCACCCCGGCGCCGCTCACGGCACCGGGGTGGCTGTCCGTCGTCGTGCCGTGCCGTGCGGTGCCGGGACGCGCGCCGGGGCGGGCACCGGGGACGAGCATCGGGCCGGGGGACGACGAGAGGCCGGGCCCGGGGCGTGCGCCCCCGGCCCGGCCTCCGCACGGGTCTCGGTCCCGTCGCCGTCAGGCGAGGACCACCGTCAATGCCCCGCCGCCGTAGCCGGCGATCTCGATCTCCGCGTCGAGCCGGCGACCGGTGCTGCGCAGGAACGACACGGGCGCGCCGGGCAGCGGCCCGCGCGTCGAGTCGAACACCTCCGCGAGCTTGAGGTGCGGCGCGTCCTCCGCGTTGAAGAGGGCGGCGGTGACGTTGAGGACCTCGGACAGGTTCTCGAGCAGGACGTCGCTCAGCGTGCCCTCGGCCGCCGCGTCCTGGGCGGGACCGGGCGGCACGAGGCCGATCGAGGCGCCGAGGTGGGCACCGAGCGGGACGTCGACGGCGACGACCGCCTCGACCTGCGCCCGGTGGCTGACGTAGGTCGCGGCGATGACGCCCGGCCTCGTCTCGGGCGTCAGGAGCGCGCTCGCGCGCACGGCCGTGCACCCGCGGCCGACCAGTCCCGCGTACAGGTCGCGGATCTCCTTGAGCTCGGGCAGGGGGGTCGTGGTCACAGGGGGCTCCTCCGGGGGGACGTGCGTCGGGTCAACGGACGTGGGGACGCAGGACGTCCTCGAACGTGTCCGCGTCGAACGGCTTGGCGATGAGGAACAGGGCGCCCTCGGCGTCCGCGAGCTCGCGCATCTGCGGCGAGCCCTCCGACGTGACGAACCCGAACGGCACGCTCGACCCCGCGGTGCGCAGCGCGCGCAGGACGTCGATGCCGTTCATCTCCGGCATGTTCCAGTCGGACAGCACGAGGTCCGGCTGCTCCGCCAGGGTGAGGGCGAGCGCCTCGGCGCCGTCTCCCGCCTGCAGGATCTCCCAGTCCTTGAACCCCGCCTGGCGCAGGGTCCGGACGACGATCTGCCGCATCACGCGGCTGTCGTCCGCGACGACGACTCTCACAGCTGTTCTCCGTCCTTCGAGGTCCACAACGAGATGACGAGGGGTTCGCCGCGCCACAGCAGCGCCTGCGCGTGGTCGGCCGCTCGCGCGACCGCCGGGCCCGTGGTGTCGACCACGGGCAGGGTGAGCGAGGAGCCGCCGTCGAGCATGCCCTTGAGGTTCCCGCCGACGACGTTGGCGACCTCGCCGAGCGCGTCGCGCACGTCGTCAAGGCCCACGGTCTCGTCGTCGTCCAGCTGGAGGAGCGCGCGCGCGATCCGGTCCGCGGTCGGGCGGGCGGTCACGACGAGCGTGCGCCACGAGGTCGGGCCGACGATGTCGACCCACGCGTGCACGGGGTCGGGGATCGGCGCCCCGAGGGCGTCGACGGGCTCGAGCAGGCCCGGCTCGCCGTCGACCATGGCGGCGAAGAGGTCCTGGGCGATGGGCAGGACGCTCTGGGTGAGCGTGTCCCGGGTGTCGATCATGCGAGCTCCTTGGTCGGCAGGAGCCCGAGCATGTCGAGCTTGCCCATGAGTGCGTCCGGCGTGAACGGCTTGATGAGGTACTCGTGGGCACCCGCGGCGAGCGCGCGCACGATGCGCGACTGCTCGGACTCCGTGGTGATCATCATGAGCGTGAGGTCGCGCCACTCGCGGCGCGCGCGGACGGCCTGCACGAACTGCAGCCCGTCCATCACCGGCATGTTCCAGTCGACGCACGCGAGGTCGAAGCGCTCGCCCGCCTCGAGCAGGTCGAGCGCCTGGCGTCCGTCACCCGCCTCGGCGGTCTCGAAGCCGAGATCCCTCAGCGTCGTGGCGACGATGCGGCGCATCACGCGGGCGTCGTCGATGATCAGCGCTCTCATGCGCTGCCTCCTCGGAGTCGGTAGATGGAGCCCTGCGTGACGTCGACCCGTTCCCACGCGGGATCGACGCCGACGGTGGTCTCGGCGGCCCCCAGCAGGAGGAAGCCGCCCGGTCGCACCCGGCTGCGGAGCCGGGCGAGGATCGACTGCTTGGTCGGCATGTCGAAGTAGATGAGCACGTTGCGCAGGAAGACGATGTCGAACATCCGCGGCCCGGGCGGCGCCGTGAGGAGGTTGTGCTGCTGGAACGTGAGGTTCTCCCGCAGCGCCGGGTCGACCTCCCACTCGGCGCCCACGCGCCGGAAGTTGCGCACGAGCATGGGCGCGGGCAGGCCGCGGTTGATCTCGAGCTGGCTGTACCGGCCCGTCCGGGCCCGCTCGACGACCTGCGCGTTGATGTCCGTCGCGAGGATCCGGTAGCTCCGCACCCGCTCCTCGCGCAGGACCATCGCGATGCTGTACGGCTCCTGGCCGGTCGAGCACGCCGCGGACCAGATGCTGAGGTCCGCGCCCGCGAGCTCCGGCAGGATCGCCCGGCGCAGGGCGGTGAACGGCGAGGTGTCGCGGAACCAGGACGTCTCGTTGGTCGTCATGGCCTCGACGACGCGCACGGTCTCCGTCGGGGAGCCGCCCCGCAGGTAGCGGCGGACGTAGCTGTCGACGGCGTCGGGACCCTGCAGGCCCTTCTCGCGCGCGAGCGGCCCGAGCCGGGCCTCGACGAGGTACTCCTTGCCCGGCGCGAGCTGGATCGCGCTGTGCTTGCGGACCAGGTCGCTCACGTAGGCGAACGACTGGGTCGAGACGGTCATGCGTGCGCTCCTTCGGCCGCACCGACGATGGCGCGGGCGACCTGGTCGAGGGGAAGGACCGCGTGGGCGTGCCCCGCGGTCGTGACGGCACCCGGCATGCCCCAGACGACCGAGCTCTGCTCGTCCTGGGCGAGCACGTGGCCGCCGGCGCGGGCGATCTCGCCCGCACCGTCGCGGCCGTCGGAGCCCATCCCCGTGAGGACGACGGCGAGCAGGTCGCCACCGAGCGTGCGGACCGCGGAGCGGAACAGGACGTCGACGGCGGGGCGTGTGAAGTTGACGGGGGGCCCGTCCGTGACGAGGGTCGTCAGGCCCGTGCCCTGGCGGCCGAGCTCGAGGTGCCGGCCGCCCGGCGCCAGGTAGGCGTGACCGGGACGGAGCACCTCGCCGCCGGCGGCCTCGACCACGGTCGTGGGTCCCGCGCGGTCCAGGCGCTCGGCCAGCTGCCGCGTGAACACCGGCGGCATGTGCTGGACCACGAGCATCGGGACGGGCAGCGGCGTGGTCAGGGACGACAGCACGGTCCGCAGCGCCTCCGGCCCGCCCGTGGAGGAGCCGACGACGACCGCGCGCACGGGTCGGGCCGGGGCGGGACGCCGGACCACGGCCGTCGCCCCGCCGGACCGCGCCGTCGGGGCGGCGGGCGCGCGCGGGACGAGCGCCTTGATCTTCGGCGTGAGCTCCAGGCCGACGCGCTCGAGCGCCGTCTGGACCGACCCGCTCCCGCTCGGCTTGGTGACGTAGTCCGTGGCTCCGGCCGTCAGGGCGTCGAGCGTCGCGGACGCCCCGCGCTCGGTGAGCGTCGAGAACATCACGACGGGCATGCGCCGGCCGGCCGCGCGGAGCGCCCGGACCGTCTCGATGCCGTCCATGACGGGCATCTCGATGTCGAGCGTGACGACGTCGGGATCGAGCTGCTCGACCTTCGCGAGGGCGAGGCGGCCGTCGGCCGCCGTGCCGACGACGGTGATCTCGGGGTCCCGGTCGAGCGTCTGCGCGACGAGGCGACGGATCACGACGGAGTCGTCGACGACGAGCACGCGGATCACGGTCGGCCTCCTCGGGCGCGGCGCGCGCCGGCCGCGCGGGGTGTGGGCGTCATGGTCGGCGTCTCAGAGCCGGAACCGGGAGACCTGGGCGTCGAGCTGCTCCGAGACGTGGGCGAGCTCGCCGACGGCGACGTTGAGCTGCTCCATCGACCGCGCGCTCTCCCGCGCGCCGGCGGCGATGCCGGTGATGTTGCCCGCGATCTCGCTCGACCCCGTCGCCGCCTCCTGCACCCCCCGCGACATCTCGTTCGTCGTCGCCGTCTGCTCCTCCACCGCCGACGCGATCGTCAGCTGGTAGTCGTTGATCCGCCCGATGATGTCCGCGATCTCCCCGATCGCCTCCACCGCCCCCACCGTGTCCCCCTGGATCGCCTCCACCCGACGCGCGATGTCCTCCGTCGCCTTCGCCGTCTCCTGCGCCAGCTCCTTCACCTCGCTGGCCACCACCGCGAACCCCTTGCCCGCCTCACCCGCACGAGCCGCCTCGATCGTCGCGTTCAACGCCAACAAGTTCGTCTGCTCCGCGATCGACGTGATCACCTTGATCACGTCACCGATCTCCTGCGACGACGTCCCCAGCTTCTGCACCGTCTCGTTCGTCGCCGCAGCCCGCTCCGTGGCCTTGTTCGCCACCTTCGCCGCCTCGTTCGAGTTCTGCGCGATCTCCCGGATCGAAGCCCCCATCTCCTCCGCACCCGCAGCCACCGTCTGCACGTTCTGCGACACCTGCTCCGCCGCCGACGCCACCACACCCGACTGCGCCGCCGTCTCGTCCGACGACGCCGAGAACTGCGCACCCGCCGCAGACAGCTGCTCCGTCGCCGCAGCCACCGCCTCCGACGTCCCCGCCACCTCCGCGATGATCCCCCGCAAGTTCTCCTGCGCACTCGTCAACGCCGCAGCCATCTGCCCCAGCTCGTCACGACCCACCACCTCGGCCCGCACGGTGAGGTCGCCGTCGCCCAGCGCGGTCAGGCTCCTCGACACGGCCCGGATCCGCAGGGCGATCCCGCGCGCCACGACGTAGGACAGCGCGGTCGCCGCGAGGGCGCCGAGCACCGCGACGAGGATCGTGGCGAGCAGCGCCCGCGCCGCGAGCGTGTCCGTCTCCTCGGCGAGCACCGCCGCCTCCTCGCCCTGCGACGCCGTCTCGACCTGCATCGCGTCCATGACGCCCGTGGTGAGGGGGCGGACGGTGCCGTCGAAGTACGCGGCGAAGCCCGCGGTGTCGCCCGCGTCCGCGAGCGGGAAGAGCTCGCCCTCGGCCGCCGCGTAGTACGCGTCCAGGGCGGCGACGAGCGCGTCGACGTCGCTCTGGCTCACCGCGTTCGGGCGGTACGCCTCGATCTGGGCGTCCAGGTCGACCTTGCGCTCCACCAGCTCGTCGAGGAGGCTCGCCCGGGTCTCCGCGTCCGCGATCCCGTACTGGATGACGCGGGCGCGGTCGCCCTGGAAGGCGCGCTGGATCTCCGTGAGCTGCTGCAGCGGCGTGACGTTGCTGCGGTACATCTCGTCGGCGTCCGAGCGCAGCTGGCGCATCGAGACGAGCGCGACGGCCGTGATGACGGCGGTCACCACCACCATCACGAGGACCGACGTGAGGATCTTGACGAGGACGGGGCGGTCCCCCCACAGGCGTCGGGGCGCGTCCTGCTGCTGGTTCGTGGTCATCGTGGTCGTCTCTCTGCGTGGGTGCGTGGGTGCGTGGGTGTCAGGGGGTCAGCAGGTCAGTAGGTGAACCGGGAGGCGCGGCCGCGCAGCTCGGCGGCCATGCGCGCGAGCTCGGCGATCGACCCGTTCATCTGCTCGACGGCCTGGGCCGTCGACGAGGCGCCGGCGGCGATGCCGGTGATGTTGCCCGCGATCTCGCTCGACCCCGTCGCCGCCTCCTGCACCCCCCGCGACATCTCGTTCGTCGTCGCCGTCTGCTCCTCCACCGCCGACGCGATCGTCAGCTGGTAGTCGTTGATCCGCCCGATGATGTCCGCGATCTCCCCGATCGCCTCCACCGCCCCCACCGTGTCCCCCTGGATCGCCTCCACCCGACGCGCGATGTCCTCCGTCGCCTTCGCCGTCTCCTGCGCCAGCTCCTTCACCTCGCTGGCCACCACCGCGAACCCCTTGCCCGCCTCACCCGCACGAGCCGCCTCGATCGTCGCGTTCAACGCCAACAAGTTCGTCTGCTCCGCGATCGACGTGATCACCTTGATCACGTCACCGATCTCCTGCGACGACGTCCCCAGCTTCTGCACCGTCTCGTTCGTCGCCGCAGCCCGCTCCGTGGCCTTGTTCGCCACCTTCGCCGCCTCGTTCGAGTTCTGCGCGATCTCCCGGATCGAAGCCCCCATCTCCTCCGCACCCGCAGCCACCGTCTGCACGTTCTGCGACACCTGCTCCGCCGCCGACGCCACCACACCCGACTGCGCCGCCGTCTCGTCCGACGACGCCGAGAACTGCGCACCCGCCGCAGACAGCTGCTCCGTCGCCGCAGCCACCGCCTCCGACGTCCCCGCCACCTCCGCGATGATCCCCCGCAAGTTCTCCTGCGCACTCGTCAACGCCGCAGCCATCTGCCCCAGCTCGTCACGACCCACCACCTCGGCCCGCACCGTCAGGTCACCGGAGGCGAGCGCGCCGAGCGCGTGCTGGACCGTGCCCGCGGACCGACGGATGCGGTTGGCGACCCGCACGCCCACGAGGACCGCGAGGAGGAGCCCGACGACCGCGACGACGATCATGAGGAGGAAGGCGCGCGCGGCCTTCGCCGCCGCGTCGTCCGCGACCGTGTCGAGGTAGGCGTAGACCGCGTCACCGGACGCCGACAGCGAGGCGCGGTACGTCGCGATGATCTCGTCGTTGGCCGCCTGGATCTCGGGCGTCACGGCCTTCGCCTCGACCGCCGGCATGAGCGTCGCGTCGCGGAAGGCGAGCCACTCGGCCCAGCTCGCCTTGAACGCGGTCCAGTTCGGCTCCTCCACCCCGTCGGCGGCGAGCACCGCGTCGATCAGGCCGATCTGCTCCTCGACGCGGGCGTCCGTCGCCGCCATCTGCTCCACGGTCTGCTCGCGAGCCTCGCCCTCGACGATGTCGTACTGGTAGGTGAGCCGCCACGCCTCCTGCGTGTCGTGGTCCACCTCCGCGTTGCTGCGCAGGAGCGAGCTCGCCACGCCCGCGACCGACGCCGTGTCGTCGGACGTCGACCGCAGGCTCTGCAGCGCGAAGGCCACGACGAGGACGAGCACGACGGCGAGCACGCCGAGCGCGGTGAGGATCTTCGTGCGGACGGAGAAGTCGGCGAAGCGACGCCGGCGCGTGGGCCGGGGGGTCTCGAGCGTGGACATCGGTGGCTCCTGGGGGGACGAGGGTCGAGAAGAGGGAAGGGCGAGCCCGGCGGGCTCAGGACGCCGCGGCGTCGACGTCGAGCGCGAGCAGCAGCCGGTCGGGGAGCTTGTACGCGCCGCGGATCACGGCACGCAGCTCCTCGGGGAGCGTCTGGGGCGGCGTCTCGAACTGGTCGGCGTCGACCTCGAGCACGTCGCCGATCGTGTCGACGAGCAGGCTCACGGTCTCGTCGCCGACGAAGACGACGACCATCATCTGGTCCGCGTCGTGGGCCGTCATGCCGAGGCGACGCCGCAGGTCGACGGAGAGCACGACCTGCCCGCGGAGGTTGACGAGGCCCCCGACGTCGTCGGGCGCGAGCGGAACGCGTGTCCGGGCGCGGCCCGGCAGGACCTCCTGGACGCGGTCGACGGGGATCCCGCAGAGCCGGTCGGCCAGCGTGAACGTCACGAGCTGCTGCGTGGTCATCGGGCACCTGCCAGCGACAGGTCGTTCTCGGCCGTCGCGTCGTCGAAGGGGTCGAGGTCGTCGTAGAAGCCGGGGTCCGCCGCCTGGACGGCGCTGCGGACGTCGAGCAGCTCCGTCACGCGGTCCTTGAGCACGGTCGACCCCGTGAGCCCGTGGCCGTCGATGTCGCTGCGCCGGCGCGCGTCGTCCTCGACGATGTCGAAGATCTCCGTGACCGCCATCGCGATGCTGCGCCCCGCGCGGGTGTACACGACGATGTCGAGCTCGTCCGCGGGCGGGCCGCCGGCGGCGCCCAGGAGCTGGTCGAGCCGCACGAGCGGCAGCAGCGCGCCGCGGTACTGGAGCACCTCGCGCGAGCCGACCTGCTCGATCGTGTCGGAGCGGATGCGTTCGAGCCGCGTCACCGCGGAGAGCGGGATCGCCACACGGCGGTCCCCCGCCCCGACGACGAGCATCTGCTCGACGGTCGCGGCGCTCTCCGTCGTGTCCTGCGCGTACGCGCGGGCCAGGTCCGCGGCGTCGGACGTGAGCACCTTGCGGGCGATCGCCTGGAGGTCGAGGATGAGCGCCACCCCGCCGTCGCCGAGCACCGTCGCCCCGGAGTACATGCCGATCTGCTTGAGCCGGTTCGCGAGCGCCTTGACGACGATCTCCTCCATGTTGAGGACGCGGTCGACGATCACGCCGAAGCGCTGGTCGTCCGCCTCGACGACCGCGATGACGCGACCCTCGGAGTCCGGGTCGAGCCCGAGCACCTCGGAGAGCGACAGCAGCGGGAGCAGCGTGCCCCGCAGCCGGAAGACGGGGGCGGTGCCGACGTGCTCGATCTCGCCGTGCTGGTCGCCGAGGGCGACGAGCTCGAGGAGGCTGACCTGCGGGATCGCGTAGACCGCGCCGCAGCACATCACCGTGAGGGCGGGCATGATCGCGAGCGTCAGCGGGATCCGCATGCGCCACGTCGTCCCGGTCCCGACCGTCGACTCGACGTCGACCGAGCCGCCGATGGCCTCGATGTTCGTGCGGACGACGTCCATCCCGACGCCGCGCCCGGACACGTTCGTGACCTTCGCCGCCGTCGAGAAGCCGGGCAGGAACAGCAGGTCGAGCAGCTCGGACGGGGCCATCGCGGCGACGTCGCCCGCCGTCCGCAGCCCCTTGGCCACGGCGGTGCGGCCGACCTTCTCGGGGTCGATGCCCGCGCCGTCGTCCGTGATCTCCACGACGACCTGGCCGTTCGAGTGGTACGCGCGCAGCGTCACGAGCCCCTGGGGCCGCTTGCCGGCGCGGCGCCGGTCCTCGGGCGCCTCGATCCCGTGGTCGACGGCGTTGCGCACCAGGTGCGTCAGCGGGTCCTTGACCGCCTCGAGCAGGGAGCGGTCGAGCTCGGTGTCGCCGCCCGTCATCTCGATCCGGACGTCGCGACCCAGCATCTTCGCGAGGTCGCGCACGACGCGCGGCATCTTGGACCACACGTGCTCGATCGGCTGCATGCGCGTCTTCATGACGCCCTCCTGCAGCTCGGACGCGATGAGGCTGAGGCGCTGCGCGGACCGCTTGGTCTCCTGGTCCTCGCCGGCGCCGGCGATCCGGTCGATCTGGTTGCGCACCAGCACGAGCTCGCCGACCTGCCGCATGAGCGTGTCGAGGAGGTCGACGTCCACCCGGATCGAGCCGTCCGCGGCGTTGCGGGTGTGCGGCTCGGGCTCGGGTGCCGGCTCGGGCGCGGGCGCCGGTCCGACGGCGGGTGCGGGCGCCGGCTCGGCAGCGAGCACCGGGGCGGTCCGGGGCGTGGGAGCCGGCTCGGGTGCGGGAGCCGGCTCGGGTGCGGTGCCCGCCGCGGGCGTGGGCTCCGGCTCGGGAGCGGTCTCGGGGTCGGTCTCGGGCGCGGTGCCGGCCGCGGCGTCGGGCGAGGCACCGTCCGCGACGGCGGGCGCGACGTCCGGCTCCGGCGCCGCCGTGCCGTCCTGGACCGCGACGATGCGCGCGACCATCGGGTCGACGTCGAGGTCGTCCCCGGCACCGGACTCGACCTTCGCGAGGATGGCGCGCAGCGTGTCGACGAGCGCGAGCAGCACGTCCGCCGTCGGCTGGTCCATCGCCCGCTCGCCGTCGCGCAGCTCCGACAGGAGCGACTCGCCCACGTGGGACACGCGCTCGAGGTTGCCGAACCCGAGGAAGCCGCTCGTGCCCTTGATGGTGTGCACGGTGCGGAAGATGCTGCTCAGCAGCGCGCGCGACGACGGGTCGCTCTCGAGCGCCACGAGGTCCTGGTCGAGCTGGTCGAGGTTCTCGTAGGACTCGACCAGGAACTCGTGGACGATCTCGTCCATCTCGTCCACGTCCGTACCTCCCCGCCATGTCTGGCGTGTGTCTGTCTCGTCGCCGGTGTCCGGCGTGCGGCCCGGGTACCCCCGCGGGTGCCCGGGTGGCCGACCCGTTCGGCACGGGCGGTCACGGCGTACTCTCGGTACGCGCTGCCGCCTCGTGGGGTGCGGGTCGTCCGGGGTCGTGTCAGGCGGTGGCCTTCTGCGCGGCGCGGTTCACGAGTCCCGCGGCCTCCGGGCGCGTCATGCCCTGCAGGACGAGCTCCTCGACCAGCGAGGCGATGAGCTCGTGGACGTCGCGCGGGTTGAGCGGCGAGCCGGACCGGCGCCGGGCGAGCTCCTTGTTCAGCGGGGCGCAGCGTTCGGCGATGGTCGTGCGCGGGCGTGCCGGGACGGCGGCCATGGGGTCTCCTCTCGGTGCCTCGCGGGCGAGGCGCGTCGGTGGTCGTGAGGTCCTATGCGACGAGCGAGCGCTTCTGGCCACCCGTGCGGGCCGCGGCCACCAGGTCCGCCAGCGCGCGGCGCACGGCGAGCGGCGTCGCGCCCAGCGGGGCGCCGGGCAGCGCCGCGGCCGCCGTCAGGGCGGCGAGGTAGCGCGCCGCGTCGCGCGTCGTCTCGCCGGTCCCGCGGTCGGGGTCCCACGCGGAGCGCGCCTCGTGCTCGTGCTCGAGGAAGACGGCGGTGAGCTCCGCGACCCAGGCCGCGTCCACGCCGCAGCCCGCGACGGCCTGCTTGACGGCGACGCGGGTGCGGGAGACGGCGGGCCGGCCGGGGCGCGCGCGGTCGGCGAGCGCGTCGCGGACGAGCAGGTCCGCGATCCGCGCGCCGTACTCGTGGTCGGCGAGGGTCGAGAGCCGGTCGCGGTCGAACGCGGCCCAGAGGCGGCCGAGCAGGACCGCGCGGCGCTCGTCGGTGGTGGCGAGCAGCCCGACGACGGACCGCAGCGCGAGGTTCTCGTCCTCCTCGACCCACCCGAGCATCCGGGCGCGCACGTCCGGGTCGAGCGGGCGGTCGAGCTCGGGCAGGTCGAACGCCTCGCGGATCGCGCCCGCGTCGATCTGCGTGCGGAGCACGCCGCGCTGCCGCGCGGCCGCGCTCACGTGCGTCTCGTAGAGCTGCTCGAGCTGCGCGGAGCGCCCCGCGTCGACGACGTCGGTCGCGGGGTCGGGGACGACCGGCAGCTCGTGCAGGAGGCCCGCGAGCCGGCCCTCGTCGTCGACCGTGCCCTCCAGCAGGTCGGTCGACACGATCTGCCCCACCCGGCGCGCGCTGCGCACGGTGCGCAGGAGCGTGCGGTGCATGAGCGTGTAGTCGCCGAGCGCCTGGCGGATGGAGCCGGCCGCGCTCGCGCCGTCGGCGAACACCTCGAGGTCGAAGAACTTGGTGCCGTTGCGTCCCGTCGAGTCGCCGGTCGCGCCGTCGGCGCTCGGGAGGTCGAGGAGCTTGCGGGTGTAGAAGTCGACGGCCGCCTCGACCATGTCGTCGTGCAGGAACCGCGCGACGTCGTGCCGGTGGCAGTACCGCAGCGTCTCGGACGGGATGATCCCGGTCCGGAAAACGGCCTCGAAGACCGCCATGCGGGCCTCCCGCTCGGGGAGCGCGCCGGCGCGCACGCGCAGCGCGAGGTCGGTCGTGAGGCGGTCGAGCTCGTCGCTCGCGCGGTCGTGGGTGCGGGGGGCGGGGACGTCGGTGGTGACGGTCGAGGTGTGCATGACGAGGGTGTGTGCGGCGCCCGCGCGAAAATCGGCCGCTCGCAGCCCCGCAGCGTTGTGACGTCCGTCACACCATGGCGGGCGGCGCGCGAGGTGGCCCGCGCAGGTTGGCGCGCGCCCCCGCCGCATAGGCGTGGAGACCACCACGACGAGAGGACCCCTGTGGAGCACAGACGCCGGACGTTCGACGCCGGACCGGGAGCGGGCCTCCTGCTCCCCTCGTCCGCGATCGAGACGGTGGCCCGCCTGCACCGCTGGCAGGCGTTCGCCGGCCTGGCCGACGGCGAGGTGCTGCTCTCGCCCCTGTCCGCGTCACCGCTCCCCCTGCCGTGGACCGTGCCCGCGGGCCGGCGGCGGTGGGCCACCGTGCGCCCCGAGGCGATGTGGCACCCGCTCCTGTGGCTGCCCGAGCGCCTGAGCACGCCGCGGGTCCTGCGCGACCCGGTGACGGGCGAGACGTGGGGCGAGACGTACGACGAGTGGGCGCTGCGCGTCGTGCTCGAGCTCACGGAGGCGGGCCCGGTGACGCTCGACGGGCAGGAGTGGGTCCTGCTGCACGACCCGGCGCACGACCGGTTCGTGCGCCCCGCCGGGCCGGAGGACCACGACCTCGTCCCGCTGTTCGACGTGACGACCGGGACGTGGCTCGACGTGCTGTCGACCGTGGGGCTCGACGTCGACGACCCGGCGGACGTCGCCCGGGTCGAGGCGTGGCTCGCCGGCGCGGCCGACGCCGCGCTCGACGCGGTGGACCTCGACCGGCACCTGCAGGCCGAGGGGCGCGACCCGGCGTGGTCGCTCGACCGGGTGCACCGGCCCCTCGCCGGGCCGGGCGAGTCCCGGACCTACGTCGAGGACCTGCGCGACGCGTCGTCGGCGCTCGTGGCGCGCGAGCTCGGCGAGCGCGCCGCCCGCCTGGGGCGCGGCCGGGCGACCGCGCGCGAGCTCGGCCGGCAGGTCGGCACGCTCGCGCGCATCGCGTCGACGCTGCTCTCCCCGCGCGAGCTCGTCGCCGAGGACCTCGGGCTCGCGCTGTCGCTCGTGACCGCGAGCGCCGAGCGGGCGACGACGAGGCGGGCCGCGCTCGACGCCGTCGCGGACCTGCGCATGGTGCTCGGCCCGGTCGCGCAGGCGGCGGCCGTCGGGCTCGACCGCGTCGCGCTGCGGTCGGAGATCGAGACGACGCAGGTGCACCGGCAGGTCGCGGCGCTCTCGGGCCGGCCGGTCGCCTGAGGCGCGCTCGCCCGGCGCCCCGTCAGGCGTCCCGCGGGGCGTGCTTCGCGAGGAACGCGTAGACCTCCGTCGCGTCGACGCCGGGGAACGCGCCGCTCGGGAGCGCGGAGAGCACGTGCTGGTGCATGCGCGCGCTGGGCCACGACGCGTCCTCCCAGCGCGCGGCCGCGTCCGCGGCCGGGCGGCGGCAGCACGACTCGTCCGGGCACGACGACTGCCGCCGCACCGTCGTGTCCCGGCCGCGGAACCACTTCGCCGAGGCGAACGGCACCCCGACGGCGATGGAGAACTGGCCGGACGTCGTCGTGCCGGTCTGCGTGGAGCACCAGAACGTGCCCGCGGGCGTGTCGGTGTACTGGTACGACTCCTGCGCGCGGTCGCGGCGCGTGAACGCCTCGCGGGCGGCCCACTTGCGGCACACCATCTGGCCCTCGATCGAGCCCGTGACGTCGGCGGGCAGGGGCAGGCCGTCGTTCTCGTAGCCCCGGAACAGCGCGCCGTCGTCGCCGACGCGCAGGAAGTGCAGCGGGATGCCGAGGTGCACGGTCGCGAGGTTCGTGAAGCGTTGCGCGGCGGCCTCGTGGGTGACGCCGAACGCGTCGCGCAGGTCCTCCACGGCGAGGTCCTTCTCGCGCTTGCGGCGCTCCAGGAAGTCGACGGCCGCGCTCTGCGGGATGAGGCAGCACGCGGCGAAGTACGTGATCTCGACGCGCTGGCGCAGGAACTCCGCGTACGAGCGCGGCCGCTCGTGCCCGAGCACGCGGTGCGCGATGGCCTGGAGCGCGAGCGAGCGCAGCCCGTGGCCGCCGGGGATCGACGCGGGCGGCAGGTAGATGCGCCCGTTCTCCAGGTCGGTGACGGTGCGCGTCGAGTGCGGCAGGTCGTCGACGTGCCAGATGGTGAAGCCGAGCTGCTCGGCCATGCGCGCGACGGTGCGGTGGGTGAGCGCGCCGACCGTGTAGCCGGCCTTGCGCGTCATCTCCTCGGCGAGCGCCTCGATCTCCGGGTAGTAGTTGTCGCGCGCCTGGCGCTCGAGGCGCAGCTCGGTGTTGGCGCGGCGCGCCTCCTCGGGGGTCGCGACGGCCTCGGTCGCGCGGCGCTGGAGCTCGGCGTGCAGGCCCACGAGGTTCTCGAGCACCGGCAGGGGCAGCTTCTGGCTCGCCTTCACGGCGGGCAGCCCGAGGCCCGCGAACAGGGGGCCGCGCTGGGCGCGGTCGAGCGCGATCTCCAGCGCGGCGCGGCGCGACGGCGGCTCGTCCGTGAGCAGGTCCGTGACCGGCACGTCGAGCGCCTGGGCGAGCTGCTGGAGGAGCGACAGCCGCGGCTCGCGGCGCCCGTTCTCGATCATCGACAGCAGGCTGGGCGCGGTGCCCACGGCCTCGCCGAGCGCATCGAGGGTGAGGCCGCGCGCCGTGCGGAAGTGCCGCACGCGCCGGCCGAGCGTGATGAGGTCCGCCTGGGCCGCGGGCTGAGCCTCGGGACGGTCCCCGGGGCGGCTGGACGACGTCGTGCTGGCCATGTCTTGACAGTACGTCAAGATCGACCGATCTTCACAGCACTCTGAGGCGAAATCCACGCCGGTTCGGCGTGAGGCTGGAGATACAGCACCGCCCACCCGCCGAGCGAGGAGAACCCATGACCACCGCCGCAGGCCCCCGCCAGACCCGCCGTACCCGCCAGGCCGCGCTGCTCGACGACGTCGAGACCGACCTCGCCGGGCTGTCGACGGACCGGTCGCCGGGGCAGCGAGGCGGCTCGGCCGACCCTCGTCCGCGCGACGCGCGCGCCTGGGTGCGGGAGATCGCGACCCTCACCGAGCCGGACGCGATCGTCTGGTGCGACGGCTCCGCGGCGGAGAAGCAGCGCCTGACCGACCTCCTCGTGGACGCCGGGACGCTCCTGCCCCTCGACCCGGAGCTGCGCCCCGGGAGCTACCTCGCGCGCTCCGACCCGAGCGACGTGGCGCGCGTCGAGTCGCGCACGTTCATCTGCTCGCGCGAGGAGGTCGACGCCGGCCCGACCAACAACTGGCGCGAGCCGGAGGCCATGCGCGCCGAGCTCCGCGGCGTGTTCGAGGGCTCGATGCGCGGCCGCACGATGTACGTCGTGCCGTTCTCGATGGGCCCGGTGGGCGGCCCCATCTCCCAGGTCGGCATCCAGGTCACCGACTCGCCGTACGTCGTCGTCAGCATGGGGATCATGACGCGCGTCGGGACGGCCGTCATGGACCTCATCGACGCCGGTGCCGCGTTCGTGCCCGCCGTGCACTCGGTGGGCGCGCCGCTCGTCGACGACACCGGGGCGGTCTCCGAGGACGTGCCGTGGCCGTGCAACGACACGAAGTACATCGTCCACTTCCCCGAGACGCGCGAGATCTGGTCGTACGGCTCCGGGTACGGCGGCAACGCCCTCCTCGGCAAGAAGTGCTTCGCGCTGCGCATCGCGTCCGCGATGGCGCGCGACGAGGGCTGGCTCGCCGAGCACATGCTGCTCATCCGCGCGACGTCGCCCGAGGGCCGGGCCTACCACCTCGCCGCGGCCTTCCCGTCCGCGTGCGGCAAGACCAACCTCGCGATGCTGCGACCGACGATCCCCGGCTGGACCGTCGAGACCATCGGCGACGACATCGCGTGGCTGCGCCCCGGCCCCGACGGCCGCCTGCGCGCGATCAACCCCGAGGCCGGCTTCTTCGGCGTCGCGCCCGGCACCGGCGTCGAGACCAACCCCGCCGCCGTCGAGACGTTCGCCCGCGACACGATCTTCACGAACGTCGCGCTCACCGACGACGGCGACGTCTGGTGGGAGGGCCTGACCCCCGAGCCGCCCGCGCACCTGATCGACTGGACCGGCCAGGACTGGACGCCCGACGCCGGCCGCCCCGCCGCGCACCCCAACTCGCGGTTCACCGTCTCCGCGGCGCAGTGCCCGACCATCGCCGACTCCTGGGAGGACCCCGACGGCGTCCCGATCGACGCGATCGTGTTCGGCGGGCGCCGCGCGACCAACGTCCCGCTCGTCGCGCAGGCGTACGGCTGGGAGCACGGCGTCTTCATGGGCGCCACCATCTCCTCCGAGCAGACCGCCGCCGCCGAGGGCACCGTCGGCGCGCTGCGCCGCGACCCGTTCGCGATGCTGCCCTTCTGCGGCTACAACATGGCCGACCACTGGGCGCACTGGCTCCGCGTCGGCGCCTCCCTCGACCCCGAGAAGCGCCCCAAGATCTTCCAGGTCAACTGGTTCCGCAAGGACGCCGACGGCCGGTTCCTCTGGCCCGGGTTCGGCGAGAACGCGCGCGTCGTCGCATGGATCGCGGCACAGGTCGACCGCTCGCGCGGCGTCCGGACCGACAGCGGCGCCGTGAAGAGCCCCGTCGGCCTGCTCCCCGCGCCCGGCGCGCTCGAGCTCGGCGGCCTCGACCTGGACGACGCCGACCTCGACGCCCTGTTCGACGTCTCGCCCGAGCAGTGGCTCGCCGAGGCCGAGCTGACCGCCGAGTTCTTCGACACCTTCGGCAACCGCGTGCCCGACGAGCTCTGGGCGCAGCTCGCGCGGCTGCGGGACCGGCTGGGCGCGTGACCGCGTGCGCCCGGGCCGGGCGCGGCTAGTGTCGGTCGCATGGTCGAACGACGCCCTTGGCAGTCCGAGGCCGACCTGCTGGGCAGGGCGGACGCCGCCCACCCGACGGCCTGGTTCGAGCAGCTCTGGGCGTCCGCGGCGAGCGGCACCGTGACGACACCGTGGGAGCACGACGACCCGCACCCCGCGCTGGCGGAGCGGGTCGTCGCCGCGCCGGACGGGGAGCACCGCACGGCGGTCGTCGTCGGGTGCGGGCTCGGCGCCGACGCGGAGCACCTGTCCCGGCTCGGCTACGTCACGACCGCGTTCGACGTCGCGCCGTCCGCGGTCGCCGCTGCGCGCGACCGTCGCCCCGGGTCAGCGGTGACGTACGCCGTCGGCGACCTGCTCGACCTGCCCGCTGCGTGGCGCCGAGCCTTCGACCTGGTCGTCGAGGTCTTCACGGTCCAGGCCGTGCACCGGGTCGTCCGCGCCGAGCTCACCGCCGGCGTGCGCTCCCTCGTCGCGCCGGGCGGCACGCTCCTCGTGATCCAGGCCGTCGCCGACGAGCCCGACGACGACGGGCCGCCCTGGCCCCTCACCCGAGCCGAGATCGACGCGTTCGGCCAGGACGGGCTCGTCGCCGTCTCGGTCGAGCGGCTGGACCGGTCCGCGCCGGGCGGGCGCGGGCTGTGGCGCGCGGAGCTCCGCCGGGCGGATCAGTAGGCGGTTCCCATGAGCTCGCGGACCTCGGCGAGGGTGCGCTCCGCGGTCGCGTTCGCGCGGGCGTTGCCCTCGCGCAGCACGTCGAGCGGGTCGGGCCCGTCCCCCGCGGCGAGGGCACGACGGCGCGCCCGCAGGGGACGCAGATGCTCGACGAGCGCGTCGGTCACCACCTGCTTGAGGCGGCCCGCCCCGGCGGCACCGACCTCGTCGGCGAGGGCCTCGGGCGTCGTCCCGGCGGCGAACGCACCCAGCGTGAGGAGGTTCGCGACCTCGGGCCGGCGCTCGGGCTCGTACGTGACGTGCCGCTCGGAGTCGGTGCGGTGGCGGCGGACGAAGCGCGCGGTGGCGTCCTCGTCGTCGCGCAGCTCGAGCGCGTTGCCCGCGGACTTGCTCATCTTGCGCCCGTCGGTGCCGAGCACGGTGGGCGCGGGGGCGAGCAGGACGTCGGGCTCGGGGAAGTAGGGCTGCGCGGCGGCGTAGCGCTGGTTGAAGCGTCGCGCGACGGTGCGCGTGAGCTCGACGTGCGGGAGCTGGTCCTGCCCGCCGGGCACGAGGTTGCCGTGGCAGAACAGGATGTCGGCCGCCTGGTGCACCGGGTAGGTGAACAGCAGGCCGCTCATGGGACGGCCCTGCCGTGCGGCGGCCGCGACGGCCTCGGCCTTGACGGTCGGGTTCCGCTCGATCTCGGCGGTCGTGACGAGGCTGAGGAACGGCAGCAGGAGCTGGTTGAGCGCCGGGACCGCGGAGTGGGCGAAGACCGTCGTGCGGGCGGGGTCGATCCCGGCCGCGAGGTAGTCGAGGACGACCTCCCGCACGGTGGCGCGCAGGTCCCCGGCGTCGTCGCGGTCGGTGATGACCTGGTAGTCGGCGACGACGAGCACGACCTCGACGCCGTCGTCCTGCAGCCGGACGCGGTTCGCGAGGGTGCCGAGGTAGTGCCCGAGGTGCAGCGCGCCCGTCGGGCGGTCGCCGGTGAGGACGCGGAAGCCGGACGGGTCGGTCGCGAGCCGGGCCTCGATCTGCGCGGACCGCTCGCGGGCCGCCGCGACGGACGCGGTCGACGCCGACAGCCCGGACGGCGTCGCGGACGAGAGGGCCGACGGCGCGGGGTCGAGGGTCGTGGTCATGGTGCTCTCCTTCGGTGGGGAGCCACGCACCACGCCCGGTCGAGGACCGGACCGGCCCGGACATGACGACGTCCCGGCTGCGGCGCGCAGCTCGGGACGTGGGCAGGACTGGTCACGGCTGCGGAGGCAGCCACCACCAGCTCTGCGTGATCATGCGTCCACCCTACGCCCGCCGCGCGGGCCGACGGCCCTCGGCGAGAATGGTCGGATGCCTGAGATCTCCGTCGAGAACGTCACCGGTCCCGTCGCCTACCACGCGGAGGGTCCGGTGTGGTGGCCGGGCTGGGGCGGCCTGCGGTACGTGGACATGCTCGCGGGCGACCTCCTGACGCTGCGGCCCGACGGCGGCGTCGACCGCCTCCACGTGGGCGACCACGCGGCCGTGGTGCGGCCGCGGACCGGGGGCGGGTTCGTCGTCGGGCTCGCGCGGTCGGTCGCGGTGGCGGACGGCGACGGCGCCCCGGTCCGCACGCTCGCGACGCTCGTCGACGACCCGACGGTCCGCCTCAACGAGGGGGCGGCGGCGCCCGACGGCGCGTTCTACGTGGGCGGCCAGGCCGAGGGCGAGCGGCCGAGCGCGCTGTACCGGGTGGAGGCCGACGGGTCCTCGCGCGTCGTGCTCGACGGCGTCGAGGTGTCGAACGGGCTCGGGTTCTCGCCGGACGGGTCGCGGGCCTACTACGTCGACTCGGCGACGCGGCGGATCGACGTGCTCGACGTCGTCCCCGCCGCGGAGGACCCGCGCGGGCTCGTGCGGCGCCGCCCGTTCGTGGAGATCGACGCCGACGACGGCCTCCCGGACGGCCTCACGGTCGACTCCGAGGGCGGCGTCTGGGTCGCGCTGTGGGGCGGCGGCGCGGTCCGGCGCTACTCCCCCGACGGCGCGCTCGACGCCGTCGTCCCGCTCCCGGTGTCGCAGGTGAGCGCGTGCACGTTCGGCGGCGACGACCTCGACCGGCTGTTCGTCACGACGTCGCGCCAGGGGCTGGACGACCCCGACGCGGACGAGGCCGCGTCGGGGTCGCTGTTCGTGGCGGACCCGGGGGTCCGGGGGCTGCCGGCCCTGCCGTTCGCGGGCTGAGGAGCCGCGCGAGGCTCAGCGGACGGCGTCGCGCACGCGCTGCTCCGCGCGGCCCAGGCCGTCGATCTCGAGCGTGACGACGTCGCCCGCGCGCAGGTAGGGGAAGCGCCCGGACAGGGCGACGCCCTGCGGGGTGCCGGTGTTGATGAGGTCGCCCGGCTCGAGGACCATGTACTGCGACAGGTGGTGCACGAGGTACGCGACGTCGAAGATCATGTCGGCCGTCGTCGAGTCCTGGCGGGGCTCGCCGTTCACCCAGGACCGGAGCCAGAGGTTCTGGACGTCCACCTCGTCGGCGGGGACGAGCCACGGGCCGAGCGGGTTGAACGTCTCGCAGCTCTTGCCCTTCGACCACTGACCGCCGGAGACCTTCATCTGGTAGTCGCGCTCGGAGACGTCGTGGGACAGGACGTAGCCCGCGACGTGCTCGAGCGCCTCCTCCGGGGACGACAGGTAGCGCGCCCGGCGGCCGATCACGACGCCGAGCTCGACCTCCCAGTCGACCGTCGTCGCCCCGGGCGGCACGAGCACGTCGTCGTGCGGGCCGACGACCGTGTTCGAGTGCTTCCAGAAGACGATCGGGACGTCGGGCGGCGTCGAGCCGGACTCGGCGGCGTGCTCCGCGTAGTTCATCCCGATGCAGACGACGGCCGTCGGCCGGGCGACGGGCGCGCCGACGCGCAGCTCGTCCGCGCCGTCGAGCACGGGCAGCGCGCCCGCGGCGAGCGCCGCGCGGACCCGGCCGACGCCGTCGGCCGCGAGGAACGCGCCGTCGATGTCGCGGGTGAGCGGGTCGAGGGAGTACACGACCCCGTCCTCGCGGACGGCGGGACGCTCCTGGCCGAGGGGGCCGAGTCGGACGAGCTGCACGGGTGGGTCTCCTAGGTCGGGGCGGGTGGCGCGGGTCCTCAGGCGAGGGCGCGCGCGTGGTCCGGGTTGACGATCGACGGCACGGGGCGGCCCGCGAGGAAGTCGACGGCGTTGCGCGCGGTGTGCACGGGGAGGTCCTGCATGGCCTCGGGCGAGAACCACGCGGCGTGCGGGGTGAGCAGCACGTTGTCCAGGGTGCGCAGGCGCGAGTCGGCGGGCAGCGGCTCGGTCGCGTAGACGTCGAGCGCGGCCGAGCCCACGTGGCCGGACGCGAGCGCGTCGGCGAGCGCGTCCTCGTCGATGAGCGGCCCGCGGCACGTGTTGACGACCCGCACGCCCGGCTTCGCGGCGGCGAGCGTGCGGGCGTCGAGCAGGTGGCGCGTCGACTCGGTGAGCGGTGCGTGCAGCGTGATGACGTCGGCGCGCGCGACGGCCTCGTCGATCCCCACGGCCTCGTGCCCGTCGGAAGCCACGGCCTGCGGGTCGACGAACGGGTCGTGCACGAGCACGCGGTAGCCGAGCGCGCGGGCGGAGCGCGCGACCTCGGAGCCGATCCGCCCGTACCCGATGACGGCGACGACGGTGCTGGACAGGCGCGCGGCGTGCTGCGCCGTCGGGGCCCACGTGCCGGCGCGCAGCGCGCGGTCGTAGGCGACGAGGCCGCGGTCGAGCGTGAGGATCATCGCGACCGTGTGGCTCGCGACCTCCTCGATGCAGTAGGTCGGGGTGTTCGCGACGGCGACGCCGCGCTCGGTGGCGGCCGCGACGTCGACCATGTCGTAGCCGATGCCCATGCGCGAGACCATGCGCACCCCGCCCGGCCCGGCGACGGCGTCGAGCACGCGGGCCGTGATGGGGGCCCACTGCACGACGAGCGCAGAGGGCGCGGACCCGCTCGCGGCAGCCTCCTCGACGGCGGCGATCACCTCGTCCTCGGTGCGCGCGGCGGCGCGCACGGCCCGCAGCCCGGCGGCGGTCAGGGTGTCCTCGCACGCGGTCCCGGGCAGGTCGCAGTCGGTGATGACGACGGTGTCGGCTGTCATGCGAGGAATGCTATAGCAAATAGCACCCTCGACCAACCCTCGGACCGGTCGGATGCTATAGCGTGGGCTCATGACCCTTGCCCCGGACGGCGCCCGCCGCCGCCTCGCCCTCGTCACCGGCGCCAGCTCCGGCATCGGTGCCGCCACCGCCCTCCAGCTCGCGCGCGACGGGCACGACGTCTGGCTCACGTACACCGGCGGCGAGGCCGGTGCGCGCGCCACCGCGGCCCGCTGCGAGGAGGAGGGCGCCGCGACCCGCGTCTCGCGCCTCGACCTGCGCGACACCGCGTCCGTCGAGGCGCTCGTCGCCGAGGTCACGGACGCCTGGGGACGCCTCGACGTGCTCGTCAACAACGGCGGCGTGTGCCCCTACCGCGCGCTCGACGACATCGAGCTCGACGAGTGGGACCTCGTCATGGAGACCAACGCGCGCGGCACGTTCGTGCTGTCGCGCGCCGCTCTCCCCCTGCTGCGCGCAGGCCGTCCGTCGCCCGCCGGGGCCACGGTCACGCCCGACGAGCGGACCGCGCGCGACCGCGCGATCGTCAACCTCTCGTCCATCGCGGGCGAGCAGGGCGCGCTCAAGACCGGCGTGCACTACGCCGCGAGCAAGGCCGCGATCCTCGCGATCACGCGCTCCTTCGCGCGCATCCTCGCGAGCGAGGGCATCCGCGTGAACGCCGTGACCCCCGGCCCCGTGACGAGCGCCATCACCGACCAGCTCGCCCCCGACGCGCGTGCCGGCCTCACCGCGTCCATCCCCCTCGGGGACTTCGGCACGCCCGACGACGTCGCCTGGGTCGTCGCGTCCCTCGCCTCCCCGCGCGCCGGGTTCGTCACCGGCGCGACGTACGACGTCAACGGCGGCGTCCGGATCGACTGACGCCCCGCCCGCCCGCCGCACACCGCGCCCACCCCTGCCCGAGGAGGCACCCATGAGCACGTCCCCGTCCGCCGTCGTCACCGCCCAGGTCGACGCCTTCAACGTCCGCGACCTCGACGGCTTCTGCGCGACCTACGCGCCCGACGCCGTCGTGAGCGGCGTGACTCCCGAGCCGATCGTCGGCCGCGACGCCCTGCGCGCGTTCTACGCGAGCCGGTTCGAGGACACCGCGCTGCACTGCGTCATCGACGCGTCCGTGACGTTCGGCGACCGCTGGCTCGTCGCGCGCGAGCTCGTCACGACGTCGAACGGCACCGGCGAGACCATCGCGACGTTCGAGGTCCGCGACGGCCTCATCACCCGCGCGAGCATGGTCAAGGGCTGACGCCCCGGCCTAGGCGCCGACGGTGAACTGCCCCTGGAACGGTGAGGAGTGCCACTCGTGGGTGGTGAAGGTGACCAGCGGCGCATCCCACGAGTCGACGACGCCGTTGTACATGCGCACGGTGCCCTCGGCCCACGGCCACGACCGCGTCGTGCCGGTGACGCGCGAGAGGTCGACCGTGATGCGCGCGGAGGTCCCCTCCGCGCCCTGGTAGCCGTCGACGTCGACGGTGAACACCATCCCCCCGTTGAGGACGTCCCCGTCCGGGCCGGGGTCGCCCCACTCGTGGACGACGCTGACCGCCGACACCTCGCAGCTCCCGACCACCTCGCGCGAAGCGTCGCTGACGATCTCGCAGCTGTTCCCGGTCGACCAGTCGCGTGCGGTGGCCGTCGCGGAGAACGTGGCGCCGTCCGTCCAGGAGGCCGTCGTGGCGGGAGCGGTCACCTGCACGAGGAGCAGGCACACCAGGAGGGTGGCGGCGGCGCTCGCGAGCCGTCGGAGGGTCCGGGTCACGGCTCGCTCCCCGAGGGCTGAGGGCTGGGGCGCCGGTCGCGTGCGCGTTCGTGTCCGGTGCGCGAGGCGGGCATCCGGCTGAGCGCGAGGAGCGCGGCCAGGGCGACGAGCAGCGGCACGGCCGTGCTCGGGCGGGTCAGGCGGGTGATGAAGTCCCCGCCGCCGGGAACCCGCCACCGCGGGCTGAGGACGGTGTCGTCGGTGACGACGTAGGCGCCGCCGTCCTCGGTGTCGTTCGCGTCGCCCTGCATCCGGACGTGCCAGGTGCCGTCGTCCTGCGGGGCGATGTCGACCACGCGATGGGTGACCAGCACCCCGGTGGCCGGGTTCGGCAGGGACACGACGTCGCCGACCTCGACCTGCTCCACCGGCACGGGGGTGTCCAGGAGCAGGTCGCCGGTCATGATCGCCGGTTCCATCGAGCCTGACACCACGACGAGAGGCTGGACCAGGCCTGCCTGGCCGGCCGCCCACAGGGCGCCGCAGAGCACGCCGATCACGGCCAGCGTCCACACCAGGACGTCAGCGAGGGCTTTCAGCGCGCGCAAAAGGACCATCACCTCCAAACCACGGGGGACCGAGCGCGACGGCTGGGCAGATCCCGAGCCTCCCCAGCCGTCGCGCCCAGCGCAGGCGACCGACGCCTACGCCTGGCTGACGCCGGTGAACGACACCGTCAGGGCACCAGCCGCACCCTGGTACGACGGGTCCCAGTCCTCCGGGGTCGTGATCGTCAGGGTCGCGGTCGCGGTCTCCGCCGGGGACAACAGCACGTCGTCCGGCACGCTCACCGTCGCGCTGGCCGGATCGGACCCCTCGAACAGGGATCCGGTGGCGCTGACCTCTGCCTGCCCGCCGAGGCTGAGGTCGACCGACCCGGAGTTCTTGAGATGCAGCGTCACCTGCCGCGTCTCCCCCTGGTTCATGCGAGCGAACGCCGCCTCGTCGATCGCGACGGCCACCCCGTCGCCGACGGTGTCGGCGTCGACCCACGACGTGCCGTCGGTGCTCGCCTGCAGCTCGACCTGGGCGGCCCCGGCGCTGCCGGTGAACCACGCCTGGTCGGTCCACGAGGCGCTCGTCACCGCGGCTCCGATACCCAGGACTGCGACTGCGGCGAGCCCGAAGCGCAGGTAGGTCTTGCGATCGCGGCGCTCGGTCTCGACGGCGGTCTCGATGTTGGACACAGTGTGCTCCTCTCCCACATGAGCGCCCTGTCGGGCGGGACGGTCGCGTGCGTCATGCGGGAGCGTTCAGCGCTGGACGCCTCGCCGGGCACGGGCACAGGTGGACCGGGCACCGGTTGTGGCGCCCTCGCCCCGCGATGTCGTCACGCCGGGCCCTGGTGGCCCTGGCTGCGGTCGTGGCACCTTCGCCCAGCGGTATCCGCACGCCGGAACAGCGCCCTGGACAGGTGTCCAGATGTCCAGTTGACCGATCACCATTATATGAACGTTCGGCGGGCATAAGAAAAGCGTTCGGCGGGCCGTGGGCAGTCCGCTCGGTCGTCGCCGCGACGACGGGACGAGAAGCGAGAAATGGCCCCTGTCGCCGGCCTGCCAGGGGCCACGACTCACTTCTCGCGCCCAACGCTGCGGGCTCGTCGGGTTCGTGTGCCCGGGTCAGGCGAGGCCGTAGCGCGCGTCGAGGTCGGGGTCGTGGGGCGGGTTGCCGAACGACGCGGTCCAGGCGCCGTCGGCCGCGATCGACTGGCCGGACACGTAGCCGGCCTCGTCGGACAGCAGGAACGCGACGAGCGCGGCGATCTCGGCGGACTCGGCGATGCGGCCGAGCGGCGGGCCCTCGGCGAGGGCGCGCTCCTCGGCGGCCGGGTCGGCCGCGCGGGCGATCTGCGCGTCGAGGTGCGGGGTGCGCACCCCGCCCGGCGCGACGGTGTTGGCGCGGATGCCGTACCGCCCGTACGTCACGGCGACGGAGCGCGCGAGCGCGTCGATACCACCCTTGGTGAGCTCGTAGGCGGCGTGGTCGGCGAACGCCGCGCGGCCGTGGATCGAGCCGATGTTGACGATCGACCCGCCGCTCACCTGGTCGGTGAACGCCTCGACGGCGGCGGCGCAGCCCCACAGGTAGCCGAGACCGTTGATCTCGACGACGTCGCGCGCGTCCTGCTCGACCTGCGCCGCCCGCTCCGGGTCGGCGAGCGCGTGCAGCGGCGTGCGGACGGTGATGCCCGCGTTGTTCACCCATCCGGCGAGCGGCGCGAGGTCGCGCGCGGTCCGCGCGGCCTCGCGGTGGGCCTCGCGGTCGCGCGAGTCCCCCAGCACGACGGCGGCGCACACCCCCTCCTCGACCGTCCCCGAGCCCGGGGTGCGCTCCAGCCCGACGACGGTCCACCCGTCGGCGGTGAGGCGCCCGGCCACGGCGCGGCCGATGCCCTTGCCGCTGCCGGTGACGACGACGCTGCGCCGCTCGCTCGCGGGTCCGTCCGTGGGTCCGGTCACGGGGCTGCCTCCAGGTCGAAGCGGTCGGGGTCGAGCGTGAAGCCCAGGCCGGGCGCGTCGGGCGGGGTGGCGTGGCCGCCGTCGAGCACGGGACCGCCGCGCACGAGCAGCGGCGCGGGGTCGTAGGGGTTGCCCGCGGGCGAGCGGTCGAACGTCTCGACGCCGATGCCCGCCGCTCCGCCCAGGTGCACGCTCACCTCGGGGTACACGTGGCTGGACACGACCTTCCCCCGCGCCGCCCACGCGCGCACGAGCGGGTCGGCGGCCGTGATGCCACCGATCGCGACGACGTCGACGCGCGGCACGTCGAGCGCGCCCAGCGCGTCGAGCCGGGCGAAGGCCTCGGGGTCGGTGACCTCGTCGCCCACGGAGAGCGGCAGCCCGGACGCGTCGCGGACGCGCGCCGCGCCGACAGCGTCCTCGGGCAGCAGGGGGTCCTCGAGCCACGCGAGCGCGGGCGCGCCCTCCCCCGCCGCACCCGTGACTCCCCACGCGTCGAGGTCCGCGAGCGCCTCGTCGGCGTCGCGCCAGCCGAAGCCCACGTCGACGACGACGCCGCTACGCCCCGCGACGGTCGGGCGACCGGTGGCGTCGGGCAGCTCGGCGCGCAGGATCGCGAGCAGGTCGCGCATGAGGGCGCGGTCGGGCGAGCGCGAGATCTTCAGCAGCGGCCACCCGGCACGCGCGTGGGCGAGCACCTCGTCCGCGACGTCGCGCGCGGTGCGGCCCGGCGTCGGGTAGGCGGCGACAAGGATCGCGGGGCGTGGCACTGCGACGGCCGCCCCGGACGAGACGTCGCGGGGACTCCCGGCGACGGCAGGTGCCGGAACGTCCCCGTCGCCGCCGCCACCCAGCTCCGCGGACCCCGCGAGGTCCGGGCCGTCGTCGAGCAGGGACCACACCGGACGACCGGCGAGGCGGCCCGCGAGGTCCCACAGCGCGACGTCGACCAGGCCGACCGCGCGACGCACGAGGCCCACGCGGCCGACGATCGCGGACCCGCGCAGAGCCGCGTCCCACGCGGCGCCGACGCTCTGGCGCGCGGCGACGCCGTCGGACGCCACGACCTCGCGACCCACCACGTGCGGGGTGACGAGCCGGTCCACGAGCTCGGCCATGGGCGCCTCGCGCGTGAGCGCGTACGACTCCCCGGCGACGGTGCGGCCGTCGTCCGTCTCGGCGACGACGCGCACGCCGACGTACTCGCGGCGCTCGACCGTCATCGCGCCGAGGCGCAGCGGCTGCGGCAGCGGGACGACTGTCGTCGCGGTGCGGACGGCGACGACGCGCGCGGCGGTCCCCACGCTCACTCCGGCTTCTTGGCGAGCGGCACGCCGTAGTCGACGAGGAAACCGCCGTCGACGTAGACGGTCTGCCCGACCATGTACGCGGCCTGGTCGGAGACGAGCCAGCTCACCGCGTTGCCGATCTCCTCCGGCTGGGCGAGCCGGCGCGCGGGGATGCGCGCGAGGATCGTCTCCTCCGAGAGCGTGCCCTGGGCGACGCCCTGGCGGAACACGCCCGTGTCGATGTACCCGGGCGCGACGGCGTTGACCCGCACGCCGCGCGCGGCCCACTCGGCGCCCGCGGTCGCAGTGAGCCCGATGACGGCGGCCTTGGTCGTGGAGTACGGGGCCCGGCCGGCGGAGCCGCGGGCCGAGACGGACGAGATGTTGACGACGGCGCCCCGGCCCGCCGCGAGCATGTGGCGGCCCGCGGCCTGGAGGCACGCGAAGACGCCGTGCAGGTTGACGTCCACGACGGCCGACCACTCGTCCCACGTGAGGTCCTCGAGCGCGCGGTGGCGCTGGATGCCCGCGTTGTTGACGAGCGCGTCGATCCCGCCGAACGCCGCGGCGAGGTCGTCGAACGCGGCGCGCACGGCGGCGTGGTCGGTGACGTCGAGCGGGGCCCACACGAGCCCGGGCGCGTCGGGGACGGCGCCGAGGTCGAGCGCGGGGAGGTCGTGCTGCACGACGTCCGCGCACACGACCCGGAAGCCGTCGGTCGCGAGGCGCTCGGCGACGGCCCGGCCGATGCCGGCCGCTCCCCCGGTGACGACGGCGAGCGGGACGCGCGGGGCGTCGGGGGCGGGGGTGGTCACTGGTCCTCCTCGGGGACGGGACGGGTCGGGGACGCGGCGGACGTCGGTGCGGCAGGTGTCGGTGCGGCGGGTGCGGCGTCGCCGGGCGGCCAGGCGGCGGCGTCGGCGAGCACGTCGTCGACGACGGCGCACGCGTGCCGCTCCAGGCGTTCGAGCGAGCCCGGCGCGAGCGGCGACTGCCACGCCTGGTAGGCGCCGACGTCGTACGCCTCGCGGGTGGGCAGGTAGACGAAGCCGGGCCCGTTGGTGAGGTTCGCGACGACGACCGGCCGCGTCCCGGCATGGGCGCGCACCGTGCGCTGGAGGCGCGAGTACGCCTCGCCCGGGTGCGCGACGAGCAGCGCCTCGCCGACGCGCCACACCCACGTGGGGTGCTGGACGGTCGGGCCGGTGACGTAGCCGTCGCGCAGGTTCCGGGCGCGGCGCAGGCGCTCCTCGCGCGAGCGCGGGTCGATGGCGGCCCACTCGGCCTCGAGCTCGTCCCACGTCGGGAGGTCGCGCAGGTCGAGGGCGACGGGCTCCGCCACGGCGGCGAGGGTTCGCGCGTCGGGCCGGGCGTCGGCACCGGTGCCGGTGCCGGTGCCGGTGCCGGTGCCGGTGCCGGTGCCGGTGCCGGTGCCAGGGAGCGCGGCCGACGGCGCGGGCTCCCAGACCGCGAGCGGCGCGCCGGACTCGACGACGTGGGTCAGCTCCAGCTCCGTGCCCGGCGGCGGGAGCTCGGCGAGCGCCGCGAGCACCGCATGGCCGAGGGAGGTGCCGTGCCGGTCCGCGACGGCGATGTCGCCCGTGTACTGCTCGCGCGGCGCGAGCTCGCCCGACGCGCCCTGGAGGAACGCGACGGGGGCGCCCGTCTCGCGCTCGACGAGGTCGCGCATCGCGCCCACGTAGTCGGGCGAGACGAGCCGGTTCTGCCAGGCGAGCGTCGTCGGGTGGCACGCGTAGTTGACGATCGTCGCGAGGGTGACGTCCTCGCCTGCGGGCGCGGCGCCGTCGGGCCGCGTCTCCTCGGCGGGCGCCGGGCGTGCGGTGAGGCGCCCGACGACGACCGTGTCGTCCGCGGGGCCGGCGCCGGGCGAGCGCGGGGTGCCGGCGTCGGGGTTGAAGCCGACGAGCGCCCGGGGCGGCCTGCTCTCCGCAGCGGCTCCCGCGGTCGTGCCCGCGTCCCCGGCCGCGCAGCCGTCGAGCAGCGCCTCGCGGTTGGACGCGAGGCCGCAGCGGCCGGTCGTCCACTCGAGGGTCGCGGGCCGGAGCGACGCGACCGCCTCCACGGCGGCGTCGGCCGCGGCGCGCGCGAGGTCGTGCAGGTAGGTGACGCCGCGGTCGCCGCCCGCGAGGTCGGCGTCGCCCGAGCACAGGACCGGCCCGGCGTGCGTGTGGGAGAGGGAGACGAGCAGGCGCTCGACGGGCAGCCCGGTCGCGTCGAGGACGGTCGCGCGCAGGGTCGCCTCGTCGTCGACCCGGCGCCACCACGTGCCGTCGATCGTCACGAGGACGAAGGGCTCGGCGGCCCCGGGGTCGGGGCGCTCCTCCGCGAGCGCGACGGCGGTCAGCGTCATCGCGCGGTGGGCGCCCTCGGAGACGTCCCAGTCCGCCGGGCCCCAGTTGCGCGCCCGGATGCCGGGGGCGGGCGTGACGTCGCGGACGGCGACGCCGGCCAGGCCGACGAACGCGGGGACGGGGGCCCGCGTGTGCAGGGCGACCATCGCACCTCCTCTGGGCTCGGGAGTGCCGATGCTATAGCATGTAGTCCGGTCGGGACGCCCCCGGGACGGCACCGTGGCCGCTATCCTTCAGCGGCGCCCCACCCTCGACGATCCGAGCCCGCCGCCCCCACGACACCACGGAGAAACCATGGCGCTCAAGAGCGTGCCGGACCAGAACGTCGCCGACCGCGTCACGGTCGAGCTGCGCGAGGCGATCTTCAGCGGCGACCTCGCCCCGGGCGAGCGGCTCGTCGAGCGCAAGCTCGCCGAACGCCTCGGCACGAGCCACATCCCGGTGCGCGAGGCACTGACGCGACTGACCCAGGAAGGCCTCGTCGAGCGGCTCCCCCACCGCGGCGCACGCGTCGCCGCGCTCACGAGCCGCGACCTCGAGGAGATCTCCAGCCTGCGCACCCTGCTGGAGCAGTTCGCCGTCGTGCGGGTCCAGGACGCCTGGGACCCGGCGAAGGAGGCGAAGCTGCGCAAGACGGTCCAGCAGATGGTCCAGGCGGCGGAGAAGGGCAGCAACGCCCGCGTCTTCGAGCTCGACCGGCGCTTCCACGAGCAGCTCTGGGAGATGGCCGACCACCGCATGCTCATGACGCTCAACGCGCAGCTCCGCAGCCGCATCACCGGCTTCCTGCGCGCCGCGAACGCCGCGCTCGAGCCCGAGGCGCGCGTCGCGCACGCGCGCACCCACGACCTCATCGTCGACGCCATCGCGGGCGGCGACCCGGGCACGGCCCAGCGCGTCATGGCCGAGCACATCGGCGAGGCCGCCGCGCGCCTCGCGAGCCACACGGAGGACGAGGCGGAACCCGCCGTCGGGGCCTGACCGTTCGCCTCGCACGTCCAGGCCTGCCAATGCTCTGGCCGGGACGAGCCCGATCCGCATACGGTCGCGCGATGGACATCGTGCGTGCCGCCGAGACGTTCGCGTCCTGGGCGCAGACGCATCCGCAGGACTTTGGCGAGTGGGAGACGGACTACGAGGAGTGGCCCGCGACGTACGCCTGCGCCCGGGACCTCGTCGGCGAACGCCCTTTCACGCGATGGAGCGACGCGGAGAAGGCCTCCTTCCTCTACCTCCTCGCGCGCGACAACGAGGTCGAGGACCTGGCCGACCTGCTCTCCGAGCACCCGGCGACGCTGGCCGGCGTCGCCGAGCACGTCTGCGCTGCGCCGGGGTGCGCAGAGCCCGACGCACGGTGGCAGATCGCGGCGTATCTTCCCGCCATCGGGCCTGACGCGACCCCGCTGCTCCTGACGCTCTTCGCCGACGACGACGAGTACGTCCGGCGTCGCGCGCTGCTCTCCCTCGGCGAGCTCGGCGTACCGGCTGCGGAGAGGTGTGCCGTCGCCGCCTGGGAGTCCGGCCTCGAGTACCAGCGGATCGCTTCGCTGCACGTCCTGCACCAGATCGGATCACTCGAGCTCGAGACGTACGCGAAGCGCGCGGCGGGCGACCCTCGCTCGTTCGTCCGCCAGGCAGCCCGGCGGCTCGCCTGATCTCCGGCGAGACCACAGTCCTGGGTGGCGGCAGCGCCGCCACCCAGGAGGGTCGCACGCGCCCAGCCCGGCCCGCGCGGTCCGTCGCGTCGCACGCCGACGGTCGTCCCGCGACCCTACTTTTGCTATAGCATCCCGTCAACACCGGCCCGGACCCTGGACTGCCATGCACCTGCGCACCGCCACGCCCGACGACGTCCCCGCGCTCTACGCCCTGTGGGGCCGAGCGTTCGACGCGCCGCTCATGGTGCCGGTCTACGAGACGGACGACGGCCGGCTCGACCGCACGCACGTCGCCGTCGACCCGGACGACGGCCGCGTCGTGGGCTCGGTGTACTGGACCCCGCGCAAGCTCGGCGGGCCCGACGGCGGCATCCTCCGGGCGGGCGGGGTCGCGAACGTCGCGACCGCCCCCGAGGCGCGGGGCCGGGGCCTCGTCCGCGCGCTGCTCGCGCGCGCCGTCGAGCAGATGGAGCGGGACGGCGCGGACGTCGCGCTGCTGTTCACCGGCACCCCGGACGTCTACCGGTCGAGCGCCTTCGAGGCGTTCGACGTGCCGCTCCGGCGCGGCGCGCCGCGTCCGGTCGACGAGCCGGACCCCGGGCACGACGACCTCGACGACGACGGGCTCCCGACGGATGCCGCGCCGTCGGACCTCGTGGGCGACGCCCCCGTGCGGACCCGCACCGACCGCCTGCCCGGCGTCCCGTGGCCCGCGTGGTCGGTCGCGCTGCGGTGGGAGCAGCTCGCCGTGCTGCACGACGCGTTCGACACCGTGGCGGACGGGCCACGCCCCCTCGCGACCCGACGCACCGCCGAGCACTGGGAGCAGCGCATCCCGCTCTGGCACTCCGGCGCCGAGGTGTTCACCGCCCGGGCAGCCGACGGGGAGATCATCGGCTACCTCGTCCTCGAGCCCGAGCCGGACGTGCTGAAGGTCCGCGAGCTCGGCGTCGACCCGGCGTCGGACCGCGCGCACGACGTCGTCGACGCCCTCGCGCGCACCACGCTCCACCGCGCGCACCTGCACGGCTCCCCCACCGTCGAGGTGCGCCTCCCCGCGCACGCCCTGACCGACCGCTTCGCCGCCGCGGTGCTCGACGCGCCCGTCGTCGCGACCGACACGACGGGGATGCTCCGGCCCGTCCGCGCGGCGGCCGACGTCGTCGCGCACCTCCACGACGCCGCCGCGGCCGGAGTGGGCTTCCACTGGCCCGGCGACTACCTCTGACCGACTGGCCCACCCCTCGAGGTAGAGCCCCGGTCCGCCGAGGTAGAGCCCTGGTCACGCAACCAGTGCTCTACCTCACGCAACCAGGGTTCTACCTCGCGCGACCACGGCTCTACCTCACGCGACCACGGCTCTACCTCGCGCGACCACGGCTCTACCTCGGCGACGTCGGCACGTGCGCTCCCGTGGGAAGGCAGTTGCTATGGCACTTTTCGAGGCGCCACAGCAACCTGACCTGCGCAGATGCGCTCAGGCTTGCTCTTGACGATGCCATAGCATCCCGCTACTCTCCGAGTGTCCGGTTCACCGTCGCAACGACGCGCACGAACCCGCTGACCCCCGACCCAGCACCGGAACCGCACGACCCCCGCAGCACCGCTCCCCCGGAACATCCCGCAGCCCCGGGCCGCCGGAGCCACCGCGTCGCCCGCCCGCACGGCGTCCTCCCGACGTCACGAAGGGTGCCCCCGTTGTCCACTCCCCGATCCCAGACCCGCCCCGCGTCCGGCGACCCCGGCGCGACCGGCCGCACGACCACCGAGGCGGCGTCGTCGCCCTCGCGCCGCCACCTGCTGCGCGTCGCCGGCATGGCCTCGCTCGCCGCGGGCGCCGTCGCGCTCGGCACCGGCAGCGCCCATGCGACACCCCTCGTCGGAACGCTCGCCACGGGCAAGAACGACACGCCCGACGACGAGGTCCTCCTCGCCGCCACCGTCGCGCAGCTCACCGGCTGGAAGGCCAAGAAGCTCGACGACGGCGCCGTCGCCCAGGTCCTCGGCCACGCGACCCCGGGCGACGGCGCGGCCCGCCTCGTCCGCTACGACGCGAGGTCCACCGCGACCCCGAACGGCGGCACCGTCCTCGCCCCCGGCGACGCCGGTGCCGCCGGCCGCTGGCACACCCTCCACACCGGCACCGCGGACTTCCGCTGGTTCGGACTCCTCGGCCCCGAGAACCCCGCCGACGACGCCCTCGACGCCCTCGTGAACGACCCCAGCGTCACCCGCATCGAGGCGCACACCGACCTCAACTTCACCCGCCGCCACACCTACACCCGCTCGAACCTCGAGCTCGACTTCGGCGGGCGCACGGTCACGACGGAGGGCATCGAGCGCAACGCCCACGACAACCCGTTCGGCGCGGTCCTGTTCTTCCAGGGTCGCGTGACCGACGAGACGCAGCAGCGCACGCTCGCCGCGACGCTCCCCGACCTCACGGACGTCTTCGAGGTCGCGGACACGGGCGCGTTCGCCGTCGGGCAGTGGTGGGCGCTGCGCTCGGACGAGCGCCCGGGCGGCGGCGGGGACGAGCGCGAGCTCCAGCGCCTCGTCCAGGTCACGCAGGTGCTCGACGCGACGCACGTGCGCGTCGACTACAAGAACGGCTGGGAGCTGCCCGCCGGGCGCGTGCTCACCTGGACGCGCGTCGAGCCCGTCGAGCAGGTGCACGTGCGCGCGATGACGTTCCACGGCTCCGGGCCCTTCGACGGCCCGGCGAACGGCGAGCTGCCCGACGACCGCGAGATGACCGGCTCGCACCCCGTCGCGTTCGAGTACGCGGTGCGCTGCGACGTCTCGGACGTGCACGGCCACCGCACGTGGTGGCCGGTGATCATGCGGCGCTGGAACACCCACTTCGTCACGGAGCGGTGCTCGGTCGCCAACCCGCCGACGGTGTTCTACGGCGGCGCCGGCTACCTCACGCAGCAGATCTACTGCCTGTACGGGCGGGTCTCCGACTGCACGAGCCACAACGCGCGGCACCTCAACGACCTCACGGCGTCGGCGTACTGCCTCGTGGAGAACTGCCACGGCGACGGCGACGACCAGGGCGGCAACCCGTTCACGACCCACGGCCAGTACGAGCACGACCTCGTGTTCGTCGGCAACAGCGGGCTCATGGACATCGCCAACTCGGGCGGCCAGTGGGGCACGGCGGCCAAGCGCATCACGGTCAAGCACCACACGTGCTCGTGGTTCGTCGCGGGCACCAAGATCACGGACCTCACGCTCGAGGACGTGCACGTCGTCGCACGGTCGACGTTCGACCCGCAGGCCACGCTGACGATCAACGCCGACGGCGCACAGGTGCGCGGCTGCACGGCCGGCTTCTTCGCCGTCGGGCAGCGGTCGTCGCTGTCGCGGCGCCCGACGGTCGTCGAGGACTGCGCGTTCGCGCTGCCCGCGGGGTCGGTGCTGCACCAGACGCCGGTGACGAACCCCGTGCACTTCGTGCGCACCCGCCTCACCGGCGTGGACGGCACGATCCTGCGCGGTGCGGGCCCCGTGACGTTCACCGACTGCGAGCTCGTCGGCGGCACGGCCGACGCCCCGGCCGCGCCCGTCGACCTCGGCTCGGCGGACGTCACCGTCACGGGCGGGTCGTGGCAGGGCGTGGGCGTGCGGCTCAGCGGCGCGCGGGACCAGCGGCTCGTGCTCGACGGCGTCCGGGCCGCCGGCACGACGACGGCCGGAGCCCTCGTCTCGCGCGGTACCGGCGCGGGGGCCGTGGACGTCGCGCTCCGCGGCGCCGACCTGCGGGCCGCCGACGGCACCGCGCACGTCGCGCTGCGGGCGGGCGACCGCTACGCCGCGACCGGGTCGCGGTTCACGGGCGGCCGCCTCGACCTGCCCGACGGCGTGCGTGTCCTCCACGCCCGCAACGTCGAGACCGGCCTCGACCGCGCGGGGCTGCCGACCGCGGGCGACGGCGTGCTCGTCGACGCGAACCTCACCGTGTGACCCGCCCGGGCGACGCCCGGGCACCCTGTTCCCGCCTCCCCACCGACACCCGCGCCGTCGCGCCGGGCCGACGAAAGGACACCCCCATGACCCTCGAGACCACGACCGGGCCGACGACGGCCGCGCCGGGCGAGGCCGCCCAGCCGCCCTCGCGGCGCCACCTGCTGCGCGTCGCCGGCATCGCCTCCCTCGCCGCGGGCGCCGTCGCCCTCGGCAGCGGCAGCGCCCACGCGGCGCCCCTCGTCGGCGCGCCGCTCGCGGCGAAGAAGGACGACAAGCCCGACGCCGAGGTGCTCGTCGCCGCCACCGTCGCCGAGCTCACGGGCTGGAAGGCCAAGAAGCTCGACGACGGCACCGTCGCCCAGCTCCTCGGCCACGCGACCCCCGGCGACGGCGCCGCCCGGCTCCTGCGCTACGACGCGAGGTCCACCGCCGCCGCCAACGGTGGCACCGTCCTCGCCCCGACCGACGCAGGAGCCAAGGGCCGCTGGCACACCCTGCACACCGGCACCGGCGACTTCCGCTGGTTCGGCCTCTTCGGCCCCGACACCCCCGCCGACGACGCGCTCGACGCCCTCGTGAACGACCCGAGCGTCACCCGCATCGAGGCGCACACGGACCTCAACTTCACGCGGCGCCACACGTTCACGCGCTCGAACCTCGAGCTCGACTTCGGCAACCACCTCATGACGACCGAGGGCATCGAGGACGCCGGGCAGGACGACCCCTTCGCGGCCGTGCTGTTCTTCCGCGGGAAGGTCACGGACGACGTCCGGAAGAACACCCTCACGGCGACGATGCCGGAGCTGCGCGACGACTACGAGGTCGCGGACTCCTCGCAGTTCGAGGTGGGCCAGTGGTACGCGGTCGAGGTCAACGCGCTCGCCGGCCGGTGGGAGCGCGAGCTGCAGCGCCTCGTCCAGATCACGCAGATCGTCGACGCCACCCGCGTGCGCGTCAACTACAAGGCGGGCTGGTCGCTGGCGAAGGGCCGCACGCTCACGTGGACGCGCGTGGAGCCCGTCGAGCAGGTGCACGTGCGCAACCTCGCGTTCCGCGGCCGGCCCGACGGCGACCAGTACACCGGCTCGCACCCGATCGCCTACGAGTACGCGGTGCGCTGCGACGTGGAGAACGTGCACGGCGTCGCGACGTTCTGGCCGCTCGTCATGCGCCGCTGGAGCACGTTCTTCCGCACGGCGGGCTGCTCGCTGACCAACCCGGCGTCGGTCACGTGGGGCGGCGCGGGCTACCTGACGCAGCAGATCTACTGCAACTACGGGCACGTCGTGGACTGCCACACGACCAACGCCCGGCACCTCAACGACTGGACCGCGTCGTCGTACGGGCTCGTGGAGAACTGCCACGGCGACGGCGACGACCAGGGCCCGTTCGTCACGCACGGCCAGTACGAGCACGACCTCACGTACGTGGGGAACTCGGGGCTCATGACGTTCGCCAACTCGGGCGCGGCCTGGGGCGGCGCGGCCAAGCGCATCACCGTGACGCGGCACGTGTGCTCGTGGTTCGTCGCGCGCGTCAAGGTCACCGACCTCACGCTCGAGGACGTGCAGGTCATCCGCAAGGACGGCCTCGCGGGCTCGGGGATGCTGTGGGTCAACGCCGACGGCGTGCAGCTCCGCGGCTGCCAGGCCGACGACACCCTGATCATCTCCCAGGCCTCGGCGCTGTCGAAGCGGCCCAACGTCATCGAGGGGTCGCGCTTCGCGGTCCTGCCGGACACCGCGATCACCCAGGCGAATGTCACGAACCCGGTGCACCTCGTACGCACGACCCTGAACGGGCTGAAGAACGCGTCGTTCGCCGGGAAGGGTCCCGTCGTGCTGGACACGTGCACGCTCGAGGCCGCCGAGGGCGAGGGCACGGTGACGGTGAGCGGCGACCTCACGGTGCGCGGCGGCGTCCTCCGCAACGTCGCGGTCGTCGCGGCGGGCGCGGCCGAGCAGACCGTCCGGCTCGACGGCGGCGCCCGGCTCGAGGGAAAGCCCGCGGGCGGGAGCTTCCTGCGCCGGGCGAAGGCGGACAAGCCGGTCACCTGGGCGCTGGACGGCGTCCGGAGCACCGCGCCGTCGGGCGACACTGGGCACGTGAACCTCGACGCCGGTATCAACAGCTGGTCCGCCACGGGCTCGACCTTCGCGGGCGGGACCCTGGCGCTCGCACCGTCCGCCCTGGGCGGCGACTCGTCCGTCCTCCACAGCGGCAACGTCGAGCAGGGCGTCACCCGCACGGCGTTCCCCGACGACGGCGACCGCGTCGTCACGACGGGCAACCTCGTCGTCTGACCCGAGGGTCGGCAGCACCCGGCCTCTCCTCCGCGCTCCTCGTCGCCGGACGACGAGGAGCGCGGAGCAGGCCGGCGCTCCCTCGCGCGAGGTGAGACGACGAAGGGGCCGGGGGTGGTGAGTGCGGGTCGTGGCGGGCCTGGCGGGAGCGCCGCGAGGAACGAGCAGCGCGGATGGTAGACCCGCAGCCGCCTCCCCGACCCCGTGCCAGGCCGACCACCACGGGCGCACCAGGGCACCCCTCGACGACCGGCACGAAAGGTCACAACTCCGCATCGCGTCGTGCGCGAGTTAACACGAGCGCCGATCTGGCGTAACATCGGCATGGCAGGCTTGCTATAGCAAATAGCAAACGAGGCCTGCCAGGGGCGGGAGACCCCCGCCCCGCAGGACCATCGCAACGGAGCAAGGACCGCACACGTGACCCCCACCCCCCAGCCTGTCACCGTCGCCCTCGTCGGCGCCGGGAACCGCGGACAGACGTACGCGCGCTGGATCGCCGAGCACCCGGAGCGCGCCCGTCTGGTCGCCGTCGCCGACCCTCGGGCGCACCAGCGCGGGCTCGTCGTCGACCAGGCCGTCGCGGCCCAGGCCGCCGCGGCTCAGGTCGGCGGCCCCGCCGACCCGGCCGTCACGCCCGCCGCCACCACCGCTGCCGCGCTCGCCGCCGACACGTCCGCGCCCGCCGTCGGCCTGGGCGCTGCGCTCCCGCAGGTCGCAGAGTTCGCCGGCTGGCAGGACCTCGTCGCCGCGGGCGACGCCGACCGGGCCGCGGGGGGCACGGGCCGGGTCGCGGACATGGTGATCGTCGCGACGCAGGACCGCGAGCACCGCGACCCCGTCGTCGCGCTCGCGCCGCAGGGGTACGCGATCCTCGTCGAGAAGCCGCTCGCGCCGAGCCCGGAGGAGTGCCGGGACGTCGTCGACGCGGTCGAGGCGTCGGGCGTGCTCTTCGGCGTCTGCCACGTCATGCGCTACATGCCGTACACGGACCTCGTGAAGTCCGTCGTCGACTCGGGCGTCCTGGGCGAGATCGTCAACGTCCAGCACCTCGAGCCCGTCGGCTGGTGGCACGACGCCCACTCCTACGTGCGCGGCCCGTGGCGCTCGGAGAAGACGTCGAGCCCGATGCTCCTCGCGAAGTCGAGCCACGACCTCGACTGGATCCGCTACGTCACGGGCAAGCGGATCACGACGGTCGCGAGCTTCGGCTCCCTGAAGCACTTCCGGCCCGAGGAGCGGCCCGCGGGCGCGGCGGACCGCTGCCTGGACTGCCCGCTCGAGCCGACGTGCCCGTACTCGGCCCCGCGCCTGTACCTGTCGACGCTGCGCGAGAAGGGCCCGATCTGGCCGGTCTCCGTCATCACGGACGCGACCGACGAGGCGGGCGTCGTCGAGGCGCTGCGCACGACCGACTACGGCCGCTGCGTCTACGCCTCGGACAACGACGTCGTCGACCACCAGGTCGTCGCCATGGAGCTCGAGGGCGGCGGCGCGGCGACGTTCACCATGACCGCGTTCTCCGAGCAGGACCACCGCAAGACCCAGATCTTCGGCACCCACGGGTGCCTCGACGGCGACGGGGAGAAGGTCCGCGTGACCGACTTCCGCGACGGCAGCGTCACCGTGCACGACGGCGGCCACCACGGCGCCACGAACGCCGCCGACGACCACGGCGGCGGCGACTCGGGGGTGATGGACGCGTTCGTGCGCGCCGTCGCGACGGGGGACCCGAGCCACGTCCGGTCAGGCGCCGTCGAGTCCCTGCAGAGCCACCTCGCCGTGTTCGCGGCCGAGGAGTCGCGCCACCGGCGCACCGTCGTCGACGTCCCGGCGCGCTGACGCGCCGGGCCCGACGACCGCACCACCACAGCACCACACCGCCCAGCAGCACCCCCATCCCCACCCGCCCACCCGGGCGGGACCTCACCAAGGAGACACGTCGATGACCCTGCGCACGACGAAGCGCCTCTGGACCGCCGCGCTCGCGGTCGGCACGCTCGGCGCGCTGAGCGCCTGCGCCGGCGGTGCCGGCGCCGGCAGCTCCACCCCCACGCCCGAGGACGGCGCCGCGTCCGGCTCCGTCACCATGTGGACCTACCCCGTCATCGCCGACGAGGCCGCCCACAAGGCCTTCTGGGACGAGCAGGTCGCCGCGTTCCAGGAGGAGAACCCCGACGTCGACGTCAAGGTCGAGATCTACCCGTGGGCCGGCCGCGACGAGACGCTCGCGACCGCGATCGCGGGCAACAAGGGCCCCGACGTCGTCTACCTCATCCCGGACCAGATCCCGAAGTACGGCAAGTCCCTCGCCGCCGTGGACAACTACGTCACGGACCAGGTGGGCGACCTGCGCGAGAACGCGTCGAAGGCCGTCACGGTCGACGGCGCGATGCTCGGCTCGCCGCTGATCATGAACAGCAAGCCGCTCGTGTGCAACGCCGCGGCGTTCGAGGCCGTCGGCGAGGCGGGGAACTACCCCGAGACGTGGGACGACCTCATGGCGCTCGCGCCGACGTTCCAGGCCGCCGGCTACGACGTCACCAACTACTGGGGCTCGGTCGACGCGACGCTCAACGAGTCCTTCTACCCGCTGCTGTGGCAGGCAGGCGGGTCCGTCTTCTCCGAGGACGGCTCGTCGGTCGCGTTCGACTCCCCCGAGGGCGTCGAGGCGCTGCAGTTCGCGGTCGACCTCGCCGAGGGCGGGTACATCGAGAAGGACCTGCTGACGACCATCCCCGCGTTCGAGCAGACGAACACCGCCAAGGGCAAGATCGCGTGCACCTGGCAGCAGGGCCCGGCGGACGTCGCGGGCTTCTGGGGCGAGGAGAACGTCGTCGTCCTGCCGCCGCTCAAGGAGGCGGAGGCGGTCGCGTTCGGCACCGTCGGCTCGCTGTCCGTGCTCAAGACGGCCGACAGCCTCGACGCCGCGGGCAAGTGGGCCGCGTTCGCGACCTCGCCCGAGGTGAGCGCCGAGTACGCCAAGGCCGCCGGCTGGTTCTCGCCGTACGAGAGCGAGTCGGGCCTCTACGCCGACGACCCGGTGCTGTCCGCGCTCGAGGAGACGCTCCAGTACACGACGGCCGGCGAGGTCAACGAGAAGTCCCGTGAGGTCATGGGCGTGCTCGCCCCGGAGCTCCAGGCCGCGCTCATCGGCGAGAAGACGCCCGAGCAGGCGCTGAAGGACGCGGCCGCGGCGGCGAACCCGCTGCTCGGCTGACCGACGCCGCGGCGCGGGCAGCCGTCCCCCTGCTGCCCGCGCCGCGGTACCTCGCGGTACGAGAGGAGAACCCATGACCGCGACCGCCCCCACCTCGGACGGGCTGACCGCCGACGGGGCCGACCGGCGCCCGGCGCCGAAGCCCCCGCGCGGCACGACCCGCCGCGTCCTGGAGCGCCGTGAGGCGAGGATCGGCCTGCTGTTCGCCCTCCCCGCGTTCCTGCTGTTCCTGCTGTTCCGCTTCGGCCCGGCGATCGCCGGCGTCGCGCTGAGCTTCTTCGACTACACCATCGGCGTCGGCGCCGAGTGGACGGGCGTCGAGAACTTCCGGCGCATGGTCGACGACCCGATCTTCTGGTCGGCGCTGCGCGTCACGGTCGTGCTGAGCGTGCTCATCGTCCCCGTGTCGCTCGCGATCTCGACGTTCATGGCGCTCATGGTGCGCCGCTCGTTCCGCGGCTCCGGCTTCTACCGCTCGGTGTTCTTCCTGCCCGTGGTCACGAGCCTCGTGCTCGCGGCGACCGTGTTCACGTGGGTGTTCTCCACGAACGGCCCGTGGTCGAAGCTCATGGGGGCGCTCGGGTTCTCGACCGACTCCTGGCTGGGCGACACGCTGCTCGTGCTGCCCGCGCTCGCGATGGTCGCGATCTGGTCGCGCTTCGGCTACGGGATGCTCATCCTCCTCGCGCGCATGCAGGACCTGCCGCGCGAGCTCGAGGAGGCGGCCGCGATCGACGGGGCCGGGCCGTGGAAGCGGTTCTGGTTCATCATCGCGCCGCAGCTCAAGCCGACCCTGTTCTTCCTCGCCGTCATCGAGACGACGGCGTCGTTCCAGATCTTCGACCTCGTCTACGTGATGACGGCGGGCGGGCCCGCCCGGGCGAGCTACAACCTCGTCTTCTACATCTACGACCAGGGCTTCAAGTACTTCGACCTCGGCTACGCGAGCGCGCTCGGCGTCGCGCTGTTCGTCGTCACGCTGGTCGTCGCCCTGATCCAGCGCTACGCCATCGGGAGGGACAAGTGACCGCCGTCGACCCCACCACCACCGGGCGGGTGCTCGAGGGCGCCGCGATGCCCGTGCGCCCCACCGCGACCCGCCGCCGGCGCGGCCGCAAGGGCGCGAGCGACCTGTCGCTGCGCGGCAAGGTGCTGCGCTACGTCGTGCTCTCGCTCGCCGCCGTCGTGACGATCTTCCCGTTCTACGCGATGGTCGTGCTGTCGCTGAAGCCGGCCGCCGCGATCGACTTTCCCGCGTCGCTCCTGCCGACGAACCTCACGACCGAGGCCTACGGCCGCGTGCTCGGCGCGGGCAACATCGGCACCTGGCTCGTCAACACGCTCGTGTACTCCGTCGTCTCCGTCGTCGCGGTGCTGCTGCTCGCGTCGATGGCCGGCTACGCGTTCGCGAAGAAGAAGTTCCCCGGGCGCGAGGCGATGTTCTGGTCGTTCCTCGCGATGGTCATGGTCCCGTACCACGTGACGCTCATCCCGACGTTCATCCTCATCGCGCAGGCGGGCGGGCTCGACACGTACTGGGGCCTGATCCTGCCGACGCTCGCGAACGCGCAGGCCGTGTTCCTCATGCGGCAGTTCATCCTCGACCTGCCCGACGAGCTGTTCGAGGCCGCGAAGCTCGACGGCGCCTCGGAGTGGCGCATCTTCCTGCGCATCGTGCTGCCGCTGTGCAAGCCGATCCTCGCGACGCTCGGCACGTTCGTCTTCCTGTGGCACTGGAACGACTTCCTGTGGCCGCTCATCATCGGCCAGGGCACCGACCACTGGACGCTGACCGTCGGCATCGCCTCGCTCCAGCAGCAGGACGTGCCGCTCAACATGGTGCTCGCGGGCGCCACCATCTCGTTCGTTCCGATCTTCGCCTCGTACCTCGTGGCCCAGCGCTTCTTCGTCGAGGGCGTCACCTCGTCCGGCATCAAGGGATGACTCACCACATGACCACGCAGACCAGCACCACCGCCCTCAAGGCCCCGACGTCCGTCGCGGAGCTCGAGGAGCTGCTCACGACGCCGTCGCCCGCCCTCGTGGAGGACCTGGCCGCCCGCTCGGGCGACCTCGTCATCCTCGGCGCGGGCGGCAAGATGGGCCCGAGCCTCACCGTCCTCGCCCGCCGGGCGCTCGACGCGGCCGGGCGCACGGGCGACGCCGTGCACGCCGTCTCGCGGTGGTCCGACCCCGAGCAGGCCGACCGCCTCCGCGACGCCGGGGTGAACGTCGTCGCGGCCGACCTGCTCGCGCCGGACGCGGACCTCGCGGCCCTGCCCGACGGCGCCGACGTCGTCTACATGGTGGGCGCCAAGTTCGGCACGTCGTCCGCGCCGTCGCTCGCGTGGGCCGCGAACGCGGCCCTCGTGCACGACGTCGCGCGCCGCTACGCCGACTCGACCATCGCCGCGTTCTCCACCGGGAACGTCTACCCGCTCGTGCCCGTCGAGTCGGGCGGGTGCTCCGAGGAGCACCCCGTCGGGCCGGTCGGCGAGTACGCGATGAGCTGCCTCGGCCGCGAGCGCGTGCTCCAGCACGCCGCGCTCTCGCGCGGCACGAAGGTCGTGACGATCCGCCTCAACTACGCCGTCGACCTGCGCTACGGCGTCCTGTTCGACGTCGCGTCGCCGATCCTCGCGGGCGAGCCCGTCGACCTCACCACCGGGCACGTCAACGTCGTGTGGCAGGGATACGCGAACGAGGTCGCGCTGCGCTCGCTCGCGCTCGCGTCGTCGCCCGCGACGGCGATCAACCTCACCGGACCGGAGACGGCGTCGGTGCGGCGCCTCGCGGAGCTCCTCGGCCGCGGCCTCGACCGCGAGGTGTCGTTCACGGGCGAGCCCGCCCCGACGGCGCTGCTCAACGACGCGACGCGCTGCCACGAGCTGTTCGGCTACCCGCAGGTGCCGCTGCGCACGCTCGTGGACTGGCAGGCGCAGTGGCTCGCGGCCGGGCTGCCGACGAGCGGCAAGCCGACGAAGTTCGCCGTGCGCGACGGGGCGTTCTGATGACGGCCCCCACCACCCCCGCCGCGGCGTCGGCCACCCCGCGCCTCGCCGACGACGTCGCCGCGCTCCTGCGCGCGGGGACCGTCATCCCGGCCCAGCCCCTCGCGCTCGACGCGGACCGCCGCCTCGACGAGCGCCGCCAGCGCGCGCTCACGCGGTACTACCACGCGGCGGGCGCGGGCGGCGTCGCCGTCGGGGTCCACACGACGCAGTTCGAGATCCGCGAGCACGGGCTCCTGCGGCCCGTGCTCGAGCTCGCGGCCGAGGTGTCGCGCGCGACGGCCGCGGGCGACGCGCCCGCGGGCTCGCTGCACACCGGGCCCCGCCCGCTCGTCCAGGTCGCGGGCGCGGCCGGCGACGTGCGGCAGGCCGTCGCGGAGGCGGAGCTCGCGGCATCGCTCGGCTACGACGCGGTGCTGCTCGCGCCGCGCGTGCCCGGTCTCGCCGGCTCGCGCGAGGAGGTCGAGCGCGTGCTGCTCGACCGCGCCCGCGCCGTCGGCGAGGTGCTGCCCGTCATCGGGTTCTACCTCCAGGAGGCGATCGGCGGCCCGCGCCTGTCCGTCGGCTTCTGGCGCGAGTACGCGTCGATCGAGGCGGTCGTCGCGATCAAGGCCGCGCCGTTCCACCGCTACCGGACGATCGACGTGCTGCGCGGCGTCGCCGCCTCGGGTCGCGGCGACGAGATCGCGCTGTACACGGGCAACGACGACGCGATCGTCGCCGACCTCACGCAGCGCCTCGACGTCCCGGTGACCGACGCCGAGGGCCGCGCCTCGACCTTCACGGCGCGGTTCGTGGGCGGCCTGCTCGGGCAGTGGGCGGTCTGGACCCGGGGCGCCGTCGAGACGCTGGCCCTCGCGCACGCCGCGCACGGCATCGGTCCCGACGGCGGGGCCACCGTGCCCGACGCCGCCGCCCTCGCGACCCTCACCGCGCGCGCGGCCGGGCTCACCGACGCGAACGCGGCCGTCTTCGACGCGGCGCACGACTTCGCGGGCGTCATCGCGGGCGTGCACGAGGTGCTGCGCCGCCAGGGCCTGGTCGACGGCATCTGGTGCCTCGACCCGGACGAGACCCTCTCCCCCGGGCAGGCCGACGAGCTGACGCGCGTGACGGCGTCGTACCCGTGGCTCGTGGCCGCGGACGACGCGCTCGTCGCGGAGCACCTCGAGGACTGGCTGCGGTGACCGGCGCGCCCGGCCCGGAGACCGTCGCGGGGCCCGGCCCGGGTGCCGGGGCCGCGCGCGCGGTCGTCGCGGTCGCGCCGTGGCTGCGCACCGAGCTGTTCGCCCCGGACGTGTGGGAGCGCCTGGCCGGCGCGGGACCGTTCGACGTCGTCGACGACCCGCGCGCGCTCGGCGCCGCGCTCGACCGGCTGAGCCCCGCGGCGCGCGAGCGGGTCGACGCGCTCGTCATCTCGTGGGGCACGCCGCCCCTGGACGCGGACCTCCTGGACCGGCTCCCCGGGCTACGGCTCGTCGCGCACACGGGCGCCTCCGTCAAGCCGTTCGTCACGCCCGCGCTGTGGGAGCGCGGGGTCCGCGTGACGCAGGCGGGCCAGGCGATGGCACGCCCGGTGGCCGAGGTCTCGGTGACGTTCGCGCTCGCGCTGCTCCACCAGGTCCCCGCGTTCCACAACGCCCTGCACGACGGCGTCCCGTGGGCCGACGCGGAGGCCGCACCCCCGCGGTACGAGATCGCGGGCACGCGCGTCGGCGTCGTCGGGGCGTCGCGCACCGGGCGCGCGGCGATCGCGATGCTGCGCGCGCTCGGCGCGGAGGTCGTGGTCGCCGACCCGACCCTCTCCCCCGCCGACGGCGCCGCGCTCGGCGCGACCCTCGTCGGGCTCGACGAGCTGCTCGCGACGAGCCGCGTGACGATGCTGCACGCACCCGTGCTGCCCGAGACCCACCACCTGCTCGGCGCGCGCGAGCTCGCGCTCCTGCCCGACCACGCCGGGCTCGTCAACACCGCACGGTCGTGGCTCACGGACGAGGACGCGCTCGTCCTCGAGCTCGCGAGCGGGCGGATCAGCGCCGCGCTCGACGTCTACGACGCCGAGCCGCTGCCCGAGGACCACCCGCTGCGCCGCCTGCGGAACGTGCTCCTCACGCCGCACCACGCCGCCGCGACGGTGCAGGGCCGGCTCGCGCAGGGCGCGATCGTCGTCGACGAGCTGGAGCGCTTCCGCGCGGGCGAGCCGCTCGTCCACGAGGTGCGTGAGGCCGACCTCGACCGCATGGGCTGAGCCCGCGGCGGGGCCGGGTCGGAGCGTGTCGCACCGGGCGGGCAGGGTACGTCGGACCGGGTCGGACCGGCCGGAGCGGGTCAGGCTCGCGCGGCCGGCACCGCGGGCACCGGGGCGACCCGCCGCCCTGGGAGGGTCGCGACCGCGACCCCGGCGAGGCACAGCGCGCCGCCCGCGAAGGTGACCGGCGCCGGGACCTCCGCGAGCACGAGCCAGGAGAGCACCACCACGAGCGGCGGGACGAGATACGTCGTCGCCGCGGCCCGGCCCGCGCTGAGCCGCGAGAGCGCGTAGCCCCACGTCGTGAACGCGACGGCCGTCGGGCCGAGCCCGAGCAGCACGACCGCCCACGTCGACGACGGCGGCGCCGCGGCGGCGTCGGCCGCGAGCGCCGGGGCGAACGGCAGGAGCGCGACCGTGCCCGCGAGGCACCCGACCCACGTCATCGTCAGGGCGTCGACGTGCGCGAGGAGGCGCTTCTGCGACGTCGCACCCGCGGCGTAGAGGACGGCGGCGGTGAGCCCGAGCGCCACGCCGACGACGTCGCGCTCGCCCGAGGACGTCGCGGCCGCGATGACCGCGACCCCGGCGAACGCCGAGGCCATGCCGACGAGCAGGCGCCGCGGGAAGCCCTCGCCGAGCAGGAGGCCCGCGAGCACCGCGACGAGGACGGGCGCGACGTTGACGAGGAGCGCCGTCGTGCCGGCGTCGAGGTGCTGCTCGGCCGCGTTGAGCGCGAGGTTGTAGAGGCTGAACCAGCCGACGCCCCACGCGAGGACGCCCGCGAGCACGCGGCCGCGGGGCAGCACGGGCCGGTGCCCGCTGCGGAGCCACCGCACGGCGACGACGGCGGTGAGCCCGAGGCTGCCCGCGAGCTGGCGGCCCAGGGCGAGCGACCCGGGCGCGTAGTCGTGCCCGGCGGCGCGCACGCCGATGAACGCCGACGCCCACAGCACGACGGTCACGGCCACCGCGAGGACGACGGGCAACCCGGCGCGACGCGCCGGTCCGCGGGCGGAGGGCAGGCCGGGCCGGGCGGAGCCGACGGGTGTCGTCGTCGAGGTCTCGGGTGCGGTCACGGGTCGATCGTCGCCCCGCCGCACCGTTCAGCACCAGCACGTGTTCCTACCGTTCGATGCAGTACGGCTGTAGCGTGAGGGGATGCTGGACGTGCATCGTCTCCGGATCTTCCGCTCCGTCGTCGCGAGCGGCTCGGTCCAGGCCGCCGCCGCCAACCTCGGGTACACGCCGTCGGCGGTGAGCCAGCACGTGGCCGCGCTCCAGCGCGAGACCGGGCTCGCGCTCCTCGAGCGCGCCGGGCGAGGCGTGCGGCCGACGGCCGCCGGGCTCGAGCTCGCCGCGCAGGCCGACCGCGTGCTCGCCCGGCTCGGCGAGGTCGAGGCCGTCGTCGCGGACCTGCGCGCCGCGCGGACCGGGACCCTGTCGCTCATGTACTTCGCCTCCGCGGGCTCCGCGTGGCTGCCGCGCGTCGTCCGACGGCTCACGACCGAGTTCCCCGGGGTCCGGCTCGACCTCGCCCTCGGCGAGGCGATCCCCGACGACCCCGACGCCCGCGCCGACGTGCAGGTCGCCGTCGCGTCGCCCGCCTTCGTCCCCGGCACCGGGTTCCGGGCGCACCACCTGCTCGACGACCCGTACGTCGCCGTCCTCCCCGCCGACCACCCGCTCGCCGGGCAGCCCGAGGTGGAGATCGCCGCGCTCGCGACGGAGCGCTGGGTCGACAACGACTTCGCGCGCGGGTGGTGCCGCCGCAACCTCGTCGAGGCGTGCACCGCGGCGGGGTTCTGCCCGCCGTTCCACGTCGAGGCCCACGACTACCCGACGGCGGTCGCGTTCGTCGGCGCGGGCATCGGCATCACGGTGCTGCCGCGGCTCGGCGCGGTGCACCTGCCGCCCGGCCTCGTCGCGGTCCCGGTCGTGCGGCCCGCGCCCGTCCGGTCGGTCTACGCCGTCGTGCGCGACGCCGCCGCCTCGACGCCGCCCGCCCGGGCGGTGCTCGACGAGCTGCGCGCGGTGGCGCGCGCGGGCGCCCCTGAACCGGTCGCGCGCTGAGGCCCGACACCTCCCGGCCGCCGAGGTAGAGCCCTGGTCCGCCGAGGTAGAGGCGTGGTCGCCCGCGGCGGGCCACCACACCTCTACCTCGCGCCACCGGGGCTCTACCTCGCAGGACCAGCCCACTCCCCGGGGAACTAGGGCTCTACCTCGCGGGGGCGCACCTCCCTCGCGGCGCTGCGAGAATCGGGGGCGTGAGCGAGACCCCCGACCCCCGCACCGACTGGCGGCCGCACGTCGCCGACCCGGCTGCACGACCGCCGTCGACCCTGCCCCACGTGGTGTTCTTCGAGCCGCGCATCCCGGGGAACACGGGCAATGCGATCCGCCTCGCCGCGGTGACCGGGGCGCGTCTGCACCTGGTCGAGCCGCTGGGCTTCGACCTGGACGAGCCCAAGCTGCGCCGCGCGGGGCTCGACTACCACGACCTCGCGAGCGTCGAGGTGCACCCGGACCTCGACGCCGCGCTGGCGACCCTCCCGGGCCGGGTGTTCGCGTTCACGACCCGCGCGACGGCGTCGTTCACCGACGTGACGTACCGGCCCGACGACGTCCTGCTGTTCGGCCCGGAGCCCACCGGCCTGCCCGACGACGTGCTGGCTCACGAGCGGATCACGGACCAGCTGAAGATCCCCATGCTGCCCGGTCGCCGGTCGCTCAATCTCACCAACGCGGCGTCGATCGCCGTCTACGAGGCGTGGCGCCAGACGGGCTTCGCGGGCGGTTCCTGACCGTGGCACCCGACCGGCCCACCGCCCCGGCACCGTGAGTGCATGAAACAGTCGCGCCCGAAGGCCTCGGGCGCGACTGTTTCATGCACTCAGCGGGGGTGGGGTTAGACGAGGTCGCGGACCGCCGCGTACTGCTCGCGGATCGCCGGGACCGGGTCTGCCTCGACCACCGTGGCCGACGACGCGGCCCACGTGGGCGGGGCGACGTCCGCACCGGAGCCGCCCGCCTCGTGCGCGGCGAGGACCCATGCCGCCTGGCGCGCGGCGCCGTCGGCCACGTACTCGCCGGGCTCGGGGACCGTGACGGGCAGGCCGAGGACCTGCGGCGCGATGCGCCGGACCGCCTCGGACTGCGCGCCGCCGCCGATGAGCTGCACGCGCTCGACCCGGACGCCGAGCGCCCGCAGCGCGTCGAGCCCGTCCGCGAGGCCGCACAGCATGCCCTCGACGTACGCGCGCGCGAGGTGCTCCGGCGTCGACGTGCCGAGCCGGATCCCGTGCAGCGTGCCGGACGCGTCAGGGCGGTTGGGCATGCGCTCGCCCTCCAGGTACGGCACGAGCACGAGCCCGTCCGCGCCGGGAGGCGCCTGGAGCGCGAGCCGCGACAGCCCCGCGTGGTCGACGCCGAGCACCGCGCGCGCGGCGTCGAGCACCCGGCTCGCGTTGAGCGTCACCGCGAGCAGCAGGTACCGGCCCGTCGCGTCGGAGAACCCGTTGACGAGGCCGGAGCCGTCCGCCGTGCGGTCGTCGGTCACGGCCGACACGACGCCCGACGTCCCGATCGACACCGCGACGTCGCCCGCGACCATGCCGAGGCCGAGCGCCGCACCGGCGTTGTCGCCCGCGCCGGGGCCGAGCAGCGTGCCGCCCTCGACCGCGCTCCCAGCGACCGAGGGGTGCGCGACGCCCGCCGTCGCCGACGGCCCGACGACGCGCGGCAGCACGACGTCGGTCCGTCCGAGGGCGAGCTCCAGCAGGTCGAGGCGGTACGCGCCCCGGCCGTCGGGGCCGTCGTCCCTCGTCGCGTCGTAGTAGCCCGTGCCCGACGCGTCGGACGCGTCGGTGACGAGCGCGTCGAGGTCCGGGCCGAGCGGCGCGGACCCGTCGCCCGCGGGGCCGTACCCCGCGATGCGCCACGTGAGCCAGTCGTGCGGCAGCGCGACGGCGGCGACGCGCGCCGCGTTCTCCGGCTCGGCGTCGCGCAGCCAGCGCAGCTTGGTCACGGTGAGCGACGCGACCGGCACGGACCCGATCGCGTCGGCCCACGCCTGGGCGCCCGCCTCGGTCGCGGACTCGACCCGGTCGTGGGCGTCGGGGACGCCCTCGGCGAGGCGGGCCTCGCCGAGCTCCCGGATCAGGTCGCGCGCGGCCGGGGCCGAGCGCGTGTCGTTCCACAGGAGCGCGTCGCGCACGACGTTGCCGTCCGCGTCGAGCGCGACGAGACCGTGCTGCTGGCCGCCGACGGCGAGCGCCGCGACGTCGTCGAGCCCGCCCGCCGCGGACGCGGCCTCGCGGAACGCGTCCCACCACGCGTCGGGGTGGACCTCGGTGCCGTCGGGGTGCTTGGCCGAGCCCGTGCGCACGAGCGCGCCCGTCCCGGCGTCGCGCACGACGACCTTGCAGGACTGCGTGGACGTGTCGACGCCGGCGACGAGCACGCGCTCGCCGCCGGCGTCGGACGTCCTGGCGTCGGTGGCCACCTCAGCCGATGAGGTGCTCGAGCGCGAGCTGGTTGAGGCGCACGAAGCCGAAGTCGCGGTTCGCCGCGGCGTCGACGTCGAACTCCTCGTACGCGCTGCGGTCCGCGAGCAGGTCGGCCACGGACTCGCCCTCGCCCAGCGTGGGCTGGCCGAGCTCGAACACGCCCGAGTGCGCGAACGCCTCCTGGACGCGGCTGTCGGCGCGGTACGCCGCGGCCTTGCGCGCGAGCAGGCGGTAGGTCTCCATGTTGGCGCGCGCGGAGTCCCACACGCCGACCTCGTTCTCGGTGCGCGACGGCTTGTAGTCGAAGTGGCGCGGGCCCGTGTACGTGGGGCCGCCGTTCGGGAAGCCGTTCTCGAGCAGGTCGACCGTGAAGAACGCGGAGAGCAGGTCACCGTGACCGAACACGAGGTCCTGGTCGAACTTGATCGAGCGCTGGCCGTTGAGGTCGATGTGGAAGAGCTTGCCCGCCCACAGCGCCTGCGCGAGGCCGTGCGTGTAGTTGAGGCCCGCCATCTGCTCGTGGCCCGTCTCCGGGTTGAGGCCCACGATGTCGCCGTTGTCGAGCTTCGCGATGAGGCCGAGCGCGTGGCCGATGGTCGGCAGGAAGATGTCGCCGCGGGGCTCGTTCGGCTTGGGCTCGAGCGCGATCTTGAGGTCGTAGCCCTTCTCCTTGATGTACGCCGCGGTGAGGTCGAGGCCCTCGGCGTAGCGCTCGTGCGCGGAGTGCAGGTCCTTGGCGCCGTCGTACTCGGTGCCCTCGCGACCGCCCCACATGACGAACGTCTTGGCGCCGAGCTCGGCGGTGAGGTCGACGTTGCGCAGCACCTTGCGCAGCGCGTAGCGGCGCACGCCGCGGTCGTTCGACGTGAGGCCGCCGTCCTTGAAGACGGGGTGGCTGAACAGGTTGGTCGTCACCATCTCGATGACGAGGCCCGTGTCCTCCGCGGCCTGGCGCACCGCGTCGAGGCGCTTGGTGCGCTCGGCGTCGTCCGCGCCGAAGGGGACGACGTCGTCGTCGTGGAACGTGAAGCCCCACGCGCCGAGGTCGGCCAGACGACGCACCGACTCGGCCGGGTCGAGCGCCGGGCGGCTCGCGCTGCCGAACTGGTCCTGCGCGGTCCAGCCCACGGTCCACAGACCGAAGGAGAAGTTGATGTCCTGGATGGGCTCGTCGGCCACGGTGGTCTCCTCGTCGAGAGGGCCGGAGCAACGTCGGTCGACCCCGGCCTATTTATGTCTTACGGCTGAACTTATCCGCACGGGTCGGTAAGGTCAAGACCGTGAACCGCAGCGTCGCGACCCGGACGGGTCCCCCAGCAGCCCGCCAGGCCACGCTGCGCGAGCACAACCTGGCCCTGGTCGCGCGAGCCGTGTTCGAGGCGTCGCACCCGTGCTCACGGGCCGACATCGCCGGCGCGAGCGGGCTCACGCGCGCCACCGTCTCGACGCTCGTCGACCGGCTCGTCGCCGCCGGCATCGTGGCCGAGCTGCCGCCGGCCACCCCGCAGCGCGCCGGGCGGCCCGCCGTCCCGCTCGCCCCCGCGCCGCGCACCCTCGTCGGGCTGGGGCTCGAGGTGAACGTCGACTACCTCGGCGGCCGGGTGCTCGACCTCACCGGCGCCGTCGTCGCGGAGCACGTCGACCCGGACGACCTCCACGACAGCGACCCCACCGCGGTGCTGGCCCGCCTCGGCCGCATCGCGCACGACCTGCTCGCGCAGGTCCGCGCCGACGGCATGACGGTCGCGGGCGCACGCCTCGCCCTGCCCGGCCTGGTCGACCCGCGCGCCGGCCGGCTCGAGGTCGCACCGAACCTCGGCTGGTCCCACCTCGACCCCGTCCGCCTCCTCGGGCTCGGCCCCGACGTCGCCGTCGAGATCGGCAACGAGGCCAAGCTCGCCGCGCTCGCCCAGGCGAGCCACGGCGTCGTGCCCGACGACGCGACCGGGCCCGCGCCCTCGACGTACCTCTACGTGTCGGGCGACGTGGGCATCGGGTCCGCGATCGTCGTCGACCGCCGCCTGTTCCACGGCCGCCACGGCTGGACGGGCGAGGTCGGGCACGTCGTCGTCGACCCGCACGGCCCCCGGTGCCGCTGCGGAGCGACGGGCTGCCTGGAGCAGTACGCGGGCAAGGACGCGCTCCTGCGCGGCGCGGGCCTCCCCGTCGACGCGCCCACCGGGGCGCTCGTCGCCGCCCTCGACGCCGGCGAGCCGGACGCGCTCGCCGCGGTCGAGCGCGCCGGGACCGCGCTCGGCAGCGCCCTCGCCGACTACGTCAACCTCGTCGACATCGACACCGTCCTGCTGGGCGGCATCTACCCCGCGCTCCTGCCCTACCTGCGCGCCGCCGCCGAGGCCGAGCTCCGGGCGCGCGTCCTCGCCGCCCCCTGGACCGACGTCGTGCTGCTGCCCGCGCCGGTCGGCGACCACGCCGCGCTCACGGGCGGCGCGCGCGAGGTGCTGCGCCGCGTCGTCGAGGACCCGAGCGCCTGGGTCGCCGAGGACTGATCCCGGGCGCGCGCCGGTGGTGCGCGCCCAGGGGCCCCGCGTCAGGCCAGGTCGAGCCCGACCGCCGCCCACGAGAGCGCCGGGAGCGTCAGCCGCACCTCGCCGTCCTCGACGCGCGCGCCGAGCGGCACGGGGCGGACGGGCTGCGCGTCCCGCGTGTTGGTCACGAACCGGTCGTGCCCCTCGGGGACCGTCAGCACGACGGCGTCGCGCACCGCCCGCACCCCGCCCGCGGCGAGCGTGACCTCGACAGGGTGCTCCGGGTCACGGTTCACGCAGAACACCTCGACACGACCGTCGGCGGTCGTCGTCGCGGAGACGTCGACGACGGGCACGTCGCCGTACGCGGCGGTCGGGACGGTCGGGCAGTCCGCGGCGACGCGCAGCGCGGCGCCCCGCGCACGGGCGGCCGTGATCGCGAAGGGCCAGAAGATGGTCTGCCGCCACGCGTCGGCGTCGGGCTCGGTGCGGATCGGCGCGATGACGTTGACGAGCTGCGCCTGGTTCGCCATCGAGACCCGGTCCGCGTGCCGGACGAGCGAGTTGAGCAGGCTCCCGACGACGACGGCGTCCGCCACCGCGTACTCGTCCTCGATGATCCGCGGCGCGACGTTCCACGCGCCCGTCAGCAGCGGCTCCTTGTCCCGCTCGTTGAAGCGGTCGAGGTACCACACGTTCCACTCGTCGACGCTGATGCCGAGCCGCCGACCCTGCATCCGGTCGCCGAGCGCCGCCTCCTCCTCGTCGAGGATCCCCGCGACGGTCGCGATGTAGCGGTCGAGCCCGACGCCGGACGCGAGGAAGGAGGGCAGGTCGCCCGGGGTCTCCTCGTAGTAGGCGTGCAGCGACACGTGGTCGACGAGCCCGGCGGTCTGGCGGACCACCTCGCGCTCCCAGTCCCCGAACGTCGGCTGGTCGGCCGACGACGACCCCGCCGCGACGAGCTCGACCGTCGGGTCGACGAAGCGCATCAGCCGCGCGGTCTCGGCCGCGAGCCGGCCGTACTCGTGGGCCGTCTTGTGGCCGATCTGCCAGTCGCCGTCCATCTCGTTGCCGAGGCACCACAGGCGGAAGCCGAACGGGTCCGGCGCGCCGTTCGCCCGACGCTCGTCGGACAGCGCGGTACCGCCCGGGTGGTTGCAGTACTCGAGGAGCTGCGCCGCCTCGGCCGCGCCGCGCGTGCCGAGGTTGACCGCCATCATGACCTCGAGCCCCGCGCGCTCGGCCCACCCGGCGAACTCGTGCAGCCCGACCTGGTTGGTCTCGATGCTGTGCCAGGCGGCGTCCAGCCGGACCGGGCGCTGCTCGCGCGGGCCGACGGAGTCCTCCCACCGGAAACCGGAGACGAAGTTCCCGCCGGGGTAGCGCACGACCGTCGCACCCAGCTCGCGCACGAGCTCGAGCACGTCGCCGCGGAAGCCGTCGGCGTCGGCCGAGGGGTGCCCGGGGTCGTGGATCCCCCCGTACACGCAGCGCCCCATGTGCTCGACGAACGTGCCGAACAGCCGCGGAGAGACGGCGCCCACGGCGTCGTCCGGATCGATCTGGATGCGTGCGTGGGTCATGGTCCTCGTCTCGTGGGTCGGTGCCGACGGGTCGACGGCGGGGATCTGCGGTGCGCGGGCGACGCTCAGCGACGTGTGGCCGCGGCGGGCGGGGGTGCGGTGCTCGCGCGCTCGACGAGACGGGTGGGCACGAGCCGCGTCCCGGTCTCGGCGACGCCGTCGTGCACCTGGCGCAGGACCTGCTCGACGCACCGACGCCCCACCTCGGCGAAGTCCTGGTGGACGGTCGTCAGGGGCGGCAGGAACTCGCTCGACTCGGGCAGGTCGTCGAACCCGACGACGCTCACGTCCTGCGGCACGCGCCGGCCCGCGTCGTGCAGGGCGCGCACGAGCCCGAGCGCCATCTGGTCGTTCGCGACGAACACCGCGGTCACGTCGTCGTCCTCGGCGAGCCGCCGCCCGGCCTCGTAGCCCGACGCGGGCGACCAGTCGCCCCGCTCCGGCTCGGGCACCGGACGGCCGGCGCGCTCCAGCGTCTCGCGCCACGCGACGGCCCGGCGCTCGGCCGCGAAGGAGCTCTCCGGGCCGGCGAGGTGGTGGACGGTGCGGTGGCCGAGGTCGAGCAGGTGCTGCACCGCCTGGCGGGTGCCGTCCGCCTGGTCCGTGTCGACGACGGCGTACGCGTCGCCGGCGTCGGAGTCGGCGACCACGACCTTCACCCCGGGCGGGAGGTTGACTCGCGCCACGTCGAGCAGGTGCACCTCCATGAGGAGGATGATCGCGTCGACGGCCAGCTCGCCGAGGCGCGTGAACGCGCCGTGCACGCCACCCTGGGTCGGCGCGGCGACGGGGATGACGGTGATCGCGTAGCCCTGGGCGGCCGCGGACGTCGCGATGGCCTCGAGCGTGCGGACGTTGCCCGTGGTCGCGAGCGAGAAGAGGATCACGCCGATGGTCCGGAACGTGCCGCTCTTGAGCGCGCGGGCCGCGCTGTTCGGCCGGTAGTCGAGCTCGGCCATCGCGGCGAGCACGCGGGTCCTCGTCTCCTCCACGACCCCGGGGTGCCCGTTGGCGACGCGCGACACGGTCTGCGCGGACACCCCGGCCATCCGGGCGACGTCGGCCATCGACACGCGGCGGACGTCGTGCGGCCGGCGGGCCCGGGCCGGCTCGACGGCGGGGACCGTCTCGGCGACCGGAGCGGTCCGCCGCTGCGGCGCCGTCGTCGTGACGGGGGCGTCGTCGTCGAGCCGGTTGGTCATCCGTCGTCCTCGCGGTCAGTGGCGGCACAGCTCCAGCGCTGGTTCGGCGCCGTCGCGCCGACGTCGACCACCCTAAGCGATGTTTGCGCAAACATCGAATGTCGTGCATGCTGATGTTTGCGTAAACAAGGGCGACGACCGGCGTCCCCTTCCCCCGACGACGAGGACACAGCATGACGACGACGTCCCCACCCGTGGCAGGAGCGTCCCTGCCATCGGTCGACGCACCTTCGTCCCCCCGCACCCGACGCCACCGGCGCTCGTGGGTCGGCTGGGGCTTCGTGGGTCCGTTCATGGCCGTGTTCGCCCTGGTGTTCCTCGCACCCATCGCGTACTCCCTGTACCTGAGCCTGTTCCGCACGCAGATGGTCGGCGGCACGCACTTCGTGGGCCTCGACAACTACGCCCGGGCGTTCTCGGACCCGCAGTTCTGGGAGGCGCTCGGGCGCGTCAGCCTCTTCCTCGTGGTCCAGGTGCCGATCATGCTCGGCCTCGCGCTGCTCGTCGCCCTCGCGATCGACAGCGGCCGGCTCTACGGCAAGTCGTTCTTCCGCATCTCGATCTTCCTGCCGTACGCCGTCCCGGCCGTCGTCGCGACGCTCATGTGGGGCTTCATGTACGGCACGCGGTTCGGGCTCGTCGGCAACATCAACGACGCGCTCGGCGTCTCGCTGCCCAACCCGCTCTCCCCCGACCTCGTGCTCGCCTCGATCGGCAACATCGTGACCTGGGAGTTCGTGGGCTACAACATGCTCATCTTCTACTCGGCGCTGCGGGTGATCCCCACGTCGCTGTACGAGGCCGCGGAGCTCGACGGGGCCAGCCAGTGGCGCATCATCTCGGCGATCAAGCTGCCCGCGATCCGCGGCGCGCTGGTCATCGCGACGATCTTCTCGATCATCGGCTCCTTCCAGCTCTTCAACGAGCCGAGCATCCTGCAGGCGCTCGCCCCGAACGCGATCACGACGTACTTCACCCCGAACCTGTACGCGTACTCGCTGTCCTTCTCCGGGCAGCAGTACAACTACTCGGCCACGGTCGCGATCATCATGGGCGTCGTCACGATGATCGTCGCCTACGTGGTCCAGCTCCGCGGCATGCGCAAGGAGGCCTGAGACCATGACCACCGCGACCCCCACGGCCTCCGCCGCGTCCCGCCCCGGACCGAAGCCCGTCCGCCTCCGCACGCCCCGGCGTGCCGCGTACTCCGCCGACAAGCCCCGCCGCAGCGTGCTGCTCACCGTCCTGACCGGCGTCGTGCTCGTGTACTCGCTCGTCCCGCTCGTCTGGCTCGTCGTCAACGCGACGAAGACCCAGCCCGACCTCTTCGACAGCTTCGGGCTGTGGTTCGGCAGCGAGTTCGCGCTGGTCGACAACGTCGTCCAGACGCTCACCTACGACGACGGCATCTTCGTCCGCTGGCTCGTCAACACCCTGCTCTACGTGGTCGTGGGCGCCGGCGGGGCCACGTTCCTCGCCGTGATGGGCGGGTACGCGCTCGCCAAGTTCGACTTCCCCGGCAAGCGAGGCGTGTTCGCGACCGTCATCGGCGCCGTCGCGGTGCCGGGCACGGCGCTCGCCGTGCCGACGTTCCTCATGTTCAGCCAGATGGGCCTGACGAACACTCCCTGGGCCGTGATCATCCCGTCGCTGATCTCCCCGTTCGGCCTCTACCTCATGTGGACCTACGCCGCCGAGTCGGTGCCCCAGGAGCTGCTGGAGGCCGCCCGCGTCGACGGCGCCAACGAGGCCCGCACGTTCTTCCAGGTGTCCCTGCCGCTGCTCGCGCCCGGCATCGTCACCGTCCTGCTCTTCACCATGGTCGCGACCTGGAACAACTACTTCCTGCCGCTGATCATGCTCAAGGACCCCGACTGGTACCCGCTGACCCTCGGGCTCAACGCGTGGAACGCCCAGGCGGCCACCGCGGGCGGGCAGGCGATCTTCAACCTCGTCATCACCGGCGCGGTCCTGACGATCCTGCCCCTCGTGATCGCGTTCCTGTTCCTGCAGCGCTACTGGCAGTCCGGCCTCGCGGCCGGCTCCGTCAAGGAGTGACGGTCCGACGCCGGACCGTCCACCCACCCGCCGGCACCCCGGCGCACACCCCCACCCGCACCACCCCACGCACCACCCGTCCGTCTGACGACGAAGTGAGAGGAACCCGCATGTCCCCCATCACCCGCAGGTCGCGCCGAGCGACCGCCGCCATCGCCGCCACCGGCGTCCTCGCCCTCGTGCTCACCGCCTGCAGCGGCGGGTCGGGCGGCGGGAGCTCCGACGACGCGGAGAGCGCCCTCGAGGAGGGCGGCACGATCACCGTGTGGGCCTGGGACCCCACGCTGGAGAGCGTCGCCGCCGACTTCGAGGAGGAGAACCCCGGGGTGACGGTCGACATCGTCAACGCCGGCACCGGCAACGACCAGTACACGGCCCTCCAGAACGCGATCGCCGCCGGCTCCGGCGTGCCCGACGTCGCGCAGATCGAGTTCTACGCCCTCCCGCAGTTCGCGCTCTCCGAGGCGCTCACCGACCTCTCGTCCTACGGGGCCGACGACCTCGACGGCACGTTCACGCCCGGCCCGTGGGACGCCGTGACGCAGGGCGACGGCGTCTACGCGCTGCCGACCGACTCCGGCCCGATGGCGCTCTTCTACAACAAGCGCGTGTTCGACGAGCACGGCATCGCGGTACCGACGACGTGGGACGAGTACGTCGAGGCCGCCCGGGCGCTGCACGCCGCCGACCCCGGCGCGTACCTCACCAACGACACGGGCGACGCCGGCTTCACGACCTCCATGATCTGGCAGGCCGGCGGGCGCCCCTACCAGGTCGACGGGACCGACGTCACCGTCGACTTCTCCGACGAGGGCACGCAGAAGTTCGCGACGACGTGGCAGCAGATGATCGACGAGGACCTCGTCGCGCCCGTCACGTCGTGGAGCGACGAGTGGTACCAGGGCCTCGCCGACGGGTCGATCGCGAGCCTCGTGATCGGCGCCTGGATGCGCGGCAACCTCGAGACCTCGGTCGAGTCCGCCTCGGGCGACTGGGCCGTCGCGCCCATGCCGCAGTGGGAGGCCGGCGCCGACGTCACCTCCGAGAACGGTGGCAGCTCGCTCGCCATCCCGGCGGCGAGCAAGAACCAGGACCTCGCGTGGGCGTTCCTCGAGTACGCGACGGTCGGTGACGGGATCGCGACCCGCGTCGCCGAGGGCGCGTTCCCCGCGACCGTCGCCGAGCTCGAGGCCGACGACTTCACGCAGCAGGAGTTCGAGTACTTCGGCGGCCAGAAGGTCAACGAGGTCCTCGCGGACTCCGCCGCGCACGTCGCCGAGGGCTGGGCGTACCTGCCGTTCCAGGTGTACGCGAACTCCGTCTTCAACGACACCGTCGGCAAGGCCTACGTCTCGGGCACCCCGCTCGCCGACGGGCTGACCGCGTGGCAGGACGCCACGGTCACCTACGGCAAGGACCAGGGCTTCACCGTCAACGAGTGACGCGCTGACACCGTCACCCCCGGTCGTCGGGCCGGCGCTCGCTCGCCGGCCCGACGACCTCCCCGAGGACGCCGTCGCGCGTCCTCCCGACCGGCCGGGCACCGCCCGTCGCCGCGCGCCGTCCCGCTAGGAGCACGCATGTCTTCCCCCACCCCGTTCCGCTGGCTGCGCCGTCCCGGGCCGCACACGCCGCCGGGCGAGCCCGGTGCGTACACGCCGTCGGGCCTGTCCTACGGCGCGGACTACAACCCGGACCAGTGGCCGCGCGAGGTCTGGGACGAGGACGTCCGCCTCATGCGCGAGGCCGGCGTGACGGTGGTCTCGCTCGCGATCTTCTCGTGGGCCCGCATCCAGCCGACCGAGGACACGTGGGACTTCGCGTGGCTCGACGACGCGATGGACCTGCTCCACGCGCACGGCATCACGGTCGACCTCGCGACGGCGACGGCCTCGCCGCCGCCGTGGCTGACGACGAAGCACCCGGAGATCCTGCCGCAGACCCGCACGGGCGAGACCCTGTGGCCGGGCGCGCGGCAGCAGTGGCGCCCGACGTCGCCGATCTTCCGGGAGCACGCGCTGCGCCTCGTGGAGCGCATGGCCGAGCGGTACGGCGACCACCCCGCGCTGGTCGCCTGGCACGTGTCGAACGAGCTCGGCTGCCACAACGTCTACGACTTCTCCGACGACGCGGCCGCTGCCTTCCGCGCGTGGCTGCGCGACCGCTACCCGACGCTCGACGCGCTCAACGCCGCGTGGGGCACCGCGTTCTGGTCGCAGCGCTACAGCGCGTGGGACCAGGTCCTCCCGCCGCGGCTCGCGGCCTCGCACCCGAACCCCACCCAGCAGCTCGACTTCAAGCGCTTCTCGTCCGACGCGCTCCGGCAGTACCTGCGCGCGGAGGCGGAGATCCTGCGCCGCGTCACGCCGGACGTGCCCGTGACGACGAACTTCATGGTCATGGGCGAGACGAAGGGCATGGACTACGCCGCGTGGGCGGACGAGCTCGACTTCGTCTCCAACGACCACTACGTGCTGCCCGGCCCGCAGGCGCTCGACGAGCTGTCGTTCTCCGCGAACCTCACGGGCGGCATCGCCCGGCACCGGCCGTGGTTCCTCATGGAGCACTCGACGAGCGCGGTGAACTGGCAGCCCGTGAACGTCGCGAAGAAGCCGGGCGAGCTCGCGCGCGACTCGCTCACCCACGTGGCCCACGGCGCCGACGCGGTCTGCTACTTCCAGTGGCGCCAGTCCGCGGCCGGCGCGGAGAAGTACCACTCGGGCATGGTCCCGCACGCGGGCGAGCGCTCGCGCCTGTTCCGTGACGTCGTCGCGCTCGGCGCGACCCTGCGCGACCTCGCGCCCGTCGCGGGCAGCACGCAGAAGCCCGCGCGCGCCGCGATCGTCTTCGACTGGGACTCGTGGTGGACGAGCGAGCTCGACTCCCACCCGACGGACCGGCTGCGCTACCGCCAGGAGGCGCTCGACTGGTACTCGGCGTTCCTCGCTCTCGGCGTGCGCGCGGACGTCGTGCCGTCCGCGACGGACCTCGCGACGTACGACGTCGTCGTGGCGCCGGTGCTGCACGTCGTCCCGGCCGGCCTGCGCGACCGCCTCACGGCGTTCGTCGAGGCGGGCGGCCACCTCGTCACGACCTACTTCTCGGGCGTCGTCGACCAGGACGACCACGCGTGGCTCGGCGGCTACCCGGGCGCGCTGCGCGACCTGCTCGGCATCCGGGTCGAGGAGTTCGCCCCGCTGCTGGACGGCGAGAGCGCGACGGTCGAGCTCGCGGGCGAGCAGCTCGAGGGCACGGTGTGGACCGAGCCGGTGGACGTCGTCGACCCGGACGTCGAGGTGCTGGGCTGGTACAAGACCGGCGAGCAGGCCGGCCGCGCCGCCGTGACGCGGCGGACGGTCCGCACCGGGGACGGTGCTGGCGCCCGCGAGGGCTCCGCCGCCTACGTCTCCACGCGCTTCGGCCGCCAGGGCCTCGTCCCCGTGCTCGCGCGCCTGCTCGACGACGCGGGCGTGCGCAGCGAGCTGCCCGCCGCCGTGCGCGGCGACGTCGAGCTCGCGGTGCGCACCGACGGCACGGACGACTTCTGGTTCCTCGTCAACCGCACGGCGCGCCCGGTCGAGGTGCCCGACGTCGCGGGCGACGTCCTCGCCGGGCGCCGCCTCACGGCGTCGGGCATGAGGGCCGTCACGACGGATGGCACGGCGGAAGGCACGGCGGGAGGCGCGCTGCTGCTCGAGCCGCGCGGCGTCGCCGTCGTCCGCCGCCCGGCCGAGCCGACCCCGCCGAGGTAGAGCCCCGGTACCACGAGGTAGAGGCCTGGTAGGCCGAGGTAGAGGCGTGGTCACGACCAGGGCTCTACCTCGGCGGACCAGGGCTCTACCTCGGCGGACCAGGGCTCTACCTCGGCACGACAGACCCCCGCGGGAACGACCCGCACCCGGTGCACCCCGCCGGTTCGCAGCGACGCGAAGGAGGTGGCTCAGGGATGAGCCCGACCGAGACCGACACGACCACGCGGGGTGGACCACCCGGTCCTCGCCGCACGGGCCCTGGCGGCCCGGCCGTCCGCCGGACGGGGGCCCGCGTCGTCGCGGGCCTCGGTGCCGGGGCGCTCGTCGCGGGCTGCGCGCTCGCGGCCCTGCCTGCGCAGGCCGCGCCCGCGGGCGCGGTCGCCGCGACCGGCACGACGGCGGCCCCCGCCGACGTCGCGGGCGTCACCGTGACGCCCGACCCGTCGTACGCGGGCGCGCCGTTCGAGGGCTGGGGCACGAGCCTCGTGTGGTTCGCCAACGCCACGGGCGGCTACCCGGACGAGATCCGCGACCGGCTCGCGGACATGGTGTTCGGCGACGAGGGCCTCAACCTCAACATCGCGCGCTACAACGTCGGCGGCGGGAACGCTCCGGACGTGCCCGACTACCTGCGCGCCGGCGGCGCCGTCGACGGGTGGTGGAAGGCGCCCGAGGGCACGACGCGCACCGACGTGGACTGGTGGGACCCCGAGAACCCGGACCACTGGGACGAGGACGCGGACGCGACGCAGCGCTGGTGGGTCGACCGCATCAAGGACGACGTCACGCACTGGGAGACGTTCAGCAACTCGCCGCCGTGGTTCATGACCGTGAGCGGGTACGTCTCGGGCGGGTTCAGCTCGACCGCGGACCAGCTCAAGACGGAGAGCATCGACGACTTCGCGGCGTACCTGGTCGGCGTGACCGAGCGCCTCGAGGACGCGCACGGCATCGAGGTCGACACGATCGACCCGTTCAACGAGCCCAACACCAACTACTGGGGCACGCAGCTCGGGGCCGACGGCAACCCCACCGGGGGCCGTCAGGAGGGCGCCCACATGAGCCCCGCGCTCCAGGCGAAGGTCGTCCCGGCGCTCGCCGCGGCGCTCGAGGGCTCCTCGACCGACGCCGTGATCTCGGCGATGGACGAGACCAACCCCGGCACGTTCGCGACCAACTGGAACGCGTACCCGCAGGCGGTCCGCGACCAGGTGTCGCAGCTCAACGTCCACACCTACGGCACGGGCCAGCGCACGACGGTCCGCGACATCGCCAAGGGCGAGGACAAGCCGCTGTGGATGAGCGAGGTCGGCGGGAACTGGAGCTCGACGGGCCAGGACTTCGAGACCATGGAGTCCGGCCTCGGCAGCGCGCAGCACATCGTCGACGACCTGCGCGAGCTCGAGCCGAGCGCGTGGGTGTTCTGGCAGCCGGTCGAGGACTACGCCAACATGGCGCCCGGCGGCGAGAGCGCGAACGGCATGAACTGGGGCGAGATCCAGATCCCGTTCGACTGCACCGCCGAGGACACGCTCGAGACGTGCCCGATCTACACGAACACGAAGTACTGGGCGACCCAGAACTTCACGCACTACATCGAGCCGGGCGACTCGCTGATCCGCTCGGACGACGCGAGCAGCACGGCCGCGGTGTCGGCCGACGGCACCTCCGCGACCGTCGTGCACGTCAACGCCACGAAGGCCGAGCGCGCCGTGACGCTCGACCTGTCGAAGTTCGGTGCGGTCGGGTCCGATGCGACCGTCACCCCCGTGGTCACGAGCACGGCCGGCTACCTCGTCGAGGGCGAGCCCGTGGCCGTCACGCCCGGCACCGAGGACGGCGCCGGCCCGAGCGCGACGCTCGTCGTGCCGGCCGAGTCCGTGACGACGTTCGTCGTCGACGGCGTCTCCGGCGTCGCGGACGACGCCGCGCTCGTCCAGGACGGTCACGCCTACCGTCTCGACGGCGTGCAGGCGGACCGCTCGCTCGCGCCGTCGGCGTCGGGCACGGGCGTCGTGATCCGCACCGACGCACCGGTCGCGGAGCAGGCGTGGGAGCTCACGGCGCTCGGTGCCCCCGACGGCTCCGGCACGCACCGCACGCGCTACGCCGTGACGAACGCGGCCACGGGCCGCCAGCTCGCCGTCGCGGCCGACACGTCCGCCGTCCTCCAGGACGCGCCCGCCGACGTCGCGGACACCCCGCTCGCCGCGCAGTGGATCCTCTCGACGACCGGCGACGGCACCTTCACGCTCGTCAACGCGTCCTCGAAGACCCTCCTCGAGGTCGGCGGCCAGGCGACGGCGGACGGCTCGCCCGTGGGCACGTACCTCGCGAACTCCGGCGTGAACCAGCGCTGGCGCGTGGTCGACGAGACGGTCCTCGGCACCGAGCCCGTCCAGGCGTTCACGACGCCGGGCACCGCGCCCGAGCTCCCCGCGACCGTCACCCCGGTCTACCGTGACGGGGCGCGCGGCGCGCTCCCCGTGACGTGGGACGTGCCGGACGACGACGCGTGGGCCGAGCCCGGCACCGTCGAGGTGACGGGCACCGTGGCCACGCCGACCGGCGGCGAGGTCGCCGCGACGGCGACCGTCGTCGTCGACGAGCTCACGTCCACGCTCCCCGCGCGCGCCAAGGCGTACGCGGGCGGCACCCCGACCCTGCCCGCGACCGTCACGGCGGTCGCCGCGGGCGGCGCGGAGGTGCAGCGCCCGGTGGTCTGGGACGACGCCCCCGCGGGCGCGTACGACGCCGTCGGCGTCGTCGAGCTCACGGGCACGGCCGACGCCGGGGCGGGCGCCACGCTCCCGGCCACCGTCCGCGTCCAGGTGACCGAGGCGGCGTCCGCCAACGGCGCGCTCGCCGCGGGCACGACCGCGAGCGCGACCTTCACCGAGCCGGGTTACGCCGTCGGCGGCGTCGTGAACGGCAACCTCACCGACAAGGCCTGGTCGAACTGGGTGTCGGGCACCAAGCGGACGTCCGACACGCTCACCGTCACGCTCCCCGCCGACCGGGACGTCACGGGCGTCGTGACGCGGTTCTGGAAGGACGGGTCCAGCGCGAGCTGGGCGCAGTCCGTCCGGCTCCAGGCCCTCGTGGGCGGCACGTGGACCGACGTCGGCGCGCCCGTCACGGTGGACGCCTCGCCCGACGGCCCCGCGCCCGCGGTCGAGATCCCCGCGGACGTGCGGACGTCGTCCGTGCGCGTCGTCCTCACGGCACGGGCGAACACCCACCTGGTGGTCTCCGAGATCGAGGTGCTCGCCAAGGTGCCCGGCACGGGGACCGACGCCGCGGCGTCGGGCATCACGGTGGCCGGCGAGCCCCTCGCCGGGTTCGACCCGGCCGTCACGGCGTACGACGTGCCCGTCGCGGGCGGGGTGCCCGCCGTCGAGGCGGTCGCGCACGACCCCTGGGCGACGGTCGCGGTCGAGGCCGCCGACGCCGTCCCCGGCACGACGACGGTGCGCGTGACGGCAGAGGACGGCACGGAGCGGGAGTACGCCCTGCGCTGGACGGCCGACGCCGGCGCGGCGCCGGTGACGGTCACCGCCGAGACGCGGTGCCTGGCCGGCAAGGTGTACGTCGCGGTCCGCGCCACGAACGACGGCGACGCGCCGCTCGACGTGACCCTCGCGACTCCGTACGGCACGCGCACGGTCGCCGCCGTGGCGCCGGGCGCGAGCGCCTACCAGTCGTTCGCGTCGCGCGCGGCGTCCGTCCCGGGCGGGACGGCCGTCGTGACGGTCGACGGGTTCGCACCGCTCGAGGTCGCGTTCGACGCGCGCTCCTGCTGAGCCGTCCGGCCGCCCGGCGGGCCGGGTCGGCGTCCTCCGCGACGCCGTCCCGGCCCGCCGTGCGGCCCTCGTCGTGGCTCCCTCGCGCCGCCCTCCGCGGCGCGGGAGAGGCACGTCACCCGATGATCGCGGCCACGCCGCGACACTGCCTCGCGTGCGTCGGCGGAGCCGCGTACCGTATCCCGGGTGCCCGGTACAGTGCCGGGACCGAGGAGGAGCCCACCACCGTGACCCCCACCACGAGCGGAGACGTCCTGACGACGGCCGGCGGCACGCGCTGGACCATGCGCGGCGAGATCGACGCCGCGGTCCAGGCCCGGCGCGAGGACGAGCTGCTGCGGCTCGCGCAGTCGGCCGACGGGCGCATCCACATCGACCTCGGCGCGGTCACCTTCATGGACTCGGGCGGCCTGCGCCTGCTCTACCACGCCGCCACGGCCGGCTCGGGGGCACCCGTGCTGGAGCGCGTCCCGCGCCGCGTCCGCGACCTGCTCGAGCTCAGCGGTGTCGCCGAGCTGTTCGAGCTCACCGACGACGCCGGACCTGCCGAGGACGAGGCGTGACCTTCGCCCACGCGGCGGTACCGCCCGGCTTCGTCGAGATCGGTGCCTGGCCGCTGCGCACGCTGGCGGACCTCGCCACCCTGCGGGAGGGCCTGCACCGCATGCTCACCGGCGCCCCGCTGCCCGCGGACCGCGCGCTCGAGGCCACGCCCGAGCGCGTCGTCCTCGTCGCGAGCGAGCTCGCGACGAACGCGCTGCGCCACGGCCTCCCCCCGACGCAGGTGCGCCTGCTCAGCGACGGGCGCGAGCTCGTCATCGACGTCGTGGACCACTCGCCGGACGTCCCCGTGATCGCGGGCCGGCGCTCGCCGGGCGCGGGCGGGTTCGGCCTCGTGCTCGCGCAGCGCGCCTCGACGGCCGTCGGCTGGTTCCGCGCCGGCACCGGCGAGAAGCACGTCTGGGCGCGCTTCGACGTCCCCGTCTTCCGCGGCGGTGCGGGCGTGCGCAGCGCGCTCCTCCCCGCCGGCTGACGCTCCGCCGCACCGCCCCGCCGCGACGCTCTACCCCCGCACGCACGCACCCCGGCGCGCGCGCCTCAGGCGTCGCGCCGCACCAGGAGCAGGGTCGCGTCGTCCGCAGAGCGCGGGTCGCGCGCGGCGGCCACGACGCCGTCGACGTCGACCGTCCCCGGCTCCGCCGCGAAGAACGCCGCGAGCCGCCGCAGGCCGTCGAGGATCGACTCCTCGCGCCGCTCCACGAGCCCGTCGCTGTACAGCACGAGCGCCCCGCCGGGCGGCACCTGGACGTGCTGCGCGGGCGGCACGCGGTCCACGAGGCCGAGCGGCGGCACGATCGCGCTCTCCGTCCAGCTCGTGGTCCCGTCCGGCGCGACGACGAGCAGCGGCGGGTGCCCCAGGGACACGTGCTCGACGACGCCGGTCACCGGGTCCAGCACCGCGACGGCGATGGTCGCGACCTCGCCGGGGAGCGTCCAGCGCGCGACGTCGCCCAGCAGCGTCACCGCCTCGACCGCGGAGCCCGTGCTCACGAGCGCGGCACGCAGCGTCGTCCCGAGCTGGCCCATCGTCGCCGCGGCCTGGAGCCCGTGGCCCGTCACGTCGCCCACGACGAGCGCGAGGCGCCCGGACGGCAGCACGAGCGCGTCGTACCAGTCGCCGCCCACGAGACCCGTGCCCGCCGACTCGTAGCGCGACTGCAGCGTCCACCCCGGGACGTCCGGCAGGAGCGCGGGCAGGAGGCTCCGCTGGAGCTCCTCCGTCGCCCGCACCGCCTTGCGGCCGCGCAGGTAGAGGGCCTCGACCAGGTGGCCGCGCAGCGACGTCGCGACGTCCGTCTGGTCCGACGTCCAGGGCACGCTGTGCCCGCGCACGACCTCGCGCCACCGCTCGAACGACTTGCGCGGGCTGAGCCGCACCGAGTCGTCCTCGCCGCGGGCGATCTCCTTGTTGTACGGGTCGCCGCCCCAGTCCACGTGCCGCAGGACCTCGTCGCGCACCCACAGCACGACCTGACCCTCAGGCAGCACGATCCCGAGGACGCCCGCGACGTCGGGCACGAGCGCCGCGACGTCCGGCGCGTCCCGGTGCAGGGCGTCCGACATGACCAGGTCCTCGCCGTGCCCGAGGACCCACGCGACGAGCGCACGGCACCCGTCCTCGTCGGGCACGTTGCCGACCGCGATGAGGCCGCCCTCCGCGACGACGACCGCGCCGTCGGCCCGCACGAGGCGACGCAGCCACCCCGAGCGCGTCAGGGCGATGCCGATGGGGACGCTCTCGTCGCGGCTGTCCGCGGCCAGGTGGGCGAGGACGCCCTCGGCGCGCCGCACCTCGGTCTCGCGCTCGTCCTCCGCCTGGGAGACGAGCCGGACGGAGAGCGCGGACCCGAGGAACTCCGCGGCGGTGCGGACCTCGAAGGGCGGCTCGTGCGGCCCCGAGTAGTGGTGGCACGCGACGAGACCCCACAGCCTGCCGTCGCGCAGGAGCGAGATCGACATCGACGCCCGCACGCCCATGTTGCGCAGGTACTCGAGGTGGATCGGCGAGACGCTGCGCAGCGTCGAGTACGTGAGGTCGAGCGGCGCACCCGTCGTGGGGAGCAGCGTCGGGACGATCGGCTGGGGCGCGTAGTCCACGTCCGCGATGAGCCGGATCCAGTTCTTCTCGTACAGCGCGCGCGCCTGCGGCGGGATGTCCGACGCCGGGTAGTGCAGCCCGAGGAACGCGTTGAGGTCGTCCCGGCGCGCCTCGGCGACGACCTCGCCGTTGTAGGCCGCGTCGAAGCGGTAGATCATCACGCGGTCGAAGCCCGTGAGCTCGCGCACGTGGCGGGCCGCGTCGTCGTACAGCTCGTCGAGCGTCGCGGCGCGCTCGAGGTCGCGCAGCGCCTGCCGGACGGCGAGGTAGGTGTTGGGGAACGTCAGCGGGCGCGCGCCCGACGCGGTCTCGATCTCGACGACGAGCACCGGCTCGGACCCCGGGCCCTCCTCCGGCAGCGGGGGCCGGTGGAGCACGGCGTCGACGTCGAGCGGCCGGTCGTCCCAGCGGTCGAGGTGCAGGGTCACGGGGTTGCGCGTCGCGAGGTCCGCGCCGTCCGCCGCGTGCGCGAGCAGGTCACGCGCAGGTTCCTCGCCGAGCACGTCGGCGAGCGGCCGGCCCGCGAGCTCCTCCGCGGGGACGCCGAGGTGCCGTTCCACGTTCGCCGACGCCTGGAGCAGCACGCCGTCCGCCTCGCGGACCACCAGCAGGACCCCGCGCGGCTGGATCATGCCGGGGACGTGGATGGGCTCGCGGGCACAGTTGTCGAGGTCCACCGCCTCGCCGGGCGCGAGGAGCTCCGGCTCGTCGACCGTCCTGGTCACGATCCTCCGTCCGGGCATCACGTCCCGCGGACGGTTGCCGTACTACGGTCGGCGGACCACCTTGGCTCGAGGATCCGGAGACGCGTGCCTCAGGCTACCGCGCCCCGACGCCCGTTCGTGCGCCGGACCCCCCGGGAGCTCGGCGGGCGAGCCCCGTGAGCGACGCCACGGAACTCCGCGGTAGCGTCGTTCGTCGGACGAGCGGGAGCCCGGACCGCCCGCCCGGACCCCGACGACCAGAAGGTGACCCATGAGCACGACGACGACCCCTCTCCTGCGCGCCAGCGGCCTCGCGGCCGGCTACGGAGGTTCCGACGTCGTGCACGGCATCGACCTCGACGTGACGCCCGGCACCGCGCCGGTCGGGATCGTCGGGGAGTCGGGCACCGGGAAGTCGACGATCGTGCGCGCGCTCGTCGGCCTCGTGCGCCCCACGGCGGGCCACGTCACCTACGCCGAGCGGACGGTCGGCAAGCTCTCCCGCCGCGACAAGAAGCAGTTCACGGCCGACGTGCGCCGCGTCTCCCAGGACGGCCTCGCCGGCATCGGCATCGACCCCCGCTGGACGGTGGACCGCACGCTGTCCGCGGCGCTCAAGGACGCGCGGCGCGCCGGCCGCCCGAGCGGACGCTCCATCGAGGACCTGCTCGGCGACGTCGCGCTCGAGCCCCGCTACGCGCCGCGCACCGTGCAGTCGCTCTCGGGCGGCGAGAAGCAGCGGGTCGCGCTCGCCGTCGCGCTCGCGACGCGCCCCCGGGCGCTCCTCCTCGACGAGCCGCTCACCGCCGTCGATCCCGCGATGCGCGGCGACGTCGTGCGCCGCCTCGCCGACGCGACGACCGCCCTCGGCACCGCCGTGCTGCTGGTCTCGCACGACCTCGAGCTCGTCGAGCGGATGTGCCCCACCGTGCACGTGCTCGCCGACGGGACGTTCGTCGCCTCCGGCGCGCTGCGCGACGTCTTCGCGGGCACCGCCCCCGGCGCCGACCACCCGGCCGTGCGGGGTCTCGCGGAGGCCGCACCGCTCGCCGTCCAGCGCTTCCGCTGACACCCCGGGAAAACTCGTCGGCGGTGCGTGTCGAAAACCGGGGGACGCCGTCCGACGTCAGGGTGAAGGCGCCTTCACGACACTAGGGTCAAGGAGGCACTCACCGAGGAGGAACGTCATGCGAGTCATGGTCATGATCAAGGGCAGCGGGGCCGACGAGGACAAGATCGCCCCGACGCAGGAGATGCTCGCCCAGATGGGCGCGTACAACGAGGAGCTCGTCAAGGCGGGCATCATGCTCGACGGCCAGGGCCTGCAGCCCACGGCCAAGGCCGCGCGCGTCGTGTTCAGCGGGGGCGAGACGTCGGTCGTCGACGGGCCCTTCACCGAGTCCAAGGAGATCGTCGCCGGGTACTGGATCTGGCAGGTCTCCTCGCTCGAGGAGGCCGTCGAGTGGGCCCGCAAGTGCCCGAGCGACCCGAGCATGGGGCTCGAGGAGGTCCTCGAGATCCGGCCGATCTTCGAGGTCGAGGACTTCGGCGCCGAGTACACGCCCGAGCAGCGCGAGAAGGACGAGCGCCTCGCCGAGCAGATCCGCGCCCAGCAGGGCTCCTGAGCCCCGCCGGGACCCGGGTACGACGATGACCGACGTCTCCCGCACCGTCGAGGCCGTGTGGCGCATCGAGTCGCCTCGGCTCGTCGCGGGCCTCGCGCGGACCCTGCGGGACGTCGGCCTCGCCGAGGAGGTGGCCCAGGAGGCGTTCGTCGCCGCGCTCGAGCAGTGGCCCGAGCAGGGTGTCCCGGACAACCCCGGCGCCTGGCTGACGACCGTCGCGCGCCGCCGCGCCGTCGACCTGGTCCGCCGCGAGCGCACGCGCGACGAGAAGTACGCGCGGCTCGCGGCGGACCTCGCAGCACCGGGCCCGGGGACCGGTGCGGGCACGACGGCGGCCGCGCACCCAGGCGACGGCGGTGCGGTCCTCGTGGGGTCGGTCCCCGCACCCGACGCGATCGTCGAGGACCCCGTGGGCGACGACCTGCTCGCGCTCGTCCTCGTCGCGTGCCACCCCGTGCTGCCGCGTGAGTCCCGCGTCGCGCTCACGCTGCGACTCGTGGGGGGTCTGACGACCGACGAGGTCGCCCGCGCCTTCCTCGTCCCGTCCGCGACCGTCGGGCAGCGGATCTCGCGCGCGAAGCGGACGCTCGCCGAGGCGAACGTCCCGTTCGACGTCCCGCAGGCGGACGAGCTCGCGGCCCGCGTGCCCGCCGTGCTCGAGGTCGTGTACCTCGTGTTCTCCGAGGGGTACGCCGCGACGTCGGGCGACACGTGGGTGCGGCGCGAGCTCGCCGAGGACGCCATGCGGCTCGGCCGCGTGCTCGCCGGGCTGCTGCCGGGCGAGCCGGAGGTGCACGGGCTCGTCGCGCTCATGGAGCTCCAGGCGTCGCGGTTCGCGGCCCGCACCGGCCCCGACGGCGAGCCCGTGCTCCTCGAGGACCAGGACCGGTCGCGATGGGACCGGCTCCTCGTCCGGCACGGCCTCGCCGCGCTCGACCGCGCGCTCGCGCTCGGCACGCGCGCCGGGAAGGCGCTCGGCCCCTACTCGCTCCAGGCCGCGATCGCCGCGTGCCACGCGCGCGCCGCGACGTGGGCCGAGACCGACTGGGAGGCGATCGTCGCGCTCTACGACGCGCTCGCGTCCGTCGCGCCCTCCCCGGTGGTCGAGCTCAACCGCGCCGTCGCCGTGGGCTACGCGGACGGTCCCGGGGCGGCCCTCGTCGTGCTCGACGCCGTCGCCGACGACCCGCGCCTCGCCCGCCACCACCTGTATGGCGCAGTCCGCGGCGACCTGCTCACCCGGCTGGGCCGGCACGCCGAGGCGGCGGACGTCCTCGAACGCGCCGCGAGCCTCGCCCCGACCCGCCACGAGCGCCAGCTCCTGCTCGAGCGCGCCGCCGCCGCGTCGTCGTCCGCGGACGCGCACCCCGCCTGACCCGACCACCTGCGAGGTAGAGCCCTGGTAGCGACCAGGGCTCTACCTCGCGCGACCAGGGCTCTACCTCGCGAGGACGGACTCGATGGTGGCCGACTCCTCCGGGGTGAGCGGGGGCGCCGAGAGGGCCGCGACGTTGTTCTCGAGCTGGCGGACGCTGCTCGCCCCGACGAGGGCGGAGGTGACGCGGTCGTCGCGCAGCACCCAGGAGAGGGCGAGCTGCGCGAGAGTCTGGCCGCGGGCACCCGCGATCTCGTTCAGCGCCCGGGCACGCCCCAGGTACGTCTCGTCGAGGTTCTTCTCCGACAGGAACGGCGAGTCCGGGCGGGCCGCGCGCGACCCCTCGGGCGCCGACCCGGAGAGGTACCGGTCCGTGAGCAGGCCCTGCTGCAGCGGCGAGAACACGATGGTGCCGACGCCGAGGTCGCCGACGACGTCGAGCAGCGACTCGGTCTGCACGCCGTCGTACGCGTCCTCGTGCGCCGGGTCCTCGACGTGGCGGTTGAGCATCGAGTAGCTCGGCTGGTGGATGAGCAGCGGGGTGCCGAGGTCGGCGAGGATCGCCGCGGCCTCGCGCGTGCGCGCCGGCGAGTAGTTGGACACGCCCACGTACAGCGCCTTGCCCTGCTGGACCGCGTCGTGCAGCGCGCGCATGGACTCCTCGAGCGGCGTGCTCGGGTCCGGACGGTGGTGGTAGAAGACGTCGACGTAGTCGAGGCCCATCCGGCGGAGCGACTGGTCGAGCGAGGAGAGCAGGTACTTGCGCGAGCCGCCGTCGCCGTAGGGGCCCGGCCACATGTCGTAGCCGGCCTTCGACGAGATGACGAGCTCGTCACGGTACGCGCCGAGGTCCTGCGCGAGGTGCCGGCCGAAGTTCTCCTCCGCCGAGCCGTACGGCGGGCCGTAGTTGTTCGCCAGGTCGAAGTGCGTGATCCCGAGGTCGAACGCGCGGCGCAGCACCGCGCGCTGCGTCTCGAACGGGTTCACGTCACCGAAGTTGTGCCACAGACCGAGCGAGATCGCGGGCAGGTCGAGGCCGCTGCGCCCCGTCCGCCGGTAGGTCATGGTGTCGTAGCGGTCGTCGGCGGCGAGGTAGCGCGGGGCGAGAGGCATGGGCCCATTCTGGCGCGCGCCGGCCGCGACGCCCACCCCGGTCCACGACCGCGCCGCCCGGGCCCGGTCCCCGTGCCGGCGACGGAGCGCCTTCCTAGAGTGGCCGGGTGAGCGTCGTGTACACGGTGGGGCACTCCACGCGTCCGGTCGAGGAGCTCCTCGCGCTCCTCCGGGCGAACGGCATCCGCCGCCTGGTCGACGTCCGGACCGTCCCGCGGTCGCGGCACAACCCCCAGTTCGGCCAGGACGCGCTCGCGCCCGTCCTGCGGTCCCACGGGATCACGTACCGCTGGGTGCGCGCGCTCGGCGGCCTGCGGCACGCCCGTCCCGACAGCCCGAACGGCGCGTGGCGCAACCTTTCGTTCCGCGGGTACGCGGACCACATGCAGACGCCGGAGTTCGGCGCCGCGGTCGACGACCTCGTGCGGCGCAGCGCCCACGACGACCTCGTGCTGATGTGCGCGGAGGCCGTCCCGTGGCGCTGCCACCGGTCGCTCGTCGGGGACGCGCTCGTCGTCCGTGGCGTCGAGGTGCGCGACATCGTCTCCGACGCCGCGCCACGGCCCCACACCCTGACGTCCTTCGCCCGCGTCGAGGGCACGCGCGTCTGGTACCCGCCGGAGCCGGACCACACGGCGGGCTGACGCAGCGGGCTCGTCGTCCCGCGTCAGCGGGTCGGGGTCTCCACGACCTGGCCCGCCCACGCGAACCCGCCGCCGAAGCCGAAGAGCAGGGCCGGGACGCCCGCGGGGATCTTGCCCGCGTGCCACCACTTGGAGAGCCCGAGCGGGATGGACGCCGCGGACGTGTTGCCGGACTCGACGATGTCCGTGACGACGACCTTCGACTCCATCCCGAGCGCCTTCGCGAGCGGCTCGATGATGCGCAGGTTGGCCTGGTGCGCGACGAGCACCTCGATCTCGTCGAGCGAGACGCCGGAGCGCTCCACGACCGTGCGCGCGCGCTCGGCGGCGCGCGTGATGGCCCACTTGAAGACGGCGCGGCCGTCCTGGGCGAACTTCTCCTGCGGCGCCTCGATGAGCACGGCCGGGGTGAGGTCGGGCTCGGAGCCCCAGGTCACCGGGCCGACGCCGGGCTCGTCCGTCGCGCGCAGCACGGCCGCGCCCGCGCCGTCCGCGGTGAGGATGCACGTGCTGCGGTCGGTCCAGTCGGTGAACGCGGTGAGCTTCTCCGCGCCGACCACGACGGCCGTGCGCGCCGAGCCGCCGCGGATCGCCTGGTCGGCGAGGCCGACGGAGTGGGCGAAGCCGGAGCACGCGACGTTCACGTCGAGCACCGCCGGCCCGACGACGCCTCGCAGGTCGAGCTCGGACGCCTCCTCGGGCGTCGACTGCCCGGGCATGACGCCGGTGCGCAGGTGGTACGCGACGCGGCCCGCCGTGTTGGGCGAGCGGTCCGTCGCGGTCGCCGTGGCGACGACGACGAGGTCGACCTCGGCCGGGTCGACGCCCGCGTCGTCGAGCGCGTGGCGTGCCGCCGCGGTCGCCATGTCGGCGACGGTCGTGTCGTCGTCCGCGACGTGCCGCGTGACGATGCCCGTCCGCGAGCGGATCCACTCGTCGTTGGTCTCGACGAGCTGCGCGATGTCGTCGTTCGTCAGCGTCTTCTCGGGCTGGAAGTGACCGAGGCCGACGATGCGCGACCCGGCCGCGCCGGTGGCGGGAGTGAGCATGAGGACGATCATGTCACGCGGCCGCTCGTCGTCAGAACGCTCCGGGCGGGGCTCCGGGAGGTCGTGCGCCACACCCGTGACGTACCGTCGGGAGGTCCGCCGTCGTGCCACCGAAGGAGCCGTCGTGTCCCGTCCGCCGCTGCCCTCCCGTCTCGTCGAGATGCTCCGCCGCCCGAACGCCGCCGTCATGGCGACGGTGCGCTCCGACGGCGCGCCCGTCACCGCCGCGACCTGGTACGTCTGGGAGGACGACGGCCGCGTGCTCGTCAACCTCGACGAGTCCCGCGTGCGGCTCAAGCACCTGCGCAACGACCCCCGGGTCTCGCTCACCGTGCTCGACGAGAACTGGTACACCCACGTGACGCTCATCGGTCGCGTCGTCGAGCTGCGCGCCGACGAGGGCCTGGCCGACATCGACCGCATCTCGCGCCACTACACCGGCCACGAGTACGCGAACCGGACCGACCCGCGCGTCAGCGCCTGGGTCGAGGTCGAGCGCTGGTACGGCTGGGGCGAGGCGAGGTCCGGCGACGACGCGTAGCGCCGTCGGCCGCCCGTCTCCGGCGGCACACCGCGTCGCACCGCGCCGCGACAGACGGTCGCGAGAAAGGTGTCGATCCCGTCGACCGGGCTTCGTCGTCCTCCCGTACGGCCGCCCGGGCCGTGCGAGAGGAGGAGGCACGATGACGACGTTCCTGGAGACGATCCTCGCGGCGGACCGCGAGCACCCGCCGGACCGTGCGCGGTACCGTGACGGGCGACGCAGCGCCGGGGACGGGACGTCCGCCGCCGACGTCGCGTCCTCCGGGCCGACGGTGCTCCGCCGGCCCGCGGCGACGAGGGCGGAGGACCTCTGATGCGCTACCTCATGCTCGTGCTCGGCACCCCGGACGACCCGGGGCTGCCGCCCGAGGAGGCCGAGGCCGCGGCCCCGATCGGGGAGTGGGTCGCGCGGCACTACGGCAGCGGCGCCGCGGTGGTCGGCGACCGGCTGCGCCCGCCCGAGGACGCCGTGGGCGTGCGGGTCCGGGGCGGCAAGGTGCTCGTCACGGACGGTCCGTTCTCCGAGACGAAGGAGTCGATCGCGGGCTTCGACGTCCTCGAGGCACCCGACCTGGACACCGCGATCGCCATCGCGTCCGAGCACCCCATGGCGTACGGCGGCGCGATCGAGCTGCACCCCGCGTGGCCGCTGGACCTCGACGGGTCCTGACCTGCCGGCCGCGACGGACCCCGTCGAGGACGCGTTCCGCACCGAGTGGGGACGCGTCCTCGGCGCCGTCGCGCGCAGCACGGGCGACCTCGACCTGGCCGAGGAGTCCACGCAGGAGGCGTTCGCCGCGGCGCTCCGGACGTGGCGCCGCGACGGCGTGCCCGAGCGTCCCGGCGCGTGGCTGACGACGACCGCGCGCCGCCACGCGATCGACGTGCTGCGCCGTCGTCGGGTCGAGGCGGAGCGGGTCGCGGCCGCGGGCCGCCTGGGCGAGCGCGTCGACCCGGGTCCCCGGGGTGGGGGCCGAGCCGCGGACCCGGTGCTCGACCAGGTCGCGCGCGGCCTCGACGACGACCCCTGGGACGCCGACGACCCGGACGGCGACCTCGTCCGCCTGCTCTTCACGTGCTGCCACCCGGCGCTCCCCGCCGAGGCGCGGGTCGCGCTCACCCTCCGGTCGCTGACCGGCATGACGACCGCCCAGGTCGCGCGCGCCTTCCTCGTCCCCGAGGCGACGATGGCGCAACGCCTGGTCCGGGCCAAGCGTCGCATCCGCGCGACCGGCATGACCTTCCGCGTGCCGCCGTCCGCGCTGCGGGCCGAGCGCGTCGAGGGCGTCCTCGCGGTGCTGTACGTCCTGTTCACCGAGGGGTACGACGCCTGGGCGGAGCCCGCCGACGCCGTCGAGGGCTCGGCCGAGCGGCGCGCGCTCGCCGACGTCGCCGTCCTGCTCGCGCGGCTCACCGCTCGCCTGCTCGACGACGAGCCCGAGGCCCGCGGGCTGCTCGCCCTGCTGCTGCTCCAGCACGCGCGCCGCGACGAGCGCGTGGGCCCCGACGGCGTCACGCGGACCCTGGCCGAGCAGGACCGCGCGCGCTGGCGGCACGACGAGATCGCCGAGGGGCTGGCCGAGCTGGACGCGGCGCTCGCCGTCGGGCGGCCCGGGCCGTACCAGGTGCAGGCCGCCGTCGCGGCGCTCCACGACGAGGCGACCGACGCGGCCGCGACCGACTGGCCGCAGATCCTCGGTCTCTACGACGTGCTGCTCGACCTCACCGGCTCGCCCGTCGTCGCGCTCAACCGCGCGGTCGCGGTCGCGGAGGTGCACGGCGCGGACGCGGGGCTGGCCGCTGTCGACGCCGTCGCGGACGAGCAGGCGCTCGCGGGCTACCACCTGCTGCCCGCCGTCCGCGCCGAGCTGCTCGTCCGGGCCGGACGGCCCGCGGACTCCGCCGTCGACCTGCGCCGCGCGCTCACGCTCGTGGACCGCGAGGGCGACCGCCGGCTCCTGGAGCGCCGCCTGGTCGACCTGCCCCGCACGAGATCGACCTAGCCGCCGGCCGCGAGACCCGTCGCGGGACGCGCGCACGACGGTCCGCTCAGAGGCCCGTCTCGGCGTAGAAGCCCTCGATGTGGGCGCGCACCGCGCGGGCCGCGCGCTCGCCGTCGCCCTCCGCGACGGCGGAGAGCACGGCGCGGTGCTCGGCGCGCAGGCGCGCGGCGGTCCGCTCCCACGACGGGAGCGCGGCGCTGCCCGCGGCGACGTACGACTCGATCGCGCCGCGCAGCCCGGTCATGACGGCCTCGACGAGCGCGTTGCCCGCGAGCCGCACGAGCAGCACGTGGAACGTCGCGTCGAGCGCGCGAAAGTCGGCCGCGGGCAGCGTCGGGTCGTCCATGCGGTCGAGCAGGGCGCCGGCCTCCGCGAGCGTCGCCGCGGCCTCGTCGTCTCCCGCGCCGCCCCGCTCCCCCGCGGCCCGGACCGCCCAGGTCTCGAGCAGCACGCGCGTCTCGACGACGTCGCGCACCGCGAGCGTCCCGGACGCGACGTGCAGGCGCACGGTCGCCCCCAGCCCGGCGGCGGGCCGGTCGACGACGGTGGCGCCGGCGTCGGGCCCGGAGCCCACGGCGGTGCGCACGATGCCCATGGCCTCGAGCACGCGGAGCGCCTCGCGCACCGAGGGGCGCGAGACGCCGAGCTCCTCGGCGAGCGCGCGCTCGGCCGGGAGGCGCTCGCCGAGCGCCCAGCGGCCCGCGGCGAGGTCCGCCTCGATGCGGGCGAGGACGCGTTCGTGGGTGCGCACCCGCTCAGGGTAGGCGACCCCGGCACGCTGCGGTCAGACCACGCCGCCCTCGTGGTCTACAGTGGACGACCTGTGGTCAGACCACAGCCGCGGCGCCTCACCGCGGCGGTCTCGGCAGGCGGCACCGACGCGGCCCGGCGAGACTGGACCCGACTCGCCTCCCCCGGAGCCCTGATGCGCATAGCCCTCACCGCGACCTGCATCGGCGACGTGATGTTCCCCCAGGCACCGCGCGCCACCGCCCTCCTCCTCGAGCGCCTCGGCCACGAGGTGTTCTTCCCCGAGCGCCAGGCCTGCTGCGGCCAGATGCACGTCAACACGGGGTATCTCGACGAGGCGGTCCCCGTGGTGCGCAACCACGTCGAGGCGTTCTCCCCCGTGCTCGACGGCGAGTGGGACGCGATCGTCGTCCCGTCCGGGTCGTGCACCGGGTCCGTGCGGCACCAGCAGGGCATGGTCTGCCGGCGCGCCGGTCTCGACGACCTCGCGCGCACCGCCGACGCGGTCGCCGAGAAGACGTACGAGCTGTCCGAGCTGCTCGTCGACGTGCTCGGCGTGACCGACGTCGGCGCCTACTTCCCGCACCGGGTCACCTACCACCCGACGTGCCACTCGCTGCGCATGCTCCACGTCGGCGACAAGCCGCTGCGCCTCCTGCGCGCGGTCGAGGGCATCGACCTCGTCGAGCTGCCCGCCGCGGAGGAGTGCTGCGGGTTCGGCGGCACCTTCGCGCTGAAGAACGCCGAGACCTCGACGGCGATGCTCGCCGACAAGATGACGCACGTGAAGGCGACGGGCGCCGAGGTCCTCACCGCGGGCGACGCGTCGTGCCTCATGCACATCGGCGGCGGCCTGTCGCGCATCCGCGCGGGCGTCCGCACGCTGCACCTCGCGGAGATCCTCGCGTCCACGAAGGACACGCCCGCCCCCGCCGGGGTCGGCCCGTCGACGCGCGGGGGTGCCCGGTGAGCCGCACGTTCCTCGGCCTGCCCGTCCGGCGCGGCGCGCGCACCCTGCCCGACGACGTCGCCCACCCGGGCGGGCACGGCACCTCGGCGGGTGCCGGGCCGGCGTCGGACGCGTTCGGCGACGTGCCGCACCCGGACGCGCCGCTGCGCTGGGGCGGGTCGTTCCCCGACGCGGCGCGCGAGGCGCTCCAGAACACGCAGCTGCGGCGCAACCTCGCGCACGCGACGTCGACCATCCGCGCCAAGCGCGCCGCCGTCGTCGGCGAGGTGCCGGACTGGGAGGCGCTGCGCGACGCGGGCTCCGCGATCAAGACCGACGTCATGGCGCGCCTGCCCGAGCTCCTCGAGGAGCTGGAGCGCAACGTCGTGGCGCGGGGCGGCGTCGTGCACTGGGCGCGTGACGCGGACGAGGCGAACAGGATCGTCGCGGACCTCGTGAAGGCGAAGGGGGTCGACGAGGTCGTCAAGGTGAAGTCCATGGCGACGCAGGAGACCGGGCTCAACGAGGCGCTCGCCGCCGAGGGGATCGCGGCGTACGAGACGGACCTCGCGGAGCTCATCGTGCAGCTCGCCGACGACATGCCGTCGCACATCCTCGTGCCCGCGATCCACCGCAACCGCGCGGAGATCCGCGAGATCTTCCTCGCCCGCATGGGCGACGCCCCGCCCGACCTGTCGGACGTCCCGCGCGAGCTCGCGATGGCCGCGCGCGCCCACCTGCGCCGCAAGTTCCTCTCGGCGAAGGTCGCGATCAGCGGCGCGAACTTCGGCGTCGCGGACACGGGGACGCTGACCGTCGTCGAGTCCGAGGGCAACGGGCGCATGTGCCTCACGCTCCCCGAGACGCTCATCACCGTCATGGGGATCGAGAAGGTCGTACCCACGTACACCGACCTGGAGGTGTTCCTCCAGCTCCTGCCGCGCTCGTCCACGGGCGAGCGCATGAACCCGTACACGTCCCTGTGGACGGGCGTCACGCCCGGCGACGGCCCGCAGGAGTTCCACCTCGTGCTGCTCGACAACGGGCGGACCGACGTCCTCGCCGACGAGGTCGGGCGGGCCGCGCTGCACTGCATCCGCTGCTCGGCGTGCCTCAACGTGTGCCCGGTGTACGAGCGGGTGGGCGGCCACGCGTACGGGTCCGTGTACCCCGGCCCGATCGGCGCGATCCTCACGCCGCAGCTCACGAAGTCCTCCGGCGGGCTCTCCGGCCACCACGACCCCAACGCGTCGCTCCCCTACGCCTCGACGCTGTGCGGCGCGTGCTACGAGGTGTGCCCCGTGAAGATCGACATCCCGTCGATCCTCGTCGAGCTCCGGGCGCGCGAGGTCGACGCCGACCGCGGCCGCCCCACCGGGTGGGGCGCCGCGATGAAGGCGGCCTCGTTCGTCATGTCCGACGCGCGCCGGTTCGAGATCGCGGAGAAGGCGGCGGGGGTCGGGCGCCTGGTCGCCGGTCCGAAGGGCCGGATCTCGACCCTCCCCCCGCCCGCGTCCGCGTGGACCCGCTCGCGCGACCTCCCGGCGCCCGCGAAGCAGACCTTCCGCGACTGGTGGCGCGACCGCCCGGCCGACGAGCCCCGCACCGAGGGAGGTGAGGACCGGTGAGCGCGCGCGACGACGTCCTCGCCCGCGTGCGCACCGCGCTCGGCGGGTCGACGGTGGCGGGCGGCCCCGCGGCGTCGGGCAGCGTGCCGCGCGCCTACCGCGAGCACGGCGAGCTCGCCCCGGGCTCGCCCGAGGTCGTGGACGTGCTCGTCGACCGGCTCGTCGACTACCGGGCGCACGTGCACCGCGCCGAGACGGCGGCGGACGTGGCGGCGGTCGTCGGCGACCTGCTCGCCGACGCGACGTCCGTCGTCGTGCCGGCCGGTCTCGACGAGGCGTGGCTCACGGGTCTGGGTGCCGGGACCACCGTCGTGCGGGACGCGCGCGACGACCCGCGCACGCCCGACGAGCTCGACCGCACGGACGCCGTCGTCACCGCGGCGCGCGTCGCGGTCGGCGACACCGGGACGATCGTGCTGGACGGCGAGCCCGACCAGGGCCGCCGCGCGATCACGCTCGTTCCCGACCTGCACGTGTGCGTCGTGCGCACGGACCAGGTGGTGCAGACCGTGCCCGAGGCCGTGCGCCTGCTCGCCGCGCACCCCGGGCGCCCGCAGACGTGGATCAGCGGCCCCAGCGCTACGAGCGACATCGAGCTCTCCCGCGTCGAGGGCGTGCACGGCCCCCGCACCCTCCACGTCGTCCTCGCCCCGCCGAGGGAGAGCCCCGGTCCGCCGAGGTAGAGCCCTGGTCAGCCGAGGTAGAGCCCTGGTCGTGACCAGGGCTCTACCTCGCGCGACCGGGGCTCTACCTCGTGGGGAGTCCTGCCCGACGGCGGTGGCGCACCTCCGCGAGGACCGTCGCCAGGCGGACGGGGAAGTCGTCGGGCGTGCCGGGCGGCAGCGCGTCCACCGGGAACCACGCGACGTCCTCGCTCTCGTCGCTGACGACCGTGCGCGCGTCCGGGTCGGCGAACGCGACGAACCCGACGTCCCAGTGCGTCCGGCAGGTGCCGAACGCCGCGGCGAGGTCGTGCCGGTGCACGTCCACGGGGGCGGCCGGCGCGGCGCCGGCGCGGGACCCGGCCACGGACTCCACGCCCTGCTCGGGGTCCGCGTCCAACGGGACGCCCGGCTCGGGGTCCGGGTCGAACGGGACGAGGTCCTCGACGCCGCTCTCCTCGCGCGCCTCGCGGTAGGCGGCACCGGCGAGCGTCGTGTCCTCCGGCTCGGTGTGGCCGCCCACCTGGACCCAGAACCGGCCCTTGCGGTGGAAGCACAGCAGCACGCGGTCGAGACCGGGGCTGAGCACGAAGCAGCTCGCCGTGAGGTGCTGCGGACCGCCGTCGCGCCGCACCGCCTCGGCGCGCGGCCCGGCGTCGCCGCGGACGAACGCGCGGTACTCCGCCGCGAGCGCCTCCTGACGGGGATCCACGGGCTCCCACCGGTCGAGGCGGTCGAGGGCGTCGCGGGCGAGCAGGGCGGCGGGGTCCGGAGCGGTCACCGGGGAAGGCTACGCGCCGCACCCGACGCCCCGCCTCGGGGCTCACGCCGGACGCTGCGACAATGGTGTCCCGTGAGCGACCCTCAGCACGACGCCGACGGCGGCCCCACCGACGCCACCCGGACCGACCCGGTGCCGACCGGACCCGCCGGGGACCCGGCGCTGTTCGACCTCCCGCCCGGGTCGCGCGAGGTCCCGACGCGGATCGTGCTGCTCACCGGGGCGTCGGGCTCGGGCAAGACGTCGCTCACCCGCCGGCTCGGGCTCCCGGTCGTCGCGCTCGACGACTTCTACCTCGACCACGACCATCCCGACCTGCCGCAGCGCTTCGGCATCGTGGACTGGGACGACCCCCGCTCGTGGGACGCCGAGGGCGCGGTCGCGGCGCTCGTCGACCTCGCGCGCACGGGCCACGCCGACGTGCCGGTCTACGACATCCCGACGTCGCGCCGCACCGGCACGACCCACGTCGACGTCACGGGCTCGCGCGTCGTCCTGGCGGAGGGCATCTTCGCGGCGGAGATCGTCGCGGCCTGCCGCGCGCAGGACGTGCTGGCCGACGCGATCTGCCTCTACCGACCGCGCCTCGTGACGTTCTGGTTCCGCCTGCTGCGCGACCTCGCCGAGATGCGCAAGCCGCCGCTCACCCTGTTCCGGCGCGGGTGGGCGCTGCTGCGCGCCGAGCCCGCGCTCGTGCGGCACTGGGAGTCGCTCGGCTGCCGCGCGCTCACGCCCGCGCAGGCCGAGAAGGAGATCCGCGCGCTGCTGCGGCCCGCCTCGGCGTAGGCGTCAGCCCGGCGGGGCGGCGATCTCGATCGTCGCGACCGACGGTCCGCCGCACTCCGACGCGGTACCGTCCGCGCTCTCCCACGTCGGGTCGATCTCGCGCTCCACGACGACGTCGCCCGAGGCGACCTCGACGACGCGGACGAGGACCGGACCGACCGGACCGTTCAGCGCGGACCCGGTCCACTCGCCGACGGAGGGCGCGTCCTGCGCCTCTCCGGTCGGCTCGGGCGAGGTCTCGACGGCCTGGGGCGGGACCGGGTCGACCGGGTCGACCGGGATCGTCGTGGGGGCCCGCTCGGGGCCGGGCCGGAGCGTACCGTCGCGCACGAGCGCGCAGGGGTCGGCGCCGACGCAGGCCACCGTGACGCCGTACGCGTCGCGGTCCGGCCAGGAGTCGTCGAGCCGGACCTCCAGGCGAGCCGAGTACCCGACCGCCGGGCACGCGGTGACCAGACCTCCCGGACCGCTGCACGCCGGGAGCACGGCGACGAGCAGCGCACCGACCAGGCCGTGCGCGCGTCGTCGCGCTCGTGCGGTGCTCACCGACGTCCCCTCTCGCGGCCCGCCCGCCCGTCGGGCCCTCGTCCACTCTGTGTCACGGACGGCCCGCGCCTTGCACCACGGCGCACGTTCCCCCTCGCCGAGCCTGCCGAGACGTGAGAAGTGGCCCCTGACCCGCGCGTCGCGGGGACCACTTCTCACGTCTCGGCGGGGAGCGTCCCGACGACGATCGTCGCGCCGATGTCGTCGTCCCGGACGACGCGCGCGACCAGCCCGGCGCGGCCGAGCACCGCGACGGCGCCCGTTGCCTGGCGCTCGCCGGACTCGGTGAGCAGGTGGCCGCCGGGGGCGAGCCAGGCGGGCGCCTCGGCCGCGACGCGGCGCAGCACGTCCAGCCCGTCGCCGCCGCCGTCGAGGGCGACGTGCGCCTCGTGGTCGCGCGCCTCGCGCGGCAGCAGCGGGATCTCGGTCGTCGGGACGTACGGCACGTTGGCGAGGAGGAGGTCGACCCGCCCGCGCAGACCGGCGGGCAGAGGGTCGAAGAGGTCGCCCTCGTGCGCGGTCCCGCCGACGGCCGCGACGTTGCGCGCCGCGCACGCGACCGCGGCCGGGTCCACGTCGCTCGCGTGCAGCGCGACGGTCTCGTCGCCGCCGAGGCCCACCGCGGTCGCGAGCCCCAGCGCCCCGGCGCCGCAGCACAGGTCGACGACGACCGTCCGGCCGTCCGGGCCACTCTCCGGACGACCGCCGGGGCCGCTGCCCGGGCCGCCGTCGAACAGCCACGCCGGGCGCCCGGCCCGCCGCCCGAGCACGACCGCCTCGTCGACGAGCAGCGTGGTGCGCTGGCGCGGCACGAACACCCCGGGGTCGACGGCGACCCGCAGCCCGTGGAAGTCGACGTACCCGAGGACGTGCTCGAGCGGCTCGCCCGCGACCCGGCGCGCGACGAGCTCCTCGAGGTGCGCGGCGTCGTCGGCCCGCTCGGCGAGGAGCGTGGCCTCGTCCTCCGCGAAGACGCACCCGGCGGCGCGCAGGCGGGCGGTGAGGTCGTCGAGCCGGCTCTGGTCCACGCTCTGGACGGTACTCCGGGTCGCGGACGCCCGGGACCGTCGACCGGCCGGCGATCGACCCGCGCGCCCGAGGTCAGCGCGCGCCCGGGACCGACCCGCGCGCCCCGGACCGACCCGCAGAGGGTCGACCTCACGACGCGCGGGTCGATCCGCGCGACGGTGACCGTCAGTCGCGCAGCAGCGGGAGGAGCCGGGTGCCCTGGCGCTCGATCTCGCGCAGGTACGGGGTGTCGGACAGGACGAAGTGCGTCACGCCGAGGTCCTCGTAGCGCCGCAGCGACTTCGCGACGTCCTCCGCGGAGCCGACGAGCCACGTCGTGCCCGCTCCCCCGCCGCCGAACCGGCCCGGGGCGGTCCACAGGTTGTCGTCGAGCACCTCGCCCCGCTCGGCCAGGTCGAGCAGGCGCTGCTGCCCGACGGCGGTGCTCCGCCCCCGGTCCCGGGCCGACCACGCCTCGCGCTCCGGCGACCGGGCCGCGAGCTGCGCGACCTTCGCCTCGGCGTCGGCCCACGCCTCCTCCGTCGTGTCCCGCACGAACGTCGTGACGCGCAGCCCGAACTCGAGCGGTGCGTGCTCACGGCCGAGCTCGGCGCTCAGCTGCCTCAGCCGGTCGATGCGCTCCGCGATCCCGTCGAGCGGCTCGCCCCAGAAGAGCTGCACGTCGGCCTCGGTCGCCGCGACGCGCTCCGCCGCCTCCGAGGCGCCGCCGAAGTAGATCCGCGGGTGGGCGCGGTCGCCGCGGACCACGGGCCGCGGCCCCAGCGACGAGCGCGTCACCGAGAAGTGCTCGCCCGCGTACGTGACCTCCTCCTGCGTCCACAGGCGCCGCACGATCTGCAGGAACTCGCGCGTGCGGGCGTAGCGGTGCGCCGGGTCGGCCTCGCCGTCGCCGTACGCCTCCTGCCCGTCGGTGCCGGACACGATGTTGACGCGCAGCCGGCCGCCGCTGAGGTGGTCGAGGGTCGCGGCGGCGGACGCGAAGTGCGCGGGCCGCCAGAACCCGGGCCGGATCGCGACGAGCGGCTCGAACGTCGTGGTGCGGGCCGCGAGCGCCGTCGCGACCGTGAACGTGTCGGGACGCCCCCAGCTCGTCCCGAGCAGCGCGCCCGCGAACCCGTGGCGTTCCAGGGCGTGCGCGTGGCTCGTCAGGGTGTCGAGGCTGTTGTGGTCCTCGGTGGTGTCGTCGCCGCGGTGCCCCGGCCGCACCTGGTTCGGGATGTACCAGAGGTGCTCCGCGCTCATGCGAAGGCCCCCTCGACGACTCGTGCCCCGCCGTCGGACGACGTCCCGGCGGGGGCCGCGTCCGTGTAGCGGTTCGCCGGTCGTTCGAGCCCGTAGTGCTCGCGCAACGTCCGGCCCTCGTACTCGGTGCGGAACAGGCCGCGCTCGCGCAGCACGGGCAGCACGTGCTCGACGAACTGCTCGAGCCCCGACGGCAGCACCGCGGGCATGATGTTGAACCCGTCGGCGGCCTCGGCGTCGTACCAGTCCTGGAGCGCGTCGGCGACCTGCTCGGGCGTGCCGGCGAACGTGCGGTGGCCCCGCCCGCCGCCGAGGCGCCCGATGAGCTGGCGCACCGTCAGCCGCTCGCGCCGCGCGAGCTCGACGATCAGCGTGTACCGGCTCTTGGCCCCCTCGATCTCGTCCTCGGTGGGCAGGCCGTCGGGCAGCTCGCGGTCGAGCGGCAGGTCCTCGGGCGCGAGGCGCAGCGTCTTCGCGAGCTGGGCGCGCGCGTACTCGGGGACGATGAGCTCGTCGAGCTCGCGCTCCCGCGCGAGCGCCTCCGCCTCCGTGGACCCGATGACGGGGACGATGCCGGGCAGGATCTTCACCGTGCCCGGGTCCCGCCCGACCGTGACCGCCCGGGCCTTGAGGTCGGAGTAGAACGCCTGGGCGTCGGCGAGCGTCTGGTGCGCGGTGAACACGGCCTCGGCGTAGCGCGCGGCGAGGTCCTTGCCGTCCTCGGACGACCCGGCCTGCACGATGAGCGGGCGCGCCTGCGGCGAGCGCGGCGTCGTGAGCGCGCCGTGCACGGAGAAGTGGGTGCCGACGTGCGCGGGCCCGTGGATCTTGGCCGGGTCCGCCCAGACGCCCGCGGCCTTGTCGGCGAGCACGGCGTCGTCCTCCCACGAGTCCCAGAGCCGGAACGCGACGTCGAGGAACTCGGCCGCGCGCTCGTACCGCACGGCGTGCGCCGGCTGGTCGTCGAGGCCGAAGTTGCGCGCGATCTCCGGCCCCGCCGTCGTGACGACGTTCCACCCGGCCCGGCCGCCTGACACGTGGTCGATCGACGCGAAGCGCCGCGCCAGGTTGTACGGCGAGTTGTACGTCGTCGACGCCGTCGCGATGAGGCCGATGCGCTCGGTCACGGTCGCGATCGCCGTCAGCACGATGAGCGGGTCGAGCGAGCCCGCCGGGCGGCGCCCGACGTCGGACCGCAGCCCGGGGCCGTCCGCGAAGAAGATCGAGTCGAGCTTCCCCGCCTCCGCGACCTGCGCGAGGCGCTGCAGGTGCGCGATGTTCGTCGAGGTCCACGACGGGTCGCTCTCGGGCAGGCGCCACGACGCCTCGTGGTGGCCCGTGCTCATGAGGAACGCGTTGAGGTGCAGGCGGCCGGGGCGGTGGCCCGAGGAGGCGTGGCGGGTCATGCGGCGGTGTCCTTCCGGTCGGGGGTGGTCGGGGCGTCGCGGACGACGCCGAGCGCGTCGAGCACCTCCGTGCGGAGCCGGGCGAAGCGGGGGTCCGCGGGGTCGCGGGCCTCGGTGGGGCCGTAGCTCCGGTCGATGCGGCGCTCGGCCGCGATCCGTCCCTCGTCGAGCACGACGACGCGGTCCGCGAGCACGATCGCCTCGTCGACGTCGTGCGTGACGAGCAGGACCGCGGGGCGGTGCCGCGCGCACAGGTCGCGCAGCAGGGCGTGCATCCGGATGCGCGTCAGGGCGTCGAGCGCGCCGAACGGCTCGTCGGCGAGCAGGAGCCGCGGCGAGCGCACGAGCGAGCGGGCGAGCGACACGCGCTGCTGCTCGCCGCCCGAGAGCTCGTTCGGCCACGCGCGCTCGCGCCCGGCCAGGCCGACCTCCGCGAGACTGGCGCGGCCGGCGTCCCGCGCGGCGCCCCGCCCGCGCGCCCCGGCGTCGAGGCCGAGCACCACGTTGTCCAGCACGCGCGCCCACGGGAGGAGCCGCGAGTCCTGGAAGACGACGGACACCTGGTCCGGCACGACGACCTCGCCCGAGCCCGCGACCCCGTGGTCGAGCGCGGCGAGCGCGCGCAGGAGCGTGCTCTTGCCCGAGCCGGACCGGCCCAGGATCGCGACGAACTCGCCGTCGTCCACGGTGAGGTCGAGGTGGTCGAGGATGCGCTGCTCCCCGTACGACCGGACGAGCGAGCGGACCCGCACGGCCGCGCCCGGCGTCGTCGGGCGGGTCTCCTGCGCGGTCAGTCCTCCAGCGTGCGCCGCCACGAGAGCACCCTCCTCTGCAGGAGGCGGACGGCGAGGTCCGCGGTGTAGCCCAGCACGCCGTAGACCACGAGGCCGACGAGGATGATCTCCGTCTGCCCGTACGTCCGGGCGAGCTCCATCATGTAGCCGATCCCGGCCGTCGCGTTGACCTGCTCGACGACGACGAGCGCGAGCATCGACCCCGTGACCGCGAACCGCAGCCCGAGGAAGAACCCGGGCAGCGCGCCGGGCAGGATGACGCGGCGCACGAACTGCCACCGCGAGAGCTGCACCGTCTCGGCGAGCTCGACGTAGCGGCTGTCGATCGCGCGCAGGCCGTTGTGCGTGTGCAGGTAGATGGGGATGAAGACGCCGAGCGCGATGGTGATGACCTTCATCTCCTCGCCGATGCCGAACCACAGGATGAGCAGCGGCAGGAGCGCGAGGTTGGGGATGGCGCGCTTGACCTGGATCGGGCCGTCGAGCACGGCGTCGCCCACCCGGCTCAGCCCGGCGGCCAGCGCGAGCACGACGCCCGCGACGATGCCGGCCGCGAGCCCGAGCGCGGCGCGCGTCAGGGAGACGCCGAGGTGCGCCCCGAGCTTGCCGTTCGCCACGAGCTCCGCGCCCGTCGAGACGACCGTCCACGGCGCGGAGAGCACGCGCGGGTCGACGAGCCCCGTCGCGGACCCCACCGACCAGACGACCGCGAGGAGCGTGACCCCGACGAGCGCCGCGAGCGGGACCGGCCGGCCCAGCCCGAGGCGCGTGCCGCGCGGCCGCACGTCCGCCGGGGTCGACGGCCCGGCGTCGGCCCGCGGGACCGCGACGTCGACCCGGTCGACGACCGCGGCGCTCACTGCGCGCCCCCGTCCCGCGCGGCGGCGGCCGCCTCGCCCGCGACCGGGCCGAAGCGCACGTCGAACAGGTCGGCCGCGTCGAGCGGCTGCTCGTCGAGCTCCGCCGCGAGCAGGTCGACCGTCGCCTGCGTGCGCTCGATGCCCTCGGTGAGGTCGGACGGGACGTCCGGGACCGGCGCGTGGTCGACGAGGTACTGCGCGTCCTCCTCGCTCAGCCCCTGGTCCTCGATGTAGTACCCCTGCTTCCACTCCTCCGGGTGCTCCGCGACCCAGACCTTCGCCGCCGCCCACGCGGCGACGTACTCGCGCAGCGCCGCCGCCCTGGCCGGGTCGCGCACGACCTCGGTCGGGCCGTAGAGGTGCGACGCGTCGTCGCGCAGGTGGTGCTCGACCGACGTCGCGCCGTCGGCCTCGTACGTCGCGAGGTACCGGAAGAGCTGCGTGCCGCCGAGCGGCGCGACGTCGACCTCGCCCGCGGCGAGGGCCGTCGAGTACACGTCGCCCGTGCTCGGGAGCTCGACGAGCTCGACGTCGTCCTGCGTGAGCCCGACCTCCTCCAGCGCCTTGAGGACGATCGCGCCCTGCGCCTGGCCCGGGCTGAACGCGATGCGGTGACCGCGGAAGTCCTCGAGCGAGTCGAGCTCGACCCCCGGCGCCCCTGCGAACTCGTAGACCGGCGCGTCCTCCCAGTTCTCCCGGTAGACGGACGCGTAGACCTGCACGTCCAGGCCCGTCCACGTCGCGTGGATCGGCGGGATCTCCGCGACGGCGCCGACGTCGAGCGACCCGGCCCGGAACGCCTCCGTCGTCGCCGGGCCGCCCGAGATGTTAGCCCACTCGATCTCGAACGAGAAGTCGCTGTCCAGGTCGTCGCCCGCGAGCTCGAACGCCTTCTGCGTGGTCGGGTCGCCGACCCGCAGGACGGTGCCCTCCGACACCTCGGTGGGCAGCTCGGCGTCCGGGGCGAGCGTGCCGCCGTCGGCCGAGTCACCGCCCCCGGACGCCTCGGCGGTGCTGCACGCACCGGCGGCGAGGAGCGCGACGAGACCGAGCGCGACGGCCGTCGCCCTCCGGCGGCCGGGCGGTGCGGACGGACGGCGGAGCAGGGAAGCAGGCATGACGGGTCCTCTCAGGGAGAGCGCACGGGGAGGCACGAGGGCGCGCGGGTGCCGTGCGCGGCAGGGTGGTGGGACGGCCCGACGGCGGCCCGGGGCGGCCGTCGGTCAGTGCGTCGGGGTGCTCAGCGGCACGCGGTCGGACGACACGCGGCCCGACGGCGCAGGCGCGCACGCAGGGCGCGACGACACGCGAGCCCTGGCACGTGCCCGGCGTCGGTGGCGGGGAGGGCGACGAGGCCCCCCGGTGTCGTCGGCATGCGGGCGACTGTGCCAGCGTGCGCACGCCCCGCAAAGGGCGGTCGCCCCCTGTCCCACGACGAGGACGGACGTAACGCCGTGCAACGGCCCCTCGCCCGCCGACCAGGTGGTTCCCGTCGGCCGAGCAGGCGATGGTGGTGCGTCGGTCGCCCGGGACGCGCCACGACCACCTGCTCGGCGGGAGAGGGGCGCCGGGACGACGACGGGCCCCGACCCTCCCGGAGGAGGATCGGGGCCCGTGTGTCAGGCGTTCAGGAGTGCGTCACTCCGCGCCGGCCTGCAGCTCGCCCGTCGGAGGCAGGTCGCGGACCGAGACGCCGGTGGGGGCGTCGAGCGCGGCGGCCGCGCCCACGCTCACCGGGCCGCGGTCGTGCTCGCCCTTCGAGACACCCCGGAAGGTGAACTCTCCGAGCAGGCCCTCGCCCTCAGCGTCGACCAGGACGATCTCGCCGGCCTTGAGCTCGCCGAACAGGATCTTCTCCGAGAGCACGTCCTCGATGTCGCGCTGGATCGCGCGGCGCAGCGGACGAGCACCCAGGACCGGGTCGTAGCCCTTCTCGGCGAGGAGCTGCTTCGCGGGCTGCGTGAGCTCGATGCCCATGTCCTTGTCCCGCAGGCGGGCGTCGAGACGGGCGATCATCAGGTCGACGATCTGGATGATCTCGGCCTGCGAGAGCTGCGGGAAGACCACCACGTCGTCGACGCGGTTGAGGAACTCCGGCCGGAAGTGCTGCTTGAGCTCGTCGTTGACCTTCGCCTTCATGCGCTCGTAGGACGTGACCAGGTCGCCGCCGGCGTTGAAGCCGGTCTGGACGCCCTTGGCGATGTCCCGCGTGCCGAGGTTGGTCGTCATGATGATGACGGTGTTCTTGAAGTCCACGACACGGCCCTGCGAGTCGGTCAGGCGACCGTCCTCGAGGATCTGCAGGAGCGAGTTGAAGATGTCCGCGTGGGCCTTCTCCACCTCGTCGAACAGGACGACCGAGAACGGCTTGCGCCGCACCTTCTCGGTGAGCTGGCCACCCTCGTCGTACCCGACGTAGCCAGGGGGCGAGCCGAACAGCCGCGAGACGGTGTGCTTCTCGGAGAACTCCGACATGTCGAGCTGGATGAGCGCGTCCTCGTCCCCGAAGAGGAACTCGGCGAGCGCCTTGGCCAGCTCCGTCTTCCCGACGCCCGTGGGGCCGGCGAAGATGAACGACCCACCGGGGCGCTTCGGGTCCTTGAGGCCCGCACGCGTGCGGCGGATGGCCTGCGACAGCGCCTTGATCGCGGCCTCCTGGCCGACGACGCGCTTGTGCAGCTCATCCTCCATGTTGAGCAGGCGGCTGGACTCCTCCTCGGTGAGCTTGAAGACCGGGATGCCCGTGGCCATGGCCAGGACCTCGGCGATCAGCTCCTCGTCCACCTCCGCGACGGTGTCCAGGTCACCGGACTTCCACGCCTTCTCCTTGTCGGCGCGCTTCGCGGTGAGCTGCTTCTCCTTGTCGCGCAGACCGGCGGCCTTCTCGAAGTCCTGCGCGTCGATCGCGGACTCCTTCTCGCGGCGCGCCTCGGCGATCTCCTCGTCGAGCTCCTTGAGCTCCGGCGGGGCCGTCATGCGGCGGATGCGCAGGCGCGCGCCCGCCTCGTCGATGAGGTCGATCGCCTTGTCCGGGAGGAACCGGTCGTTGATGTACCGGTCCGCGAGCGTGGCCGCGGAGACGAGCGCGGAGTCCGTGATGGACACGCGGTGGTGCGCCTCGTAGCGGTCGCGCAGGCCCTTGAGGATCTCGATGGCGTGCGGGAGCGACGGCTCGGCGACCTGGATGGGCTGGAAGCGACGCTCCAGGGCCGGGTCCTTCTCGACGTGCTTGCGGTACTCGTCGAGCGTCGTCGCGCCGATGGTCTGCAGCTCGCCGCGCGCGAGCATCGGCTTGAGGATGCTGGCGGCGTCGATCGCGCCCTCGGCGGCACCCGCCCCGACGAGGGTGTGGATCTCGTCGATGAACAGGATGATGTCGCCGCGCGTGCGGATCTCCTTGAGCACCTTCTTGAGGCGCTCCTCGAAGTCGCCGCGGTAGCGGGACCCGGCCACGAGCGCGCCGAGGTCCAGCGTGTAGAGCTGCTTGTCCTTGAGCGTCTCGGGGACGTCGCCGCGCACGATGTCCTGGGCGAGGCCCTCGACGACGGCCGTCTTGCCGACGCCGGGCTCGCCGATGAGGACGGGGTTGTTCTTGGTGCGGCGGCTCAGCACCTGCATGACGCGCTCGATCTCGAGGCTGCGCCCGATGACCGGGTCGAGCTTGCCCTCGCGCGCGGCCTGGGTGAGGTTGCGCCCGAACTGGTCGAGCACGGCCGAGCCCGACGGCTGGCCCTCGGTGGGACCGCCGGCGGCGACCGGCTCCTTGCCCTGGTAGCCGGACAGGAGCTGGATGACCTGCTGGCGCACCTTGTTGAGGTCGGCGCCCATCTTCGTCAGGACCTGGGCGGCGACGCCCTCGCCCTCGCGGATGAGGCCGAGCAGGATGTGCTCGGTGCCGATGTAGTTGTGGCCGAGCTGGAGCGCCTCGCGCAGCGACAGCTCGAGCACCTTCTTGGCGCGCGGCGTGAACGGGATGTGCCCGCTCGGGGCCTGCTGGCCCTCGCCGATGATCTCGGTCACCTGGGTGCGGACGCCGTCGAGGGAGATCCCGAGGGACTCCAGCGCCTTGGCCGCGACACCCTCGCCCTCGTGGATGAGGCCGAGGAGGATGTGCTCGGTGCCGATGTAGTTGTGGTTGAGCATCCGCGCCTCTTCCTGGGCGAGGACGACGACCCGACGGGCTCGGTCTGTGAATCTCTCGAACATGTGCTGCTCCTCGTGAGCGGCGTACACCTGCCCGCCGGACGACGGGTACAAGCCTGACCGCATTGACTCTATGCGGTTCGAACGAGCCGCACCCCCTCCGTATGCCGTTGTTCGCCAGGGGCGTGAAAGAGGGGTCGCGCCGTGACCTCCCGGGCGGTCCCGGGTGCCCGACGGCGGAGATCACCCGGCCCGACACGCGCCGGGGGCGTTGACCGCGGCCCGCGCCACGGGCAGGCTCGGGAGTGCGCCCCGCACGACGTCCAGAAGGGTGGCGAAGAGCGATGCACCAACCGGACCAGCCGCCGGAGGACACCCCCGCACCTGACGCGGACGAGCGAGAGGCACGCCCCACGGGCTCGGCCGCGTCGTGGGAGCAGGTGGTCGCGCGGTTCCACGGCGCCGTCGCGGAGGTCGACGACCCGCTCACCTGGGGTCTCGACCTCGACGAGGAGACGCTCACGGGCGCCGGTCACGGCGCGCACGACCCGGCCGAGGAGCGCTTCCTGCGCTCCTACGTGTCGTTCACGGGCGAGACGCTCGACGTCGAGACGCTGCGGGTGCGGGCCGCGCACGACGAGCAGGCCGAGGACATCGCCCGCACCGCGCTCAGCGGGGCGCTCGCCGCGCCCCTGCACTCGGACTCCCCCGGCGACGACGACTTCCTCGACTCCTACCAGGAGTACCGCGCCGCGATGCGCGCGATCGTCGAGGAGGTGGACGTCGCGCCCGTCGTGCGCACCACGTTCCGGGTCGACGGCGAGACCCGCCCCTGCCTGTACGTCACCGTGCGGGAGCACGCCGCGGCGTACGTGCCGGTCGAGGACCGGGCGCTGGTCGTCTCGGGCCCGGCGGACCTGCTCGCGCGGGTCGACGTCGTCACCCGCCCCCTGCGCAACATCCTCCAGGACGAGCCCGACCCGCGGTTCTGACCGGCTCCGCGCGCCGCGCCGCGGGACTCTCGTCCACCACCTCGGGACGCCCGTCCCGGGCGCGGCGCGGCCCCGCGGCCTAGGGTCGAGTCAGCACCGGCGCCGCCGACGGCGTCGGGGACAGCACGCCGACGGCGCACGCGGTCGGCCGACCGGGCGGAGGTGGCGAGATGCGCGGCGTGATCGTCGGTGTCGACGGGTCGGAGGAGTCGGGCGGCGCGCTCGACTGGGCGCTGCGCGAGGCGGCGGACCGGGCGGTGCCCCTGACGGCGGTGCTCGCGTTCGAGTCGCGGCAGGGGCCGGGCGACGGCCCCGACGCGGCGGCCGAGGAGAAGCGGGCGCTCGTCCAGGAGTGGCTCGACGCCGCGCGCGCCCGCACGGGGATCGGCCCGGACGCGGTGACCGCGACGGCCGTCGCCGAGCGCGGCAGCCCCGCGGCCGTCCTGCTCGCCCTCGCCCAGCCGCGCGTCGCGCAGGCAGCCCAGGACGACGTGCGGCCCGACGCCGCCGACGGCGACGACGCCGACCTGCTCGTCCTCGGCCGCTGCGGCCGGGGTCGCCTCGGTCGGATGGTCCTCGGGTCGGTGCCGACCGCCGTCGTGCAGCACGCGACCGTCCCCGTGACCGTGGTGCGCGGGACGCCCGACGTGCGCCACGACCACGCGCGGCCCGTCGTCGTCGGGGTCGACGGGTCGTCGACGTCGGTCCAGGCGCTGCGGCACGGCGCCGACGTCGCGCGGCGCACGGGCGCGACGCTCGAGGCCCTGTTCTGCTGGCAGATCGTCTCGCTCGCGCCCCTGCCCGACTCGTGGGGATGGACGCCGCCCATCGACGACTACGAGAAGTTCGCCGCCCAGAAGCTCGACGCCGCGCTCGAGGCGGCGGGGGTCGACCTGCCCGACGACCGCCTCGTGCGCAGCGTGCAGCACGTGCACGCCGCGAAGGGGGTCATCGAGGCGTCGTCGCGCGCGGAGCGGCTCGTGCTCGGCAACCGCGGCGTCGGCGGGTTCGACCGGCTGCTCCTGGGCTCGGTGAGCCGGCACGCGGTCGAGTACGCGCACTGCCCGGTCACGGTCGTGCGACCCGCGGACGCGACGCACCCCTCGGGCACCCACGACAACTGAGGCCTTGCCCGACGCGCGGGCGGCAGCGACGCCCGCCGCGCGGCATGATGGAGCTCCCCGACAGGCCGGAGCCCCGATGACGAACGTCGACCTCCTCACGGAAGCCCACCTCACGACCGCCCGCACCGCGCCGAACGGTCGCAGCGCCGAGGTCGTGCTGCACGACGGCCCGCTGCGCCAGACGATCCTCGCGCTGCGCGCGGGCGTCGAGCTCGGGGAGCACAACTCCCCGCCCGCGGCGTCGATCCAGGTGCTGCGCGGCCGGGTCCGGGTCACGGCGCTCGGCGAGGGCGACGTCGAGCTGGGCGAGGGCGAGCTGCGCGTGCTCACGCACGAGCGGCACGCGGTGAGCGCGATCGAGGACGCGGCGTTCCTCCTGACGACCGTGACGAGCGTCCCGGGCAGCTGAGCGCCTGCTCCTGCGAACCGCCCGCACGGCTGCCAGGGTGGTGCGGATGAGAGCCTCGACAACGACGACCGTCCTCGCCGCGAGCGCCCTGGTCCTCGCGGCCTGCACCACGGCCCCCGGCGACGAACCGAGCACCCCGGAGCCGTCGGCCCCGGCCCCCTCGACCTCTGCCGCGACCTCGGCACCCGGCGATCCCGCCGCGGCGCTCCCGACGGACGCGCCCGCCGACGTCCTCCTCCCCGCGGGCGCGTGGGGCGGCGAGGGAGGACGCGAGGAGGCGGAGGGGGTCGCGGACTGGCACCTCCCGGAGGCGTGCGCCGACGGCGGCCCCGCGGACGCCACGGCGATGCGCACCGCGACCGAGGGCGACGGCGCGGCCGAGGGCGTCGTGGGGGTCCACCAGGTCGCGGTGTTCGCCGACGCCGACGCCGCCACCGCGGAGGCCGCGCGGCTCGCGGACCTGCTCGCCGCGTGCGCGGCGCAGGGCGGGGCGGAGGGCACGACGTACACGGCCGAGCCGCTCGACGTCGGCGCCCAGGGCGGCGGCCTGGCCACCGACTACTACGGGTCGGGCGATAGCGGGGACCTGGACACGGCGCTCGGCACCTACCTGGCGACGACGCGCCGCGGTGCCGCGGTCACGCTCGTCGCGCTCGACGGCGGGGAGAGCACCGTCGGCGCGGCTCGCGAGACGGTCGCGGAGCAGGCCCGCGCCGCGTGGGAGCGGCTGTGCCGCTACGAGCAGGCGGGCTGCTGACGGACGGCGTCCTCCCGCCCGGGAGACTCACTCCCGGGACGTCGTGCCCCGGGTCGCCGTGGCGGGCGCTCAGACCCGGACGGCCCAGGCGGCGAGGGCCAGCGCCGTGACGTCCTCCGCGACGGCGCCCGGCCAGTCGGGCCGCTCGCCGACGGCGAGGCGTCGCCACGCCGCACCGCCCCACGTCCCGACGGCCCCGCCCGCGGCTCCCGCGACGGCGGCGAGGACCAGCCCGACCGGACCGGTCCGGTGCCGGGCGACGAGCACGCCGCCGACGGCGCCGCTCGCGACGCGGACGACGGGGCCGGGCGGCGCGAGCCGGCTCGGCGTCTGCGGCAGCTTGTCGCCGACCAGCTCGCCGACGACGCCCAGGAGCGCCGCGCCGCGCGCGAGCGGCCCGGGTCCGTGGCCCGACCGGCGCGACCCGCGGGGCCGCACGAGGCCGGCCAGCACCGGCGCCGCGACCCCGAGGCTGCTGCGCGAGCCCGCGGCGACGCCGAGCGCGAGCGCCCGGGCGAGCACCGCCGTCGTGCCGCGCGGCGCGGCTGCGTCCTGGGACGTCATGGGGTCCTCCTGCGGTGTGGTGGTGGCCCGGTCGACCGGGTTCTCCCGAACGTAGCCGCTCCCGGGGCGGCCCACCCGGCGGCGCGGCGCGCCGCCCGCCGGGTCCCGCGCCCGGGCCCACCCCCAGCGACGCCGAGGTCGGCGAGCAGGCGCTGCGCCTCGCGGTCGCCCGGGCGACGACGCACCCCGGCGCGTGGCGGTCCGGTGCCCGGTCGTGCTGCGGGAGCCCACCCCGCGCCCCTGCCGCCGCCCCTCACGGACGGGTCGCGCTCGAACGGTTGACGGATCGGCACCACGGGGGCATGATCGGGAGGAGACGATACCCCCTAGGGGTATCAGCAGCCGAGAGGAGACACGGTGGACCACCGCACGGAGCACGGCCCCGGGCGTCGGACCGGCGCGGACGGCGAGCACGAGCACCACGAGGCGCACGGGCACCCCGAGGCGCACGGGCACCCCGGCGCGGCGGCGACCGCCGCCGTCGACCACGCGACGCACGACCCGGCCGCGCACCGCGGCCACGACACGGGGCACGAGGACCACCACGCGGGTCACGGCACCGCGGGTCACGGCACCGCCGGGCACGAGGGCCACGGCACGTCCGGGCACGAGAGTCACGACACGGCCGGTCACGGCACGGCGGGCCACGCCGGACACGACATGGCCGGGCACGGCGGGCACGGCGGGCACGGCGGGCACGGCGACCACGTCGGGCAGTTCCGCCGCCTGTTCTGGATCATGCTCGTCCTCGCGGTCCCCACGGTCGCGCTGAACGCCATGTTCGCGATGCTCCTGGGCTACGACCTGCCCGACGCCGCGTGGGTGCCCTGGGTCTCCCCCGTCCTCGGCACGGTGATCTACGCCTGGGGCGGGCGCCCGTTCCTCACCGGTGCGGTGAGCGAGCTGCGGAGCCGCAAGCCCGGGATGATGACGCTCATCTCGCTCGCCATCACGGTCGCGTTCGTGTCGTCGCTGGGAGCGAGCCTGGGCCTGCTCGCGCACGAGCTCGACGTCTGGTGGGAGCTCGCGCTCCTCGTCGTCATCATGCTGCTCGGCCACTGGCTCGAGATGCGCTCGCTCGCGCAGACGGCGTCCGCGCTCGACTCGCTCGCCGCACTGCTCCCGGACGAGGCGGAGCGGGTCGCCGAGGACGGGACCGTGACGACCGTCGCGCCGACGGACCTGCGCGTCGGCGACCTGGTCGTCGTCCGGCCGGGAGGGCGCGTGCCCGCGGACGGCGAGGTCGCATCCGGGTCCGCAGACGTCGACGAGTCGATGATCACCGGCGAGTCGCGCCCCGTGCGCCGCACCGTCGGGGACGCCGTCGTCGCGGGGACCGTCGCGACGGACGACGCGCTGCGCGTGCGGATCACGGCTGTCGGCGAGGACACCGCGCTCGCGGGCATCCAGCGGCTCGTCGCAGACGCGCAGGCGTCGTCGACGAAGACCCAGCGCCTCGCGGACCGCGCCGCCGGGTGGCTGTTCTGGTACGCGCTCGGGGCCGCTGCCCTGACGATCGGCCTGTGGCTCGTCTTCGGCACGCCCGAGCAGGCGCTGATCCGGGCGATCACCGTCCTCGTCATCGCGTGCCCCCACGCGCTGGGTCTCGCGATCCCGCTCGTCGTCTCGCTGTCGACGGAGCGCGCCGCGAAGGCGGGCGTCCTCGTCAAGGACCGTCTGGCGCTCGAGCGCATGCGCACCGTGGACACGGTCCTGTTCGACAAGACCGGGACGCTCACCGCGGGCGAGCCGGTCGTCGTGCACCTCGCGACCGCGGGCGGCACGTCCGAGGCCGAGCTGCTCGCGCTCGCCGCAGCGGCCGAGGCGGACAGCCAGCACCCGCTCGCCCGCGCGATCGTGCGCGCGGCCGAGGAGCGGGGCGACGACGTCCCCCGCGCCACCGACTTCCGGTCGCTGACGGCCGTCGGCGTCGAGGCGACCGTCCCGACCCCCGACGGCGCGCGCCGCGTCGCGGTCGGCGGGCCGGCACTCCTGCGCGAGCGCGGCCTCGACCCCCTGCCCGACGCCGCGGCGTGGGCCGAGGACGGGTCGACCGTCCTGCACGTGGTCGTCTCGGACGGCGCCGGCACCCGCACCGGCACCGCATCGGACGCGCGGTCCGGCGAGGTCGTGGGCGCGTTCGCCCTGGCGGACGCGATCCGCCCCGAGTCGCGCGAGGCCGTCGACGCGCTGCACCGGCGCGGCATCCGGGTCGTCATGATCACCGGCGACGCCGAGCCCGTCGCCCGCGCGGTCGGGCGCGAGCTCGGCATCGACCAGGTCTTCGCGGGCGTCCGCCCCGAGGACAAGGACGCGAAGGTCGCCGAGCTGCAGCACGGCGGGCGCGTCGTGGCGATGGTCGGCGACGGCGTCAACGACGCCCCGGCGCTCGCGCAGGCGGACGTCGGCATCGCGATCGGTGCGGGCACCGACGTCGCGATCGCGTCCGCCGGGGTGATCCTCGCGAGCTCGGACCCCCGGGCGGTGCTGTCGATCATCGAGCTGTCGCACGCGTCGTACCGCAAGATGCAGCAGAACCTGTGGTGGGCCGCGGGCTACAACATCGCGGCCGTGCCCCTCGCCGCGGGCGTGCTCGCGCCCGTCGGGTTCGTCATGCCGATGGCGGTGGGCGCGATCCTCATGTCCGCGTCGACGGTCATCGTCGCGCTCAACGCGCAGCTGCTGCGCCGCACCGACCTCGACCCGGCCCGGCTCGCGTCGCGGTGACCGGGGCCGCGAGGCCCCCTCGACCACGAGGTTGCTGTCGTCCTGCCCCGTGGGGCGACAGCAACCTCGTGGTCGGCCGCGCGGAAGGTCGTGCTCGACCGTGAGGAACCCCGTGCGCGCTGCGAGACTGGGCCGGTGACCACGCCGCACCCCGACGACCGGCCCGTCGCCGGCGTCCTCCTCACGCCCGGCGCCGGCGCGAGCCGCGACGACCGCGCGCTCGTCGCGATCGACGAGGCGCTGGCCGCCCTCGACCCGCCCGTGCCGGTGCGCCGCGTCGACTTCCCCTACCGGATCGCCGGCAAGCGGATGCCCGACCGGCCGCCCGTCGCGATCGCGCACGTCCGCGCCGAGGCGGAGGCGTTCGCCGCCGAGCTCGGCACCACGACGGACCACCTCGTGCTCGGCGGCCGCTCGTACGGCGGCCGCATGTGCTCGATGGCCGTCGCCGAGGGGCTCCCCGCCGCCGGGCTGGCCCTCGTCAGCTTCCCGCTGCACCCGCCGGGCAAGCCCGAGCGGCTGCGGACCGAGCACTTCCCGGACCTCCACGTGCCGGTCCTTCTCGTCTCCGGGCGCACCGACCCGTTCGCGACGCCGGACGAGCTCGCCGAGCACACCGCCGCGATCCCCGGGCCCGTCACGCGCGTCGAGCTGCCCGGTGCCCACGACCTCAAGGGGCAGGACGCGGCCGTGTGCGAGGCCGTCGTCCGGTGGCTCGCGACGCTCGGGGCCTGACGCACCCAGGGCACCGCCCCGGCGTTCCGACCGGCCCGCACGACTGCGTACGATGTGCCGCGGACCGCTCCCGAACGACCCGGAGGTGCTGATGCGTGCCGCTGGCCGCCTGCTCGCCCTCGCACCCCTGGCGGTGCTCGTGGTGGCCGTCGCCGCCGCACCCGCGACCGCCGTCGGCCGGGACGGCGAGAGCGGGCTCGAGGTGAGCGTCGACGGCGTCTCGTTCGACCCGGAGCGCCTCTGGTCCGAGTGGGGCGCCGTCTCCTACGCCGTGAGCGCGCCGGACGGGAGCCGCGAGCGGTACTACTCCGACTCGTACGGCCCGCGCGACTCCGCGGACGGGTTCCTGGCCTTCTCGGTGCCGGCGCGCACGTTCCCCGACGGCTACTGCGTCACGTGGGCCCAGGTGTCCGGCCTGCGCGCGCAGCACGCGCGGTGGAACGGGGACGACCCCGTCTGCACGACGGCGCAGGCCGCGCCCGCCCCCACGACGCCGCCCCCGGCGCCGACCCCCGACGCCTCCGCGACCTCGGCCCCGACGGCCGAGGCGCCGCCGGCCGCGGCGGTCGTGGAGGCGCCCGTCGAGACGCCGGAAGCGCCGGAGCCGGACGTCACGGAGGAGCCGACCGCCGAGCCGACGGAGGAACCGACGACGGACGCCCCCGACGAGCCGACGCCGACCGCCGCGCCCACGACCACCGGCACCGAGCCGGCGCGCGTCCCGCTCGCGTCCGTCGACCGCACGGCGCCGCCCCCGCCCGCCGGCGAGACCTTCCCGACCTTCGCCGCGCTAGGCGTCGGCGGGCTCGTCGCCGCGGCGGCCGGCGGCGTGATCCTGCTCGTGCGCCGCGTGGGCTGAGCCCTCGGCGAGGCGCCTGCGCCAGGCTGGCGTCCCCGCCTGCACCACGCTCCGAACGCAGAAAAGGCCGGGTCCGAGGACCCGGCCTTTTCTGCCGTGATGGAGCCGCCTAAGGGAATCGAACCCTTGACCTATTCATTACGAGTGAATCGCTCTGCCGACTGAGCTAAGGCGGCGTGCTACGTCCCGGTCCGCTCGGCGAACCGGTGGCAACGAGCGCCTACTGTACCCAACGACCGGGCCAGATTCCAAAGCGGGCCCGGGGGGCCCCGTCGGGCGCCCTCCGGCTCAGCAGCGGAGCCCGTCCTCGGGGACGGTCCCGTCCACGAGGTAGGCGTCCACGGCGTCGCTCAGGCAGTCGTTCGCGCGCCCGTACGCGGTGTGCCCCTCGCCCTCCCAGGTGACCAGGACGGCGGAGTCGAGCGTGTCGGCGAGGCCCTCGGCCCACACGTAGGGGGTGGCCGGGTCGTTGGTCGTGCCGATGACGAGGATCGGCGCGGCGCCCTCCGCGGCGAGGTCGAACTCCTGGTCGACGACGGGGTACGCCCAGCCCTCGCACGTGAGCCCGCCGAACGCGAAGAAGTAGCCCATCGTCGGGGCCTCCTCCTCGAGCCGCTCGAGCTGGGCCTGCATCGCGGCCGGGTCGTCGTCCTGGCGCCCGTCGAGACAGTTCACGGCCCGGAACGCCTCGGACGAGTTCGACGAGTACGTGCCGTCGGCGTTCCGGTCGTTGTAGAAGTCGGCGAGGTAGAGCAGGCCGTTGCCGGTGCCCTCCTCGAACGCCTCGGTGAGCGCCTGCGTGAGCACGGGCCAGCTCTGGTCGTTGTACAGCGTGACGGCGACGCCGTAGAAGCCGAGGGTCTGCGTGACGCTACGACCCGAGTCCGTCGGGAGCGGGTTCGCCTTCGCCGCGTCGAGGAGCGAGCGGATCTGACGCATCCCCGCGTCCGTGTCGCCCTTCAGGGGGCACTTGCCGCCGGCCTGGCAGTCCTCGACGTACGCGCGCAGGGCGTTCTCGAAGCCGACGGCCTGCTGCTCGGAGATCTCGTCCGGGTCGAGCGAGGTGTCGATCGCCCCGTCCAGCACCATGCGGCCGACCTTGTCCGGGAACAGCCCGGCGTACGTGGCCCCGAGCTGCGTGCCGTAGGAGTAGCCCAGGTACGCGAGCTTCTCGTCGCCGAGGACGGCGCGCAGCATGTCCATGTCGCGCGCGGCGCTCTGGGTGTCGACCTGGCCGAGCAGCTCGCCCGTGTTCTCGGCGCACGCGTCGGCCCACGCGCGACGGTCCTCCGCGAGCGCCTCGAGCCCCGCCTCGTCCGTGTCGAAGTCGCGCGACAGGGACTCGTCCTTGGCGGCGTCGTCGAGGCACACGACGGGCGACGACTGCCCGACGCCGCGGGGATCGAAGCCCACGAGGTCGTAGGCCGCGGTGACGCTCTCGCCGACGGTCGGCGCGAGCGACGCGACGAAGTCGACGCCCGACGCGCCGGGCCCGCCGGGATTGGTGAGGAGCGAGCCGATGCGCTCGCCGGTCGCGGGCTGGCGCTTGACCGCGAGCTCGATCTCGCCCGCCGCCGGGTCCTGCCAGGAGAGGGGGGCGCGCGCCGTCGTGCACTCCCAGCCGGCCCCGCACTCCTCCCACGCGAGGGTCTGCCCGTAGAACTCCTCGAAGCCCTCCGGTCCCGTCTCGCCCGTGCCGGTCGACGACGCGGTCGGGACGTCCTCGACCGGGGTCTGCTGCTTCGGGGGCGCCGAGCACGCGCCCGCGACGAGGGCCAGCGCGAGGGTCGCGGCGCAGGCCAGGGCGCGGCGAGCGGGGCGGGAGGAGGGGGACGTCGTCACCCGGACACGGTAGCCGCTCGCCCGTCGCGCGGGAGACGGCCCACCGGCGGCGGCCCGCCCTTTCACGCGCTCTTCACCGCGCGGGTCGTCACCCCGCGGTCCAGGCGAACTCGCCGGCCGCGCCCTCGGCCGGCGGCGGCACGACGACGGTCCCGCGGTCCCCGAGCACGACGCTCACGTCGGCGCTCGTGTCCACGTCGTCGGGCACCGCGACGACGGACGTCGCGGGGACGTAGTCCATGGTGCACGCGGTGTCGGCGGGGATGTCGACGAACGACACGACGACGTCGCTCCCCTCGACCGCGGCGTCGTCCTCTGCGAGCAGCGGGCACGAGCTGGACCCGAACGTCACGACGAGCAGGAGGCCCGGCTCGGCGCTCCACGCGGCGCCGGTGCCGCCTTCGGTCGGCGCGTCCGCGCCGGGCGGCAGGCCCTTGCCGTGCGCGCCCGCGACGACGTCCATCGTCGCGGCGTCGGGCAGGCCCTGCTGCTCGTCGGTGGCGTCGTCGGTCGGCTCCGTGGACGGGTCCGACGAGGGGTCGCCGTCGGGCTCCGTGGTCTCCTCGGTGGCGCTCGTGCCGTCACCGCCCCCGTCGGTTCCGGACGCGCACGCCCCGAGCAGGGCGACCGTGGCCGTGAGCGCGAGCGCCGCGGTGAGGCGCGCGGTCCGGGCGGCGGGACGACGGGCGGGGACCATGGGGACTCCTCGGTCGGCGACGGGTGCGCGACCATCGTGGTCCGCGCCGGGACCTCGCGCGCGCCGAACCGCCGACGCGCCGCGGGATCGTGACCCGACGGTGACCCGGGGTGGGAGCATCCCCGCATGGACGCACCGCACCCGACCCGCGGCACCGAGCGGCCCCCGCTGCGCTGGGGCTTGCGCACCGACCTCCTGCGGCACGGCGACGGCGGCGACTCGAGCCGCGTCGGGTACGTGGAGCTGTTCTTCGACCTGGTGTTCGTCTTCGCGGTCACCCAGCTCTCGCACGGGCTCATCGCGCACCCCGGCGTCGAGGCGCTCGGGCACACGCTCCTGCTCGGCGTCGCCGTCTGGTGGGTGTGGGTCGACACGATGTGGGTGACGAACTGGCTCGACCCCGAGCGCCTGCCGGTGCGGGGCCTGCTCGTGGCGCTCATGCTGCTGGGCCTCGTCCTCGCGAGCGCGATCCCGGAGGCGTTCGGCGACAAGGGCCCGCTGTTCGCCGTCATGCTCGTCGCGATGCAGGTGGGGCGCAGCCTCTTCACGATGGTCGCGATGGGCCGCGTGTGGCCCGAGAACGCGGTGAACTTCGTCCGCATCACGACGTGGCTCGCGGCGTCGGGCGTGCTCTGGGTCGCGGGCGGCCTCGTCGAGGAGCACCGCCTGCTGCTGTGGGCGGTCGCGGCCGCGATCGACGTCGCCGGGCCGCGCGCGATGTTCTGGCTCCCCGGGATCGGGGCGTCGCGCGCGAGCACGTGGGTGGTGCGCGGAGAGCACATGGCCGAGCGCGTCAGCCTGTTCGTCATCATCTGCCTGGGCGAGTCGATCATCGTCACGGGCGCCGCGTTCGCCGAGCTCCCCCTCGACCTCACGACCGTCTCCGCGTTCTGCTCCGCGTTCGCGAGCACCGTGCTCATGTGGCTGCTGTTCTTCGACCGGTCCGAGCGGCGCGCCACCGAGTACTTCACGTCGCGCGCCGAGCGCGGGATGGTCGCCCAGACGGCGTACACGTACGTCCCGTTCGTCATCGTCGCCGGGATCGTGCTCACCGCCGTCGCCGACGAGCTCGTGCTCCTGCACCCGCTCGGGCACGACGGCGGCCACGCCGACGCCTGGACCGCCGGGCTCGTGTGCGGGGCGGCGGCGACGTACCTCGTGGGGAACGCGCTGTTCCGGCGCGCGACGGGCGGGCGCTGGTCGCTCCCGCACGTGCTGGGCGCGGTCGCGGTCGGCGTGCTCTTCGCCGTCCACGCGTGGCTCTCGCCGCTCGCGCTCAACTGGGTGACGGACGGCGTCCTGCTGGCGGTCATCGTGGGCGACGTGGTCCGCGCGCGGCGGGTCCCGACCCCACCGTCGGACGGGCTGTCGGGTACGCCGTCGGACGTGCCGGGCGCGCCGACGGGGCCACCGCCCGAGGCGCCGTCCGGGACCCCGTGAGCCGGGCCCCGTGCGTCTCGCCGGGCGCGATCGTCGCGACGTCGCTACGTTCGCCCTGATGGCGCGGGGCAGCAGGCCGTCGCGTCGCGGGACCCGTCGAGAAAGGGCGTGACCGTGGACTTCTGGGACTTCTTCTGGCTCCTCGTGTGGAGCTTCTTCTTCATCGCGTACCTCATCGTGCTCTTCCAGATCATCGCGGACCTGTTCCGTGACCGGGAGCTCTCCGGGTGGTGGAAGGCGGTCTGGATCATCTTCCTCATCTTCCTGCCCGTGCTGACGTCGCTCGTCTACCTCATCGCGCGCGGGCGCGGCATGGCGGAGCGGCAGGCCGCGGCCGTCGTGCAGGCGAAGCACGACACGGACGCCTACATCCGCCAGGTCGCGACGACGTCGCCGGCCGAGCAGATCTCCCACGCCAAGGCGCTCCTCGACTCGGGCGCCATCACCCCCGAGGAGTTCGCGCAGCTCAAGGCGAAGGCGCTCGCCTGACCGACCCCTGCCTCCCCCGGGCCGGGCGTACCCGCGTGCGGGTGCGCCCGGCCCGTCCGACGATCGAGACATGACCCGCTTCGGCTACACCCTCATGACCGAGCAGTCCGGCCCTCGTGCGCTCGTGGAGCACGCGGTCGACGCGGAGCGCGTCGGCTTCGACTTCGAGGTGATGAGCGACCACTACTTCCCCTGGCTCGACGCCCAGGGCCACGCCCCGTACGCGTGGTCCGTGCTCGGGGCGGTCGCCCAGGCGACCGAGCGCGTCGGCCTCATGACGTACGTGACCTGCCCCCTCCTGCGCTACCACCCCGCGGTCGTGGCCCAGAAGGCCGCGACCGTGGCGCTCCTGTCCGACGACCGCTTCACCCTCGGGCTCGGCGCCGGGGAGAACCTCAACGAGCACGTGGCGGGCGAGCGCTGGCCCGCCGTCGGCGAGCGGCACGACATGCTCGAGGAGGCGGTGCAGATCATCCGCTCGCTGCTCGACGGCGAGCGCCTCACGTTCGAGGGCGTCCACTACCGCGTCGACTCCGCCAAGCTCTGGGACCTGCCCGACGAGACCGTCGAGATCGGCGTGGCCGTCTCCGGGCCGCAGTCGATCGAGCGGTTCGCCCCGCTGGCCGACCACCTCGTCACCACCGAGCCCGAGGCCGGTGTCGTGCAGCGGTGGTCCTCCGTCCGCGAGCGCGCCGAGCTCGCGCCGTCGCGCGTCGTCGGGCAGATGCCGATCTGCTGGGACCCGGACGAGGAGACCGCCGTGGCGCGCGCGCACGAGCAGTTCCGGTGGTTCGGCGGCGGCTGGCGCGTCAACGCGGACCTGCCGACGACCGAGGCGTTCGAGGCGGCGACGGCGTTCGTGCGGCCCGAGGACGTGGCCGCGTCCATCCCGTGCGGCCCCGACCTGGACGCGGTCGTCGAGGCGGCGTCCGCGTGGTGGGAGGCAGGATTCACCGACCTCGCGCTCGTCCAGGTGGGCGAGGTCGGGCAGCGCGAGTTCCTCGAGACCGCGGCCGGGCCGCTCCTGGAGAAGCTCCGCGCGGCAGCGCCGTCGAGCTAGCGGCCGTCAGCCCTGGGGGCGCAGCGCGACGACCATCGCCTCCACGGCCAGCAGCGGCGCGACGTTGCCCTCGAGCCGCTCGCGCGCGACGCCGATCGCGTCCATGCGCCGCACCGTCTGCTCGGGCGTCGAGTCCTGCGCGAGCGCAGCCACCGTCTCGGCGAGCTCGGTGTTGACGAGCTCGACCTGGGCCCCGAGCTGCACCACGAGCACGTCGCGGTACAGCGAGAGCAGGTCGACCATCGCGCGGTCGAGCACGTCGCGCTGGTGGCGCGTCGCGCGCCGCTTCTGGTCGGCCTCGAGGTCGCGGAGCTGGGAGCGCAGCCGCGGCGGGAGCGTCTCGCCGTCCGCGACGCCGAGCGCACGCAGGAGCTCGGCCTTCTCTGCGGCGTCGCGCTCCTCCGTCGCCGCCTTCGCCTCGGCCTGCGCGAGGTCCACGAGCTCCCCCGCGGCGAGCACGGCGTCGCCGACCCCGCGGACCCGCCGGGCGAGCGAGAGCACGGACGTGCGGCGCTCGCGCGCCCCCGCGTCCCGCGCGAGGCGCCGGGCGAGACCGATATGGCTCTGGGCCGCGCGCGCCGCGACGAGGGCGACGTGCTCGTCGACACCGTCGCGCTGCACGAGCAGGCCCGCGACGGCCTCGACCGGCGGCACCCGCAGCACGACCCCGCGGCAGCGTGAGCGGATCGTCACGAGCACGTCCTGCGGGCTCGGGGCGCAGAGGATCCACACCGTGTGCGGGGCGGGCTCCTCGATCGCCTTGAGGAGGACGTTCGTGGTGCGCTCCGCCATGCGGTCGGCGTCCTCGACGACGATGACCCGGCGCCGGCCCTGCGACGGGCTGCGGCTCGCGACCGTCACCAGGTCGCGCACGTCGTCGATCTTGATGGTCACGAGCTCGGTCGCGACGAGCGTCACGTCCGGGTGCGTCCCGGCGAGCGTCGTGCGGCACGCCTGGCAGCGCCCGCAGCCGCCCTGCTCGCACTGGAGCGCGGCCGCGAACGCGCGCGCGGCGTTCGAGCGGCCGGAGCCGGGCGGGCCGGTGAGCAGCCACGCGTGGGTCATCGCGGCAGGGTCGGTGGCCGCGGCGCGGAGCGTCGCGACGGCCTGCTCCTGCCCGACGACGTCGTCCCAGACGCTCATGCGTGCGCGTCCCCGGCAGGCCGCGCCGGGGCGCCCGGCAGGAGGTCCGTGCCCGGCGCGTAGCCGATCGCGCTGTCCGTGTCGTCGAAGCCGTCGTCGGGCAGCGCGGCGACCGTGTCCTCGGCCTCCTCGACGACGGGCGTGAGCTCGAGCCGCGCGGCGACGTCGACCCGGATCTGCGCCTGGAGGTCGTCGACCGAGCCCGCGGCGTCGAGCACGACCCAGCGCTCCGGGTCCGACGCCGCGCGCGTGAGGAACGCCTCGCGCGTGCGGCGGTGGAACTCCGCGCCCGCGCGCTCGAGGCGGTCCTGCTGGCGGCGGATGCGCCCGGCGGCGACCGCCGGGTCGAGGTCGAGCAGGATCGTCACGTCGGGCAGGAGGTCCTGCACGGCCCAGCGCGAGATGAGCTCGACCTCGTCCGCGCCGAGCTCGCGCCCGCCCGCCTGGTAGGCGACCGACGAGTCGAGGTAGCGGTCCGTGACGACGATCGCGCCGCGCTCGAGCGCGGGGCGCACGAGGCTCGCGACGTGGTGCGCGCGGTCCGCGGCGTAGATGAGCGCCTCCGTGCGGGGGTCCATGTCCTGCCCGTGGAGCACCGCGGCGCGCAGCTCCTTCCCGAGCTCCGTGCCGCCCGGCTCGCGCGTCAGCACGACCTCGCGCCCCGTGAGCTCGCCGAGCCACTGCCCGAGCAGGCGCGCCTGCGTCGACTTGCCGACGCCGTCGCCGCCCTCGAAGGAGATGAAGTACCCGGGTGCGCTCACGGCGACCACCCTAGTCGCGACGTCGGACACGGGCCGGTCCCCCGGGCGCCGGACGTGCGGGACAGCCGCGGGCGCCGGACGCGCGGGATAGCCTCGGGCCATGCCCGATCCCGTGACCGCCCCCGTGACGGACCCCCCGCCCGCTCCTCTGCCCACCCCCGGCGTCGCGTTCGCCGGCCGGACGTTCGACGCCGTGCTGTTCGACATGGACGGCACCCTCATCGACTCGGTCCCGGCGGTGGACCGGAACTGGCGTCGCTGGGCCGCGGAGCACGGGCTGCCCGACGCCGAGGACTTCCAGATCCAGCACGGCACCCCGGCGCGCACGCTCATCGCGACGCTCCTGCCGGCCGACCAGGTCGAGCCCGCGTACGACCGCATCCACGAGCTGGAGCTCGAAGACAACGAGGGCGTGACGATCCTGCCGGGGACGCGCGACGCGCTCGCCGCCCTGCCCCCGGAGCGGCAGGCGATCGTCACGTCGTGCACCCGCCCCCTCGCGGCGGCGCGCATGGCCGCGTCGGGCCTCGTCGCGCCGTCGGTGGTCGTCACCGCGGACGACGTCGCCCACGGCAAGCCCGACCCGGACCCGTTCCTCCTCGGCGCGGAGCGCCTGGGCGTGGACCCGGCGCGGTGCCTCGTCGTCGAGGACGCTCCGGCCGGGGTCGCGTCCGCCCGCGCCGCGGGGTGCGCCGTGCTCGTCGTGACGGGCACGCACACGGCCGACGAGCTCGCGTCCGCGTCCCCTGCACCCGACGCGCTGGCGGCGGGCCTGGCAGCGGTGCGCTTCGCCGCGGGCCCGGACGGCATCCGGATCACGGACGCCTGACCACCCCGCCGACCATGGGGTCGTCTCCCGTCCTCGTCCCCTGACGGGCCAGACCCCCATGCTCGGCAGGGTGCAGCGGGCTGATCCTCAGTAGACGGACGCTCGCTGGGCGGCCGCGACGACCTTCGACGCGGCGGCGTGGATCTCCGCCAGCTCGTCGAGGGTGAGGCCCGTCGCGGCGACGATGGCGGGCGGGATGCGCTCCGCGTCACGACGCCGCGCGCGCCCCTCGGGCGTGAGCGTCACGCGGACCTGGCGGCCGTCGTCGGGCGATCGGGACCGGCGCACGTAGCCGAGGGTCTCGAGCCGCTTGAGGAGCGGCGAGAGCGTCCCCGCGTCGAGGTGCAGCCGCGCGGCGAGGTCGCCGACGGTCGACGTCGTGCCCGCCGCGTCGTCCTGCCACAGCGCGAGCAGCACGAGGTACTGCGGGTGGGTGATGCCCAGGGGCTCGAGCAGCGGCCGGTACAAGGCGACCATGCCGCGCGCGCCCGCGGAGAGCGCGAAGCACACCTGCGCCTCGAGCGCGAGCGGGTCCGCGAACAGCGTCGGCGCGCCCGGTGCGGACGCCCCGCCGTTCTCCTCGCTCGTCATGGCGCCATGCTACCGAGGATCGCGCTATTCTTGGTACGCCAATCATTGGTGCACCAACCATCAGCGGACGAGCACCAGCCACCGGCCCCCCGGCCGGCGACGCGACACCAGCGGAGGACACCGTGGCGCGCAAGAACGACAAGCGCACGCTCGGCATGCGCATCACCGAGGGCTTCCTGCCGATCTTCGGCCCGGCACAGCTGGGGCGGCAGGAGGCCGACGGCCGCGGCGTGTCCGACGCCGAGCGCGAGCGCGACCAGGAGCTGCGCACCCGCTTCGAGCGGGTCACCGGCCCCGACGGCCGCAGCTACGTCGTCGAGCACACCGACTGACGCGGCGCCCGCCCGCGAGCGTCACTCCCCGGGGTAGACGACCCCGACCTGGCGGCGCACCTCGTCGAGCGTGCGCATGACCTCGAGCGTCGAGTCCCACGACATGCGCGGGCTCTGCGTCTCGCCCGCGGCGACGCGGCGCGCGACCTCGGCGGCCTGGTACTGCTTGCCCTCGCCGGAGAAGCCGTCGTAGAACCAGGACGCGCCGTCGTGCCGGACGACCCGGAACGACGTCGGCGCGTAGAACGTGCCCTCGACCTCGATGCGGCCCGCCGTGCCCGAGATCACCGCCGTGTTCGCGGTGCGCGACCACAGCGTCGTCGAGAGCGTCGCCTGCGTGTCGCCGTAGCCGAGCACGATGCTCACCTGCCCGTCCACGCCCGTCTCCGTGAGCGCACCGACGGCCGTCACGGTCGACGGCGCGCCCAGCAGGTCGTGCGCGAACGACACCGGGTAGACGCCCAGGTCGAGCAGCGCGCCGCCCGCCAGCTCCGGCGCGTAGAGCCGGTGCTCGGGGTCGAACGGGAACCACTGGCCGTGGTCGGCGCTGAGGTTCACGACGTCGCCGATCTCGCCGCGCGCGATCACGCCGCGCAGCGCGGCGACGTGCGGCAGGAACCGCGTCCACATGGCCTCCATGACGAACACGCCCGCCTCGCGCGCGGCGTCGAGCACCTCGACCGCCTCGGCCTCGTTGCGCGTGAACGCCTTCTCGACGAGGACGTGCTTGCCCGCGCGGATCGCGAGCAGGGCGTGCTCGTGGTGGTGCGAGTGCGGCGTCGCGACGTACACGACGTCCACCTGCGGGTCCTCGACGAGCTCGTCGTAGCCGTGGTGCGTCGTGGGGACGCCGTGCGCGGTCGCGAAGCGCTCGGCGCGCACGCGGTCGCGCGAGCCCACCGAGGCGACGCGACCCTGCGTGTGCAGGCGCACCGCCTCCGCGAACGACGACGCGATGCCGCCCGCGCCGAGGATGCCCCAGCGGATCGGGGGCGCGCTGCGCGGATCGGGGACCGTGCCCGTCACCTCGGCGGACAGGTCGGGGAACGGGTGGACGCCGGAGGCGGCCGGGGTCTCGTCGGGGTGCGCGGCGGGCGGCGGGGCGACGGTGCTCATGCGGCCCACGCTATCGCCCTGCGCGGGCCCCGCCGACGCTCGTCCACAGGCCGCGCGTCGGGCCCGCGAGCAGCCCTCCCCCGCACGGGTGGTGCGCGCCGCCGCGCGGCGCGTCACGATGGGGGGCATGACGACCCCCGCGCCCCGGACCGGCACGCCGACCGACGCCGGACCCGAGCCCGAGGCACGGGCGAGCGCGCGCGACCTCGTCAAGGTCTACGGCTCCGGCCCGACGGCCGTCCGCGCGCTCGACGGCGTCGACGTCGACTTCGCCCGCGGCCGCCTCACCGCGATCATGGGGCCGTCCGGCTCCGGCAAGTCGACGCTCATGCACTGCCTCGCCGGCCTCGACTCCCCGACGTCCGGCAGCGTCGTGATCGACGGGCAGGAGATCAGCCGGATGTCGCAGCGGCGGCTCACGGCGCTGCGCCGCACGCGCGTCGGGTTCGTCTTCCAGGCGTACAACCTGGTCCCGACCCTCACGGCCGCGGAGAACATCACGCTCCCCCTCGACATCGCGCGCACCCGCGTGGACCGCGACTGGTTCGACGAGGTGACGACCGCCGTCGGGCTCACCGACCGCCTGCACCACCGCCCCTCCGAGCTGTCCGGCGGGCAGCAGCAGCGCGTCGCGTGCGCGCGGGCGCTCGTGTCGCGGCCCTCGATCGTGTTCGCCGACGAGCCGACCGGCAACCTCGACTCGCGCTCCGCGGGCGAGGTGCTCACGTTCCTGCGCCGCTCCGTCGACGAGCTCGACCAGACGGTCGTCATGGTCACGCACGACCCGCGCGCGGCGTCGTACGCGCACCGCGTCGTCTTCCTCGCGGACGGGCGCCTCGCGGGCGAGCTGCACGACCCCACGCAGCAGGACATCCTCGACGCGCTCGCGCTCGCCGCGGACTCCGGCGCATGATCCGCGTCGCGCTGCGGGGCGTGCGCGCGCACGTCGTGCGGTTCGTCCTGTCGGTGCTCGCCGTCACGCTCGGCGTCGCGTTCGTCGTCGGGACGTTCGCGTTCCGCGGCATGCTCTCCTCCACGTTCGACGACATCATCGCGACGACCCTCACGGCCGACGTCTACGTGCGCGGCGCGCAGGAGGTCGAGAGCGACACGTCCGGGCCCGGCGGTGGCGGCGCCGCCGGCGGGGGCGGGTTCGCGGGCGACCGCACGCTCGTCCCGGCCGACCTCACGACGGAGGTCGAGGGCGTCGACGGCGTCGAGCGGGCCGTGGCGGACGTGTCCGGCCCCGTCGTGCTCGTCGCGGCCGACGGCACCGCCGTCGTGACCACGGGCCCGCCGAGCACGGCGTTCTCCGTCGACCCGGAGGACCCGAGCCTCACGCTGCTCGACGGCGCGTGGCCCGGCGCGGGCGAGATCGTGCTGGAGCAGAGCGCGGCCGAGACCGCGGACCTCGCCACGGGCGACGAGACCACGGTCGTGCTGGGCGGGGAGCCGCGCCCCGTGACCGTGTCCGGCGTGTTCGGCATCGAGGCCGCCGCCGCGGGTGCGGTCCTCGTCGGGATCGACGGGGACACCGCGCGCGAGGTCTACGCGCCCGACGGGCTGGTGCCCCAGATCGCGGTCTGGGCGGACGCGAGCGGGCCGGTGGACGAGGACGCGCTCGCGGACCGCGTCGCGTCGGTCCTGCCGTCCGGGGCGGAGGCCGTCACGGGCGAGCAGGCGCGCGCCGAGGCGAGCGAGGCGGTCGAGGAGGTGCTCGGGTTCGTCGAGACCTTCCTGCTGGTGTTCGCCGCCATCGCGCTGTTCGTCGGCGCGTTCATCATCGCGAACACGTTCGCGATGTCGGTGCGCGAGCGCCTGCGCGAGCTCGCCCTCCTGCGCGCGCTCGGCGCGTCGCCCGGCCAGGTGTTCGCGTCGGTCCTCGTCCAGGCGCTCGTCGTCGGGCTCGTGGGTGGCGGGTTCGGCGTGCTCGCGGGGGCCGGCCTGGTGCGGGTCATCCGGTGGGGGCTCGCGCTCGCCGGCTTCGAGTTCTCCGGCCGGGTCCCGCTCGGGACCTCGCAGGTCGTGGCCGCCGTCGCGCTCGGGGCGGTCGTCAGCGTCCTCGCGGCCGTGCTGCCCGCGCGGCGGGCCGCAGCGATCCCGCCCGTGCAGGCGATGCGCGACGACGTCGCGCCCGACCGCGGCACCGGGCTGCGGGCGGTGGGCGGGGTGGTCGTCGTCGCGGCGGGCGCCGGTGTGCTGTGGCTCGCGGCGTACCTGGGTTCCTCCGTCGTGGACGCGCCGACCGGGTGGGCCTGGGTCGACGACCTGAGCCCCCGGCTGCTCCTCGGCGTCGGGGCCGGGCTCGTGCTCGTGGGGGTGCTCGTCGGGTCGCCGGCCGTCGCGCGCGGCGTGCTCGCGGTCCTCGCGTGGCCGCTCGTCGTCGCGCTGCGCCCGCTCGGCCGCCTCGCGCGCGGCAACGTCACGCGCAACCCCCGCCGCACCGCGAGCACCGCGGGAGCCCTGCTCATCGGCATGGCGCTCGTGTCGGTCACGGGCGTCATCGCCGCCTCGACCCAGGCGTCGGTGCGGAGCATCGTCGAGAACGAGGTGCGGGCCGACCTGGTGGTCGACTCCGCGACGCTTGTCGTACCCGAGGGCGCGGTCGAGGCCGTGACCGCGACGCCGGGCGCCGCCGTCGTGGACACGGTGCGGCTCGGGTCGGCGCCGGTCGCCACGGTCGGCGGCGGCTCCGGCACGGACGACCGCACGGCCGACGGCACGGACGACGGCGCGCGCGGGACCGACGTCGCGGGCGTGCCCGCCGGGTTCTTCGACACCGCGCTCGAACCCGTGACGCTCGCCGGGGACCCGACGGCCACGCTCGAGGACGGGGACGTCGTCGTGCACCGGCGCACCGCGCGCGAGCGCGGCTGGGAGGTGGGCGACACGCTGCGGCTCGGCGAGGGCGATGCCGCCGTGGAGGCGCGCGTGGGCGCGGTGATCGACAGCCAGCTCGTGGGGACCGGCGTCCTCGTGCGCGACGACGTGTTCGACGCCGTCGTGCCGGCCGCCCAGGCAAGCGTGCGGATCGTCTACGTGTCCGCGGCCGACGGCGCGAGCCCGGCCGACGTCGAGGAGCTGCGCACCGCCCTGACGTCTGCGGTCGAGCCGTTCCTCGTCGTCACGGTGCTCGACCGGGAGCAGACCGCGTCCGCGTTCGCCGACCAGGTGAACCAGGTGCTCGTCATCCTCTACGCCCTGCTCGCGCTGTCGATCGTCATCGCGCTGCTCGGCATCGTCAACACGCTCGCGCTGTCGATCATCGAGCGCACGCGCGAGATCGGGCTGCTGCGCGCCGTCGGGCTGGGGCGCCTCCAGCTCGCGGGGGTCATCGCGATCGAGTCGGTGCTCACCGCCGTCTACGGGACGGTGCTCGGCGTCGCGACGGGCATCGGCATCGGCGCCGCCCTCCCGGGCGTGCTCGCCGACGAGGGGCTGAGCACGCTCGCCGTGCCGTGGGGCCAGGTGCTCTCGATCCTCGGCGTCGCGGTCGTCATCGGGCTCGTCGCGAGCGTCTGGCCCGCGATCCGCGCCGCCCGCCTCCCGGTCCTCGACGCGGTGACCGTGGACTGACCGCCTCCCCCTGAGTGCAGGAGCTCGTCGCGTCCGGACGCCCGGGCGCGACGAGCTCCGGCGCTCACGGGACGGGTAGGGGGTCCGGTGCCGGGGTGCGGTAGCGGCGCAGCGGGGCGTTGCGCCACGCGACGAGCCCGACGACGGCGCTCGCCACCAGCCCGCCCGCCACCAGCGCGACGGGCGCGGACGTCAGCGACGCGAGCACTCCCCCGCGGAAGTTCCCGACCTCCGGGCCGGCGACACCCACCACGTGCTCGACCGAGGACACGCGGCCCCGGAACTCGTCGGGCGTCTCGAGCTGCACCAGCGCGCCGCGCGTCACGACCGACACCGTGTCCGCCGCGCCGGCGACAGCCAGGCACGCGAGGGCGAGCCACAGCGGCCCCGCGAGCCCGAAACCGGCGAGCGCGACGCCCCACGTCGCCGCCGCGGCGAGCTGCAGCGCGCCCGAGCGCGTCGCCCGCGTCACGGCCCCCGAGAGCAGGCCCGCGCCGATCCCTCCCACCGCGACCGCCGAGAGGAACAGGCCGAGGGTGCGGGGGTCGCCGTCGAACCGGATCTCGTTGACGAGCGGGAACAGCGAGATCGGCATGGCGAGCACGGTCGCCGCGACGTCCGTCGCGAACGCGCCGCGCAGCGTCGGCTTGCGCCACACGATCGACCACCCGCCCGCGGCCGCCCGACGGCGCGGCGCGGGCCCGGGCGGCGCGGCGGCCGGGCCCGTCGTGGCCGAGGGACCGACGGGGAGCGGGGGCAGGGGCGGGAGGCGGACGAGCCCGAGCAGCGCGACGACGGCGGCCACCGCCTGGAGGCCGTACGCCGCGGGCAGGTCCCAGCGCGCCAGGACCAGGCCGGCGAGCGCGGGCCCGACCAGCATGGCCACCTGGAACGCGAGGTTCTGCAGCGCGAGGCCCGCGGCGACCTGGTCGGGCGGCAGCAGCCGGGGCGGCACGGTCCGGCGCGCCGGCGAGCCGAGCGCGTTGCACGCCGCGCCCACGGCGACGAGCCCGAGCAGGAGCCACACCGACCGGTTCCCCGCGAGCGCCTGCGCGGCGAGACCGGCCGCGGCGAGCACCTGCCCGACCGCGGCGAGGCGCATGAGGGTGCGGCGGTCGTGGACGTCGGCGAGGTGCCCGCCCACCAGGCCGAGCGTGAGGAGCGGGACCGCCGTGGCCAGGCCGATCGTGCCCGTCCACAGCGGGCTGCGGGTGAGCTCCCAGACCTGGAGCAGCACCGCGACGTTCGCGACCTGGAACCCGAGGCCGCCCACGGCGGACCCGGCCCACAGGTCGCGGTAGGCGCGGCTCGCGCGCAGCGGCCGCAGGTCGAGGACGTGGTGGCGCACCTCAGCGCTCCCGCGGCGCCGGGTGGCCGGCCGCGTCGAGGCGCTCGACGAGCCGCTCGCGCAGCGAGCGACGGGCGAGCACGCGCTCCAGCTCGACGACGACCGCGCTCAGGGCGTGCGGCAGCTCGTCGTCGATCTCGGCGACGGACTCCTCGGTCGCCCGCCACTCCGCCTCGAGGAGCGGGACGAGCTCGCGCGACCGCGCGGTGAGCGCGACGCGGCGCGTGCGGGCGTCCGCGCCCGGCGCGGTCTCGACGAGGCCCTCGCGCCGCATCGCGCTGACCGTCTGGCTCATCGCCGAGTGCGTGCGCCCGAGCGAGGCCGCGAGCTCCCGGATGGTCAGGGGGCCGGTGTGCGCGAGCCGGATGAGCGGGTAGACGAACCGCGGGCGCACCCCCACGATCCCGCGGTCCGCGTAGACGGTCTCGATCTCGTCGTCGAGGCGACGGAGCACGGCGTGCAGGGAGTCCCAGCGGCCAGGGACCGTGGTCGGGTCCAGAGAAGTCATAGCACTGTTATAACAGCACTCATGCGATTCGCAGGTCGCCGGTCCACCGATTACTAGGTTGCCGCCCTAACTAGATAGCCGTACTGTCTAGTTCATGAGGTTCGACGAGCGGCTCGACCGCGAGCTCCTGCGCGGCGTGCTGCCGCTGTGCGTGCTCGCGGTCGTCGCGACCCACGGCCCCACCTACGGCTACGCGATCACGCGGTCGCTCGCCGACGCGGGCCTCGGCACCGTGAAGGGCGGCACGCTCTACCCGCTGCTGCAGCGGCTGGAGGACGACGGCCTCGTCACGACCTCCTGGCACCAGGGCGAGCGCGGGCCGAGCCGTCGGTACTACGCCGTCACGGACCAGGGTCGCGTCGCGCTCGCCGACGCGACCTCCCGCTGGGACGCCGTGACGACGGCGGCGACCACCCTGGTCGCGGGCGCGTCCGGCGCGCCCTCGCCGGACCGCCCGCGCCCGGCCGCGGGCCTCGACCCACGGGCCGGCGCGCGCCCGGACCCCGACCCGGGAACCGGGCCGGTCCACGAGCCGGTCCACGAGCCCGGCGCGATCCCGGCCGACGCACCCCCTCCCGACCCCACCTCGACAAGGACCCCCCGATGAGCGACACGACCCGCTACACGATCGAGCGCCGTCACGCGCCGCACGTCGACCCGCGCTGGGCCGAGGCGCTCCTGCTGGAGCTGCGGCTCCAGGGCGTCGCCGGAGCGCGCATCGGCGCGGTGCTCGCCGAGGTGGACGCGCACGTCGTCGACTCCGGCGAGACCGCGCAGGAGGCGTTCGGCGACCCCGTGGCGTACGCGCGCTCGCTCGACCTGCCCGAGGACCCCGCGCAGTCGAGCTCCTCGATCGGTCGGACGGTCGCCGCCTCCGCCGTGCAGACGGTCGGGATGCTCGGCGTGCTGTGGTCGCTGCGGCCCGCGCTCGACGGCGGCGCCCTCGTGGTCCCGGCCGGGATGCTGCTCGTCCTCGTCGCCGCGCTCGCGGGCTTCGTCGGGCTGTGGCGCGCCGGCGACCGCGTGCTGCGCGCCGCGCTCGCCCACCCCGTGCTGACCGTCCTCGGGAACATGGTCGTGACGGCTGCCCTCGTGGCCGTCGCGGTCACGCTGCGCGCCCCGGTCGCGAGCCTCCCTGCGGCCCCGGTCCTGGTCGCGGCCGCCGTCGCGCTCGTCGTGGGGACCGTCTGGGGCCTGCGCGAGCAGGGCTCGGGCGACCCCGTCGTCGACCCGCTCGACGACGCGCCGCACGCCCGCACCGACCGCACGGGGCGCTGGGGCGTGCTGCTCCTTCCCGCGGTGACGGTGGTGCTCGGGACGATCACGGTGCTCGTCCGCTGAGCCGGGAGGGGACCTAGGTCACGCGAACCGGCGTCCCGGTGGTGGTCCCCGGGGACGCGTGACACGGTGGGGATGGCCGGCGGGCACCGGCCTCGCACGGCTGCGGCGCGCCCGACGGCGACCCACCGACTCCACAGGAGGCCACGATGTCCGAGGTTCCCGTCCGCACGCTCATCAGCCCGCTGCGCTACGTCCAGGCCCGCGGTGCGCTCACGCGGCTCGGCGAGTTCGTCCGACCGATCGGCACGAAGCCGCTGCTCGTCGCCGACGACGTCGTGTGGGGCATCGTCCAGGACACGGTCGCCGTGTCCTTCCAGGAGCAGGACCTCCCCCGCCACCGCACCGGGTTCGGCACCTACGCCACCGCCGCGGAGGTCGACCGGCTCGCGCGCGAGATCGACGAGCTCGGCGCCGACGTGATCGTCGGCATCGGCGGCGGCTCGACCATCGACGCGGTGAAGGCCGCGGGCCACCTGCGCGGCATCCGCTGGGTGTCCGTGCCGACCGTCGCGTCCACCGACGCCCCGTGCTCCGCCCTGTCCGTGATCTACACCGAGGACGGCGCGTTCGAGGAGTACCGGTTCTTCCCGCACAACCCGGACCTCGTGCTCGTCGACACGGGCCTCGTCGCGAACGCGCCCGTGAAGTTCCTCGTCGCCGGCGTCGGCGACGCGCTCGCGACGTGGATCGAGGCGCGCGCCGTCGCCGAGGCGAACGCGTCGACCATGGCCGGCGGCCTCCCCCTCGTCACGGGCACGGCGCTCGCGCAGCTCTCGTGGGACATCCTCTGGGAGAACGCGCTGCCCGCGATCGACGCGGTGCAGAACCACCTCGTGACGCCTGCCGTCGAGAAGGTCGTCGAGGCGAACACGCTGCTGTCCGGGCTGGGCTTCGAGTCCGGCGGCCTCGCCGCGGCGCACGCGATCCACAACGGCCTCACCGCCGCGCCCCAGACGCACGGCCTCACGCACGGCCAGAAGGTGAACATCGGCTCCGTGACGCAGCTCGTCCTGGAGGGTGCGCCCACCGAGGAGATCGAGGAGTTCGTGCGCTTCACGACGCGCGTCGGCCTGCCGAACACCCTCACCGAGATCGGCCTCACCGCCGACGACGTGCACGACCTCACGCGCGTCGCGGAGGCCGCCACCGCGGAGGGCGAGACGATCCACGCCATGCCGTTCCCCGTGCGCGTTCCTGAGCTCGTCGACGCCCTGCGCTCCATCGAGGGCTTCTCCCGCCGCGTCCGCGCCGAGGCGGGCCTCCCCGAGCCGGTCAAGCACACCGCGCACTGACCCGTCCCCACCGGGCCGGGCCCCGCCGTCGCCGGAGGGGCCCGGCCCGGGACGGGCCGACCAGGCGGTCCCGACCCCTCGACCATGTGGATCTGGCGCGTCCGGCGGCCCGGACGCACCACGATCACCTGGTCGGCCGACGGGTGACAGCCGACCGGTGACGGCTGACGGGCGGCTACTTCTTCGCGGCCGTCTTCTTGGCGGGGGTCTTCTTCGCGGCCGGCTTGCGGGCCGTGGTGCGCTTCTTCGCCGGGCCCTGCGCGCGCTTCTCCGCGAGGAGCTCGATCGCCTGCTCGGGCGTGATCGACTCGGGCGTGACGTCGCGGGGCAGCGTGCGGTTCGTCTCGCCGTCGGTGACGTACGCGCCGAACCGGCCGTCCTTGACGACGATCGGCTTGCCGCTGTTCGGGTCGTCACCGAGCTCGCGCAGCGGCGGCGTCGCGGCACGCTGGCCGCGCCCGCGCTTGGGCTGCTTGTACAGCTCGAGCGCCTCGTCGAGGGTGACGGTGAACATCGACTCCTCGTCAGGCAGCGACCGCGAGTCGGTGCCCTTCTTGAGGTAGGGACCGTAGCGGCCGTTCTGCGCCGTGATCTCCTCGCCCGACTCCGGGTCCGTTCCGACGACGCGCGGCAGCGACAGCAGGCGCAGCGCGTCGTCGATCGTGATCGTGTCGAGCGACTGCGTCTTGAGCAGCGACGCCGTGCGCGGCTTGGGCTGCGCGGCCTTCGCCTTCTTCTGCGCGGCGGCCGAGAGGCTCGTGTCGATCGGCGGGAGGTCGAGCACCTCGGTGACGTACGGGCCGTAGCGGCCGGCCTTCGCAATGATCTCGTTGCCGGACACCGGGTCGGTGCCGAGCACCTTGCCGTCGTCGGCGCCCGCGGCGAGCAGCTCGCGCGCCTTGGCGACGGTCAGCTCGTCGGGGGCGACGTCGTCGGGCACGGACGCGCGCGGCGGGTTCTCGCCCTCCTTGACGGGGGCGGAGAGGTCCTCCACGTAGGGCCCGTAGCGCCCGACGCGGAGCTGGATGCCCTCGCCGATCGGCACCGAGTTGATGCCGCGCGCGTCGATGTCGCCGAGGTTCGCGACGAGGTCGCGCAGGCCCTCGGCGTCCTCGCCCTTCGCGGCGTCGCCGAAGTAGAACTCGGTGAGCCACGCGACGCGGTCGCGGCGACCGGCGGCGATCTCGTCGAGGTCGGCCTCCATGCGCGCGGTGAAGTCGTAGTCGACGAGCCGGTCGAAGTGCTCCTCGAGCAGCCGCACGACGGCGAACGCGAGCCAGCTCGGCACGAGCGCCTGCCCGCGCGAGAGCACGTACCCGCGGTCCTGGATCGTCGAGATCGTCGAGGCGTACGTCGACGGCCGCCCGATCCCGAGCTCCTCGAGCGCCTTGACGAGGCTGGCCTCGGTGTACCGGGGCGGCGCGGACGTGGAGTGCCCGTCGGCGGTGAGGTCGTCGGCGCGCAGGGCGTCGCCCTCGCTCATCTGCGGCAGGCGCGCCTCGTCGCCCCCCTTGGCCCCGACGACGGGCGCGTCCTCGGCGTAGCGGTCGACGTCCGAGCTCTCCTCGTACGCGGCGAGGAAGCCGCGGAACGTGATGACGGTGCCCGACGCGGCGAACACCGCGTCGCGGCCCGCGACGTCGCCCGCGGCGGCCGAGAGGGTCGCGCCGAGGCGGACGGACGCCGTCGACCCCTTCGCGTCCGCCATCTGCGACGCGACGGTGCGCTTCCACACGAGCTCGTAGAGCTTGAACTGGTCGTCGCTCAGCTCGCGCTTGACCTGCGCGGGCGTGCGGAACGAGTCGCCCGCGGGGCGGATCGCCTCGTGCGCCTCCTGCGCGCCCTGGTTCTTCGCGGCGTAGACGCGCGGCTTTTCCGGGACGAACTCGGGCCCGTACAGCTCGGCCGCCTGGCGGCGGGCCGCCGTCGTGGCCTCCGCCGACAGCGACGGCGAGTCCGTACGCATGTAGGTGATGTAGCCGTTCTCGTACAGCGACTGCGCGGTGCGCATCGCCTGGCGCGACGACATGCGCAGCTTGCGGCTGGCCTCCTGCTGGAGGGTCGACGTCGTGAACGGCGCCGCGGGACGGCGCGTGTACGGCTTGGTCTCGAGCGAGCGCACCGCGAACGCCGCGTCCGCGAGGCCGGTCACGACGGCGCGCGCCGTCGTCTCGTCGAGGTGCGCGACGCCGTCGCGCGCCGCCGCCGGCTTGAGCTGCCCGCGGTCGTCGAAGTCGCGGCCCGAGGCGACGCGCGCGTCGCCGAGCTGCACGAGCCGGGCGCCGAACGCCTTGCCCGCGTCCGGTGCCGACGCGTCGGCGTGCTCGAAGGTGCCCGTGACGTCCCAGTACTCGGCGGGGACGAACGCCATGCGCTCGCGCTCGCGCTCGACGACGAGGCGCGTCGCGACCGACTGCACGCGGCCGGCCGAGAGCCCCTGGGCGATCTTGCGCCACAGCACGGGCGAGACCTCGTAGCCGTAGAGGCGGTCGAGGATGCGGCGGGTCTCCTGCGCGTCGACGAGGTGCTCGTCGAGGTCGCGCGTGTTCTGCAGCGCCCGCTGGATGGCCTCGCGCGTGATCTCGTGGAAGACCATGCGCTTGACCGGGACCTTGGGCTTGAGCGCCTCGAGGAGGTGCCACGCGATGGCCTCGCCCTCGCGGTCCTCGTCGGTCGCGAGGTAGAGCTCGTCGGCGTCCTTGAGCGCGCGCTTGAGCTCGGCGACCTTCTTCTTCTTGTCCGCGTAGACCTCGTAGTACGGGTCGAAGCCGTGGTCGACGTCGACCGCGAACTTCCCGTACGGGCCCTTCTTCATGTCCGCGGGCAGCTCGGACGGCTGCGGCAGGTCGCGAATGTGCCCGACGCTCGCCTCGACCTCGTAGTCGTCGCCGAGGTAGCCCTGGATCTTGCGAGCCTTAGCGGGCGACTCGACGATCACGAGCTTGCGTGGCATCCGATCCTGCTTTCGTCCGTGCGTACGTGTCCGTGGCGGGCGCTCCCTGCCCGACGGCGGCGGGCCCCGCCGGGGCCCCGGCGACCCGGACGACCGTCCGGTCGCCCGCCGTGGCAGCCTACGACGTTACTCCCGTCGCGCCAGCCGCACGCACCCTACCCCCGAACGGGACGACGGTCGGGGCGGGCTGTGGACTGACGGACGAGGAGCAGCACCGCGAAGGCCGCGGCCGTCACCGCCAGCACGCCCGCGACGCCGCCCGCGTAGGCCGTCACCTCCTGCGCCGCCGTCGTGCCCCAGGTCGCGGGCGTCGCGCGCAGCGCGAGCGCCGCCGCGACCCCCGCCGCGGCCGCGCCGAGCAGGAGGAGCACCGCCGTCACGGTGGAGCCGGGCGTGGGCCCGGCGCCCGGGTCGAGCGACGACCTCGGCGTGAAGACGCACACGAGGGCGGCCCACGCGAGGACGACGAGGACGGCGGCGACGACGTCGCTCGGGCGGTGCCACTGGCCGACCAGGGTCGAGACCCCGGTGGCCGCGGTGTACGCGCCGCCGAGGACGGCGACGAGCGCCCGGGCGCCGCGCGGCACGACGAGCAGCAGCGCGGCCGCGACCGACCCCGCGACGGTGGTGTGGCCGCTGGGCAGCGAGTTCTCCCAGTGCCAGCCGCCGATGAGCTCCTCGCGGCCAAGGAGGGAGTGCTTGACGAGCTGCGTCGTGACGTTCGCGCCGACGACGAGGAACGCGACCTGCACCGCGAGCCCCCAGCGGCGGCGGAGGAGCGCGATGCCCATCGCGGCGCCCAGGCCGCCGACGACGAACGCGACGGAGACCGTGTCGAGCACCGGCTCGGCGACCGCCCACAGCTCTCCCTGGCCGGTCACGGCGCCGTCGAACGCGGCCCGCTCGAGCATCTGCCCGGCGAACGTGTCGACGAAGAACCGCCACACGAGCCACGCCCCCGCGACCGCGAGCAGCGCGACCACGGCCGCGACGACGCGCGAGCCGGTGCTCGGTCCGTCGGGACCCGGGACGGCGTGCGCGTGCGGCGCCCGGCGCGGCGCCGGGGCCGAGGGACCGCCCGCGGCGGCCTGCGGGACGGGCGGGTACGGGGTCCCGGCGGGGGGCGCTGCGGCGGGGCCTGCGGGAGGCACTGCCGGGGGCGCTGCGGCGGGCGGCGGCGCGGCCGTCGGTCCGGGCGTGGGCGGCATCGGCTGCGTCGCCGGGAGCGGCCGCGTACCCGCCCCGCCGCTGGTCGGCAGCGGCCGGGTCGGGGCGTGGTCGGAAGGCATCCCACCACCGTAGAGGACGCGTGTGCGCATTCGGGGAAGACGACGGGAAGAGCTGCGGGCGCTGCCCCGGACCGGTCCGGGGCACGGCCCGCCCGTCCGGGTCGAGGGGCCCGGGCACGGCGTCGCAGGCCGCCAGTAGGGTGACGCCATGACCGACGCCTCCCCCGCGCCGAGCGCCCCCGGCGACGCCGACGCGAGCGACTCCGCGTCCCCCCGGAGCCCGCGGCCCCGGCGCCCGCGCCCCGGGACCGCCGAGCGGAGGGAGGAGATCCTGCGCGCGGCGATGCGCGTCTTCGGGTCGCGGGGCTACCACCAGGGGTCGCTCGCGGAGGTCGCCGAGCAGGTGGGCATCACGCACGCCGGCGTGCTGCACCACTTCGGGTCCAAGGAGCGCCTGCTCACCGAGGTCCTCGCGTCCCGCGACCGCGACGGCGTCGCGCACCTCGAGGGGCAGCACATGCCGGGCGGGCTCGACCTGTTCCGGCACCTCGTCGCGACCGCCGCCGCGAACGCCGAGCGCCCCGGGATCGTGCAGACCTACACGGTCCTCGCCGGCGAGGCCGTCACGGACGACCACCCGGCGCGCGCGTGGGTCACCGCGCGCTTCGCCGGACTGCGCGCCGACGTCGCCGGTGCTCTCCGCGAGGTCGTCGAGGAGCGGCGGGCCGCGGGCGACGAGACGGCGGCCGTGCCGGACGACCGCGCGCTCGACCTCGCCGCCTCGACGATCATCGCCGCGATGGACGGCCTCCAGACCCAGTGGCTCCTCGACCCCGACGCCGTCGACCTCGCCGAGGCGACCGCGTTCGCGATCGAGGCCGTCCTCGCCGCGACCCTGGCGGGCGCCCGCCGCGCCCGCCCGCTCGCCTGACGCGCTACGTCGCCACGCTCTCCGGCACGGGCTCGGGCACCGGCTCGACCGCGGGCTCCGCACCGCCGTCCGACGGCGCGGCGTCGCCGTCCGACGGCGCGGCGTCGCCCTCCCGGCGGCCCTCGCGGTACGCGGCGATGGACAGCGTCCGCAGGCGCGACGACCGGCCGGTCGGGTTGTCGACGAACCCGACGGCCGAGATGTAGGGCTCGATGACGTGGATCTTCTGCAGCGGCGTGACGATGAGCAGCTGCAGCCCGAGGCGGCGGAACAGCTCGAGCGCGAAGCGCGTCGACTCGTCCGACCCCCGCCCGAACGCCTCGTCGATGACGACGAACCGGAACGCCGTCGACCGCACCGCGCCCCAGTCGAGCTTGAACTGGTAGGCGAGCGACGCCGCGAGCACGGTGTACGCGAGCTTCTCCTTCTGGCCGCCGGACTTGCCGCCGGAGTCGGAGTAGTGCTCGTGCTCGGAGTCGTCGGCGCGGGACCGCTCGGACGCGGAGAGCACGAACCAGTTGCGCACGTCGGTCACGCGGCGGCGCCACGCCTCGTCCAGGTCCGTCATGCCCTCGCGGCCGCGGAACCGCTCGACGAGCGCCTTGACCCGCAGGAACCGGTCCTCCGAGTACGACAGCGCGCCGTCGGCGAGCGACCCGTCGCCCTCGGCGAGCGCGCGGTCGTCCTCGGCGAGGATCCCGTCGCCGTCGGTGCACGCGCGCAGGTCCTGCTGGAACTCGCGCACCTCGAGGTTGGGCGTGCGCGACATCTCCAGACGGATGTACCGGCCCGGGTTGTAGTCGATCGCGCGGAGCGAGTCGTTGATCGTGTCGATCCGGTCGCGGATGACGTCGGCCTGCTTGGCGAGCTCGGCCGCGAAGCCCGCGATGTCGCGGATCGCGTTCGTGTTGAGGTACGCCTTGAAGTCGGCCTCGAACCGCGGGAGGTCGTCGCGCACGAGCCGGTCGTGGATCTCGCGGTAGCCGTCGGCCGATCGCACGTCCGCGTCGAGCTCCGCCGTCTCGACCGGGTACGCCGACCGGAACGAGGCCATCTGCCCCGCGATCCGCGTCCCGAGGTCCGCGCGCTCGCGCTGCGCCTGCTCGGCCTCGGCCGTGAGCCGCGAGCGCACCGCGTTCTCGACCGCGTCGAGGTCGGCCGCGCGCGTCGGGCCGTCGGCAGCGCCGCCCGGGCCCGCCGCGCCGAACCCGGCGAGCTCGCGGTCGAACTCCGCGGCGAGGGCCGCCGTCGTCTCCTCGTCGAGCGTCTCGCCCGCGCCGTCGAGCACGGCGCGCGCCCGCTCCCGCGCCGTCCGCGCCTCGTCGAGCGCGTGCCGGTCGGCGCCGAGCGTCGCGACGACGCGGTCGCGCTCCGCCTCGAGCTCCGCCTGGCGGCGCGCGTTGTCGTCGAGGAGCGCCGCGAGGCGGCCGAGCTCGTCGCTCGCCTGCTCGAGCCGTCGCTTCTCCTCGGCGAGCTCGGCGATGCGCGCCGTCTCGGCCCCGCGGTCGAGCTCGTCCCAGTCGCGGTAGACGTCGAGCCGCCCGAGCGCGGCGGAACGGGCCTGGAGCGCCTCGCGCGTGGCGGCCGCCTCGTCCCGACGCCGTGCGAGCGCGTCGCGACGCGCCGTGACCTCGGCCGCCTGCTCGAGCAGCGCGTCGATCTTCGCCTGGGTCGACCAGCCCAGCACGTAGCCCCGGCGGTCGTCGACCGCGCGCGTGTCGTTCTTCTCGTGGTGGTCGGGCGAGTGCTTGACCTGGCCGGCCCGCGTGATCGCGCGCGGGAGCCGGCGGAACGCGTCGAGGTCCGGCGCGCACGCGTGGTCGGCGCGGCGCTCGAGCTCGGCCTCGACCCACGCCGTGAGGGTCGGCGCGTCGTCGAGACGGCGCACGTCGAGCAGGTCGGCGAGGAGCGGGACGCCGTCCTCGCGCGGCGCCGGCCGGGCGGCGGGGACGCGCTCGGGCACCCGGTGGTAGACGAGCCGCAGCCCGAGGTGCTCACGGTCGACCCACGCGGACACCGCGTCGTAGTGCGCCGCCGGCACGAGGAGCGAGAGCGCGAAGCCGCGCAGCACGCGCTCGGCCGCACCCTCCCAGTCGGCGTGCTCGGGGCGGACGGCGAGCAGCTCGCCCACGAAGGGGACGTCGCCCGGCGCGAGCCCGACGCCGTCGCACAGCCGGTCCCGGACCTCCAGGTGGGTGCGCGGCAGGTTGGACCGGCGGTCGGCGAGGCTCGCGAGCTCGGCCTTGACGTCGGCGGTCTCCTGCTCGACGGCGCGCACCTGCGCCGCGACCTCGCTCGCCTGCTCCTCGGCCCGGGCGAGGTCGTCGCGCACGCGCACGGCGGCGTCGTCGGCCGCGCGACGGAGCGCCGCGAACGCCTCGGCGTCGACGAGCGCGGCCGCCACCGCGCCCGCGGTGGCGCCCTCCCCCGGCCCCGCCGGGCCGGAGTCCCCCGCCGCGGCGTCGGCGCCGTCCGGGGCGCCGAGCGTCAGACCGGCCGCCGCCGCGTACCCGGCGAGCTGGGCGACCCGGCGCTCGCGCGCGGCGCGCTCGACCTCGCGGCGCGCGACCTCGCCCTCGATCGCGGCGAGCCGGTCGCCGCCGTGGCCCGCGCGCTCGAGCTCGAGCCGCTGCCGCTCGGCGCCGAGCAGCCCCAGCTCGTCGACGACGCGGCGGCGGCGGGCCTCGCCGTCGGCCACGCGCTCGTCGAGGGCGGCGGTGAGACCGTCGAGGTCCGCCACGCGGCGCGACGCGGTGAACGCGCGCAGGGCGTCGCGGCGCGCGACGAGCGCCTCGGCCCGCTCCCCGAGCGCGTCGTGCGCGTCGCAGTCCGCGAGCAGGGGCGCGAGCCGCTCGATCTGCGCGGTCGCCCGCACGACGGCGTCGTGCGCGCTCGTCAGGTCGTCGAAGTGCGCGACGAGCCGGTCCGTCCAGCGGTCGGCGTCGAACGGCTCGAGCATGTGCTCGCGCACGAACTCGCCGAGGTCGCCGACCGACTTCATCGACACCGTCTGGTGGAACAGGTCCATCGCCTGCTCCGACGGGATGCCGAGCAGGCGGCGGAAGTCGCGCCCGTAGTCGGGGAAGTGGTCGCGCACCTGCGCGCCGGACTCGCGCAGGCGGCGGCGCAGCGCCGCGACGTCGCCGCCGAAGCCCGCGAAGTCCTCGGTGATCGTCAGCGGGCGGTCCGCCGTGACGAAGAAGCGGTCCGGCTGGCCCGCCTGGCCCGGGGCGAGCCAGAACACCTGCGCGAGCGTGACCTCCTGGTCGAACCCGCGGTTCGAGAACCGCCCCAGCACGACCGAGTACGTGCCGCGCTCGCGCAAGCCCACGTGGCGCGTCGTGCCCGTCGCCTCGTCGCGCTCGGACTTGTAGTGCCCTGCGACGTACGACCGCAGCGACCGTTCGCGCGCCCCCGCCCCGGCGGCCTTGTTGTACGAGATCCGGTGCGACGGCACGAGCAGCGTCGTCACCGCGTCGACGATGGTCGACTTGCCCGAGCCGATGTCGCCGGTCAGCAGGGCGTTGCGACCGTCGAGGTCGAACGCCCACACGCGCTGGTCGAACGTGCCCCAGTTGAGCACCTCGAGCCGTTCGAGCCGGAACCCGGCGCGCGCGTCGAGGTCGGCCGCCGGGTCGTGCAGCTCGACCGCGCTGAACAGGCCCTCCATCACGCCACCGTCCTCGTCGTCGTCCCCGCCGTACCCGTCGCCAGGCCTGTCCCCGCGCCCGCCGCCCCTGTGCGCGTCCCCGCCCCCGGACCGCCGCCCTCGGCGGCGAGCTCCAGGTACTGCGCGAGACGCGCGTCGAAGTCCGCGAGCCACTGCGCGTCGACGAACGCCTTGAGGATGCGGCGCACCTCGTACCGCCGGGCCTCCGCGTCGGCCGGGTCGCCGGGGTCCCCCGGTGCGACGGCGTCGGGCCCGTCCGGGTCCGGGCGGCCCGCCGGGCGCAGGAAGCCGAGCTCCACGACGCGCCGCACGAGCGCGTCCACCCGGTCCACGAGCCGCGCCTCGTTCGCCGCGGCGCCCGCGTCCTGGGTGAGGAAGACCCGCAGCAGGTCGACGATCTCCGAGCGCGTGATCACGAGGCGCGTCTCGCCGCCCTCCGAGTCCGCCTGCGCGAGCCGCTTGCGCAGCAGGGCGAGCAGCAGGCTGACGTCGAACGGCAGCTCGCGGCGCGGGATCAGCCGCGGCACGCGCTCGTCGCGCTCGTGCTCGGGCTGGGAGCGCAGGTAGGCGTAGCCGTCGCCCTCGTCGACGACGACCTGCAGCCCGAGCATCGCGACGGCGTCGCGCACCTGCGCCTCGCGGGCGAGCAGGTCGCGCCACAGCGCCTCGCCGGACTCGCGGTAGACGACGCCCTTGAGCAGCGACGTCACGACGACGGACAGCTCCGGGTCGCGCGCGGTGCGGGTCGTGCTCACGGGGTCTCCTCCGGGCTCGGGTCGGGGGCGGCGTCGGGTCGTGCGTCGGGTCGTGCGGCGGGGGGCCCGCCGGGCGGGGAGCCGCTCGTCCGCCGCGCGTACGTGACGCGGGGCAGCCGCGCGACGCGCACCACCGGGTCCGGCGCGCCGTCCTCGGCGACGGGCCCCGCCGGGGCCTCGCCCTCCCAGCGCACCTCGTCGGTGCATTCGTCGTCGTGCACGACGACGAACCGCGGGTCCTCGAGCGACAGGTACGTCACGAGCTCGGCCAGCCCGTGCTCGAGCGGGGCCTCGGCGAGCAGGTCCGCGAGCGCGACCTCCCCCGGTCCGCCGGGCCGCGAGAGCGTCGCGCGGACCGTGCGCGCGAGGCGCTCCGGGTCGACGTGCACCTGGTCGTAGAGCGCGTCGACCTCGAAGTCGTCGTCGCCGACCTCGACGTGGTCGGAGTCGAGGCGGGCCGTGGGGCGCGGCGTGAAGAGCGGTCGCTCCGTCGGCAGCACGACCTCGGGCGCGACGGCGTCCACCGGCATCCCCGGCGGGGCACCGGCGCGGCCTGCCGCGCGGGCGACGTCCCGCGCGCCGAGCGCCTTCGCCTCGACGCCGCGCAGGATGTCCATGACCCGCCGGTTCTCGAGCCACACCTGGTCGTCGAGGAAGCGGCGGAGCTGCTCGGAGAGGGTCCGCACGGTCGCCTGGGTGCGCTCGCCGGCGTCGAGCCAGTCGTAGTGGACGCGGCGCAGGCGCCGGTGCTCCTGCTCCCGGGCCGCGGCCTGCGCGGCGGCGTCCACGGCCGGGCCGGGCGTCCCGGGTGCCGGCCGGACGACGTCGGGCGCGATCGCGTCGAGGGACTGCACGCGCTCCACGAGCGCGGCGAACTCCTCCTGGCGGCGCCGGTCGAGGAGGAAGTCGTAGAACGCGTGGAACGACCGCCCCTGGTCCGACTCCGCGATGGCCGTGCGCGACCGCACGACCTCCTCGAGCAGCTCGCCCTTCGCGCCGTCCCAGCCCGTGATGCGCTCGCGCAGCTCCCGGTCGAGGGAGCGGAAGTTCGCCTCGACCTCGCGGAAGTCGGAGAGCAGGTCGGCCGCCGTCTGGGTGAGCTGCTGGTAGCGGTCGCGCTGCGCCGCCGCGTCGAGGACGGCGACGCGCCCCGCGCGGACGTGGGCGATCTCGTCGTCGATGGCGGCACGGCGCTCCTCGAGCTCGCGCAGCCGCTCCGCCGGGTCGGTCTGCGTGCCGACGGCGAGCTGGCGCAGCAGCCCGAAGACGGTGTTGAGCCGCGACTCGGTGCCGACGAACCCGCGCCCGCGCAGGGACGCGACCCAGCGCACGGCCTGCTCGACGGCGGGCGTCGCGTCGTAGTGCGGCTCGGCCGAGCCGGGCGGGTACCAGGCGCGCAGCCAGCCCTGGTCCGGGTGCGTCCAGTGGTCGACGTACGCCTGCGGGGCCCGCGGGTACCGCGGCTCCGTGCCGGAGGCGCGCGCGGCCCGGCCGTCGACGGCCCACAGGTGGTCGTCGAGGCGCGCGACGAGCTCGCTCTCCGGGATGGCGCGCACGTTGTCCTCGACGAACAGGGTGCCGAGGAACGAGAGCACGAGCGGCGCCGTGTCCGCGCGCAGGAGCCGCCACGCCGCGCTCGACCGTCGCAGGGAGTCGACGTCGTCGTGCTGCACGCAGGTCCTCTCGGGCGGGGCGGGTCGGTGCCCGGCGCGGCGGCCAGGGCGCGCCACGCGAGGGGGCGCCCCCAGATCTTAGGGCGGACCGCCCGCACCGCCCCCACGACCCACCGCGAGGCCGCCCTCCCGCGGGGCTCGGCGGGCGTCCGACCGGTCGCCTGGGACCGCTCGAGAAGCGCCCCGGATCCGGGACCATGGTCCCTGTCGGCCCCGCCGCGCACGTTCGTACGCTGGGTGCGGCGCCGGGCCGGCAGCGCGCCCACCCTGCCGGCCGGCGCCACCTTCTGCCCCGCCCGCCGGACCTCTCCGGCGGGGCCCCGCGGACCCGAGGACCGCCCGTGACCGGAACGACCACCGCGCTCGCGGACGACGCCCGCTCGCCCGGCCCGACGGCGTCGGGCACCACGCCGGACGCGGGCTTCGACCCCTTCGCCCGGCCCACCGGCTGGACCCACTCCCGCGGCGTGCTCTTCGGCGAGATGCTGCTGTTCGGGCTGCTGAGCCTCACGGCGGCGTTCGTACTGTCGTACGACGCCGTCCTCCTCGCCGGGGACCCCGGCGCGGTGCTGTCGTGCGACGTCAACACCGTGCTGTCCTGCGGGACGGTCGCGCAGTCGTGGCAGGCGCAGGTGTTCGGCTTCCCCAACGCGTTCCTCGGGCTGATCGCGGAGCCGATCGTCATCACGACGGCGGTCGCGGCGCTCGGCGGGACCCGCTTCCCCCGGTGGTTCCTCTTCGCCGCGCAGTGCGTGTACCTGCTCGGGGTCGTGTTCGCCTACTGGCTCTTCTACCAGTCGATGTTCGTCATCGGGGCGCTGTGCCCGTGGTGCCTGCTCATCACGGTCTCCACGACGCTCGTGTTCGCGTCGCTCCTGCACTGGAACGTCCTGGAGGACAACCTCTACCTGCCGCGCGGCGCCCAGGCGCGCCTGCTCGGGTTCGTGCGGTCGGGTGCGTACGGCTACCTCGTCGCGGCGTGGCTCGTGGGCCTCGCCGCCCTCGTGCTGCTCAAGTACGGCCCGGCGCTGCTGGCCTGACGGCCCACGCGGCCGAGCACGAGGCTGCTCCCGGGAAGCGGACGGGAACGACGGCAGCCTCGTGCTCGGCGCGCGGCGGGCGGTCAGGGCGTCGTCGCCCCCAGCGTGTAGGCGCCCGAGCCGGAGTACGCCTGGACGACGAACCGGTAGTAGCCCGCGGCCCCCGAGTAGGAGACGGACTCGTTCGCGCCCGGGGAGGTCGACTGCGCGACCGTCGCCCACGTCGACCCGTTCCAGCGCTGGAGGTAGAGGTCGAAGTCGGCACCGCTCGGACCGCTCACGCACGCGCGGTGCGTCCCGGCGGCCCCGGCCGTGTAGTACGACCCGTTGGGCTGGACGGCCGTCGTGCCCGCGGCGAGCGACCCGGTGTACGTGCGGGCGTAGCCGCTGCAGCCCGTCGGCGGCTGCGGCGTGCCGCCCCCGCCGTCGCTCGTGAGGAGCGTCAGGCCGTACGCCGAGAGGATCTCGCCCACCGGCTGGAAGTACGTCGTCCCGCCGGAGCTGCAGTTCCCGGACCCGCCGGACGTGACGCCCTGCGCCTGGTTGCCCGCGAGGAGCGAGCCGCCGGAGTCACCGGGCTCGGCGCACACCGTCGTGCGGATGAGGCCGGTGACGGTCCCCTGCGGGTAGGTGACGGACGCGTTGTACGCCTGGACGGTGCCGCAGTGCCAGCCGGTGGTCGAGCCCGAGCGGCAGACGGAGGCTCCGACCGGCGCCTGCGTCGCGCCGGCGACCGCGACGCGGCCCCCGGCGTAGTTGTTCACCGCGCCGACGGGCGTGTTGCCCGCGTCGACCTGGACCCACGCGTAGTCGTTGCCCGGGAAGCTCGACCCGCGGAACGTGCCCGCCGGCCCGGACGTGCGCGCGCCGGTCGAGCCGCAGTGCCCGGCGGTGACGAACCCGCCCTGGACCGCGAACCCGACGGAGCACCGGCTGCCGCCGCCGATCGTGTACGCGTTGCCGCCCACGACGTCGATCAGCGGCCGCGGGGACTCCGTCGTCTCCTCGTACGCGACCGCGTCGGCGGGCACGCCCGCGGCGGCGACCTGGGCGGCGACGTCGGCCTGGCCGCCCTCGCGCACCGAGACGACGACGCGGTTGCGCGTCACGTCGACGTACCAGCCCGGCAGCGCCGCCGGGTCGTCGGCGAGCGCGCCGTCGAGCGTCGCGCGCCAGGTCTCGAGGTCGGCGAGCGTGTGGTCGACGTCGACCGCGGTGGCGCCCTCGGCGCGCACCGTGCGCGCGTCGGCGGCGTCGGTGACGCCGACGTAGAGGACGTTCGCGGCGTCGTCGACCCACGCGCCCGCGTAGTCGGCGCCGAGGCGCCGCTCGAGCGCGGCCTCGGTGCCCGCGGCGTCGGACTGGAAGGCGAGGCGCGTCCGTGCGTCCCGCGCGCTGAGGCCCAGGTCGCGCTCCAGCGCGCGCTCCAGGCCGGGGGCCGTCTTGGGGACCGCGCGCACCGTCGCGCGCTGGTCGTCGGGTGCGGGCGTGGCGGCGACGGCGTGCGTCGCGGCCCCGCCCGCCAGGAGCGTCGCCGCGGCGGTGACCGCGGCGAGCCTCCTGCGGAGTGGTCGTGTCATGTCGTCCATTCCCTTCGCCGGGCCCGGGTGGCCCGGTCGAGGGCCACGCTAGGGACGCGTCCAGGGCGCGCCCAGATCACGATCAGGTCATACGCGGGCGCTATGTGCGGGCTCGCCCCTACGCGGTCTCCACCGGGTGCTCGGCGCGCCACCGCCGGTAGCGGGGCGAGCGCTGCACGGCGTCGCGGTGCGCGCCCGTCGCGGCCCGCAGGACCGCGTCGACCGGGAGGCGGTCGACGGCGTCGCGCCGCCACCCCACGTGGTGCGTCCAGCGCAGCGGGGCGCCCTCGAGCGCGACGGTCCGCACGCCGGGGGCGTCGAGGAGCACGGGCTGGACGAGCGCGACGGCGTGCCCGCCGCGCACCTGGTCGATGCACGACGTGCGGTCCGACTCCCCCATCGCGCGCGGCGTGAAGCCCGCCCGCGCGCACGCCCCCACGAAGCAGCGCTCGAAGCACCCGCTCCCGGGGGCCGTGAGCCACAGCGCGTCGGCGAGCTCGCCCAGCCCGACGGCGTCGCGCCCGGCGACGGGGTGGTACTCGTCGACGAGCACGAACACCGGGTCGGTGGACACCGCCGTCCACACCAGGCCCCCGGCCGCGGGCGGGGACGCGTCCCCGCACATCCCGACGAGCGCGACGTCGAGCGTCCCGCTCGCGAGCCGGTCCGCGGTCTCCTCGACGGACCACGACGTCGCCGTCGTGACGAGCAGGTCGTCGACCCCCAGCGCGCCGGGCAGCGCGGTGTGCAGCCGGCTCGCGAACAGGCCGCCGATCGCGGAGCTCACCGTCCCCACGTGCACGCGGCCGACCGTGCCGTGCTCGCTCGTGAGCCGCCGGGCGTCGTCGACCAGCGCGGACATGGCGGGCAGCACGACGCGCGCGTGCCGCAGCACGAGCTCGCCGAGCTCCGTGGGGCGCGCGCCCTGCCGGTCGCGCGTGAAGACGCACCCGCCGAGCGTGCGGTCGATCCGGTTGAGCTGGGCGGTGAGGGCGGGCTGCGCGAGGCCCAGCGACGCCGCCGCCTTGGTCACGCTGCCCGTCTCGGCCACCGTCACGATCATGCGCAGGTGCCGCACCTCGAGGTCCATGCCGCCCCAACGTATCGGTGCGGCCGGGGCGTGTCGCGCGCGTCAGCCCACGGGCGCGAGGAAGCCGTCGCGCACGAGCCCGCGCACGTCGGGCAGGAGCTCGCCCGCGAGGTCCTCGGCGCCGACCTCGAACAGCGCGGCGATCGCCCCCACGAGCTGCCCGACCGTCAGCTCGCCGTCGCTCGCGCCGACGAGCGCGGCGAGCCCCGTCGTCGCCCGCACGGCGCGGCCCAGACCGTCGCCCTGGCGCAGCAGGACGACCGTGGGGTCGGGCGCGCCGGGCGTGTGGAACCGCTCCTCCGTGACGTCGGGCGCGACGGCGAGCCGCTCGCCCGCGAGGGCCGCGTCGTCGCGCGCCGCGAGCCAGTCGTGCGCCGCGAGCGACGCCGCGAGGTGCGCGCCGAGCGGCTGGCGCACCGACCCGGTGTGCTCCTCGAGCCGCCGCAGCGTCGGGCGGGCGCCCGCGAGCGGACGGCGCAGCGTGACGATGCCGAAGCCGACGGCCTCCACGTCGCGCGCGGCGAAGTCGTCGAGCCACGCGCCGTACGCAGCCGCCCACGCCGCGGGCTCGCGCTCGGGGGTCGTGCCGCCGTCGCGGATCCAGGTCTCGGCGTACTCCGCGGGGTCGAGCACCTCGCGCTGGACCACCCAGCCGTCGAGGCCGGCCTCGTCGAGCCACGCGCCGACGCGCTCGTCCCACGGCACGCCGCGGCGGTGCTCCCAGTTGCCGAGGAGCTGGGCCACGCCGCCGGGCTCGAGCACGGCGCCGACCCCGGTCACGAGGTCGCGCACGAGGTCGTCGCCCGACCGGCCGCCGTCGCGGTACTCGTAGTCCGGGAGCGCGCCACCGGCGGCGCGCGGGGTGATGACGAACGGCGGGTTCGACACGACGAGGTCGAAGCGCTCGCCCGCGACCGGCTCCAGCATCGAGCCCTCGCGCAGCTCGACGCGCCCGGTCGCCGGGCCGCGGGGTGCGGCTCCGGCGGCGGGGCCCGACGCCTCGTCGAACGCCGCGTCGAGCGCCGCGTTGAACGCGGCGAAGCCGAGCGCCCGGCGCGAGATGTCCGTGCCGACGACCGCGCGCGCGTGCCGCGCGGCGTGCAGGGCCTGGATGCCGCAGCCCGTCCCGAGGTCCAGCACGCGCCCGACCGGCGTCCGGACCGTCACCTGGGCGAGCGTCAGGGACGCGCCGCCCGCGCCGAGCACGTGGTCCGGGGCGAGCCGGCGGCCCGTCGCGAGCTCGCCCAGGTCCGACGACAGCCACCACGTGACGGGGCCCGCGGCGTCGGTCGCCGCGTACGGCCGCAGGTCGACGAGCGCGCGCACCGCGTCGTCGTCGCCCGCGCCCGCCGCCTCGACGAGACCCAGCCGCCGTGCGCCGTCGACCCCCGTGCGCCCGAGCGCCGCGTCGAGGGCGCGCCGGGGCACGTCGTCGCCGAGGAGGAAGAGGGCGGCGAGAGCGGCCGTGGGGTCGGCCCCCTCCCGACCGCGGTCGCGCAGCGCCCGCCGCGCCGGGACGGCCTGCTCGCGGTGCAGCGCGGCGGACGCGACGGGACCGAGCACGCGCTCGACGCCGTCGACCGTGAAGTCCGCCGCCGCGAGGTCCTCGCGCAGCGTCGCCGCGGCGGCCGCGAGGTCGGCGGGGGCGGAGCCCGCGCCGGGCGGGACGGGGCCGGGCCCGTCCGCGGCGGTGCGCGACGACGGGCTCGGGGTGCTGGAGGCGGGAGGCATGGCTCCATCCTCACCGATCCGCGCGCGGCGGCCGAGGGCCCGCGCCGCCCCGGACGCGACGGACCCCCGGCGCGCCGAGGCGTGCCGGGGGTCCGTGGGGGACGACGTCGTCAGCAGTTCTGCGTGCCGTAGACCGCGACGTTCTGCGCCGAGGTCTGGAAGGTCTCGTCCGTCATGAGCGACATGATCGAGGAGGTGTCGGCGTTCGCCGGGTCGTCGACCGCGGTCTCGAGCGTGTCGGTGAGCTGGCGGAAGACGCCCGTGACGTTGTCCCAGTCGGTGCTGATCTCGGCCGGGGCCTCGGCGGCCTCGAGCGACGCCGTGAACGTCTCGAACTGCGTCACGGCGGCGGCCGGGTCGCTCGTGTCGATCGAGCTCAGGGTCGTCTGGGCGTCGAGCAGGGCGTCGTAGGCGGTGCAGAAGTCGCCCGACGCCTCGGTGTCGCCGGACTCCTCCTCGGCGGGCTCCTCGGACGGGGTGGTCTCCTCCTCGGCCGACGTGCTGGTCTCCTCCGCCGGCGTGGTCTCGGAGTCGGTGCTCGCGTCGTCGCCGGAGCCGCCGCAGGCGGCCAGGCCGAGCACGAGGAGGGCGCTCGTCGCGAGGGCGGTCGTGGTCTTGGTGATCGTCAGTCGGGTGCGCATGACGACCATGGTTTCCCACGGACGCGCGTCGCGCGCCCTCAAAGCCTCGAAGTGGGGACCGCTCCCCATGTGGCCATCGCCACGGGGTGAAGTTCCGGCGCGTGCCGGTCAGCGCGCGCAGCCGGCCCGGAAGTACTCGGTGACGGCCCGGGACGACGACGTGAGCGCCGCCGTGTCGATCCGGCGCCCCACGCGGTCGATCGCCCGCGACAGCTCGCCCGTGTCCCGCGTGCCGGTGGCCTCGACCTCGTCCGCGATCATCGTGAGGTAGGTCGTGACGACGGCCCAGTCGCGCGCGACCGCCGCGGGCGGGGTGGTCCCGGCGAGCGTGTCGCGGGCGGTGGTGAACCCCTCGACGAGGGCCTCGGGGTGGTCGACCGTGAGGTTGACCTGCGCCTTGGCCGCCGCGCCCCACGCGACCTCCGCCTCCCGGCACGCCGGGTCGACGGCGCCCGCCCCCGGGTCCGTGCCGTCGTCGGGCGCGGTGGTCGCGGCGAGGTCCGTCTCGGCAGGGTCCGTGCCGTCGGCGGGTGCCGCGCCGTCGTCCGCGTCGTCCCCGGCACCCGGGGACGACGCCGCGGGTGCGGCGGGCGGGGGCGGTGCGGCGGCGGGCGCTGCGCCCGGGAGGGACACGACGTCGAACGCCCCGCTCGCGACGACGGCGAGGCACAGCCCGGCGACGACGGCGAGGACCGCGGCGTGGGCCACGGCGCGCACCGGTGATTGCATGGCCCCTATGATGACGCCTCCCGCGGGCGCGAAGAACCCCGCGGGCCTTGCCGGCCGGCGGGGTCCTCGGGGTCGCCGCGGCGTCAGCCCATCGTGTTGACGATGAGACCGATGTGGGTGAAGAAGTTCATCGCGCCGAACAGCAGGAACGCGACGCCGGACAGGCCCCAGGCCCACCCGATGACGACCCGCACGACGCGCCGCCCGGAGCGGACCGCGAACGGGAAGAGGATCGCGCCGACGCCCACGAGCGCGATGAGCCCGGACATGAAGATCGCCTCGACGAGCGGGTAGGCGGCGAACGCGCCGGAGATCGGCTCCTCCGGCGGCGCGGCGAAGAGCTGGTACGTCACGCCGGCGATCGCGATGGCGACGAGGCCGAGGCCCATGCCGAGCACGAACACCGAGACGGGGCGCGCGACGGCCTGCAGGTGCTCGGTGGCGTCGGCCCGCTCGAGCGCGGCGCGGCCGCGCGTCCAGAGGTAGAACGCGGCGGCGAGGAGCAGCACGCCGAACGCGAGGCTCGTCTCGCCGAAGATGATGTTGTCGAACGGGAAGCCGCCCGCGGCGAGCGGCCACGTGAGCGTCATGTGCAGCCCGGTCGCCGTGAGGATCGTGCCCAGCACGCCGAACGCGAGCGACCAGCCCTCCACGACGATCTTCCCGGGCGCCCGCAGCAGCTCGTGGCCGAGCATGACCAGCAGGATCAGCCCGGCGCCGACGGCGACGGACATCACGGTGTTGTAGGTGGGCATCTGCGCCCAGTCGATGACGAGCCCCTCGGCGGCGACCATCCTTCTCCACTCCTCGTTCGTTCCACGGGCCGCGCTCGCGGTCCGAGGGCGATAACCATACGCGCGTATAGGTTATTCCTCACTACGATGGCCGCGTGGACGACGCTGCGGGTGCCCGGGACCGGTCGGCGGCGAGCGGCGCGCGGGGCGCACGCACCACGGTCCAGGGGCGCAGCGCGGAGCGGCAGCGCGCGATGGTCGACGCCGCCGCGCACCTGCTCATCGACCAGGGCTTCGCCGCCGTGACCCACCGGCAGGTCGCGCGCGCCGCGGGCGTGCCGCAGGGGTCGGCCTCGTACTACTTCCCGACGAGCGCCTCGCTCGTCGCCGCGGCCGTCGAGGCCGCGGAGGACGTGCGCGCGACGGCCGCGCAGGAGCACGCCGACGCGCTCGCCCACCGGCGTCGCTCGAGCACCGCGACGGCGCGCGAGCTCATCGAGACGCTGTACGCCCCGCACGTGGACGACTCGGTGGTCGACGTGCGTCTCGACCCCATGCTCACGGCCATGCGGGACCCGGCGCTGCGGCCGATCATGCGCGCGTCCCGCCCGCGCCTGCTGGCCGCCGCACGGACGGTGCTCGACGCATCGGGCCACGAGCACGTGACGGACACCGACCTCGTGGCGCACGTGGTGGACGCGGCGCTGCTCTCGGGGGCCGCGGCGGAGGACGGCCGCGTGCTCGACCACGCGACGCGGACCGTCGCGCGCTTCCTCGACCACTGGCACTGAGCTCGCAAACTTACTGACCAGTTACTTGGTTTCCCGGTAGAGTGGCGACGCCCGGTCCGCCGACCCGCACGCACCCGCGGCGCCACCGGGCGCCGTCGCTGCCGCCGTGGAAGGACCGTCCGTGAGCACCCTGCCCTACCTCGACCCCGCCGTGCCCGTGGCCGACCGCGTCGAGGACCTCCTCGCCCGCATGACGCTGCCCGAGAAGGTCGGCCAGATGCTCCAGCTCGACGCGCGCGACGGCGTCGGGCCCGCGGTGCTCGAGAAGCACGCGGGCTCGCTGCTGCACACCTCGCCGGAGAACGTCCTCGCCGCGCACGAGCTCACCGGGCGGACGCGGCTGCGCATCCCCCTGCTGCTCGCCGAGGACTGCATCCACGGCCACTCGTTCTGGGTCGGCGCGACGATCTTCCCCACCCAGCTCGGCATGGCCGCGACGTGGGACCCCGCGCTCGTGGAGCAGGTCGCGCACGCGACCGCGGTCGAGGTCGCCGCGACCGGCGTCCACTGGACCTTCTCCCCCGTGCTCTGCATCGCGCGCGACCTGCGCTGGGGCCGCGTCGACGAGACGTTCGGCGAGGACCCGTTCCTCATCGGCGAGCTCGCGTCCGCGATGGTCCGCGGCTACCAGGGCGACGGGCTGTCCGACCCGACGGGCATCCTCGCCACGGCGAAGCACTTCGCGGGCTACTCCGAGACGCAGGGCGGGCGCGACGCGAGCGAGGCCGACATCTCGCAGCGCAAGCTCCGGTCCTGGTTCCTGCCCCCGTTCGAGCGGGTCGCGCGCGAGGGCTGCGCCACGTTCATGCTCGGCTACCAGTCCATGGACGGCGTGCCCGTCACCGTGAACGGCTGGCTGCTCGACGACGTCCTGCGCGGCGAGTGGGGCTACACCGGCACGCTCGTCACCGACTGGGACAACGTGGGCCGCATGGTCTGGGAGCAGCACATCCAGCCCGACTACGTGCACGCGTCCGCCGCGGCCGTGCGCGCCGGCAACGACATGGTCATGACGACGCCGCGCTTCTTCGAGGGCGCGCTCGAGGCGGTGGACCGCGGCCTCGTCGAGGAGGCCGCGATCGACGCCGCCGTCCGGCGCATCCTCACGCTCAAGTTCCGCCTCGGCCTGTTCGAGGACCCGCGGCGGCCGGACGTCGCGCGCCAGCAGGCGGTCATCGCGTCGGCCGAGCACGCCGCGGTGAACCTCGAGGTCGCGCGCCGCTCCCTCGTGCTCCTCACCAACGACGGCACCCTCCCGTTCGCGGGCGGGCTCGACCGTGCCGCCGGCACGCCCGACGGCCGGGCCCTCGCCCCGGCCGGGGCGCCCGCCCGGACGATCGCCGTCGTCGGCCCGAACGCGGACGACGACCACACGCAGCTCGGCGACTGGGCGGGCGCGTCGGGCCAGGCCGACTGGCTGCCGGACGGCCACCCGCGCGAGATGACGACGACCGTGCTCGACGGCTTCCGCGCGCTCGCCCCGGAGGGCTGGGCCGTGACCCACGCGCGCGGCGCCGACATCCTCACGCTCGCGCCCGACCCGGAGGGCGAGCTGTTCCCCGACGGGCAGCCGCGGCCGCAGGTCGTCGTCCCGGCGGCGCCCGACGACGCGCTGATCGCCGAGGCCGTCGCCGCCGCGCGCGACGCCGACCTCGCCGTCGCCGTGGTGGGCGACCGCATCGAGCTCGTGGGCGAGGGGCGCTCGACCGCGACGCTCGAGCTCGTCGGCGGCCAGGTCGCGCTGCTCGACGCCCTCGTCGCCACCGGCACCCCCGTGGTCGTGGTCGTCGTCGCGTCGAAGCCGCTCGTCCTGCCGCCGTCGGCGCACGCGGCGGCGGCGGTCGTCTGGGCGGCCAACCCCGGGATGCGCGGCGGCCAGGCCGTCGCCGAGCTCGTGCTCGGGCTGATCGAGCCCGAGGGCCGGCTCCCGATCTCGTTCGCGCGCCACGCGGGCCAGCAGCCGACCTACTACAACGTGGTCCGCGGCCAGCACGGCGTCCGCTACGCCGACCTCACGCAAAGCCCCGCGTTCGCGTTCGGCGAGGGCCTGAGCTACACCACCGTCGAGTACGCCGACCTGCGGGTGCTCGGCACGGAGCACGGGCCCGACGACGTCGTGCGCGCCGAGGTCACGCTGACGAACACCGGGTCGCGCCCGGTGCGCGAGACCGTCCAGGTCTACGTGAGCGACACCGTCACGTCGGTGACGTGGGCCGAGAAGGAGCTCAAGGCCTACCGCAAGGTGGACCTCGCGCCGGGCGAGTCGGCGACCGTCGGCCTCGAGGTGCCCGTGGCGGACTGCACGCTCGTCGACGCGCATGGGCGCCGCGTCGTCGAGCCGGGCGAGTTCGAGCTGCGCGTCGGGCCGTCCTCGCGCGAGGACGCGCTCCTGCGCGCGTCGTTCACCGTCGCGGGCTAGTCCCGCGCACGACGGAGGGCGCCCGGGTCGACCCGGGCGCCCTCCGTCGTCTGCGGTGGCCGGGCGTCAGGCGCCCGTCGCGACGCGCTCCCGCTCGACGGCGGACTCCTCGCGGTCGACGCGCGCCGCACGCAGCCGCGACATGATCACCGCGCCGAACGCGATGGCCGCCGCGACGACCGCGATCGCGATGCGCAGGACGTGGTTCGCGTCCTCGGGCACGCTCATGAGCACGACCGCGGGCGCGATGAGCACCGACACGAGGTTCATCACCTTGATGAGGGGGTTGATCGCCGGGCCGGCGGTGTCCTTGAACGGGTCGCCGACCGTGTCGCCGATGACGGTCGCGGCGTGCGCCTCCGAGCCCTTGCCCCCGTACGCGCCGTCCTCGACGATCTTCTTCGCGTTGTCCCACGCGCCGCCCGAGTTGGCGAGGAACACGGCCATGAGCACGCCCGCGCCGATCGCGCCCGCGAGGAAGCCGGCCAGCGGCCCGACGCCCAGGCCGAAGCCGACGGCGATGGGCGCGAACGCGGCGAGCAGACCGGGGGTCGCGAGCTCGCGCAGCGAGTCGCGCGTGCAGATGTCGACGACCCGGCCGTACTCGGGGCGCTCCTGGAACGTCATGATCCCGGGGTGCTCGCGGAACTGGCGGCGCACCTCGAACACGATCGCCCCGGCCGCGCGCGTCACCGCGTCGATCGCGAGGCCCGAGAAGAGGAACACGGTCGCGGCGCCGAGGATCACGCCCACGAGCGTGATCGGCGAGATGATCTGGTAGTCGAGCATCGCCGTGACGAGACCGCTCCCGACGCCCTGCACGTCCGCGAGCGCGTGGCTCACGGCGTCGGCGTACGACCCGAACAGGGCCGTCGCCGCGAGGACGGCCGTCGTGATCGCGATGCCCTTGGTGATCGCCTTCGTCGTGTTGCCCACCGCGTCGAGGTCCGTGAGGATCTGCGCGGCCTCCGCCTCGCCGTCGCCGGACTCGCCGACCGACATCTCGTAGATGCCCTGGGCGTTGTCCGAGACGGGGCCGAACGTGTCCATCGCGACGATGACGCCGACCGTCGTCAGCAGCCCGCACCCGGCGAGGGCGACGAGGAACAGCGCGAGCCACACCGACCCGCCCGCGAGCAGGAACAGACCGCAGATCGCCGCGGCGATCACGCCCGCCGTGTACACGGCCGACTCGAACCCGACCCCGATGCCCGACAGCACGACCGTCGCCGCGCCCGTGCGCGAGGTGGCCGCCACGTGCAGGGTGGGCTTCGACGTCGTGCCGGTGAAGTAGCCCGTGATCCACAGGATGATGCCCGCGAGGACGATCCCGATGACGACGGCGAGGCTCGCGACGACGCGCGGGTCGGCCGCGATCCCGGACAGGTCGCCGAGGTCGGCCGTGCCGTCGAGCGCGGCGAACGACGACGGCAGGTAGACGAACGCGGCGACGGCGGCGAGCACCGCGCCGATGAGCGCCGAGAGGTAGAACCCGCGGTAGATGGCCTTGAGGCCGTTCTCCTGGCCGCGCACGCGCGTGATGAACACGCCGAGCACCGCGACGAGCGCGCCCAGGGCCGTCACGACGAGCGGGAACACGAGGCCCTCCTCGCCCATCGCCGCCTTGCCGAGGATGAGCGCCGCGACGAGCGTCACCGCGTACGACTCGAACAGGTCGGCCGCCATGCCCGCGCAGTCGCCGACGTTGTCGCCCACGTTGTCCGCGATGGTGGCGGCGTTGCGCGGGTCGTCCTCGGGGATGCCCTGCTCGACCTTGCCGACGAGGTCCGCGCCGACGTCCGCCGCCTTGGTGAAGATGCCGCCGCCGACGCGCATGAACATCGCGAGCAGCGCCGCGCCGAACCCGAAGCCCTCGAGCACCGCCGGGGCGTCGCCCTTGTAGACGAGCACGACGCCCGCGGCGCCGAGCAGGCCGAGGCCGACGACCGACATGCCGACGACGCCGCCCGTCCGGAACGCGATGCGCGCGCCCTCCGAGCGCCCGCCCGGCCGGGTCGCGGCCGACGCGACGCGCACGTTCGCGCGCACCGCGAGCCACATCCCGAGGTAGCCGATCGCCGCCGAGAACCCGGCGCCCACGAGGAACGCGACCGAGCGCCCCACGCGGATGCCGCCGTCGCCCGGCAGCAGGAACAGGAGGCCGAAGACGATCGCCGCGAACAGCGCGAGCGTGCGGAACTGGCGGCTCAGGTACGCGCCGGCGCCCTCCTGCACCGCCTGGGCGATGTCCTGCATCTTCGCCGTGCCCTCGTCCGCGGCGAGGACCTGTCTGCGCAGCACGACCGCGAAGGCGAGGGCCACGAGGGCGATCGCCGCGATGACCGCGACGATGGTGAGACTTTCCGTACCGAGCGTGAGCATCCGTCCTCCTTGACGAACCGCGCGACCGTCGCGCCGGTCCCCTGCCGGAGCGATGGGGGTGAGTCTACGCACGTGTGTCGTACGTCACGACCACTCGTGCAGGACGTCACGAGCGCACCCGGTGACGGCGCCCCGGGCCCTGTCAGCCCGGCGGTCGCGCGGTCGCTCCGCCGGCGTCCGGGGCGAGGTCCGTGGCGAGGCGCGCGACGGCGTCGGGCCGGGTGAGCGGGTAGAGGTGGCCCTCCCCCGCGAGCCCGACGCGCGGCACCCCGAGCCGGTCCGACAGCTCGCGCTGCGCGCGCAGGAACCGGGCGCTCGCCCGCAGGCCGGTGACGAGCAGCGGCTCGGCGCCCGCGGGCAGACGGCGGCCGTCGTCGAGCAGGTCGCGCACCCGCGGCGCCTGCTCCCAGCTCGCGAACCACTGGTGGGCGAGCAGTGTCCACGCCTCGCGCGAGCCGTAGCGGGCGCGCGCGACGTCGTGCGGGAGGCGGTCCGGGGCGCGCGTGACGACCCGGACGCCCACGCGGCGCAGGGTCGCGCCCGTCACGGCGAGGCCGCTCGCGAGCACGCCCGCCGCCGCGGTGCCGGCCCGGGCCGTGACCCGCCCCGTGTGCAGGGCCGGGAGATGGGCCTCCCACGGGCTCGTCGGGTCGAGGAGCACGAGCCGGCGGACCTCGTCCGGGTGCCGCAGCGCCCACTCGATCGCGGTGAGCCCGCCGACGGAGTGCCCGACGAGGTCCACGGGCCGCGACCCGCCGACGCCGAGACCCTCCCGCACCACGTCGACCGGTCCCGTCACGGGCACGCGCCACGCGTCGAGGACCCGGACGTCGTCGGTGCCGGACGCGGTGCCGAGTGCACGTGCGAGCGGGGCGAAGTCCTCGGGCGTGAGCGCGAGGCCCGGCAGGACGACCCAGGTCATGCGGACTCCCTCTCTCGCGGTGCGCGACCACCCTACGGAGCGCTCCTGGGCGTGCGTAGGGTGGAGCCTGTGTCGACGCCCAGCACCCCCGTGACCGACCCGACCCTCCACGACCGCGCCCTCGCCCACGCGCACGACCTCGCGACGTTCGTCGAGGCGTCCCCGTCGTCGTACCACGCGGCGCACGAGGTCGCGCGCCGGCTCGAGGCCGTCGGCTTCGAGCGCCTGGACGAGACCGCAGCGTGGCCGTCGGTGACCGAGGGTGACGGGCCCGCGGGCGGGCGGTACGTCGTCGTGCGCGACGGCGCGGTGATCGCCTGGGCCGTGCCCGCGGGCGCGACGGCGACCACGCCGTTCGCGATCCTCGGCGCCCACACCGACTCGCCCGGCTTCAAGCTCAAGCCGCGCCCGAGCGTCGGCCGCGAGGGCTGGTGGCAGGCGGGCGTGGAGATCTACGGCGGCCCGCTGCTCAACTCGTGGCTCGACCGCGAGCTCGAGCTCGCCGGTCGCCTCGTCACGGCCGACGGCGAGGAGCACCTCGTGCGCACGGGCCCCCTGCTGCGCATCCCGCAGCTCGCGATCCACCTCGACCGCGCCGCGAACGACGGGCTCACGCTCGACAAGCAGCAGCACACGCAGCCCGTGTGGGGGCTCGCGTCGGCGTCCGGACCGGCCGGGTCCGACGTCGCGGGCGCGCCGCACGGGACGAGCGGCGGGGACGTGCTCGCCGAGCTCGCGCACCACGCGGGCGTGCGGGCGAGCGAGGTCGCCGGGTACGACGTCGTGGTCGCCGACACCCAGTCGCCCCGCGTGTTCGGTGCGCACGGCGCGTTCCTCGCGTCCGGGCGCCTCGACAACCTGCTGTCGGTGCACGCCGGTCTCGTCGCGCTGCTCGAGGTCGCGGGCACGCCCGACCGGCCCGTCGAGGGCGCCGCGATCCCCGTGCTCGCCGCGTTCGACCACGAGGAGATCGGGTCCGAGTCGCGCTCCGGCGCGTCCGGCCCGTTCCTCGCGGACGTGCTCGCCCGGGTCGCGGCCGGCCTCGGCGCGACCGACGAGGAGCGGCACCGCCAGCTCGCGGGGTCGCTGTGCGTGTCGAGCGACGTCGGCCACTCGGTGCACCCGAACTACCCGGAGCGGCACGACCCCGCGAACCGGCCCCTCGCAGGCGGCGGTCCGATCCTCAAGATCAACGCGAACCAGCGCTACACGACCGACGCGCACGGCGCCGCGGCATGGGCGCGCGCCTGCGCCCGGGCCGGGGTGCCGAGCCAGGAGTTCGTCTCGAAGAACACCGTGCCGTGCGGCTCGACCATCGGACCGCTCACCGCGACCCGCCTCGGCATCCGCACGGTCGACGTGGGTGTCCCCATCCTCTCGATGCACTCCGCGCGCGAGCTCACCGCCGTCGTGGACCCGTGGTACCTCTCGCGTGCGGTGCTCAAGATCTTCCAAGGCTGAGGTCCGGGCCCACCCCGCCGGCCGAGCAGGCGGTTCTGGTTCGTCCTGGGCGCGGGACGGACCAAGATCGCCTGGTCGGGCAGCCGCGATCGCCTGGTCGCGCCCGTCAGGGGCGCCCGTCAGGGGCGCTCGGCGCGGTCGCGGACGCCGCGCAGCATCTTCTGCGTCATGAGGAAGCTCACCGGCTGCACCGCCTCGACGACCGCGCGGCCCGCGGCGCCCAGCGGCACGTACCGCTCGCGGACGAGCAGGCGCGACCGCGGGGTGCCGTCCGCCCCCGGCGGGAGCGGTCGCACGACGAACGCCCACGAGAACCGGAACGGCATCGTGTCCGGCTGCCCGGGGCCCGGCGCGCCGAGCAGCACGAGGTGCGAGCCCGGCTCGAGCGCAGCCACCCGCAGGACGGCCTCGTCGGCCAGGTGGACGTCGTCGCCCACAGCGAGGCCCTGCCAGCGCTCCTCGATCGCGTCCGCGCTGCGGATGCCCAGGCCGACGAGGTTCTCGAGCGCGTCGTAGGAGTAGAAGCCGCCGCGGCCCTGGCCGAGCTGGACGAGCCACGGCCAGACGTCGGCCGGCGGCGCGTCGACCGTCACGGCCCGCGTCGCGACGACGGCGCGCGCGTCGGGGACGAGGTCGTCGCCGGGGAGCACGCACTCGTGCTCGCCCTCCCAGGTGCCCCACGTCTGGGTCATGCGCCGGGTGAGCAGGAGCGCCCCGGCGGCGAGCGCCGTCGTCGTCAGGACCCGGACCCCACGCCACGCTGCCATGCGTCGATCGTCGGCCGTGCGCCCCGCCCCGCGCGAGGGCCGGAGGTCCCGAGCACGGCGCCTCTCGGCCGAAGCGTGGGCCCGAGGTGGGACACTCGGAGACGTGCTGCACGCCCCCACCACCTCCCCGCGACCGACGAGCGCGACGCTGCTCGACGTGCTGCGCGCGGGTGGGCGGCGGGACGAGCGGCTGCGGCACGTGCGCGAGCTGCCCGCGCGCCCCGGCACCCAGGGCGAGTGGCCCGCGTGGGCCGACGCGTCGCTCGTCGCCGGGTACCGGGCGCTCGGCGTGGAGCGCCCCTGGGAGCACCAGGTCGAGGCGGCCGACGCCGCGTGGTCGGGCCGGCACGTCGCGCTCGCGACCTCCACAGGCTCCGGCAAGTCGCTCGCGTTCTGGCTCCCGGCGCTCACGGCCGTGCGCGCCGACGCCGCGGCGCGCGTGCTCGACCCCGGTCGCATCGAGTCGGTCGCGCGCCGTGGTGCCGTGCTCTACCTCTCGCCCACGAAGGCGCTCGCAGCCGACCAGCTCTCCGGGCTCCAGCGCCTCCTCGACGCCGCCGGGACGCGCGACGTCCGGGTCGCGACGTGCGACGGCGACACCGGGCAGGACGAGCGCCGGTGGGTGCGCGAGCACGCCGACGTCGTGCTCACCAACCCGGACTTCCTGCACTTCGCGCTCCTGCCGCACCACCGCGGCTGGACGCGGCTGCTGCGAGACCTGCGGTACGTCGTCGTGGACGAGGGACACGCCTACCGGGGGGTGTTCGGCGCGCACGTCTCCCTCGTCCTGCGGCGCCTGCGCCGGCTCGCGGCGCACTACGCGCGCGAGGGCGACCCGCCGCCGACGTTCGTCGTCGCGTCGGCGACGACCGCCGACCCGGCGACGAGCGCGGCGCGGCTCGTCGGGGTCGAGCCCGACGACGTCGTGACCGTCGCGCGCGACACCTCCCCCGCGGGGCGCAAGACGTTCGCCCTGTGGGAGCCGCCCGTCGTGGTGGGCTTCGAGGCGTCCGCGGACGACGGTCCCGCGGAGGGTCACGACGACGACCCGGCGGTCGCGACGCCCGCCGAGGGGCCGGAGCACCCGCGCCGCAGCGCCACCGCCGAGACGGCCGACCTGCTCGCCGACCTCGTCATCGCGGGCGCCCGCACGCTCGCGTTCACGCGCTCTCGCCGCGGCGCGGAGTCCGTCGCGGTCCAGACGCAGGACAGCGTGCGCGTCGTCGACCCCCGGCTCGTGCGCCGCGTCGCCGCGTACCGCGGCGGCTACCTGCCCGAGGAGAGGCGTGAGCTCGAGGACGCGGTGCGCACCGGCGACGTGCTCGGCCTCGCGACGACCAACGCGCTCGAGCTGGGCGTCGACATCTCGGGGCTCGACGCCGTCCTCATCGCCGGCTGGCCCGGCACCCGCATGTCGGTCTGGCAGCAGGCGGGCCGCGCCGGGAGGGCGGGCGCCGACGGCCTCGTCGCGTTCGTGGCACGCGAGGACCCGCTCGACACGTTCCTCGTGCACCACCCCGAGGCGGTGTTCGACGTACCGCTCGAGGCGACCGTGTTCGACCCCGCGAACCCCTACGTCCTCGCGCCGCACCTGTGCGCCGCGGCGGCGGAGGTGCCCCTGCGGTCCGAGGACCTCGCCGCGTTCGGCACGCCCGACGTCGTGCGCGGCCTCCTCGACGTGCTCGTCGCGCGCGGCGCCCTGCGGCGCCGGGCCTCCGGCTGGTACTGGACGCACGCGCAGCCCGCGTCGGGCATGACCGACCTGCGCGGCTCCGGCGGCGCGCCCGTCCGGGTCGCCGAGGCGCGCACCGGTCGGCTGCTCGGGACCGTCGACGCCGCCTCCGCGGACGGCTCGGTGCACGACGGCGCGGTGTACGTCCACCAGGGCCGCACCTACGTCGTCGAGCACCTCGACCTCGCGGACCACGTCGCGCTCGTGCGACGGCAGGACGTCGACCACGGCACCTGGTCCCGGTCGACCACGTCCATCACGATCGTCGACGAGCCCACGGACGGGGACGTCGCGACGGGCCGCGAGGTCGTCGAGCGCAGCTGGGGTCCGGTCGGCTGGGGCTACGGCCCGGTCGACGTGTGCTCCCAGGTGGTGAGCTTCCAGCGCCGCCGCCTCCTCGACATGCAGGTCCTCGGCACGGAGACCCTCGACCTTCCCGAGCGCACGCTGCCGACGATGGCCGTCTGGTGGACCGTCCCCGCCTCCGTGATCGAGGAGGCGGGCGTCGACGCCGACGAGCTGCCCGGCGCGCTGCACGCCGCCGAGCACGCGTCGATCGGTCTGCTTCCCCTCCTCGCGACGTGCGACCGCTGGGACCTCGGCGGGGTGTCGACCGCGCTGCACGCCGACACCGGCGAGGCCACGGTGTTCGTCCACGACGCCTACCCCGGCGGGGCCGGCTTCGCCGAGCGCGGGTTCGAGCTCGGCGCGACCTGGCTCCGCGCGACGCGCGACGCCATCGCCCGCTGCCCGTGCCACGACGGCTGCCCGGCGTGCGTGCAGTCGCCCAAGTGCGGGTCGTACAACGCCCCGCTCGAGAAGGCCGCCGCCGTCCGGCTGCTCGACGCCGTGCTGGCGCACGCCCCGGCCGCCGCGACCGAGGCCGAGGCCGAGGCCGATGCCGATGCCGATGCCGCGGAGCGGACCGCAGGTCTCCCGCGATAGGGCACGGCACGTCCACAGGGTCGAGGACGAGTACCGTCCGGTCGTTGACGGCACCCGTCCCACAAAGGATCGCGCCCGCCGGTCACAACGCTCGCGCCGCCCGACGGACCGCTGCCCCTGCCGGTGGCGGTCGCTCATCGCGCGCTCGCCGGGCCGGCGCGGGCGGCGGCGGTCGCGCGGCCGAACGTGACGCCGAGGAACGTCACGCCGGCGCTCGACTCGGCATCCACCCGGACGACCCCGGCGCCCTGCTCCGTGCACGCGACGACCACGGCCCGGTTGCGCGCAGCGGCCTCGCGCGCCCGGCCGCAGGGTTCCCACCCGTCGCGGACTGCCGTCGCCGCCGCGAGCGCCGCGAGGTCAGCTCCGGTCTGCGCGGTGCCACGCGCCGCCTGCGCCTGCGCGAGCCCGGCGAGCGCGAGCGCCAGGACGAGGACCGCCGCGACGACCCCGAGCACGAGCACCGTGCCTGCTCCGTGCTCGACGTCGAGGTGGACGGCCACCCCCGGCCTCGCACCTGGCCGGCCGTCGGTCTCGGTCCCGATCGCGGTCTCGATCCCGCTTCCGGCCCGAGTCTCGGCGCCAGACCTGGTCCCGGACCCGGTCTCGGTCTCGGTCTCGGTGCGCCGTCCCCGCGGAGGCCGCGCCGCGGTCACGGCTCCGCCCACGCGACGGCCTCGCCGCTCGCGCGCAACGGCGACCCGGCGAGCCACCCGCCCACGACGGGCGTCGTGACGCGCACCTCGACCCACGGGTCGCCGCGCAGCACGCCGACCGTCGCGCCGGCTCCGGCGACCCGGAGCGCGGTCGCGCGCACGGTCGCGTCGTCCTCACCGATGGCCACCGCCCGGGCGGCGGCCCTCGCCGCGTCGGCGGAGCGCATCTGGGCGCCCGCCGCCGCGGCGAGGGTGAGGACCACGACGAGCACCAGGACGACCGCGGGCAGGGCGACCGCGAGCTCGGCCGTGACCGCACCTCGCTCGCCGCCCTCACGGACCCGACCCCTCGGCCGGCGGCTCTCCGCCCCGGCGTCCCGTCGCACGGGCTCAGCCCAGCGAGAGCGCGCTGCGCACGATGCCGAGCAGCATCTCGCGCACCTCGCCGCTCTTCAGCACGACGATGAGCAGCCCGGCGAAGCCTGCCGCCGCGACCGTCGCGATGGCGTACTCAGCCGTCGCGAGACCCGCCTCGCCGTCCTGCCCCGTGCTCGTCCCCGTCAGGCGCGCGAACGCGCGTCGCGGCTGTCGTGTCATCTCCGGCTCCCCTCGTGTGGCCCGCGTCGTGCGGGCGGTCGGGGAGACCCTGCCGGGACCTGCACCCCTGCCGCACCCCACCGCGGGGCGTCGGTGGACGGGGCTCTCAAGACGACGACCTGTGCACGGCAGCGCGCCCTCCGCCCGCGTCGACGGGCCGAGCCACCAGCACTCCGTCGCACGATCAGCACCCGGTCGACGGGTCGAGCCACCGGCACCCCGTCGCACGATCAGCACCCGGTCGACGGGTCGAGCCACCGGCACCCCGTCGCACGATCAGCACCCGGTCGACAGGTCGAGCCACCGGCAACCCGTCGCCCGAGGAGCACCCCGTCGACAGGTCGCGCGAGCAGCACCCCCGTCGACGGGTCGAGAGACCAACCCCGGCCAACCGGGGCGCGGTCAGCCCCAGGTGAGCGGGGCGAGCTCGAGGTGGAAGCGGAGCCTGCCCGGGTCGACCGGGGACCCGTAGAGCGGCGCGATCGACTCTTCCAGGGCACGCGCGTGCTCCGGCCAGGTGTCCTGGGCGTTCGCCAGGAGGAGGGAGAGGTCGGCGTGCCGGTCGGCGACCCCGAGCCGCCCGACGTCGACGAACCCGCGGAGCTCCAGCGTCTCGGGGTCGAGCAGGACGTTGGGCAGGCACAGGTCGCCGTGGCAGACCACGAGGTCCGTCGCCTGCTGCTCCCGCCGCCACGGCAGCTCGGCGATGAGTTCCGCGAGGAGGTCCGCGGGGTCACGGGACTCCTGCTCCGGCCGCAGGAACTCCGGGTGCACGCGGCCGCCGTCGACCACGTCGCGGGCGAGGGCGACCATGGCGTCGAGGCTCCGGTCGAACGGGCAGTCGGCCACGGCGAGGTCGTGGAGGGCCCGCGCCGCCGCGAGGACGCTCGTCCAGGCGCGGTCGACCTGGTCGGGGCGGACCGTGTCGGCGGGCACGCCCGGCACCGTGCGCGTCACGAGGACGGCCTGCTCCCCCGTGTCCTCCCACACCAGCACCTCGGGGACGACGATCCCGCGCTCAGCTGCCCAGAGCGCGCGGTCCCGCTCGTCCGCCAGGTCGGCCGCCTGGTCCGGGCCCACGACCTTGGCGTGCCGTGCGCCGTCCGCGCTGACGAGCACGCGGGCCGAGGACTCGCCGCTCCCGACGTCCCGCCAGGCGTCGTCCCGGAGCGCAGCAGGCACATCGGAGACAGGGGACGGGTCCATGCGGCCACCGTAGCGACCCGACTCGACACCGGCCCCGGCCCCGGCCCCGGCCCCGGCCCGAAAACAACACCGACGCCCGCCTCTGCCTCCGGACCTCCGACGCCTATCCGGAGAGCAGACCCGTCCCGAGGGAGACGAGGACCGGCAGCAGCCCGACGAGCACGAACGCGGGCAGGAAGCACGCACCGAGCGGGAGCACGAGGTGCACGGCGAGCCGTGCCGCGGCAGCCTTGGCCGCCCCGGTCCGGTCCTGGCGCGACGCCCCGGCCGCCGCCCGCAGCGACGACGCCGGAGCGGCGCCGTGCAGCCACGCGGGCCGCAGCGCGCGCTGCACGACCCCGAGCCGCGGCGGTGCACCCGCCCAGGCCCCGTCCCACGACGCCCCGAGGAGGAGCGCCGCGCCGGCGGCGCGCAATCCCGCACCGTCGCGGCCACCGACGCACGACCCGACGACGTCGAGCGCTCGCGGGATCGCCGCCCCCGACCCGACGGCGGCCGCGAGCAGCTCGAGGAGCACCCCGGTCTCGATGCCGGGTTCGCGGTCGTCGCCCCGGCGCCGTCGGCCGCCGGGGCCGTCGCCGGGATCGCCCGGCGCGGGCGCTGCCCGCCCGACGGCGACGGCGCGCCGTCCGGCCTCCGTGCGCGCGGACCACCACGGCGCCGCGCCCGCCAGGACGCAGAGCGCCACGAGGACGAGGGTCATCGGTGCTCTCCTTCTCGGGCGGGCCGCGCCGCGCGCCGCGCGGTCACCGGTCGTCCCCTGCGGTGCGCGCCCGCTCGACGAGCCGAGCTGACCACGTGCGGCCCGCGACGAGCAGCAGGACCCCGAGGAGCACGCCTGCCGTCCCGAGGCCGCCGTCGGTCGCCGTGCCGAGCGGGTCGGCGCCCAGCACGTAGCCGAGCAGCACCCCGACGACCGGGAGCCAGAGCAGCACGCGGGCGGTCGCGCGCGGTCCGGCGAGCGCCGCCTCCCGCTCGGCCCGCGCCTCGGCGTCCGCGGCCACGGACACGGCAACCTCGTCGAGCACGGTCGCCAGCGGCGCACCGAGCTCCGCGGCCAGCCGGCACGCCGCGACGAGGGCACGCGCCGTCGCCGGGCCGCCGACGTGCGGCGCGAGGTCCGCGACCCGCGGGACGCCCCCGCCGTCGACCCGGACCCCGACCGCACGACCCCACGCGACGCCCGGCGCGGCTCCGGACCGCAGGAGCGCGCCGACCTGCGTCACGACGACGCGCACGAGCTCGGGCACCGCCTGGGGTCGGGCCGGGCGGCGCAGGACGGACCACCGCACGCCGCGCGACGCCGACCGACCGACGACCTGGCGCGCCGACCGACCGCCCCGGGCCGTGGCGCACCAGACCGCGGTACCGACGAGCAGACCCACGAGGACCGTCATGCGCGCGCTCCCCCGCCGCGCACCGTCCGGGCCGCACCGGCGCGGAGGCTCCCGGCACGTCGTCGCGTCATGCGGACCACCGCCCCACGAGCTCGTCCCACGCCGGTCCCGCGACCGGCCCCGCCACGCCCGGCGACCCGTCTCCCGTCGAACCGCCGCGCGGCGACCCGGCGCCCGGCGACCCGCCTGCCGTCGACCCGCCGCCCAGCGAGCCACCGCCCGGTGACCCACCGCCCGGCGGCACGACGGTCCCGTCCCACGACCCCGCGACGTCCACGCGCAGGGCGCCGCGCTCGTCCTGCCGCACGACGCCGAGCTGCGCGAGGACGCGCCGGGTCGTGCCCGCCGTGCGGACGCGGCGCAGGTGCAGCACGACGTCGAGCCCGCCCGCGGCCTGCGCGGCGACGGCGGCCCGGTCCATCCCCGCGAGGGCCGCGAGCGCCTCCAGCCGGGCGGGGACCACCTCGACGTCGTTGGCGTGGATCGTCGCGAGGCCCCCGTCGTGGCCCGTGTTGAGCGCCATGAGCACCTCGCGGACCTCAGGCCCGCGGCACTCGCCCAGCACGATGCGGTCGGGCCGCATGCGCAGCGCGGCGCGCACGAGGTCGGCGAGGTCCACGCCGCCCGCGCCCTCGACGTTGGGCCGCCTCGCGGTGAGCGGGACGACGTGGGGATGGTCCGGGTCGAGCTCGCGCGCCTCCTCGACGCAGACGACCCGCTCGTCGGGCGGGACGAGCGCGAGGAGGGCGGCGAGGAGCGTCGTCTTGCCGGTGCCGGTGCCGCCGGAGACGAGGACGTTCGCGCGCCGCGCGACGAGTCCGCGCAGCACCGGCTCCCACGCGTGCGGGACGGTGCCGCCCGCGACGAGGTCGTCGAGCCGGAACGTCCGGGTCCGCAGGACGCGCAGCGAGACGACGGCCCCCGTCGCGCACACGGGCGCGACGACGGCGTGCAGGCGCGTCCCGTCCGGGAGGCGGGCGTCGACGACGGGCGACGCGTCGTCGAGCCGCTGCCCGCCCGCCGCGGCGAGGCGCACCGCGAGCGCCCGCACGGCCTCGGGGCCGCCGAGCGCGACCTCGACCCGTTCGAGGCCGGCGCCGCGGTCGACCCACACGTCGTCGGGCCCGTTGACGAGCACGTCCGTCACGCCGGGCTCGTCGAGGTACCGCTGGAGCGGCCCGGCCCCGAAGATCTCCGCGTGGGCCGTCCGGGTCAGCTCGCGCAGCGCGGTCGTGCCGAGCACCCGGCCCGACGCCCGCAGCGCGTCCGCGACGGCCGCGTCGCCGAGCACCTCGGTGGCGCCGCCTGGGTCGTCGCTCGACCGCACGAGGCGGTCCCGGACCCCGTCGAGCAGGGCGACCCGGCCGCGCTCGGCACGCGGCGGCTCCTCCCCGCGGCGCTGCGCCCCGTCCGCGACACCTCCGTCCCGACCACGCCCGCCGCGCGGCGCACGCGCCTCCCGCGCGCTCACCGGGCGGGCCCGAGGTAGCGCGCCGCGAGCTCGCGACCGGCCCGGACGACCGGCCCGCGCCCGACGCACGGTCCGTGGCCCCGCTCGACCGCGCCAGCGAGCGCACGGTCCCACCCGGCGGTGGCGGCGACGTCGAGCCCGACGGCGGCGGCCACCTCGGGCGGCGAGAGCCGACCGGGAGCGGGGCCGCGCACGACGAGGGCGGCCCGGCCCGGCAGACGGTCGCGCACCGCCGCGGCGCCCGCGACCCCGGCGACGTCGAGCGGGGTCACGAGGAGCACCTCGTCGCAGGCCTCGAGCAGCGACGCCCCGGCCGCGCCCGCCCCGAGGGCCGCGCGGTCGGAGTCGAGCACGAGCACCCCGGACCTCGCCGCCGTGGCCTCGGCGAGCGCGGCGACGACGTCGGCGAGCGCCGCCTGCTCCGGGCCCCCGCCGCGCTCGGTGCTGACGACCGGCACGGTGCCCCAGCGGGGCAGGCGCGCGAGGAGGTCGTCGCCGTCGATCCTGCCCCGCGCGTCGGCGAGGTCCGGCCAGCGCACGCCCGGGTCCTGCTCGACACCGAGCAGGACGTCGAGGCCCCCGCCCAGGAGGGAGAGGTCGACCAGGCACGTCGGCGCGCGCCGCCGCGCGACCGCCCGGGCCAACGACGCGGCGACGACGCTCGCCCCCGCCCCGCCGCGCGCACCGACCACCGCCACGACCGCTCCGTCCATCGCGCTCCCCCGCCCTCCGTCGACCGGGGACCACCCTGGCCCGGCGACGCGGGCCGCCGTCGGCCCGTCACCCGTCCTGGGGACGGGCCCGTCGGCGAGCGCTCCTGGGGACGGCCACGTTCCGCCGCTAGGCTCGCGACCGTGACCCCGCTCCCGGACCCGACGGACCCGCCGCGCGCCGGCCGGGTCGCCGCGTTCTTCGACCTGGACAAGACGATCATCGCGACGTCGTCGGCCGCGGCGTTCTCGCGGCCGTTCTTCGCGGGCGGGCTCATCAACCGCGGGGACGTGCTGCGCAGCGCGTACGCGCACTTCCTGTTCATGGTGGGCGGGGCCGACGCGGACCAGACGGAGCGCATGCGTGCGCACCTGTCGAACCTCGTGACCGGCTGGGACGTCGCGACCGTCTCCCGCATCGTCGAGGAGACGCTCCACGAGCACATCGACCCGGTCGTGTACGCGGAGGCGGTCGAGCTCATCGAGTCGCACCACGAGCACGGGCACGACGTCGTCATCGTCTCGGCCTCGGGGAGCGAGGTGGTGGAGCCCATCGCCGCGGTGCTCGGTGCCGACCACGCCATCTCGTCCCGGATGGCCGTCGAGGGCGGTCGCTACACCGGCGCGATCGACTTCTACGCGTACGGCGAGAACAAGGCCGTCGCCCTACGCGAGCTCGCGGAGCGCGAGGGCTACGACCTCGCGGCGAGCTACGCGTACTCGGACTCCGTGACGGACGCGCCGATGCTGAGCGCCGTCGGCCACGCGTTCGTCGTCAACCCCGACCGGACGCTGCGTCGTCTCGCCGCCGAGCACGGGTGGGGCGCGCTGACGTTCTCGCGGCCCGTCGCCCTGCGCTCGCAGCTCGCCGCGCCGACGCCGGTGCTCGCCGCCGCAGGCCTCGTCGGGCTCGGCGTCGTCGGGTGGCTCACGTGGCGGGCGTGGCGCCGCCGCTCGCGCGGCTGACCCTCTTCAGCGTCGCTGCCCGCGCGGCTGACCCGCCCGTCCGGCCCCCCGCGGACGACCGCCGAAGGGCCCGATCCGGACCTCCCGGACCAACCGCACCGGCGTGTTCGAACCCCGGTAGAACACGGTGTGGAAGAACCCCCGGAGCGCTTGCGCCCGCCGCCCCGGCGGGCTGTGATGGAAGGACAACAGCACCGCGGCGGTACCCACGCGCAGGGCAGTCCACCGAAGGACGCGCTGACCGGAGCGGACCAGGCCACGACGGCCCCCGACCCGTTGCAGCGACTTGGAGCGAGCGCGCCTGTTCACCGCCGCCGCTGGCGACCACGGCGTCCGCGAGGGCGCCGTCGTCGTGTCCGGGCTCACGCGCCCCGTTCCCGCGTCGCGGCCCGCCGGCCGGGCGATACTGGGGCCCATGACGTCAGCGCCGAGTGTCTCCTCCTCCATCACCGCCCGCCTCCAGGTCGAGGCCCGCCCCACCGCCGTGAGCGAGCTGACGACGGCGATCGAGCACACCGGGGGCATCGTCACCGCCCTGGACGTGACGGCGTCGGGCCACGAGCGCATCACGGTCGACGTCACGGTCGCGACGCGCGGCGAGGAGCACGCCGGGCAGATCGTCGAGGCGCTGCGCGCGCTCCCGGGCGTCGTCGTGGACCGCGTCTCCGACCGCACGTTCCTGCTGCACCTGGGCGGCAAGCTGAAGATCGAGTCCAAGGTGCCGATCCGCAACCGCGACGACCTGTCGATGATCTACACGCCCGGCGTCGCGCGCGTGTGCGAGGCCATCGCCGCCAAGCCCGACGACGCCCGCCGCCTGACGATCAAGCGCAACACCATCGCGGTGGTCACCGACGGGTCGGCCGTGCTCGGGCTGGGCGACATCGGCCCCCTCGCGTCGCTGCCCGTCATGGAGGGCAAGGCCGCCCTGTTCAAGCGGTTCGCGGACATCGACGCGTTCCCCATCGCGCTCGACACGACCGACGTCGACGAGATCGTGCGGACGGTGAAGGCGATCGCGCCCGTGTTCGCGGGCATCAACCTCGAGGACATCTCGGCCCCCCGGTGCTTCGAGATCGAGGCGCGGCTGCGGGCCGAGCTCGACATCCCCGTGTTCCACGACGACCAGCACGGCACCGCCATCGTGGCGCTCGCCGCGCTGACCAACGCGCTCAAGGTCGTGGGCAAGCAGCTGCCCGACGTGCGCATCGTCCTCTCGGGCGCGGGCGCGGCCGGGACCGCGGTGCTCAAGCTGCTCCTCGCGGCGGGCGCGCACGACGTCGTCGTCGCGGACATCGAGGGCGTCGTGCACCCGGGCCGCCCGGGCCTGTCCCCGTCCCTCGCGTGGACCGCGGTCAACACGAACCCGCGGCGCGTCACCGGCACGCTGCGCGAGGCCGTCGTCGACGCGGACGTGTTCATCGGCGTCTCCGCGCCGGACGTCCTCACGGGCGACGACGTCGCGCGCATGGCCCCCGACGCCATCGTGTTCGCGATGGCGAACCCGCGGCCCGAGGTCGACCCGGTCGAGGCGGCGGAGCACGCGGCCATCGTCGGCACCGGGCGCTCCGACTTCGCGAACCAGATCAACAACGTGCTCGCGTTCCCGGGCGTGTTCCGCGGCCTGCTCGACGCGCGGTCGCACCGGATCACCGACGCGATGCTGCTCGCCGCCGCCCGCGCGCTCGCGTCCGCGATCCACGAGGACCAGCTCAACCCGACCTACATCATCCCGAGCGTGTTCAACCCCGAGGTGACGACGCTCGTCGCCGCGGCGGTCGAGCGCGCCGCGCGCGAGGACGGCGTCGCCGAGCCTCCCGCCCTGACCGGCGGCCTCCCGCGCGTCGCGACCACGACGTCCGCCCCGACCACCGCCCCGGAGGCCTGAGCGTGCAGCGCGTCACGACCCGCAACGCGGCGTTCCAGCAGTGGGAGGCGCTGCTCACCAACCGCACGAAGCGGCACCGGGCGGGCGAGATGGTCGTCCAGGGGGTCCGGCCCATCACGCTCGCCGTCGAGTCCGGGTGGACCGTGCGGACGTGGCTCGTCGACGCCGACCGGTCGCTGTCGTCGTGGGCCCACGCGATGCTCGACCGGGTCCGCGCGCAGCGGTTCGCCGTGTCGTCCGCGCTCCTGCGCGAGCTCGGCGGCAAGGAGGACGAGACGCCCGAGCTCCTCGCCGTCGTCGCGACGCCGCCCGACGACCTGGGCCGGATCGGCGGCGGCGCCGTGGGCGCCGACTTCCTCGGCGTCGTGCTGGACCGGCCCACGAGCCCGGGCAACGTGGGGACGGTCGCGCGGTCGCTCGACGCGTTCGGCGGGAGCGGGCTCGTCGTCGCCGGGCACGCGGCCGACCCGTACGACCCGCGCGCCGTGCGCGCGAGCACCGGCTCGATCTTCTCCGTCCCGACGGTCCGCGTCCCCGCGGGGCGCGACGTCCTCGATTGGGTCGCCGCGCAGCGCTCCTCCGGGGTCCCGCTGACCCTGCTCGGGACCGACGAGCACGGCGACGTCGAGCTCGCCGACCACGACCTCACGGGCCCGACGCTCGTCGTCACGGGCAACGAGACCACCGGCCTCAGCGCGGGCTGGCGCGAGGCGTGCGACGTCATGGTGAGCATCCCCATGCTCGGCTCGGCGAGCTCGCTCAACGCCGCGAGCGCGACGACGGTCGTGCTGTACGAGGCCGTGCGCCAGCGCCGGGCACGCTGACGGCACGCACGGCGGCGGTCGGCGCACGCCCGACGGCGGGTGCGGCGTCCGAGGGGCGCCGCACCCGCCGTCGTCCCCGCGTCAGGACGAGCGCGGCGCCGTGCTGCCCGGAGCCCGGGTGATGTGGTGCACCGCCTGCGTGCGCAGGCCGGCCCCGTTGAACTCCTGGTAGATCTCCTTCGCCTCCTGCAGCGCCTGCTTGACCTGGTTCTTGTCGAGGTGAGCCGCGGTCAGCTGGTTCTGGTAGAGGTACAGGAACGTGTTGAAGTCGATCTTCGTCAGGTCCACCGTGGACTTGACCGCGACGAACGCGCTGATGCGCTCCATCTTCTCGTAGATGCCGCGGGCCGAGACGTTGAGGTACCACGCCTTGAGGTCCACCCGGACGATGGACAGGCCCTCGGTCACGACGTAGTACTCCTCCATCGTGCCCGTCGACGCCGACGCGCCGCCGAGGAACACGGTGAGGGCCTCGGAGATGAGGCCGCCCACCCCGTCGATGATGCTGTCCGCCGTCCCCGAGACGAACGACTTGAGCGACGACTTCACGGTGTCGGCGAGGTGCTCCGTCGACGTGGACGTGAAGGCGTGCACCTCCTTCTTGGACGCGAGGATGGACGTGATGGGCACGGTCGAGTTCGTGCCTCCCGCCCCGCGGAGCGACTCCTGGATCTTCGCCTCGAACAGCTCGGCCTTCGTCTCGCCGAGCCGGGCGAGCGACTCCACGACCTCGCGCTGCGTCTGCGCGAGCTCGTCGCTGTTGTCGAACTGCTTGACGATGTCTCTCACGAGCGACATGACTTCCTCCGATGACGTGTGGTGCGGTGTCGGAGCGCGGCGACCGCCCCGCCCCCGTGGCGCGAGGTCAGAAGACGACCTGCGTGCCCTGCAGGTCGACCTGCCTGCTCAGCGCGTCCGGCCGCGGGTAGCGGGCGTCCGCCGGGACGGGCCGGTTGTAGCCGTAGACCCAGACGCCCTCGAGCGCCCGCTCCTCCTCGAGTGCGAGGGTGAGCCCCGCCGAGAAGTTGGAGACGTTCTCGGCGCACGCGTGCACGAGCACCGGGCCGACCGGCCCGGGCGCCCGGGCGAGGAGCCGGGCGACCTGCCGCCGGTTCCACCCCCAGTCGTCGGCGCCGTTCCCCTCGTCGCCGATCTCCTCGTCGTTGCCGTGCGCGGACAGGCAGACCGGGCCCCGCGCCGTCGCGAGCGTCGCGACGAGCGCCCGTTCCGCCGCGGCCCGTGAGCCCTTCGGAAGCAGGACGACCTCGCCCCACGCGTCCGCCCCGGAACCGTGCCTCTCGACGGCCTCGCGGATGTCGTCGTCCTGTGTGCAGACCACCAGCATGTCGTGCCCCCTCTCGTGCGTCGGCGGGGCTGCGTCGCCCCGCCGTCGGCCCAGTGCCTTCGTCCGGGTCCGTCGCCAGGATCCGCCGGGCGCCGACCGCCCCACATCGTCAGTTCTGACTATCCGCGGACGGGACGGCCGCCCCGTGCCCGCGCCAGGGCTGCGGAGGCCGCGAGCTGCGACGAGACGCCGAGCTTGCCGAGGATCGAGCGGACGTGGGCGCGCACGGTCGCGACCGACAGCACGAGGGCAGCCGCGATCTCGGCCACCGACCGTCCGCCCGCGAGGTGCTCCAGCACCTCGGTCTCCCGTCCCGTGAGCGACGCCACCGCCCGGCGGTCGCGCACGACCCCCACGAGCTGGTCCACCAGCAGCGCGTCGCCCGCGCGCACGTCCCCCGCGAGCATGCGGGCGACAGTCCGCACCTGGTCGCCGAACGGCCGCTCCGCGGCGACGACCAGCGCGCCGGCGCGCGCGGCGACGAGCAGCCGGTCCGCGGCGACCGCGCCGCCCACGACCACGACCGGGCCCGGGCGCCGCAGGACCGCGAGCAGCGGCGGGCCGGGGAGGGACCCGGCGTCGTCGGCCACGAGCACGAGCCCGCGGCGGCCGCCGGACCCCGGCCGGAGGGCGTCCTCGGGGACCGTGCGCGCCCCGCAGCGGCCGACGGCGCGCAGCCCGGCGGCCACGGCGACGGCGAGCACGCGGTCCCGGGACGCGACGTCGACACCGTCGTCCCGGCGTGCGGGCGCGGCAGGGCGCGACCGCGCGCCCCGCACCGCCGCGTACGCCAACCCGCCCCCTGTGCCTCGCCGTGAGGCCGCACGCTCCGCGAGGAACGTGAGCCCATGGTGGGTCACCACCCCGTGCGCGGCAACAGCGCGCCGGGGTGCCCGGCGGGTCGCCCGACGGCGCGCTCCCCCGCCGTCCGGGGCGCTCGCCCGCTCCTTTGCGAGCACTCTCGCCGAATCCCGGACGGATGTGACCGCGCTCACCGCAGGAGGTCTACACTCGCCAGGTCGGGGCCCCGGTCGTGCGGCCGTCCGCCCCGTCGTACCGTCGTACCGTCACGCCGCCCCCGGGCGGCCGCCGCGGTCGGCGGGACCGCACCAGAGTCGATGCGCACCGGAGGTCAGCGTGCCAGAGAACGAGCCCGAGGCCGCAGCAGCGGCCACCACGTCCAGCCTGGAGAACCTCCTCCACGAGACCCGGAGCTTCCCCCCGAGCCCCGAGTTCGCCGCGCAGGCGAACGCGCAGCCCGAGCTGTACGAGGAGGCGCGGGCCGACCGGCTCGCGTTCTGGGCGCGGCAGGCGAACGACCTCGTCACGTGGCAGACCCCGTTCACCGAGACCCTCGACTGGTCGCAGGCGCCCGTCGCGCGCTGGTTCGCCGACGGCACGCTCAACGCCGCGTACAACGCGGTGGACCGCCACGTCGAGGCGGGTCTGGGCGACCGGGTCGCGATTCACTTCGAGGGCGAGCCGGGCGACACGCGCACCGTCACGTACGCCGAGCTGCAGCGCGACGTCTCGCGCGCGGCCAACGCGCTCGCGGCCCTCGGCGTCGAGACCGGCGACCGCGTCGTCATCTACCTGCCGATGGTCGTCGAGGCCGTCGTGGCGATGCTCGCGTGCGCGCGCATCGGCGCCCCGCACTCGGTCGTGTTCGGCGGGTTCTCCGCCGACGCGCTGCGCAGCCGCATCGCCGACGCCGAGGCGAAGCTCGTCATCACGGCCGACGGCGGCTACCGCCGCGGCGCGGCCTCCGCGCTCAAGCCCGCGGTCGACGAGGCGCTCGCGCCGAAGGAGGGCGCCGAGCCGACGACGGTCGAGCACGTCCTCGTCGTGCGCCGCACCGGCCAGGACACCGCGTGGACCGAGGGCCGCGACGTGTGGTGGCACGACGCGCTCGAGGCCGCCGACACGACGCACACGCCGGTGTGGGTCGAGGCGGAGCACCCGCTGTTCATCCTCTACACGTCGGGCACCACGGGGAAGCCCAAGGGCATCCTCCACACCACGGGCGGCTACCTCACGCAGGCCGCGTACACGCACCGCAACGTGTTCGACCTCAAGGCCGACACCGACGTCTACTGGTGCACCGCCGACATCGGCTGGGTCACGGGCCACTCGTACGTCGTCTACGGCCCGCTCCTCAACGGCGCGACGCAGGTGATCTACGAGGGCACCCCGGACTCCCCGCACCAGGGCCGCTGGTGGGAGATCGTCGAGAAGTACCGGGTCTCGATCCTCTACACCGCGCCGACGGCGATCCGCGCGTGCATGAAGTGGGGCGAGGAGATCCCCGCGAAGTTCGACCTGTCGTCGCTGCGCGTGCTCGGGTCGGTGGGCGAGCCCATCAACCCCGAGGCCTGGATGTGGTACCGCCGCGTCATCGGCGGCGACCGCACGCCCATCGTCGACACGTGGTGGCAGACGGAGACGGGCGCGATCATGATCTCGCCGCTGCCGGGCGTCACGGCGGCCAAGCCGGGCTCCGCCCAGGTGCCCCTGCCGGGCATCGTGGCGGACGTCGTCGACGACGAGGCGCGCTCCGTACCGAACGGCGGCGGTGGGTACCTCGTGCTGTCCGAGCCGTGGCCGTCGATGCTCCGCGGCATCTGGGGCGACCTCGAGCGCTTCAAGGACACGTACTGGTCGCGCTTCCCGGGCATCTACTTCGCGGGCGACGGCGCCAAGAAGGACGAGGACGGCGACATCTGGCTGCTCGGCCGGGTCGACGACGTCATGAACGTCTCGGGGCACCGCCTGTCCACCACGGAGATCGAGTCGGCGCTGGTCTCCCACGAGATCGTCGCGGAGGCCGCGGTCGTCGGCGCGAGCGACGACCTCACGGGCCAGGCCGTCGTCGCGTTCGTCATCCTGCGCGGCGAGCACGCCGGCCGAGCGTCCGACGCCGACGGCGCGGCGGCCGTGCAGACCGAGCTGCGCAACCACGTCGCGAAGGAGATCGGCCCGATCGCCAAGCCGAAGCGCATCCTCGTCGTGCCCGAGCTCCCGAAGACGCGGTCCGGCAAGATCATGCGCCGCCTCCTGCGCGACGTCGCGGAGAACCGGACGGTGGGCGACGCCACGACCCTCGCGGACTCGTCGGTGATGGAGCTCATCTCGGCGGGCCTGCAGAAGCCGTCGTCCTCGGACGACTGACGCGCCGCTCGTCGACCACGGGGTCGGTGCCGTCGTCCACGCGACGACGGCACCGGCCCCGTTCTCGTGCGCCGACCGCCTGGCCGGTGCGCACGGCGATATGCCCGTGCCCGGCGTCCCCGCGACGGCGTAGCGTCGAGGCGTGCCCCGCGTCCCCGCGGCCGACGGCCGCGCCCTCCTCGTCGAGCAGCTCGACCTGCGCAGCGACTGCTCCCGCTGCACGGGCCTGTGCTGCGTGGGCCTGCACCTCGTGCGGTCCGCCGACTTCGCGATCGACAAGCCTGCCGGCACGCCCTGCCCGAACCTGCGCACCGACTTCGGCTGCGGCATCCACGCCCGGCTGCCCGAGTCCGGTTTTCCCGGCTGCGTCGCCTACGACTGCCTGGGCGCGGGCCAGCGCGTGACGGCCGCCGTCCGGGCGGCGCACGACGGCGCGACCTGGCGCGACGACCCCGCCGCCGCGCGCGACGCGTTCGCCGCCCTGCCCGTGGTCACGCAGCTCCAGGAGCTGCTCTGGTACCTCGCGGAGGTGCTCGCGCTCCCCGCGTCCGCCGCCGTGCACGACGACGCCCGGCAGGCGCTCGACCGCACCGCACCGCTCGCCGACCTCGCCGCGGCGGACCTGCTCGCGCTCGACGTCGGCGCCGTCCGTCGTTCCGTCGGCCCGCTGGTCGACCGCGCGAGCGCGCTCGTGCGCGACGCGGCCCGCGGCGCGGCGCGCGACAGCTCGCAGGCGCGCGACCGCCGGCACCGGGACGGCCGCCGCGACGCCGCGTCGCCGCACGGCACCGCCCGCGCAGCGGCCCCGCCCGACGCCCCGCCGGCACTCCGGGCTCCGGGCACGGGGGTGCGTCGTCGGCTGCGCCCGGGGGCGGACCTCGTCGGCGCGGACCTCCGCGGGCGGGACCTGACGGCGTCGGACCTGCGGGGCGCGCTGCTCCTCGGTGCCGACCTGCGCGGGGCGCGGCTCGACGCCGTCGACCTGCTCGGCGCCGACCTGCGGGGCGCGGACGCGCGCGGCGCCGACCTCTCCCGGGCGCTGTTCCTCACCCCGGCGCAGGTCGGCGCCGTCCGCCGGGACGAGCGCACGGCGCTCCCGGCCGTGCTCGCCTGACCCTGCCCGCAGCCGCCCACCCCGCGAGATCGGCACCCGCAGACCGGATCGGCGGTCCCGACCGCCGATCCCACCCCCGGGTGCCGATCTCGGCGGCGGTCGTCAGCGGAGCGCGGCCCGCCGCGCGAGCGGAGCCGCCACGACCGCGCACACGACGACGAGCGCCGCCGCTCCCCACGCGAGCGCGCCGTACGACGAGAACCCGATGATCGCGCCCGCGAGGATGCCGCCGACGGCGCCGCCCGTGTTCATCGCGAGGTCCGACAGGCCCTGCACGGCGGTGCGCGACGGCCCGGGCGTCGCGTCGACGAGCAGCGCCGACCCGGCGACGAGCCCGCACGACCACCCGAGCCCCAGCAGCACCAGGCCGACCGTGAGGCGCGCGGAGTCCTCGCCCGGCGCGCCTGCCACGACGACCGCCGCCGCGAGGAGCAGCGCGCCCCCGGCGTACAGCACGCGCGCGTGCCCGAGCCGGTCCGCGAGCCACCCGACGACGGGGCTCAGCGCGTACATGCCCGCGATGTGGGCGCTGATCACGAGCCCCACGACCTGGAGCGTCGCGCCGCCGTGGTTCATGTGGACCGGGGTCATGGACATGAGGCCGACCATGACGAGGTGGCTCAGCACGATCGCGCCGAGCGCGAGGCGCGCCGTGGGGCTGGCCGCGACGACGGCCCAGCCGGCGCGCAGGCCGTCGCGCCACGACGCCGGGCCCGGCGCTCCACCCGCGCCCGGCGCACCCCCGTCGCCACCCGCCGCACCGGAGCCCGCCGCACCCGAACCCGTCGCGCCGGAACCCTCCGCGACAGTCCCCGCCGCACCCGCCCCCGACGGCGCGTGCGACGCGAGCAGCGGGTCCGGGCGCAGCCACACCGCGACGACGGTCGCCGCGAGGGCGAACGCGAGCGTCGCGAGCACGAACGGGGCCGCGCTCGGCGCGGTGCTCCCCGCGGCGCTCCCGTGCTCGGCGTGCGCGTCCCCGAGGCGCAGGGCCGGTCCGGCGACCCGGTCGGCGACGCCCGCGAGCGTCGGCCCGACGACGGACCCGACGGTCGTCGCCCACACCACCACGGACAGGTCGCGGGCCCGGCGCTGCGGGGTCGCGAGGTCCGTCGCGGCGAAGCGGGAGGCGAGACCGGCGGCCGTGCCGGAGCCGAAGAGCAGCATCGCCACGACGAGCAGCGGCCACGAGCCCAGCAGGACGGCCACCGTCGCGAGGAGGGCGCCGGCGGTCGCGAGGCCGAAGCCGAGCAGGAGCGACGGCCGTCGGCCGCGCCGACCCGCGACCTGGGCGAGCGGCAGCGCGACGAGAGCCGCGCCGACGACGCCGGACGTCGACGTGAGCCCCGCGATCGCGTCGGACCCGGACAGCGCCGAGGCCACGAGCGGCGCGACGGCGATGCCGCTCGCGACCCCGACGCCGGACAGCACCTGCGTCGCGACGAGGGTCGTCAGGGTGCGGCGCTGCGTCGGCAGGGCAGGCGCGTCGACCGCGACCGGGGCGGGCTCGCGGCCGGCGGACGGGTCGGGGGCCGGGGAGGACTCGGTGCTCACGGGTGCACGCTAGGGCTCGACGGCGGGCGCTGACGAGCCCTCACACCGCCACCGGTCGCCGAGATCCTGCCGCGGGGCCGCGCTCGGGCCGTCGGCCGAGCGCCCGCAGCACGCCGCGCGCCGCCCCGCGCCCCGCCCGGTTGGCCCCGATCGTGGAGGCGCTGGGCCCGTAGCCGACGAGCTGGACGCGCGGGTCGCTCGCCGCCGTCGTGCCGTCGAGCACGATCCCGCCGCCGGGCGCACGCAGGCCGAGGGGCGCGAGGTGGTCGAGCGCGGCGCGGAACCCGGTGGCCCAGAGGATGACGTCGGCGGGCTGGTGCAGGAGCCCGTCGTCGTTCGCGCCGGGAGCCCACTCGACGCCGGTCGCCGTGACGCGCGCGAACATCGGCCGACGCCGCAGCACCCCGTTCGCGATCCCCGCGCGGTACCGGGGCGTGAGCGGCAGCCCCGTGACCGAGACGACGCTCCCGGGCGGCAGGCCCGCGGCCGTCCGCTCGGCGACGCGCGCGACGGCGGCCCGGCCCAGCTCCGGCGAGAACTCCTCCTCGACCCACACGGGCGCGCGGCGCGTCACCCACGTCGTGCCCGACGCGTGCGGCGCGATCTGGAGCAGGAGCTGTGTCGCGGACGCCCCGCCGCCGACGACCACGACGTGCTGCCCCGCGAAGTCCTCGGCGGCGCGGAAGTCGTGCGTGTGGAGCTGGCGACCGCGGAACGTCTCCATCCCGGGGTAGCGCGGCCAGAACGGGCGGGTCCACGTGCCGGTCGCGTTGACGAGCGTGCGCGTGCGGACGACGACGTCGCGCGCGTCCGGCCCGGCGCCGACCGTCGCGCGGACCCGCAGGAGCGTGGGGTCGCCGGGGTCGTCGCGCACGTCGTGCACCGTGACGGGCCGCACCACGCGCAGGTCGTTCTCGCGCTCGTACGCCGCGTAGTAGCGCGGGACGGCGACGTTCGCGCGCTCGTCCGGGTCGCCGGCCGGGAGCGGGACGCCCGGGAGGTCGTGCACGGCGTGCGTCTCGGCCATCGTCAGCGCGTCCCAGCGGTCCTGCCACGCGCCGCCCGGGCCGCGACCGCCGTCGAGCACGACCGGGTCGAGCCCGGCGCGCCGCAGGTGGTACGCCGCCGACAGCCCGGCCTGGCCCGCACCGACGACCACGACGTCGTGCACGACTCCGCCCGGACCGAGCGGGTCCGTGCCCGCCGTGCCCGGTGCCGCCGTCTCTCGCCCGTGGGTCCGCTCGCTCACGTCCGGGACAACGGCCCGCCCTCGCGGAACCTTCCCGCCACCACGACGGCGCTCCGCGGGCGCGGGCGGCGCGCGTTCGGTCGTGCGCGGACGCCGGGGGCAAGATGGACCGGTGGAGACCGCGATCCTCTGGCACACCGGGCCGCTCATCGACGACGTCGAGATCGCGCAGGTTTACGACCTCGCCGCGGCGGCGGAGCGGGAGGACGGCGTCGCGCCCCTCTCCGAGCAGCCGCTGCTCAACCTGCGCGAGGCGACCGACGACGTCGTGCACCTCCTCACGTGGCGTGGGGGCGAGCTCGCCGGCTACGCGCAGGTGGACAAGCGCGGGGACGCGCCGAGCGCCGAGCTCGTCGTGCGCCCGGCGCACCGTCGCCACGGCCTCGGCTTCCACCTCCTCGGGAGCGCCGCGGACCGCGCCGTCGAGCCGCGCCCGTCCGAGCGCGCCGCGGACGCGGGCACCCCGGACGAGGGCCCGACGGACGGCGCCCCCGCACCGGCCCCCTCCCCCGGCAGGGACGTCGCGCCGCTGCGCGTGTGGGCCCACGGCGACCTGCCCGCGGCGCAGGGCCTCGCCGCGCGGGCGGGGTACGGCGTCGTGCGGGAGCTGCTCGTGCTCGAGCGCCCGCTGGGCGGCCCGGCGGAGCACCCGCGCCCCGCCGTCCCGGCGGGTCTGCGGCTGCGCGCGTTCGTGCCCGGGGACGACGACGCGGCCTGGGTCCGGGCGAACGCGCTCGCGTTCGCGCACCACCCGGAGCAGGGGCGGCTCACGGCCGACGACCTGCGTGCGCGGATGCGCGAGGACTGGTTCGACGCCGCGGGCCTCCTGCTCCTCGAGCGCGACCCGGCGCCCGGCGACGGCGCGCCCGAGCTCGTCGGGTTCGTGTGGACCAAGATCCCGACGGGCCAGCCGGACGCCGCGCGCGAGGGCGAGATCTACGTCGTCGGTGTGGTCCCGTCCGCCCAGGGCGAGGGGCTCGGGCGGCTGCTGACCGCCGTCGGGCTCGCGCACCTCGCGGAGCGCGGGGCACGCACGGCCGTGCTCTACGTGGACGGCGACAACGTCCCCGCGGTGCGGACGTACGAGCGGGCGGGGTTCGTGCGGCGCGCCGTGCACGTGCAGTACGCCCGGCCCGCCCGCTGACCCCCGCACCGGCCGAACGGTGACCCGCGTCACGCACCGTTCATCAACTGGTGCCACCATGAACCCATGACCGACACGTCCACGCAGCGCACCCTCGACCCGGACCTCGCCGCGCACATCGCGGAGCACATCGCCGAGGAGCCGGAGATCGAACCGGTCGGTGCGGAGCTCGACCTCGGTCCGCTGCCCGACGACCGGTTCGCCGACCGCGAGCTGAGCTGGCTCGCGTTCAACCAGCGCGTGCTCGAGCTCGCGGAGGACCCGAGCCAGCCGCTCCTGGAGCGCGTGCGGTTCCTTGCGATCTTCGCGTCGAACCTGGACGAGTTCTTCATGGTCCGGGTCGCCGGCCTCAAGCGCCGCATGGCGACGGGCATCGCGGTCACGGCCGCCTCGGGGCTGTCGCCGCGTCAGGTGCTCGACGCGATCAGCGAGCGCGCGCACGAGCTCATGGCGCGGCACGCGCGGGTCTTCGCCGACGAGGTCCAGCCGGCGCTCGCCGCCGAGGGCATCACGCTCGTCCACTGGGACGAGCTGGAGACGCGCGAGCAGGAGCGCCTGCACAAGTTCTTCCGCAAGCAGATCTTCCCCGTGCTCACGCCGCTCGCCGTCGACCCGGCGCACCCGTTCCCGTACATCTCGGGGCTCTCGCTCAACCTCGCGGTCGTGGTCGCGAACCCGACGACGGGCAAGGAGCACTTCGCGCGCGTCAAGGTGCCGCCGCTGCTGCCGCGGTTCATCGCCGTGGACGCGCGTGGCCGCCCGAGCGCGCCGACGTCGCAGACGGCGTCGCCCGACCGCGGGCCGACGTCGTTCGTGCCGATCGAGGAGGTCATCGCCCAGCACCTCGACCACCTCTTCCCCGGCATGGAGGTGCGCGAGCACCACCTGTTCCGCGTCACGCGCAACGAGGACGTCGAGGTCGAGGAGGACGACGCGGAGAACCTGCTCCAGGCGATGGAGAAGGAGCTGCTGCGCCGCCGGTTCGGTCCGCCCGTGCGCCTCGAGCTCACGCCGGGCATCAGCCCGCGCATCCGCGCGCTGCTGGTGCGCGAGCTCGGCGTCGTCGAGGAGGAGGTGTACGAGATCCCGCTGCCGCTCGACCTCACGGGCCTCAACCTCATCGCCGACCTCGACCGTGCCGACCTGCACTTCCCGCCGTTCGTCCCGACGACGCACCGCCTCCTCGCCGAGGTGGAGAGCTCGTCCCCGACGGACGTGTTCGCCGCGATCCGCGAACGCGACGTCCTGCTGCACCACCCGTACGACTCGTTCTCGACGTCGGTGCAGACGTTCCTCGAGCAGGCGGCGGCCGACCCGGCGGTGCTCGCGATCAAGCAGACGCTGTACCGGACGTCGGGCGACTCGCCGATCGTCGACGCGCTCATCGACGCGGCCGAGGCGGGCAAGCAGGTGCTCGCGCTCGTCGAGATCAAGGCCCGGTTCGACGAGCAGGCCAACATCTCGTGGGCGCGCAAGCTCGAGCAGGCGGGCGTGCACGTCGTGTACGGGATCGTCGGGCTCAAGACGCACTGCAAGCTCTCGCTCGTCGTGCGCCAGGAGTCGGACGGCCTGCGCCGCTACTGCCACGTCGGCACCGGGAACTACCACCCGAAGACGGCCCGCCTCTACACCGACCACGGCCTGCTCACGTGCGACCCCGACGTCGGGCAGGACCTCACGCGCCTGTTCAACCAGCTCTCCGGGTACGCGCCGCAGTCGCGGTTCCACCGCCTGCTCGTCGCACCCCGCACCGTACGCTCCGGCCTCGTCGAGCGGATCGACCGCGAGGCGGTCGCCGCGCGCGAGGGCCACGAGGCGTGGGTCAAGATCAAGGTCAACTCCGTCGTCGACGAGACGACGCTGGACGCGCTCTACCGCGCGTCGCAGGCGGGCGTGAAGGTCGACCTCGTGGTGCGCGGCATCTGCGCCGTCCGCCCGGGCGTGCCCGGGCTGAGCGAGAACATCCGCGTGCGCTCGATCCTCGGGCGCTTCCTCGAGCACTCGCGCATCTACGCGTTCGCCAACTCCGCCGGCCCCGCCATCGGTGAGGGGCCGGAGAGCGGCCCGGAGATGTTCATCGGGTCGGCCGACCTCATGCACCGCAACCTCGACCGCCGCGTCGAGGCGCTCGTGCGCATCACCGACCCCGACCAGGTGATGGAGCTGCTCGACCTGCTCGACGCGTCGATGTCCGAGCGCACCGCGTCGTGGCACCTCGACGCCGACGGCACGTGGCACCGCCCCGACACCGCGCCCGACGGCTCGCCGCTCGTCGACCTCCAGGCCAGCCTCGTCCAGCGACAGCGCCGCCGGCTCGTCGGGAGGCGGTAGCGGATGGGAGTGCCGTCCTCCGCGCTCCGCGGCGGCGTGCCGCTCGTGGACACGCTCGGCCCGACGCACGTGTCGCACGCGCCCGTCATCGAGTCGGCCGGTGCCCTCGTGTGGCGCGTGCGCGACGACGAGCTGCAGGTGCGCCTCGTCCACCGGCCGCGCTACGACGACTGGTCGTGGCCCAAGGGCAAGCTCGACCCGGGCGAGACGTTCCAGGCGGCCGCGGCGCGCGAGGTCGCCGAGGAGACGGGCAAGCCGGTCGTGCTGGGCGTCCCGCTCCCGGGGCTGCAGTACCTCACGCCCGAGGGCCGTGTGAAGCGCGTGCACTACTGGGCCGCCCGCAGGGCGTCGAGCCGGTCCGACGCCGGCGCGCTCGCCGCGCGCGCCCCCGTCCCGCCGGTGTCGCCCCAGGAGATCGACCGCGCCGCGTGGCTCTCCGCGGACGACGCCGCGCGGCGCCTCACGCGGCAGGCCGACCGGGCGCCGCTCGAGGCGCTCGTGCGCGAGCGCGACGAGGGCCGCCTCGCGACGCACGTCGTCGTCATCGCGCGCCACGGCAAGGCCGTGGCGCGGTCGGCGTGGCACGGCGACGAGCAGGACCGTCCGCTCACGCCCGCTGGCCACGCCCAGGGGGTCGCGCTCGTGCCGGTACTCGCGGCCTACGGCGTCGAGACGATCGTCACGAGCCGCTGGGACCGCTGCGCCCAGACGATCGCGCCGTACGCGACCGCCTCGGGGCTCGCCACGGTCAGCATCGACCACCTCACCGAGGCGCAGCACGAGCGGTCCCCCGCGCGCGTCGCGCGGACGGTCCGGGAGCTGCTCGAGGCGGAGCGGTCGTCGGTGCTGTGCACGCACCGGCCGGTGCTGCCCACGGTGCTCGACGTCCTCGGCCAGCACTCGCGCCGGCCGGTCGCGAACGCCCTGCCCGCGCACGACCCGTTCCTCGAGCCCGGCGAGATGATCGTGGCCCACGTGGCACGCACGCCCAAGGGCCCGCGTGTCGTCGCGGCGGAGAAGGTCGCCCCGCCGCTGCACTGAGACCGGGCCGACGTCACCGCCCGGGCGACGTCCGGACGCACGACGGCGCCCCGTCGGTGGGCGAGAGCCCTCCGACGGGGCGCCGTCGTCGTGCGGGGACCGGCGTCGCCGGCGGTTCAGAGCAGGATCGGGCTGAGGATCCAGTAGACGACGGCCGCGACGAGCGCGGCGGCAGGGATCGTCAGGACCCACGCGGCGCCGATGTTCTTGGCGACGCCCCAGCGCACCGCGGACAGGCGCTTGGTCGCGCCGACGCCCATGATCGCCGAGGTGATGGTGTGCGTCGTCGAGACGGGCGCGTGGAAGATGAACGCGTTGGCGTAGAGCACGACGGCGGACACCGACTCGGCGACGAAGCCGCGGGCCGGGTCGAGCTCGATGATCTTGCGGCCGAGCGTGCGCATGATGCGCCAGCCGCCCGCGTAGGTGCCGAGCGAGATCGCCGTCGCGGCCGACAGCTTGACCCACAGCGGGATCGTGTTGTCGTCCTGGAACCCGCCCGCCACGAGGGCGAGCACGATGACGCCCATCGTTTTCTGCGCGTCCTGCAGACCGTGGCCCAGCGCCATCGCGGCGGCGGAGGCCGTCTGCGCGATCCGGAACCGGCGGAACGCCCGGGCGGGCGCCGCGTTCCGGAACACCCAGAGCAGCAGGACCATGAGCGCGAACGCGAGGCCGAAGCCGATCAGCGGCGAGAAGATCATGGGGAGCACGACCTTGTCGAGGATCGCGTCCCAGTGCACCGTGATCCCGGACGCGAGGCCGACGCCCGCGAGGCCGCCGATGATCGCGTGCGTCGACGACGACGGCAGGCCCAGCCACCACGTGATGAGGTTCCACGTGATCGCGCCGACCAGCCCGCACAGGACGATGACGAGACCCTGGTGGGGTGGCACGTCGCCGACGGCGACGATGTCCTCCGCGATGGTCTGCGCCACGGCCGTGCCGAGCAGCGCGCCGATGAGGTTGAACACCGCCGCCATGAGGAGCGCCGCGCGCGGTGTGAGGGCCCGGGTCGACACCGAGGTCGCGATGGCGTTCGCGGCGTCGTGGAACCCGTTGGTGTAGTCGAACGCCAGGGCGAAGGCCACGACGACGACGACGAGCACTGCCTCCACGGGGCTCAGGACTCCTTGAGGGCGATGGTCTCGACCGTGTTGGCGACCTTCTCGAAGGCGTCGGCCGCCTGCTCGAGGACCTCCACGATCTCCTTGAGCTTCATGAGGAGGACTGGGTCGGACACGTCGTCGAAGAGCTCGGCGAGCAGCTTGCGGTGGACCTTGTCCGCCTGGTTCTCCAGGCGGTTGACCTCGACCCAGTACTCGGGGAGGTCGTCCATCGAGCGCAGCCGCGGCATCGCCTCGGCCGTCAGCTCCGACGCTCGCTGGAGCACCTGGACCTGCTCGGACACGCGGGCCGGGAGCTCGTCGACCTTGTAGAGGACGATGAGGTCGGCCGCCTCCTCCATGTAGTCCATGCAGTCGTCGAGCGCCGACGCGAGGGCGTAGATGTCGTCCCGGTCGAACGGCGTGACGAACGTCTGGTTGAGGCGTCGCATGATCGAGTGCGTCGCGTCGTCCGCGAGGTGCTCGGTCTCGCTCAGCTGCTTCGCGAGCTGCTTGCGCGTGGGGCGGTCCGCCCCCAGCAGCTCCGCGAGGAGCGTGGACCCTGTGACCAGGTGCTGCGCCGAGGCGGCGAGGAGGTCGAAGAACGAGGTGTCGCGCGGTGTCAGGCGCAGGCGCACGGGGGGCTCCGGAAGGGACGCGGGGTAGGGGTCTGAGCTGGCGTCGGCCGCGAGGGCCGCTCGGCCGCCGGGGGAACCGGACGGTCGGGGTGGTCACGATCTCTGGTCGGATGATCTCTCGGTGAACGCACGTCGAACTCTCGTCAAATGTAGCCGACGCGCGGAGCGATGCTGGAATCGTCGGGTCCAAGGTCCCGGATGCTCAGGACGCCCACAGCCTGCGCCCGGCGTCTTCGCCGGTGCGGCCACCGCGCCCGCGCACCGCACGAGAGGCGGCGCACGGTGGCCGCGAGGGGGAAGTTAGTGACGCCGGACCGGGAGCGCCTCTCGGCGCGTGGCCGCTCGTAGCGGCTGAGTGTGGAGCCCGGGGCTACCGCGGCCCGGCGTCGAGATCCATCGTACGTGCCGCACCCCGGTCGGGGTACCCGTGTTCGCGCTCCGCGAGACCGCCCCCGCCCGCCGTGCAGGCCGACGGCGGATCCCGCACCCTCCGCGCCCGCGAGGTCCCGACGGGCCCGACCAGGAGGTTTCGGTCGGCCGAGCAGGCGGTCTCGGCTCGTGACATGGCACGGACGCGCCAGGTTCGCCTGCTCGGCGACGACCGGGGCCCCCGCCAGCGTGGAGGAGCGCGCGCTCAGTCGAGGCGGTCGGCGCGCCAGAGCTCGGCGGCGCGCTCGAGCTCCTGGGCGGTCCGCAGCAGCGAGCCCGCGCCCCGGGTCGTGCGCAGGGCGCCGTCGGGGTCGGCGACCTCGCGCGCGTCGGCGTCGAACGCGGCGCCGGTGGCGAGGATGCGGCAGAACGATCCCGCGCGCTCGAGCGCGACGGCGAGGTCGCCCGTGAAGACGCCGGACAGCACCGCGTCGGCGAGGTCGCGCACGTCCTGCGGCCCCGGCGGCCGGGGCACGCCCGCGATCGCCTCGTGGACGGGCGCGGCGTCGACCCCGAGCCGGTAGCGGAGGGTGACGGTCTGCGGGTCGCGACGCACCCACTCGCGCAGCACGTAGAGCCGCCACAGCGCCCCCGGCAGGGAGTTGGGCGCGGCGTCGGACCACAGGCCGGCGACGACGTCGAGGCCCTCGGTCTCGACGAGGTGGACGAGCCGCTCGACGACCTCCGGGTCCTCCGTGTCGCGGGCGCGGTGCACGATCGCGTGCGCGGTGGTGTGCGCGACCCGGTCGCGGAGCGCGGGGTCGAGCTCGCCGGGCAGCTCGTCGGCGTCGCGCGGGTCGAGCATGGCAGGGCGGCGGGGTCGCTGCGTGCGGTCGGACCGACCGGGGTCGGGCCGGGCTCCGGGGGTGGGGACGTCGTCTGGCACCCGCCCAGTCTCCACCCGGCGCCGGGACGCCCGCAGCCTCCGGGCGCCGCTCGGGGCCCCACCCCGTTCACCGCGCCACGGTCGGGACCCCGCCCTACAGTGACGACAGAAGGACGACAGGAGCTGCCACCGGCTCCGGGACGGAGCGGAGGGCGAGATGTCGAGCAGCGGCGCAGCAGGTCAGAGGACCGTGAGCGAGCGGAGCGCCCACCGGAAGGCGATCGGTCTCGCCGTCGCCGCCGCGGTCGGCGGCTTCCTCTTCGGGTTCGACAGCTCGGTCATCAACGGCGCCGTCGCGGCGATCGAGGGCCAGTTCGACCTCGACTCCGCGGTGACGGGCCTCGTCGTCGCGATCGCTCTCCTCGGCTGCGCGCTCGGCGCGTGGTCGGGCGGCCGTCTCGCCGACCGGTGGGGCCGCACGCGCGTCATGGTGTTCGGCGCAGTCCTGTTCTTCGTCTCCTCGATCCTCTCGGCGATCGCGTGGTCGGCCTTCGACCTGGCCATCTGGCGGTTCATGGCGGGCGTCGGCATCGGTATCGCCTCGGTCATCGCGCCCGCGTACATCGCGGAGATCGCGCCGGCCCGCCTCCGCGGCCGCATGGGCTCGCTCCAGCAGCTCGCCATCACCATCGGCATCTTCGCGGCGCTGCTCTCCGACCAGCTCCTCGCGGAGACCGCGGGCGGGGCGTCCAACGAGCTGTGGCTCGGGTGGGAGGCGTGGCGCTGGATGTTCCTCGTCTGCGTCGTCCCCGCTGCGGTCTACGGCATCCTCGCCCTGCGCATCCCCGAGTCGCCCCGATACCTGGTGGCGAAGGGCCGGGACGACGAGGCGCGCGCCGTGCTCGAGTCCGTGCTCGGACCGGACGAGGACGTCGACGACCGCATCGCGCAGATCCACCGCTCGATCGCCGTCGACGAGAAGAACGCGCAGGAGGGCACGCTCCGGGGGTCGACGTTCGGCCTCAAGCCGATCGTGTGGGTCGGCATCCTGCTCTCGGTGTTCCAGCAGTTCGTCGGCATCAACGCGATCTTCTACTACTCCACGACGTTGTGGCAGACCGTCGGCTTCGACGAGAGCCAGTCGTTCCTGTTCTCCACGATCACCGCCGTGACCAACGTGGCGGTGACGTTCGTCGCCATCGTCCTGGTCGACAGGGTGGGCCGACGGCCGATCCTCCTCGTCGGCTCCGCGGGCATGACCGTCTCGCTCGCCGTGATGGCGTTCGCGTTCACCCAGTCGAGCGGCAGCGGCGACAACATCTCGCTGCCCGACCCCTGGGGACCCATCGCCCTGGTCGCGGCGAACGCCTTCGTCGTGTTCTTCGGCGCCTCCTGGGGGCCGCTGGTCTGGGTCCTGCTCGGCGAGATGTTCCCGAACCGCATCCGTGCCGCCGCGCTCGGCGTCGCGGCGATGGCTCAGTGGCTCGCCAACTTCACCGTCACGATCGCCTTCAAGCCCGCCCTCGACACGTTCGGCGCCTCCGTCCCGTACACCGCGTTCGCCGTCTTCGCGGCGCTGTCCTTCGTCTTCGTCCTCGCGAAGGTCCCCGAGACGAAGGGCGTCGAGCTGGAGGACATGGGCGAGCAGCCCTCGGGCCGCTCCGCGCACTGACGGCCACCTCTGGGTCGTCACCGAGCCCGGCCCTCCCCTCGCCGCCAGGACGAGGGAAGGGCCCGGGCTCCGTCGTTCCCGCCACCAGCTCTGCCTGCCGGGAATTCCTTGCCCCACACAATGGTTGCTGAAAGCAACTTCGCGGAGTATGCTTGCCTGCAGCAACCAAGGAGTGCCTGTGCCTGTGACCGCCCTTCCCGCGACCGACGTCGCGCACCCCGGACTCACCCCCGACCCGTCCCCCGCGGCGGGACTCGTCCGCGCGCTCGACGACCTGGCGCGCGCCCAGCGGGAGTCCGCCGTCCGGATCGCCCGCGACCTCGACATGCCGCGGGCGTCGTTCGGCCTGCTCCGGATGCTCCAGCACTGCGGCCCCGTCCAGCTCGGGGACGTCGCGGCGAAGCTCCGGGTCGACCTCTCCGTCGCGAGCCGCCAGGTGAGCCACCTGGTCGACGCGGGCCTCGTGCGCCGCACGGTGGACGACGACGACCGGCGGGCCCGGACCGTCGAGCTCACCGAGGCGGGCCGCGCGCTCCTGGTGCGGGCGTACGAGCACATCGACGTCCTCGCCGCGACGACGTTCGCGGACTGGGGCGACGAGGAGATCGTCGAGGCCACGCGCCACATCGAGCGCGTCGCCGCGGCGGTCGTCGCGGTCCACGACTCCCCCCGCACCGCCGGGTGACCGACGGCGCCCGGCGGCCCTGCGCCGTCGGGCCCGCGCCCCGACCACCGGCCGCACCGCGGACCGGCCCACGACCACCTGACACCGCCCCCCGACACGTGCGCCCCGCCCCGGCCTCGTGAGCAAGGAACCCAGCGCCTGATGACCAGCACCCCCGCAGAACGCACCGCACCGCCCGGCAGCGCCGGAGCCCCCGCACCGATGACCCGCCGCGAGGTCATGGAGTCCCTCTCCGGGATCCTCCTCGGCATGTTCGTCGCGATCCTCGCGAGCTCGATCGTCTCGAGCTCCCTCCCGAAGATCGTCAGCGACCTCGACGGCTCGCAGTCGTCGTACACGTGGGTCGTCACCTCGACCCTCCTCGCCATGACGATCTCGACCCCCATCTGGGGCAAGCTCGCCGACCTCACCAACCGCAAGGTCCTCATCCAGATCGCGCTCGTCGTCGCGGTCGTGTCCTCCGCGCTCGCGGGGCTCTCGCAGAACGTCGGCACCCTCATCGCGCTGCGCGCGTTCCAGGGCATCGGCGCCGGTGGCCTCATGGCGCTCGCCACGGTGCTCATCACCGACATCATCTCGCCGCGCGAGCGCGGCAAGTTCATGGGCCTCATGGGCGGCATCATGGCCGTCAGCCAGATCGGCGGGCCGCTCCTCGGCGGCGTCCTCACCGACGCCGTGAGCTGGCGCCTCAACTTCTTCGTCGGCCTGCCGTTCGCCATCGCCGCGATCGTCGTCCTCCAGCGCACGCTGCACCTGCCGAGGGTCGCGCGCCGCGTCGTCCGGATCGACTACTGGGGCGCGATCCTCATCAGCGCCGGCGTGTCCTCGCTCCTGCTGTGGGTGACGTTCGCCGGGCAGAACTTCGAGTGGCTCTCGTGGCAGACCTTCGCGATGGTCGGCGGCGCGGTCGTCGCGCTCGTCGGTGCCGTGCTCGTCGAGCGCGTCACGCCCGAGCCGCTCATCCCGCTGCACCTGTTCAAGAACCGCACGTTCGTCCTCGCGGTCGTCGCGTCCGTCGCGGTCGGCGTCGCGATGTTCGGGACCGCCGTGTTCCTCAGCCAGTACATGCAGGTCGCGCGCGGCAAGACGCCGACCGAGTCCGGCCTCCTCACGATCCCGATGATCGTCGGCACGTTCGTCGCGTCGACCCTGTTCGGCCAGCTCATCACGCGCTACGGCCGCTACAAGGCGTTCATGGTCACCGGTGGTGCGGTCCTCGTCGCGTCGCTCTTCGCGCTGTCGACGATCGACTACCACACGAGCTTCACGCTGATCAGCGTCTACCTGTTCTTCCTCGGCGTGAGCATGGGCATGCTCATGCAGAACCTCGTGCTCGCCGTGCAGAACACGCTCGCCGTGGAGGAGATGGGGGCCGGGACCTCGACCGTCGCGTTCTTCCGCAGCCTCGGCGGCGCGATCGGCGTGTCCGTGCTCGGCGCGGTGCTCGCGAACAAGGTCACGACGTCGATCCAGGACGGCCTCACCCAGCTCGGCGTGCCGGCCGGGTCGATGGGCGGCGGCAACGCCGTGCCCGACGTCTCGACCCTGCCCGCGCCGATCAAGGACCTCGTCGAGAAGTCCTACGGCGACGGGATCGCCGAGATCTTCCTCGTCGCGGTGCCGCTCGCGCTCGTCGCGCTCATCGCCGTGTCGTTCCTCAAGGAGGTGCCGCTCGGCACCAAGACCGGCCTCCAGGAGCGCCTCGAGAAGGAGGCGGCCCTGCTCGGCGCGGACGCCCCCGTCGACGCGACCCCCGGTCGCGTGACCCTCGCGGAGGAGACGGAGTCCACGCTGCTCGGCGCCTATGAGCCCGCGGGCGTGGTCGACGACGAGGCGACCGCGCGCCGGTCGCGCTGACGTCGGCGTCCCCGCCGCACGGGGGCACCGCCGACACACCCCGAGGGGGTGGTCCCGGACTGTCCGGGACCACCCCCTCGGTCGTGCGCGGGGAGCTCCCGTCGCCCCGTGCGGGTGAGGTTCCGGGGAGGAAGGTGACCGGGCCGTGCCCTTCGCGCCATGATGGCCCTGTGCCCCCCGAGACCGCTCCGGCCCGCCCCGCTCCCGACACCGCGCACGTCGACGACGACGCGTACGTCGACCTCGAACGCGAGCTGCGGATCCTGCTGCGCCGCGCCGGCGCGGTCGCCACGGGCATGGCCCGCCGGATCCATCCCGACCTGGAGGCGAGCGCCTACCCGCTGCTCGCCCACATCGCCGACCACCCCGGCGTCCGCGGCTCGGAGCTCGCGGCGCAGTTCGGCGTGGGGCGCGCGACGATCTCCCGCCAGCTCAGCCGCCTGCACGACCTCGGCCTCGTCGCGCGCGAGGTCGACCCCGACGACTCGCGCGGGCAGCTCATCACCCTGACGCCCGACGGCGAGGCGCGGCTCCACGCGGCGCACAGCGGGCGGGTCACGTCGATCACCGAGGCGCTGGAGGGCTGGGACCAGCGCGACGTCGCGACGCTCGCGACGCTCCTGCACCGGTACTCCGAGGACGTCGTGCGCTGGGCCGCCAACCGGTGACCCTGGCCCCCGGCGCGGCATGACCGTGCCCGACGGCGCCCGCCCGCCCCACGACGCCCCGCGCGGCCGCGGGGTGGCCCGGGTCCGACGGCGGCCCGTCGTCGCGCTCGTCCTCGCGCTCGTCGTGGTGGCGGGACTCGTCGTCGCGACGCGTGTCCCCGACCCGTGGGGCGACGTCGGCGGCGACGTGCTCTACGCCGTCGCGACCTTCGTCCTCGTGGTCCTCGTGGCGCCGCGCGTGCGCCCGCTCGTGGCGGGCGCCGTCGCGCTGGGGTGGTGCTGGGCGGTCGAGGCGCTCCAGGCGACGGGCGTCGCCGCCGCCGTGAACGACGCGGTCCCGCCCGCGGCGTGGCTGCTGGGCAGCACGTTCGCGGTGCGGGACCTGGTCTGCTATCTGGTGGGCGTGGCGCTCGCGTGCGCGGTGGACGCGGGCGCCCGCGCCCGGTCGGCTACCGCTCGTCGGCCTCGAACGTCAGGCTGACCGAGTTCATGCAGAACCGGTCGCCCGTCGGAGTCTGGGGCGCGTCGTCGAACACGTGGCCCAGGTGCGAGCCGCAGCGTGCGCAGCGCACCTCGGTGCGCACCATGCCGTGGCTGCGGTCGGTGAGCAGCTCGACGCGGTCGCCCGCGAGCGGGCTGAAGAAGCTCGGCCACCCGCAGTGCGAGTCGAACTTCGTGTCCGAACGGAACAGCTCGTTCCCGCACGCCCGACACGCGTAGACGCCGACGCGCTTCTCGTCGAGCAGCTCGCCCGTCCACGCGCGCTCGGTCCCAGCCTGCCGCAGCACGGCGTACTCCTGCGGGGACAGCTCGGCGCGCCACTCGTCGTCGGTCTTCACGACCTCGTAGGGCTGGTTTTCGTGGGTCTGGCTGGTCATGGTCCACCTCCGACGGTCCCAACCACGCCGACCGCTCCCGTGTTCCCGCCCCGCCCCACCCCGCTGAGGGCACGAAAGAGCCGCGGCCGAACCGGTTCGACCGCGACTCTCTCCTGCCTCAGCGTGGGGGCGTCAGCGCGGGCTGGAGGTCGAGTAGACGGTGCTCGACCCGCCGGCGGGGCGCTGCGCGCGGCCACGGCCACCGCGACGGCGGCCGCCGCCCTGGCCTGCCGCGCCGTTCCCGGTGCCCGCGGTGCCGCGGCCGTCCCGGGCGCCGCCCTCGGGGCGACCCGCACCCGTCGGGCGCTGCGCCGGGCGCTGACCGCCCTGGCCGCGCTGCGCCGTCGTGCCCTGGCCCGCGGGCTGCGCGGCCGGGCGTGCGCCGCCCTGGCCGCCACGGCCACGGCGCGACGCGCGCGACCCGCCGTTGGACGAGCCCGTGCCACGCTTCGCCTGCGTCTGCGGCGGCGTGATGTCGGACGGGCGCACGTACTCCGCGACCTCGCCGACGAGCCCCTTGATCGTCGCGTCGCCCGGGGCGACCGGCTGCGGCTGGGCCGTGATCTTCGCCTTGCGCGTGAGGTCGCGCACGTCGCCGCGCTGCTCCGGGAGCATGACGGTGACGACGACGCCCTCCGACCCGGCGCGGGCGGTGCGGCCCGAGCGGTGCAGGTACGCCTTGTGCTCCGCCGGCGGGTCGACGTGCACGACGAGCTCCACGTCGTCGACGTGGATGCCGCGCGCCGCGATGTCCGTGGCGACGAGCACCTTGACCGCGCCCGACGAGAACGCCTCGAGGTTGCGCTCGCGCGCGCCCTGGCCGAGGTTGCCGTGCAGGTCGACGGCGGGCACGCCCGCCGCGGTGAGCTGCTTCGCGAGCTTCTTCGCCTGGTGCTTGGTGCGCATGAACAGCACGCGGCGGCCCGTGCCCGAGGCGAGCTCGTGCACGATCTGCTTCTTCGCGTCCGCGTCGCGCACCGCGAGGATGTGGTGCGTCATCTGCGGGGGTGCGGCCGCGGCGTCGTCCACCGAGTGGCGCACCGGGTTGCTGAGGTAGCGCTTGACCAGCTGGTCGACGCCGTTGTCCAGCGTCGCGGAGAACAGCATGCGCTGCCCCTGCTTCGGCGTCTTGTCCATGATGCGCTTCACGCCGGGCAGGAACCCGAGGTCGGCCATGTGGTCGGCCTCGTCGAGCACGGTGATCTCGATGCCGTCGAGCGTGAGCAGGCGCTGGTTGAGGAGGTCCTCCAGGCGGCCCGGGCACGCGATGACGATGTCGGCGCCCTTGTCGAGCGCGGCGACCTGGCGCGACTGCGCGACGCCGCCGAAGATCGTCGTCGTCACGAGCCCGAGCGCCTTGGCGACCGGCTCCATCGTGGCGTTGATCTGGTTGGCGAGCTCGCGCGTCGGGCACAGCACGAGCGCACGGGGCCGGCGCGGGTGGCGCGACGACTTCGCCCACGACAGGCGGGCGACGGTCGGCAGCGAGAACGCGAGCGTCTTGCCGGAGCCGGTGCGGCCGCGGCCGAGGACGTCACGGCCCTTCAGCGAGTCGGGCAGCGTGGCGGTCTGGATGGGGAACGGGGAGTCGATGCCCTGGCGCGAGAGCTCGCGCACGACAGGGGTGGGCAGGCCGAAGTCGGCAAAGGAAGTCACAGGTGATGGGCCTCTCGGGGCTCAAGGTCGGGGTCCGCCGCACGCAATCCGGGGGGATCTCCACGACGCCGGGCGCGCGGGATCGCGCTGCCCTCGAACGTCCAGTGTCTCATGCCCGACGACGGGCGGCCGGGTGAGGTGCGTCTCGGCACCCTCGGGCACAGGGCCCTGTGGTGGAATGTCGCGCGTGCACGCCCTGGCGAACGCCCTCACCGTCCTGCCCGCCCTCCCCCGCGGCGGGGTCGCGGGAGCGCCCGACGGCGCCTCCACCGCGGGCGGTGACGTCGCCGCGTCCGTGGGGGACGTCGTCGGGCAGGTGTGGGAGGCCGCGACGACGCCCGTCCCTCCCCCGGCGGCCGCCGTGGTCGTCGCGATGGGCGTCCTCGCGCTCGTCGTCGTGCTCGTCACGCCCGTGTGGCGCGTGGCCCGGCACGTCGTGACCATCGCGCACGAGGCGTCGCACGCGATCGCGGCCCTGCTCACGGGCCGTCGGCTCGCGGGCATCCGCCTGCACTCCGACACGTCGGGGCTCACCGTCTCGTCCGGGCGCCCGCGCGGGTTCGGCATGGTCCTCACCCCGTTCATGGGGTACGTCGGCCCCGGCCTCATCGGCCTGGGGGCGGCCGCGCTGCTCCGCCAGGGGTATGCCGTCGGGCTGCTGTGGCTGCTCGTCGTGCTGCTCGCCCTCATGCTGCTGCAGATCCGCAACTGGTTCGGGCTCTGGTCCGTGCTCGTCACCGGCGCCGCGCTCGTCGGGGTGTCCTGGTGGGCGACGCCGCCCGTGCAGAGCGCCGTCGCCTACGCCGTGACATGGTTCCTGCTGCTGGGCGCCGTGCGGCCGGTACTGGAGCTGCAGTCCGAGCGGTCGCGCGGCCGGGCGAGCACCTCCGACGCCGACATCCTCGCGCGCCTCACCCGGATGCCCGGCCTGTTCTGGGTCGGGGTGTTCCTCGTCGTGACGGTCGGCGCCGCCGTGCTCGGCGGGTCGTGGATCGTCGGGCCCGCCGCCTGACCCTCGCGTACCGGTCGCACCCCGGTCGAGCGGGCCTCGCACGCCGGTCGAGACACGACGACGGGCCGCCCGCCGGAGCGAGCGGCCCGTCGTGGGACCGAGGACGCGCCTGGAGGAGGAGGACGCGTCGTCGAGATGGTCCGGCGCGAGCGCCGGGAACGTCCCGTCAGCCCTGCGGCGTCAGGACGAACGCCGGTCCCTGCGCGTTCGGGTCCGTGTCGAGCGTGAGGTTCGCGAGGGTCGGTGCCGTGGCGGACTCCACGAACACCTTCGCCTCGCCGTTCTCCACGACCGTGTCGTCGGGCTGCGGGGCGGGGACGAGCGCGAGCTCGAAGCTGCCCGCCTGGTCCGCCGACTCGGCGATCCGCAGACCGCCTCCCTCGGGGACGCCGGCCTGGGTCTGCAGGTCGTGGACAGCGGTACGGGCGTTGTCGGTCAGGGTAAGCACGAGAGCTCCTCTCGTCGCCGGGCGGAACCTGCGGGACACGTCCGTGCGGCCCACGCCTGGCCGGCGTGACCTGCCGTCGGTGCACCCTCCCGCGGGCTCCTCGGTCTTCTCCACCGAAACAAGAACCCGCGACCGTCGCAAGCGAAACGCCCGGTTCTCACCAAATTTCTCACGGAGCAAGACCGCGCGTGACACGTCGAGGAGCGCCGCATAGGGTGCGCGCCCGCCGGGGGTCGCGGTCTGAGATCGGCACCCGCTACCGGGGTCGGCACGTTCTGCCGCGTTCGGCAGTCGCACGTGCCGATCTGCGTCGGGACTGCCGAACTCGGTCGGGACTGCCGACGGCGGGGCGCGGGTAGCCTGTGCGTGGACGCCACCAGCGTCCAGGGCCTCTAGCTCAATCGGCAGAGCTGCGGACTTTTAATCCGTAGGTTGTGGGTTCGAACCCCACGGGGCCCACTGCTGACCTGTGGACGCCCCGGCACCCGTCAGGCGCCGTCGAGCGCCGCGACGACGAGCCCGAGGACCACCGCTACCAGTGCGAGGGGCCAGCCCCAGCCGGCGAGCGAACGACGCAGCCGCGGGTCCTGCGTCACCACGTAGGCCGAGCGCAGGAGCACTGCGGCCAGCAGCCCCGTGACCAGGGCGAGCAGCAGCAAGACGTCGACGAGCACGCGCGCACTCTCTCACGACGCGGCTCGGCGGACGGCCACACCCCCGTCGGCACCGGTCAGCGCCCGCGCGCAGGGTCGGGTCGGGTCAGCAGACGCTCAGGCCGTGAACGTCGCCCAGACGGTCTTGACGTCGTCGGTCCGGTACCAGCCGACGTCGAGCGAGAGCTGGCGGGCCATGTGCAGGCCGACGCCGCCTGCGCCGGGGATGCGGCGCCCGGCGTAGACGGGCTCGGTGGACACGTCGTGGTCGGCGACCTCGAGGAGGAACCGGTCGCCGCTGCGGGCGAGGCGCACGATCGTCGGGGGCAGGCCGTGGCGCAGCGCGTTGGTCGCGAGCTCCGAGGCGATGAGGACGAGCTTGTCCGGCGTGGACGAGAGCCGACCGGTCGACGCGACGCCCTGGCTCTCGAGCGTCGCCACGAGGCCGGCGCGCAGCGCGGAGAGCTCCTCCGTCGTGGAGAGCACCCACTCCTCCACGAGCTGGTACTCCTCGGGCGGCATCGACGTGATGAGGTCGGCGTCGTCGAGGGGGACGTCGATCAGGGTCTGGTCGTCCACGCGGGGGTACCTCCAGCGGCTTGAAGGAGCGGAGCGGCCACCCTGACACGCGAACCCCCGGCCCGCACCCCGTCCCGCCCGGCTCGCCAGGGCCCGCCGGCACGGCCACCGGGACCGGGCCGGTCAGCGGCGGTCGGCGGCCCGACACCGCCCGTTCATCCCCCGTTGGTTGCGCGCAGGACGGGCGCGGCCGGACCGTCGGACCATGGCGATCGAGGACGAGGACCGCGAGATCGACGTCGTGGTGGAGCGGGTCAGCACGCGCTTCCCAGACGTGCCGGTGGAGGACGTCCGTGAGCAGGTGCTCGCGGAGCTGGGCCGGTACCAGGCCGCGCACGTGCGCGACTTCGTGCCGGTGCTGGTGGAGAACGCGGTGATGGACGTGCTGCGCTCGGGCGAGCGGGCGCACCGGCCGCCCCGCGGGAGCGTGCGCCCCGACCGATGAGTCCGGGTGTGGGCGGCCGTCGGTACGTTCGCGGCGGGTCGACCGACCTGCCCCGACGACGAGGAGCTCCCATGTCCTTCCAGGCCTATCTCGACGCGGTCGAGGACAAGACCGGTCTGACCCCGCGCCAGCTGGTCGACCTCGCGCACGAGCGCGGGTTCGACGAGACGACGAAGGCGACCCCGATCCTCGAGTGGCTCCGGGACGACTACGGCCTGGGCCGCGGGCACGGCATGGCGATGGTCCACGTCATCACGAAGGGCCCGCAGATCTCGTCGAAGCACGTGGGGTCCGACGGCTCGCACCGCGACGACTCCGACACGCTGTGGCTCGACGGCAAGGCGACCCGGCCGGCCTGACACCCGGCGGGCCCGGCGCGCTCGTCCCCCGGCCCGCACGCCGGTGCCCGACGACGTCCCGGGAGCGGGCGTCGTCGGGCACCGGGGCGCGGGGCCGCTCGGGCGACGGGCGCGGTCAGAGCGTCCAGCGCTGGGCGTCGGTCTGGTTGCAGGTCCAGAGCTGGACCTTCTGGCCGTCACGCAGCGGTGCGCCGCCCTGGGCGTCGAGGCACTTGCCGGACTGCGGGTTGCGCAGGGCCTTGGTCGCGGAGTCGTACGTCCACTTCTGCGCGCCGGTGCCGTTGCACGTGTAGATCCACACGGCGGTGCCGTCGGCCGTCCCGCTGCGCGCGACGTCGAGGCACTTGCCGAGGGCTCTCACGGTCCCGTCGGTGCCGCGCGTCCACTGCTGCGCCGCGTTGCCGCTGCAGGTCGCGAGCTGGACCTGGTTGGTGTCGGTCGGGTCGGCCCACGGGACGTCGAGGCACAGCGTGCTCCCGATGCGGAGCGCGCCCGTCCCGGTGGGCAGACCGCCGGGGGTGCCCGGCTCCTCGGTGCTGCCGCCGTTCCCGATGGGTGTCGCCGTGCCGGTGAACGGGTCGAGCTTGATGTACGCGGCCTGGGGGTTGCCGTCGTGGACGAGCGACTCGTGCGCGCCGACGTCGTCGAACGCGAACGCGTACGCCTTGCCGTTCGCCATCTGCTGGTGCGCGAGCTTCGCGTAGACGTTGGTGCGGGCGTCCTGGTAGAAGCCGGCGCTGCTCGCGTCCGGCTGGTTCGGGTTCGTCAGTGCCGTGGTGCGGACGAGCGCGGCGCACAGGGTGCGGGCGATCGGCCCGACGACGTGGTCGTTGGGCGCCTGGAGGTCCTTGTGGCACCCGTACACGCTCGACGCGTCGGGCTTCTTGAACGCGGCGACCTCTTGCCCGGACCCGTTCCTGAAGCGGAACCAGTCGCCGTCGACCCGGCCGCGGAACTGCGTGCCGGGTTCGTGGGAGAACGGGGTGACGACCATGTCGCGCGTGCGGTACGAGTTCCACACCTCGGTGACGTAGGAGTCGATCGAGGCCGACGAGATCTTCCCGACGTCGATCCCGTGCGACGGGTTGAGCGCGCGCAGACGGCTCCCGTCGGGCGCGCGCTGCACGAGCCCGCCCCACCCCGCGCTCTCGAGGGCCGTGTAGAACGCCTCGTAGCCGTTCGGCTTGAGCATGCCCGTGCTGAGGACCTGCCCGTCGGCGCGCTGGACGCCCACCTGGTACGGCGCGGACCAGTGGTCCACCTGCGTGCTGTTGATCCACAGGCCGCCGTCGTTGAGCGTGTACTCGGTCCAGTTGAAGAGGATGTTCCGGTTGGGGTCGGAGTCGTTCTGGACGGCGGGCTGGACGAGACGCCCGTCGAGCACGATCTGGAACGTCATCTTCTGGCCGTACGAGTAGTAGACGCGCCCGGACAGCTTCGGGAGCCTGATCGTCACGGACTGGCCGGGGCCGGGTCCGGCGATCGACGCGTCGGGCGCCGGGACGGGCACGGGCCCGACCCCGCCGGGCCACGGGTGGAACGTGCCGCCCGCGTCCGCCCAGCCGGCGACGCCGTCGCGCTCGCCGAGGACGTACAGGTAGATCGGCCCCCTGCCCGAGTCGTTGGTGATCGTCAGCGGGATGGTCGCGGGGACTGCGCTCGCGGGCGCCGCCACGCCGACCAGCGCCCCGCTCACCGCGAGGACCGCGGCGCACAGCGCGGCCCACGCTCGTCTGCTGCTGTTCTTCCTGTCGTGAGGCATACGGGATCTGCTCCTGTTCGGTTGCTCCGTCGAAACCGGTCGCCGGACCGTTCCGGCGACAGCGTTGCCACAGGAGGTGTGGAAGCGCTGCCACGACCGTAACGGACAGCGGCCCGCGACGCCAGGGAGCGCTCCCCCGAGTCCGGTGCGGCGTGCTGGGGGCCATGGATCGACGCCGCGGCGCTCTCTCCGTGCGCGGCCCCGGGAGGGAGCCGGTCGCCCGTAGACTCGAACGAGTGCAGTGCCACCACTACGACGCCGGCCGGTGCCGGTCGTGCACCCTCCTCGACCTCGCGTACCCCGCGCAGGTCACCGGCAAGCAGGAGCACTGCGCCGAGCTCCTCACCCCGCTCGCGCCGGACCTCACCTGGCTGCCCACTGTCGAGTCCGCCGACTCCGGCTTCCGCAACAAGGCGAAGATGGTCGTCACCGGCACCACCGACGCCCCGGTGCTCGGGATCCTCGCGGAGGGCGGCGGCGTCGACCTCACCGACTGCCCGCTCTACCCGCCCGCGCTCCAGGCGTCGTTCCCCGCGTTCGCGGCGTTCGTCACGCGCGCGCGGCTCGTCCCCTACGACGTCCGCACGCGGCGCGGCGAGCTCAAGTACGTCCTCGTCACCCTCTCCCCCGACGGCGACCTCATGGCGCGGTTCGTCCTGCGGTCCACCGAGTCCGTGCCGCGGGTCCGCAAGCACCTGCCTGCCCTGCTCGACGCTCTCCCGTCGCTGCGCGTCGTGTCCGTGAACCTGCACCCCGAGCACAAGGCCGTCGTCGAGGGCGAGACCGAGATCGTGCTCACCGAGGCCGAGACGCTGCGCATGCACGTCAACGGGATCGACCTCCACCTGCGCCCGCAGAGCTTCTTCCAGACCAACACCGACGTCGCCGCGGCCCTCTACCGCCAGGGCCGGGCCTGGGTGGACGACGCCGCACCCGCCACGGTCTGGGACCTCTACTGCGGCGTGGGCGGGTTCGCGCTGCACGTCGCGGGGCCCGCGCGCGACGTCGTCGGCGTCGAGACGAGCGCCGAGGCCGTCGCGAGCGCACGGCTCACCGCACGCGACGCCGGGCTCGACCGCACGACCTTCCTCGCCGAGGACGCGACCGCGTTCGCCCTCTCACGGCAGGACGTGCCGGACCTCGTCGTCGTGAACCCCCCGCGGCGCGGCATCGGGGAGACGCTCAGCACCTGGCTGGAGCGGTCCGGCGTCGGGCACGTCGTCTACTCGAGCTGCAACGCGACGACGCTCGCGCGCGACCTGGCCCTCATGCCGTCGCTCCGACCGCGCGAGGCGCGCGTGCTCGACATGTTCCCGCAGACGTCGCACTACGAGGTCGCGGTCCTGCTCGAGCGCGCCTGACCTCGCCCGGCGTCCGCGAGCGCCGCGCGGCTCAGGGGCGCTCCCCCGCGCGTCGGGACGCCTCGACGGCCGCAGACTCGACGCGCGCCCGGTAGGCGACCCACTCGTCGTCGTCCAGCGCGGGCAGGTTGCCCCGCCCGTCGCCCGCCGCGCCGTCGACGAGCTCGCGCACGATGTCGGCGTGCCCGGCGTGGTGCGCCACCTCCGCGAGCACGTGCACGAGCACCTGGTGGAGCGTGACGTCCCGGTTCTCCGGGCGCCACCACGGCACGTGCCCGGGTGCGTCGAGGTCGAGCGACGCCACGGTCGCGTCGCACAGCTCCGTCGACCGCCGGAACAGCTCCAGGATCTCCTCCCGGCTCTCGTCCGCCGTGGCCCACATGTCGGCGTTCACCTCCGCGCCGTCGGCGAACCAGGGCAGGTCGAGGTCGTGCGTGCCGCCGAACGCCTCGTGCAGGTAGCCGAGCTGCACGCTGCCCACGTGCTTCACCAGCCCCAGGACGTTCGTGCCGGTGCGCGTGAGCGGACGGCGGACGTCGTACTCGCTCAGCCCCTCCGCCTTGGCGAGCAGCGCGTCGCGCTCCCGGCTCAGGTACCGCAGCAGCGTCGCCTTGGGGTCGTGGTCCGGTGCCGTCCTCGTGCTCATCCACCGGACGCTACCGACGCCCGCCCACACCGGTGCCAGACTCCCCTCATGGCCACCGTGCACGCAGAGATCACCGACCGGCTGGCGGCGTTCGTCCTCGCGCAGCCGGTGTTCTTCGTCGGCACCGCGCCGCTCGCGGCGGACGGTCACGTCAACGTCTCGCCCAAGGGCATGGCGGGGACGTTCGTCGTCCTCGACGCCCACCGGGTGGCCTACCTCGACTACACGGGCTCGGGCGCGGAGACGGCCGCGCACCTGCGCGAGAACGGGCGGATCGTCGTGATGTTCTGCGCGTTCGAGGGGCCGCCCAACATCGTCCGCTTCCACGGGAGCGGGCGGTACGTCGAGGCCGGCACCCCGGAGTTCGAGGCGCTGCGCCCCGCGTTCGCGAAGGAGCGCGAGCTCGGCCAGCGCGGGATCGTCGTCGTCGACGTCGAGCGCGTCTCCGACTCGTGCGGATTCTCCGTGCCGCACATGGACTTCGTCGCGGACCGGGACGTCCTGGACCGGTCGCACGAGCGCCGCTCGCCGGAGTACTTCGAGACGTACTGGCGCGAGCGCAACGCCGCGAGCCTCGACGGCCTCCCGGCGATCGGCGACGGCCCCCGCACCGTGGAGGCCACGACGCCACCGGAATCCCTCGGGCGCTGACGCCTCACGGCCGGCTCCTGGGTGCGTGCGTTTCCGAGAGCCCGAGAGCCCGCTGCGCGAGCATGGGCGCATCCCCCAGTCAGGCCCTACCGGGCCTCTACCTCGCCGAGGCAGGGCCCCGGTTCGTGAGAGAGCCCTGGCCCCGCGAGGCAGAGGCGGGTTCTCGCGAGGTAGAGCCCGGGTCCGCGAGGTAGAGGCCTGGTCCCGCGGAGTAGAGGCCCGGTCCCGCGAGGTAGAGGCCTGGTCCCGCGGAGTAGAAGCCCGGTCCCGCGAGGTAGAGGCCTGGTCCCGCGAGGGAGGACGCTCGATCTCACGAGGAGGGCCGCTCGTCCGCCGTCGCGGCGAGGTAGGCCCTCCCGCGCGGCGAGAGGCGGTACCCGACGTCGAGGCTCTCGGTGAGGCCGAGCTCCTTGAGCCGACGCACGCGCACCTTGAAGTCGTCGCGGGCCATGCCGAGCCCGGCCGCGAGCTCGCGCGCGACGACGCCCTCGTGCGTGCCGATCAGCTCGAGGTACCGGCGCGTCCACGGCTCCGCGGCGGCCCGGTCCTTCCGCGCGAGCGCGGTGCGGAGCTGCTCGACGGCGTCCGCGTCGAGGTCCGCGTCCTCGCGCAGCGCGACGCGCGGGTCCGGGCCGGCGAGCCGCAGGCCCACGCGGTAGAGGTCGCCCTCGCGCCCGGCGCCCCGAGCGAGCACACGCTCGGGCGAGGTCATCCCGGCAAGGCGGGCCTCGTCGTCGGACACGACGGGCGCGCCGTCCGGACCGGCGGGCACGCGCTCGACCGACGTCACCTCGACGACGCCCACCCGGGTGCGCTGGAGCGTCCCGACGCGCACGCGCGGCGTCGTCCAGCGGCGGAACGCCAGCGTCACCGTCCCGTCCTGGAGGCCGCGCAGCGTGCGGGCGTCGAGGAGCACGCTCCGAGCCTACGACCACGCCGCCACGCCCTCCCGAGGGAGAGCCCGTCCGGTGAGGTAGAGCCGAGGTCACGACCAGGGCTCTACCTCGGCCCACCAGGGCTCTACCTCGCGCGACCAGGGCTCTACCTCGCGCGACCAGGGCTCTACCTCGGCCCACCGGGGCTCTACCTCGCGCGACCAGGGCTCTACCTCGCGAGCCCGCGCGACCGCGGCTCTACCTCGGCAGGGCAGGCAGGTCAGGCGAGCTCGGGGCGGCGGGCGACGGTGAGGACGTGGGTGTCGGGCCAGTCGACGGGCTCGCCGGTCGTGGCGTCGTGCAGGGCGGCGACGGGCGCGAACGCGTGCTCGACGACCCACTCGTTGCGCCACGCCCCGCTCCCCGGCTCGAGCTCGAACCCGGCGGCGGTGAGGAGGTCGGCCCACCGGGGGCCGGTGAGGTCGCAGAAGCGCTCGTGGCTCTCGGACAGCCAGTTGTCGACGTAGTCCTTGCGCGTGAGGAACTCCATCGCCTCGCGCAGCGTGAGCCGCCACGACCCGGGGCGCACGCGCTCGGGCCGGAAGTCGGCCCCGGAGAGGCGCGGGAAGTCGTACGCGAACTGGACGAGCCGCGCGTCGGTCGAGAGTGCCCCGACCCACGCCGCGACGTCCTCGCGCGCGAGGTCGTCGAGGTCGGTGCGGGCGCCGCCGGGCCCGTCGCCGGTCGCGGGGGCGCCGTCGTCGGTCCGCAGCGTGAGCACGACGACCCGGTCCGGCTCCGCGGGGCCGCACACGTCCGAGTTGATCCACACGCCGCCGGGCCGCGTGTGCGCGTGGACGCGGCGCGCGAACGTCTCGACGTCGCGCACGCCGTCCCCGTACGACGACACCTCGTGCGTGAGCGCGACGGTGAGGGTCGTGTCGACGGAGGCGTCGGGCATCACGGACCGGTCGAGGATGTTGGCCTGCACGAACCACACGTGCGGGTTCGCGAACACGCCCTGCGCCTTCTTGTGCTCGGCCTCCGCGACGAGGTGCCGCGCGACGTCGACGCCGAACAGGTCCGACTCGTGCAGGCGCGGCTCGCGCGCCACGTGCTCCAGGAGGCCGCCCGTCGCGCACCCGATGTCGACGATCCGGCCGGGCCGCACGTGCGGGGCGACCTGGGCCCACTTGCGCGCCGACGCGTCCTCGAACGCGGCGGCGTACGTGCGGTAGTCGCGCGTCGAGGTGAGGTCGCCGTCGCCGGACACGACCGGGTCGGCGAAGATACGCCGGACGTCCTCGACGAACCGGTAGCGCGCGAAGAACTCCGGCACGGCGGGGTGCGCGACGTCGCGCCAGCGCTCGTCCCCCGCGGCGATCTGCTCGACGACGTCCCACGGCCGCGCGGGGAGGTCGCCGCCCCGCTCGGCGGCGTCGAGCTCGACCCCCGCGACCCGGTAGCCGAGCGCGCGGTAGGCGTCGACGAGCGCGGGTGTCGAGCACGCGACGACGGTGTCCGCGGGGTCCGGCGCGACGCCGGTCGCGGTCGCGACGCTCGTCACGACGAGCTGGGCGAAGCGGTCGTCGGGCGCGACGTCGGGCACGGGCACGACGACGGACGCGAGGCCCTCCCGGGTCGTGACGTTCTCGACGAGCGCCTCGCGCCGGTGCCCGGGCAGCGGGTTGCGGCGGGTGCCCGCGTGGTTGGCGGACGTCACGACCCAGACGACCTCGACGTCGGGGGTGCAGCGCACGCGCCGACCGTCGAGGTCGTGCACGAGACCGGCGCGCAGCGCCCGGAGGTAGTCGACCTGGTAGCGCGTGACGACGTGGTGGCGGCCGGGGAAGAGGATGCGGCGCACGGGCGGGCCGTCGGTGGGGAGGGGCACCCGCACACGGTGCGGCCAGCCGGCACCCGGGCGCAACCCGTCTCACCTCTCGGGCCGACAGCCGCAGCCCTGGGCGCCACCCGTCTCACGTCTCGGGCGGCCGGACGCAGCACCCGCAGGGCCCGCGTCCGGGGCACGGACGCTCACGAGGCGCGGAACGGTGCGGTTGCGCGGGTCCGGGCACGCGTCCGCGCCGCGCGACACGCCCGGACTGGACGGCCGTCCACGATGCAGCGGGGGGCGCCGTATGCGACGGTATGGGCGATGTTCTGGATCGTGGCAGGGGCTGTGCTCGTCGTGTCCGGCCTCGCGATCGCCGCGACGGCCGCCCGCGGCGCGCGCCGCGCCGGGTCGACCGGTGCGAGCGGCATCGCGATCGCGGTCGGCGGCGGCCTCCTCGTGTGGGGCGCCGTGGCCCTGCTCGTCGGCCTGCTCACCGAGGGCTGACCGGCACCTCCCGCGCGTCCACGAGCTCCGCCCCGCTCACCGCGCCCGAGAGCCCGCGGCGCGAGCGGGTGAACGGGACCGCGACCACCGACACCACCGCGAACAGGGCCGCGAGCGGTGCCGCGACCGAGGCGGCCACCCCCACCGCCGCAGGGATCCCGGCCGGCAGGTCGCTCAGCAGGCCGAACGCTCCCCACAGGGCGCCGCCCGCCGACGCGCGGGCGACGCGCTGCCCCGTCGTGCCGCGCCGCCCGGCCCAGCGCGGGGCGAGCCATACCGTCCGCTGGCCCCACGAGGCGCCGCTGCCGAGGAACGTCGGCACCACGAAGACGACCACGAACGGCACGAGCGTGCCGAGCAGCCACTGGGCCCAGTCCGCGCCGTCGGGCAGCGGGCGCCCGAGCGCGTAGAGCACCGTGCGGTAGGCGACCTGCAGCACGACGCCCAGCGCCGTGACGAGCAGCGCGTCGAGCAGCATCCCGAGCCACCGCCGCCAGACGGTCACCGGCCGGGCCTCCTCGCGGCGCGCCTCGAGCTCTCCCGCACGCGGCATCCAGCGCAGCAGGAGGGGCGCCGCGAGCGCCCCGAGGAGCGCGCCGAGCGTGTTGGTCAGCACGTCGTCGACGTCGGCGACCCGGTACGAGCACGGGATGATCCCGAAGATCCCGGTGTACTGCGTGGTCTCGACGAGGAGCGACACGAGCAGGCCGGACAGCGTCGTGACGAGCACCCCGCGGCCGAGGTAGCGCCGCACGAGCACGCCCCAGGGGACGAACAGGACGACGTTGAAGACCACCTGGAGCACGGCCGTGCTGCGCAGGGTCGCGCCGAGCCCGAGCCCGGCCGTGTCCCGTCGGACGTCCGCGAGCGAGTGGAACGGCACGAGCTCGGCGCCCGCGACGCCGTACTGCGCGCACCACCGCGCGAGGTCGCCGCTCGGGAGCGGCAGGAGCGTGTAGGCGACGAGCGCGACCCCGTAGACCGCGACGGCGGCCGCCCCGAGCAGACGTCGGCCGCTCAGGCGGCCGTACCGCCGGTACTGCCACGCGAGCGCGGGCACGAGGAAGGCGGCGAAGAGCAGGGCGCCCCCGAGCAGGCCGACGTACGCGGGCCACGTCCACCGGTCGGTCACGCGCAGGCTCCGCCCTGCGCGGGACGGCGCGCGGCGCGCGTCACGGTCGGGACCGGGGTCGGGTTCGGCGTCACGGGCCCCAGTATCGCGGCCGACGACGACCGGCCCGGCCCCGCGGGACCTTCGGCGCGGCCCGGGGCGGGGACGCCCGCCTACCGTGGAGGTGCGGTCGGTCGTCACGGGTCGCCGAGGGTGCACCGAGGACCGGTCCGGCACCGCCCGCCGCGCACCGACCGGTGCGCGCGGCACGACGGACGAGGTGAGCACGATGAAGGCGGCGCGGTACCACGGCAAGGAAGACCTCCGGATCGAGGACGTCCCGGAGCCCGAGACCCGGCCGGGGACCGTGAAGATCCGGCCCGCGTGGACGGGGATCTGCGGCTCGGACCTGCACCTCTACCTCGAGGGCCCGTTCCCGCCGGCGCCGTCGGAGACGCAGCCGCACCCCCTGTCGGGCGAGACGCTGCCCGTCGTGTTCGGGCACGAGTTCTCCGGCGTGGTCGAGGAGCTCGGCGAGGGCGTCGAGGGCCTCGCGGTCGGGGACGCGGTCGTCGTCGAGCCGTTCATGGTGTGCGGCGAGTGCCCGCCGTGCCGCGACGGCCTCTACAACGCGTGCGTGAAGATGGGCTTCATCGGCATCTCCGGCCGGGGCGGCGGGCTGGCGGAGCACGTCGTGGTCGAGCGGCGGTGGGTGCACCCGGTGGGCGACGTCCCGCTGGACCAGGCGGCGCTCATCGAGCCGCTGGCCGTCGCGTACCACGGCGCCCGCCTGTCGGGCGCGCAGGCGGGCGACACGGTCCTCGTCGGCGGCGCGGGCCCGATCGGCCTGCTCACGTGCGCCGTGCTGCACGCGATCGGGGCGCGCGCGATCGTCACGGAGGTGAGCGGGGCGCGCAAGGCCAAGGCGCTGGAGACCGGGGTGGCCGACGACGTCCTCGACCCGCGCGAGGTCGACGTCGCCGCGCGCGTCCTCGAGCTCACGGACGGCCGCGGCGCGGACGTCGCGATCGAGTGCTCGGGCGCGCAACCTGTGCTCGACACGCTGACCCGCGCGCTCAAGGCGGGCGGCACGCTTCAGATCGTGGCGCTGTTCTCCGAGCCGCCGACGCTCGACGTCATGACGGTCCTGCTCCGCGAGCTGACCATCAAGGGCGCGATCGGGTACGCGGACGACCACCCGGCCGTGATCCGGCTCGTGCAGGAGGGCAAGGTCGACCTCGCCCCGTTCGTGACGAGCCGCATCGCCGTCGAGGACGTCGTGGAGAAGGGGTACCGAGAGCTCATCGACCACAAGGACGATCACGTGAAGATCGTCGTGTCGGTGTGAGACGGCGGCCTGCGGCCCCCACCGTCCCCGGGGGCCGCGGGCCGCGCTGCTCGACCTGCGGTGCACGGCGGGGCGTGCCACGGTGGAGGAGCACCGCAGCACCCGGCCCCGGGAGGCCCGCATGGACGTCCTCGCCGCCCACGGCGACGCGATCGGCGCGTTCGACGCGCTCGTGCGCCCGCTGCGCGACGACCGCTGGCCGCTCCCCACGCCCGACGCGGACTGGACCGTCCGCGACCTCGTCAACCACGTCACGGCCGAGCAGCTCTGGGCCCCGGAGCTCCTCGCGGGCCGCTGGATCGAGGACGTCGGCGGCGTCTTCGACGGCGACGTGCTGGGCGACGACCCCGTCGACCGCTGGGTCGACGCGTCCGTCCAGGCGCGCGAGGCGTTCCTCGCGCCGGACGCCCTCGACCGTCGCGTGCACCTCTCGTACGGCGACGAGTCGGGCGCGGAGTACTGCGCGCAGATGACGTTCGACCTCGTGGTGCACGCGTGGGACCTGGCCCGGGCGACGGGCGGTGACGAGGAGGTCGACCCGGCGCTCGTCGCGTGGGCGCTGCGCTACGCCGAGGCGCGCTCGACGTTCCTCGAGCCCGGCCCGCTCTTCCGCGGTCCCCTCGACGTCGACGACGGCGCCGACGACCTCACGCGCCTCCTCGCGCTCACCGGCCGCGCGCGCTGACCGCCGCCGCACGACGACGGGGTGAACGTCGGCGGGACGTCCGGCGTGCGGCGTCCTGCGCAGGACGGCCGGGCGCGCCGCGCGCGAGACTGGCCCCATGCCGCTCGACCGCACCGCACCCCGGACGCCGGCGGAGCCGCCCGGCGCACCGGGTCGCGCCCGCCTCCTCGAACCGGCCGCCGACCGCGCGGGCCGGCCGCTCGTCGTCGGGCACCGGGGCAACTCGTCCGTCGCGCCGCAGAACACGCTCGCGGCGTTCGAGGCGGCGTGGCGCGCGGGCGCGGACGCGATCGAGCTCGACGTGCACCTCACGGCCGACCGGCACGTCGTGGTGCTGCACGACGACGTCGTGGACGAGACGACGGACGGCACCGGCCGCGTGGACGGACTGACGCTGGCGCAGGTCCGCGCGCTGGACGCCGGGTCGTCGTTCGCGCGGGCGTTCGCGGGCCAGCGCGTCCCCACGTTCGAGGAGGCGGCGCGGTTCGTCGCGGAGCGGCCGGGCCTGGAGCTGCTCGTCGAGCTCAAGGGCGTGTGGTCGACGGACGACGCGGCGCTCGTGACGGGGGTCGTGGACGCCGCCGGGATCGGGGAGCGGGTGGTCGTCCAGTCGTTCTGGCCGCCCACGGTCGCCGCGCTGCGCGACGCCGCGCCGCACCTCGACCGGGCGCTGCTGCTCGCGCTGCACCCGGACAGCCTGGGCGAGCTGGTCGCGGTGTGCGCGGACCTCGGGGTCGTGGGGTGCCACCCGGAGGTCGCGCTCCTCGCGCACGAGCCGGGCATCGTGGAGACTCTGCGCGACGCGGGCCTGCGCGTGCACGTCTGGACCGCGGACACGCCGGACGAGTGGGACGACCTCCTGGTCCAGGGCGTCGACGGCATCATGACCGACCGACCCGACCGTCTCGTCGGCTGGCTCGACGCGCGGCTCGGCCCCGCCGCGCACGCGGGCGCCCGAGAGGTGGACCTCGCCGCGTCGCCCTAGCCTCGACGGATGAGCGCGACGACCCCGCCGACGCCCCCGGGCGCGCACCCGCCCGGCACCGCGACGAGCCCTGCCGCGCCCGGCGGCGCGCCCCGGTCTCCTGCGGTGTGCGTGCTCGCCCTGACGCCGCTTCTCGCGATCGAGATCGAGCCCGCCGGGCCGACCGAGACGTCGCCCGAGGTGCACGTCCACCCGGGCGGGCAGGGCCTGTGGCTCGCGCGCATGGCCTACTCGCTCGGGGCGCACGTCGTGGTCTGCGGGCCGTTCGGCGGCGAGACGGGCAGCGTCGCGGCGCACCTCGCCCGCACCGAGAACCTCGAGCTGCGCACGGTCGGCACCGGCGGCAACGGGGCGTTCGTCCACGACCGGCGCAGCGGCCAGCGCACCGAGCTCGTGACGATGGACCCCTACCCCCTGAACCGGCACGAGGTCGACGACCTCTACAGCACCGTCCTGGTCAGCGCGCTCGACGCGGCCGTCACGATCCTCACGGGCTCGGAGACGGCCGTCGGGGTCCCCGCGTCGTTCTTCCGGCGCCTCGCCCACGACCTGCACGCCTCGGACCGCCAGGTCGTCGCGGACCTCTCCGCCGACCAGGCGCAGGCCGTCGCCGACGCGCCGGGGGTCGTGCTCAAGATGAGCCACGAGGAGCTCGTCGAGGGCGGCTTCAGCGACGACGAGTCCGAGGAGTCGCTCCTGCGGTCCGCGCGCGCCATGGTCGACGCCGGCCCGCGCGCGCTCGTCGTGTCCCGCGCGCACGACCCCTCGCTGCTCGTCACGCGCGAGCACACGTACCGGGTCACGACGCCCCGCGTCACGACCGTCGACCACCGCGGCGCGGGCGACTCGATGACGGCGGGGATCGCCGTCGGGCTGGGGCGCGGGCTCGAGCTGCCCGACGCCGTCCGGCTCGGCGCCGCGGCCGGGGCGCTCAACGTCACGCGGCGGGGCCTCGGGACGGGCCGCCGCGACCAGATCGAGCGCTTCGCGCGCAGCGTCACGGTCGAGGACGTGACCTGACGCCCGCCCGCGGAGCGTGACCGAACACCGAGACCCGGACCCGAACCCTCAGGAGGACCGCGTGCGCGCACTCGTGACCAACGACGACGGGATCGACTCCCCCGGCCTGGCGGTGCTCGCCGGGGCGGCGCTCGACGCCGGGTACGAGGTCGTCGTCGCGGCGCCCGCCCGGGAGTCGTCCGGGGCGAGCGCCGCGCTGCTGGGCGCCGAGCGCGACGGCCGGCTGGCCGTCGAGCCGCGTAGCGCGCCCGGCCTGCCCGACGGCGTCACCTCCTACGCCGTGCGCGCCGCCCCCGCGCTCATCGCGTTCGTCGCCGCCTACGGCGGGTTCGGCCCGCGGCCCGACCTCGTGCTCTCGGGCGCCAACAAGGGCGCGAACACGGGCAACGCGATCCTGCACTCGGGCACCGTCGGCGCGGCGCTGTCCGCGATGACGCACGGCATCCGGTCGCTCGCCGTCTCGGTCGACGCCGCCGAGCCGCGGCACTGGGACACCGCGCGGCTCGTCACCGACCACGTGCTCGCCTGGATGGACAGGAGCGCCGCCGACGTCCCGCTCGACCGGCGCACGCTCAACGTCAACGTGCCCGACGTCGCCCCCGACCGCCTGCGCGGGCTGCGGCAGGCGCCGCTCGCGTCGTTCGGCCTCGTCCAGGCGAACATCCACGAGGACGGCGACCGGCACCTCGTGCTCCAGTACTCGGGCACCGAGCGGCACTCCGAGCCCGACTCCGACACCGGCCTGCTCACGCGCGGCTGGGCCACCGCGACGCTCCTCGTCGCCCCCTACGCGGACGCGAGCGTCGACATCCCGACCCTCCCGCCCCTGGCTTGACGACCCCCGCCGTCGAGCACGGGGTCCGCGACCGCGTCGCGGCCGATCCGGTCGTCAACCCCGTGCTCGACCGTCGCCGGTGTCGTGATCGGGGGTCTCGTCGTCCGGCACCGTCTCGTGCTCGGCGGTGCGCTCGCGCTCCTCGATGACGTCCTGGCCGGGCCCGGCGAACGCCCGCGAGCGCTCCTCGCCCTCGGGCGTCCCGCTGAAGAAGGCGGACTCCGCGGCCTCGGGCAGGTCGTCGTCGTGCCCGACGGCGGGCAGCGGCCGGGTGCTGCCCGGCGCCTCGGCGTCGTCGACGCCCCCGTCCGCCGCGGTCGGCCCGGTGCGGCCCGGACGACCCGCGCCGTCGTCGGGGCCCGGCACCACCCCGACGAGCCGCGTCGGGTCCTCGCTCGGCGCGGCGCCCGCGCCCCGGCCCGCGCGCCGGATCGTGCCGAGGACGACGGGCGCGTCGGCACGACGCGCACCTCGCTCCGCGGGGAGCCGCGGCGGCCGCGCCGGGGCGACGGGACCGCCGTCGTCCGTGGCGTCGCGGCCGGGGCCACCGGACGCGTCGGACCTGTCCGGCGCGCCGAGCCCGTCGCGCTCGTCCGGTCCGTCGAGGTCCAGCGCGTCCACCGCGCGCTCGAGCCGCGTGCGCGGCAGGCCCTGGGGCGCGGCGCGCTGCAACCAGTCGACGAGTCCCTCGCGCACGAAGCACCGCAGGTCGAACAGCGTCGGGGCGTCGTGCGCGCTGACGAGCGCGCGCACGCGGACGAGGCCCCCGACGGCGTCGGTCACCTGGAGGATGCCGACGCGCTCGTCCCACAGGTCCGTGAGCCCGAGCAGCCGCCGCAGCTCGGCGCGCATGGGGCCGACCGGCACCTCGAAGTCGAGGTCGAGCTCGACCGTGCCCAGCAGGTCGGCCGCGCGCCGCGTCCAGTTCTGGAACGGCGTCGTCGTGAAGTAGGTCGACGGCATGATGAGCCGACGGTCGTCCCACAGGTGCACGACGACGTACGTCATCGTGATCTCCTCGATGCGCCCCCACTCGCCCTCGAGCACCACGACGTCGTCGACGCGAATCGCGTCGGTGAACGCGATCTGCATGCCCGCGAAGACGTTGGCGAGCGACGTCTGCGCCGCGAGCCCCGCGACGATCGAGATGAGCCCGGCCGACGCGAGCAGGCTCGCCCCCGCCGCGCGCGCGGCGGGGAACGTCAGCAGGATGCCCGCGACCGCGCACACGACGATCACCGCGACGGTGAGCCGCCGCAGCACCGTGATCTGCGTCCGGACGCGGCGCGCGTGCCGGTTGTCCGCGGTGTCCATGCGGTACCGCTGGAGCGCGGAGTCCTCGAGCACGAACGCGATCGCGCCCACCCACCACGCCCCGACCACGATGAGCGCGATGAGCAGCAGGTGCTCGACGGCGGGCCGCCACGGCGTCCCGGCGTCGGTGGTGACGCGCACGGCGATCCAGACGGCGACGACGGTGAGGACCGCGCGGTCCGGCCGCCGGAGCCGTCGCGACAGGTCCCGGGCCAGCTCGCTGCGCCGCCCGGCCCGCCGCACGACGGCGGAGATCACCGTCCCCAGCACGAACGCCAGGACCACGCCCGCCGCGACCGCACCGAGGGTGAGCAGGACGTCGGTCGTGTTCTCGAGCTCGGTGTCCATCCCCCCAGGCTAGGCAGGGTGCGAGACCGTCACCTCCGGGCCGCGCGACGGACGCGGGGCGCCCGGGACCGCGGGGGGCGGGCCAGCCACGGGGCGAGCACCTGCGTCACGCGCGGCAGCACGAGGTAGGTCATCACGGGCGTGAGGACGAGCGTCGTGGCGAGCACGCGCGGGACGACCGGCACCGCGTCCCACGCGGGGACCAGGCTCCCGACGAGCAGGGTGAACGCGAGGTTCACGGGGAAGAACCCGAGCCAGATGCTCACGGACTGCTTCCAGCGGGGCGGCGCCGCGGCGACCGCCGCGCCCGACGATGCGCCCGACGACGCGCCCGGCGTCGGGTCGTCGAACCAGCCCTCGATGCCCGTGCGGCGCTCGACCCGCGTCTCCTCGACGAGGTCCCGGCCTCGCGCGAGCCAGCCCACCCGGTCGGGCGAGGTCTCCCAGGCGTCGAGCGTCGCAGCGTCCGCGAACCGGTAGAGCATGTGCCAGTCGTGCGACCCGGCCGAGGCGCGCACCCAGCCGGAGCCGAGGAAGCCCGGGTAGCGGTTGGCGAGGTTGACCCCGTCCTGCACCCAGCGCGTGACGGCTGGGACGTTCTCGGGCCGGACGCGGCGCTCGATCGCGACGGTCACGGGACCGGCGCCGGTGCGGGCCGGGCCGGAGCGGGGTCGGGCGGGCGGGCTCGGGGGCAGGGCGCGGGCGGGGTCGCCGCCGGTCCGCCGCGCGTCCCCGGGGACGTCGTGGGTCATGGGACGAGTGAACGCGGCGGGTGTTTCCGGGTCGTGAACGCGCGCGGGCGCGGGACGGATCGTCCCGCGGGTCGGGACGCGAGCCGACGCGCGCGGCGGCCGGGCCGGGCCTACCGTGGCAGGCATGATCTCGTGGGAGCTCGCGCTCGCCCTGCGCGACGCGGGCGTGCGGTGGTCCCCCGCCTCGGGCGACCGCTTCCGCCTCCTCACCACCGGCGCCGACGGCGACGTCTTCACCGTGAGCGACATGACCATCGAGCCGCACGAGTTCGACACCGGCGTCGTGCTCGGCTTCAACGGCACGACGGAGTGGGCGCTCGACTCCGTCGCGCTCGAGGACGCGCTGTGGCACCCGCTGGAGGGCCAGCTGCGCGAGCTGCTCGGCGGCACGTTCCGCACGCTCGAACGGACCCCCGACGGGTACGTCGTGCGCACCGAGGTCCTCGGCGAGGCGGCCGAGCACCGCGCCGCCGACGCGGCCGACGCCTACGCGGACGCCCTGCTCGCGCTCGTCGCTGTGAGCACGGAGGGCCCGCCCTGACGCGCCGCCGGCACGCGACCTGGCTCGACGACGTCCGGCGCGCCCCGGGCGTCGTGCGCCGGGTGCTGCGCGCGCTGGGCGACGAGCCGCCCCTCGCCGTCGAGCCCGAACCGCCCGAGGTCTCGCCCGACCTCGTGCCCCTCCTGCGCGAGCTCGGGACGGCGCTCCTCGACTCCGGCCGCTCGGTCACCGACGTCGAGGACGACCTCGAGGCGGTCGCCCGGCGGTCGGGCGCCTCGACCGGCACCCTCGTCCTGCCGACGGGCGTGTTCGTCCGGGTGAGCACCGAGAGCGGCGCGGTCGCGGACTTCTCGGCCGCGGAGGCGAGCGGTCTCAACCTCGACCAGATCGGGGCGCTCATGACGCTCGTGCGCCGCCTGCGCACGTCGGACGTCCCGCTCGCCGACGCGCGGGCGCAGCTGCGCGCGATCGTCGCCCGCCCGCCCCGGTTCGGGGCCGCGCTCACCGTCGTCGGGCACGGGCTGCTCACCGTCGGTTTCGGGCTCGTGCTCAACCCGACGGGCCCGCTCCTGCCCGTCTACCTCGCCCTCGGGCTGCTCGTCGGAGCGCTGCGCTGGCTCGGCACGCGGTGGCCCACGCTCGCGACCGCCCTGCCTGTCGTCGCGGCGTTCGTCGTCACGCTCCTCGCCGTGGAGGTGGTGCACCCGTGGCTGGGCGACGACCCGCTGAGCGTGCTCGTCCCGCCGCTCGTGTCGTTCCTGCCCGGGTCGGTGCTCACCGTCGCGGCGATCGAGCTGACGAGCAACCAGATCGTCGCGGGGGCGAGCCGGCTCGTCTACGGCGTCGCGCAGCTCCTGCTCCTCGTGTTCGGCGTCGTCGCCGGCGCCGCCGTCGGGGGCCCGCTCGTCGCGGCGCCGCAGGGCGACCACCTCGGGTGGTGGGCGCCGTGGGTGGGGATCCTCGCCGTCGGGCTGGGGCAGATGCTCTTCGCGTCGTCGCCGCGCGGTTCGCTCCCCTGGGTCCTGCTCGTGCTGCTGGGCGCCTACGCGGCCCAGCTCCTGGGGTCGCTCGCCGCGGCGCCCCTCGCCGGGTTCTTCGGGGCGCTCGTCATCGCCCCGCTCGCCGCGCTCGTCGAGCGCTCGCGGCACGGGCCGCCGGCGGCCGTCACGACGCTGCCCGCGTTCTGGCTCCTCGTGCCCGGCGCCCTGAGCCTCCTGGGTCTCTCCGACCTCGTGAACGGGGGCCCGGAGGCCGCGCAGGAGATCGCGAACGCGGTCGTCGCCGTGTTCGGGATCGCGCTCGGGACGCTCGTCGGCTCGGCGGTCACGCGCGACGCAGGACGCGTGACACGTACCCTCTTCACGTCCTGAGCACACGGTCCCCACGCCATTCCCGGGGGTTCCCCTCGTGAGCCCACCCCTCTGGACGTCCGTCTAGTTGAAGATGGAACAGCCGACAGGCCTCCGCGGTCCACCCCGAGACCGTGCCTGTCGGCGTCGTGGTGAGAGGGCGCGCTCGCGTCCCGCCCGACCGCACGCCGTCGTGGTCACCCCGCGCTCCCCTGCGCAGGTGCCCAGGGACCGGAGCGCGCCGCGCTCGACCGCCCGCGACCACGACCCGATGATCGGATCGTCCGCTTGACCACTGCACAGCACCTCACGTCCACCCCGACCGGCACCACCGGCGCGTACCCCGCCGTCCGCGGCGAGGCGCGCTAGATGGGCCGCCACACCGCGCGCCGGGCCTCGTTCCCCGCCGCCCTCGTCTCCGCCGCCCGCCGTGGCACGCACGGGACCGGCTCTGCCGCGCCCCGGCGCCGCCGCACGCTCGGGACCGGCGCCGCCGTCGCGGCCGTCGCGCTCACCGCGAGCACCGCCGCGGCGGCCTTCGCCGACGGCGCGGCGCCGTCCGCCACGACCGACGCGACCGAGGCGGCGCCCGCCGGCACGCCGACGTCGGGCGCCGCGGTCGCCCCCGTGTCCCTCGGGACGGTCGCCGCCCCGGCGACCGCCGACCCGGCGACCGTCGACGCCGCGGGCGACGTGCTCGTCCGGGCCCAGTTCCTCACCGGGGAGGGCGCCGCGGCGCTCACGCCCGAGCAGGTCGCCCAGATCGAGGACGCGCGCACGCGGCTCAGCGAGGCCGTGTCCGAGGCGTCCCCGTCCGAGGATGCCACCACGCTCCTCGGCTCCCCCGCGGGGTCCGGGCTCGCGAGCCCGGACGACGGCGCCACGGCGACCGCCGAGGCCACCGAGGAGCCCGCGACCGACGACACGCTCACCGCCGCCGAGACGCTCGGCGCGAGCGTGCCCGCGCTCGACGGCCGCGCCGACGACCGTGCGAGCCGGTCCTCGGCCCGCACGCCGCTCGACGAGCTCGAGGCCGCGGTCCCGACGCTCGGCACCGCGACGCCGGGCCTGGCCACGGCGCCCGACGACGCCCCGCCCGGGACGGACGCCGCCGCGCCGTCGGCCGGCGCTGACGCGGCGACCGAGTCGCCCGAGGAGGACGCGGCGGCCGCGGACACCGCGACCGACGCGCCCGACCTCACCACCGGTACGGGGAACGCGAACGCCGGTGCCCCGGCCGCAGACGCCGAGGCACCGGCGGACCCGGCGGCTCCCGCCGGCACGGAGGAGATCGCCGCGCTGACCGCGGAGCTCACGACCCTGCTCGACGCCGCCGGCTCGGGCGTGACCGTCCAGGTCGTGCCCGGACCGCCGTCGGCCGAGGAGGTCGCCGCCCAGCTCGACCAGTGGGCCACGTCCACCGCGGGCTACGGCAACGGGCAGATCCCGGCGAGCGCGCTGTGCGAGCTGTCGTTCGCGCCCGGCGAGCAGCTCCGCTGCGACGCCGCCCACCAGATCGAGGCCCTCAACGAGAAGTACCGCGAGGCGTTCGGCGCGAACCTGTCCGTGACGGACTCGTACCGCTCGTACGCGTCCCAGGTCGCCGTGAAGGCGTCCCGCGGCTACTTCGCGGCGCCGCCCGGCATGTCGAACCACGGCTGGGCGCTCGCGCTCGACCTCGGCGGCGGCATCCAGAGCTACGGCACCGCGCAGTACGAGTGGATGCGCGCCAACGCGCCGGCCTACGGGTGGGAGAACCCCGAGTGGGCCCGCGCCGGCGGCTCGAAGAACGAGCCCTGGCACTGGGAGTACGGCGACATCTCCTGACGAGCCGCTCCCCCACGACGACGGCCCCGGCACCGCGACGACCTCGCGGGACCGGGGCCTTCGTCGTCCGTGCCCGGCGACGCCGGGCGCGTCAGGTGAGGGCGTCCGCGAGGAGCAGCATCGTCACGAGGAACCCGGTGACGAGGTTGAGCCACAGGAACGCCCGCCACCCGGCGTTGGCGCGCTCGCAGTCGTCGTCGCGCACGTCGCGGAACCGCAGCACGTTGACGGCGTACGGCAGCGGGAGCAGCGCGGCGAGGACGCCGGGCCACGGGAGCACCGCGAGCACGACGGCCGCCCCGACGTACGCCGCCGCCGCGGCGAGCACGGTCGCGTGCGCGCCGATCGCCGTCGCGACGGACGCGATGCCGCCCTCGCGGTCCGCGCGCACGTCCTGCACCGCACCGAACGCGTGCGAGGCCATGCCCCAGAGCACGAAGCCGACGAGCACGGGCCAGACGGACCGCGCGGAGAGGTCCGCGTCGACGAGCACGAGCGCGTACAGCAGCGGCCCGGCGAAGTGCATGGCGGAGGTGAACGAGTCGAGGAACGGGCGCTCCTTGAACCGCAGCCGGGGCGCCGAGTAGGCGACGACGCCGAACACCACGAGCGCGAGGACCGCGCCCGCGAGCGGGTCGCCGAGGAGCAGGAGCGCGACGAGGAACGGCACGTTGGTCGCGACGCACGCGCGCAGGATGCGCCGGTGCGTGACGCGCGCGGTCGCCGGGTCCGCCAACGCGCCCTCGATGCCGCCCTTGCGCGGGTTCCGCAGGTCGCTCGCGTAGTCGAAGACGTCGTTCACGCCGTACATGAGCAGGTTGTACGGCACGAGGAAGTACAGCGTCCCGACGACGAGCGCGAGGTCGACGCGCCCGCCGGTCGCCACGAGGTACCCCGCGGCGAAGGGGTACGCGGTGTTGATCCAGGAGAAGGGCCGCGACGCGGCGAGGACGTCCTTCACCGGTCGTCCTCCGTGGCACGCGCGCGCCCGGACCCGCGCTCGGCGGTGCGGTCGCGACCGGCGGTGCGGTCGCGACCGCGGGCGCCGAGCACCGTCCACAGCACCGGCATCCCGAGCGCGGCGGCGAGCGCGTACGCGAAGTCCTCGAGCGGCGCCCCCCACAGGTAGACGCCGAGGATCTTGTCCGGGTGGTAGACGTACAGGTCGGCCGCGATCATCAGCGTGTCGAACACGAGGGTGAGCACGCACATCACGACGGCCGTCCACACGAGCGGCCCGGGTCGCAGCCGGCGCAGCACGCGCCACGACACCGCGACGAGCACCGCGAGGACGATGACGTTGAGCACGATGTTCGTCACGCGTCGTCCTCCCCGGCGCGCCGGGCCGCGAGCACGCGCTCGGCGCCCCGCCAGACGAGCAGCGCGTTGTAGCACAGGAGCGTCAGGAACACCGCCTCCTCGACGGGGAGGTCGGGCGCGAGCAGCAGCCCGGTCATCCAGGGGCTCTCCCCGCGCGCGAAGATCCCGAGCGCGAGTCCCGCGACGTCCCACGCGAGGAACCCGACGACGCCGAGCCCGACCGTGAGCGCGGCCCGCCGCGGGTCGGACCAGAACGCGAGCCGGAACCGGCGGTCGAGCACGGCCAGGCCGCCGAGCGAGACCGCGAGCGCACCGAGGTAGGCGAGGCCCGTCACCGGCGGACCGCCACCGGCCGGTCCGCCGGCCGGAGCCGTTCGGGCCGGCGGCTCGCGGCGAGGAAGCCCTCGCGCAGCGGCTCGGGCAGCGGGCGCGCGGACGTCTCGCCGAGCAGCCGCTTGGCGACGAGCTCGGCGCTGATCAGGCACATCGGCAGTCCCACGCCCGGGATCGTGCCACCTCCGGCGTGGTAGAGCCCGTCGACACGGCGGGACGCGTTGCCCGGGCGCCACAGCGCGGACTGCCGCAGGGTGTGCTCCATGCCGAGCGCGCCGCCGCGCCACGCCGAGAGCTCGGTCGCGAAGTGCGCCGGGCCGAGCACGCGTCGCGTGACGACGCGCCCCGGGAGGTCCTCGACGCCCGCCCAGCGTCCCACCTGGGCGAGGTAGCGGTCGGCCAGCCCTTCGAGCGTGCGCTGCGACGGCTCGTCGCCGCCGAGCGTCGGGTCGGCGGGGAACGGCACGAGGAGGAACAGGTTCTCGTGGCCGGGCGGCGCCGCGGGGGCGGCCGACGTCGGCCCGTCGGTCGCGCTCGTGCGCGACACGTACAGCGAGGCCGGCTCCGGCACGCGCAGGCCGCGGGGGTCGCTGCGACGGTCCGGGCCGAGCACCGCGTCGAAGTTGGCGGGCCAGTCCTTCGTGAAGAACAGCGAGTGGTGCGCGAGCTCGGGCAGCTCGCCGCGGACGCCCGCGAGCACGAGCAGCGCCGAGATGCCGGGGCCCTTGTCCTCCCACGCCGCGGCGGGGAGGTCGGCCCAGCGCGGATCGAGGAGCGCCGTCTCCGTGTGGTGCCGGTCGGCGGCCGACACGACGACGTCCGCCTCGACGAGCTCGCCCGACGCGAGGCGCACCCCGGCGACCCGGCCGCGGCGACCGCCGCCGGGCACGACCTCGATCCCGGCGACGTCGGCGCCGGTGCGCACCTCGGCGCCCGCGTCGCGCGCGAGCCGCTCGACGGCCTCGATGAGCGTGTACATGCCCCCGCGGGGGTACTGGACGCCGTCGACGAGGTCGAGGTGGCTCATGAGCGAGTAGAGCGCGGGCGCGCGGTAGGGGGACGACCCGAGGAACACGGCGTGGTACCCGAGGAGCTGCTGGAGCCGCGGGTCGTCCACGGCGCGCGCGGCCCGGTCGGCGAGCGACTCGCGCAGGAGCCCGGCCAGGCGCGGCAGCCGGCGCAGCACCGCGGGCGAGAGCGCCCGGTCGGGGCGCTCGAACGTCGTGTAGAGGAAGTGGTCGAGCGCGAGCCCGTACGCCTCGCTCGCGTCCTCGGCGTACGCGGCGACCCGGCCCCCGGCACCCGGCTCGATCGCGTCGAGCCGCGACCGGTTGACCCCGGGGTTGCCGGACAGCTCGAACGTCGACGCCGCGCCGTCCGCGCCCGGCTCGAAGAACACCCGGTACGCCGGGTCGAGCGGGACGAGGTCGAGGTGGTCCTCGACGCGCGCGCCGAGCAGCCCGAAGAAGTGCTCGAACACCTCGGGCATGAAGTACCAGGACGGGCCGGTGTCGAAGCGGAAGCCGTCCACCTCGAGCGTGCCCGCGCGACCGCCCACCTCGTCGTGCCGCTCGAGCAGGGTGACGCGGGCGCCGCCGCGCGCGAGCAGGGCGGCGGTGGCGAGCCCGGCGATCCCCCCTCCGACGACGACGACGCGCGGAGCCCTCACGCGAGCACCTTCCGCGGGCGCGGGGACCGGGCGGACGCCACCTGGCCGAGGAGCTGGCCGCCGGCGGCGCGCGCCGCGAGCGCGACCTTCATCGTGTCCGGGATGCGCACGCGCGCACGCAGGATGTCCTCCGGCGGCGTCGCGGCGAGCCGCGCCAGGAGCCGCTCGTAGACGGCGACGGTCGCGGCCACGGCGATGCGCGGGCGCACCGGGAGCCCGGGGAGCGCGGCGCGGGCGGCGGCGAGGTCGCCCTCCACCTCGCGGCAGAACGCCTCGACGTCCCGGCGGCGCAGTCGGCCGGGGACGACGCCGGGCAGGTAGGCGCGCCCGAGCTCGTCGTGGTCGGTGCGCAGGTCGCGCAGGAAGTTGATCTTCTGGAACGCCGCGCCGAGCGCGCGGGCGCCGCGGACCAGCACCGGGTCCGGGACGCGCAGCGGCTCTCCCGGGCGGCGCCGCGCGTTGAGGAACACCGCGAGGCACATGAGGCCGACGACCTCCGCCGAGCCGTACACGTACCGCTCGTAGCTCTCGCGGTCGTGCACGCGCACCGTGAGGTCGGTGCGCATCGAGGCGAAGAACGGGTCGACCTCGTCGTGCCCGAAGCCGCAGCGGCGCGCGGCACGGGCGAACGAGTGGACGACGAGGTTCGTCGACCAGCCCCGGTCGAGCGCCCGCGCCGTCTCCGCCTCGAGCTCGTCGAGGAGGTCTGCCGCGCCGTCGCCGCGGCGCGTGTCCACGACCTCGTCGGCGATCCGCACGAGCCCGTACACCGCGTCGATCCCGTCGCGGGTCGGCGTGTCGAGCAGGCGTGCGCCCAGCCCGAACGAGGTCGAGTACGCCGCCAGCACGACCCGGCTCGTGCGTGCGGCGGTCAGGTCGTACAGCCGTGCCGGGTCGCTCTCGTCGCCCACGTCGTCGTCCCGCCTTCCGTCGCCGGGGCACCTCCCCGGTCAATCCTCAGCATGCTGAGGGATGTAGGATCGCACGGGACGCCGGATTTCACACCTCGGAGGCGGCCTCGCGCGTCGTGTCGATGCGGCGGGGCCCGGACTGCCAGGCCTCCCACGCCGACGCGATGATCTCCGGCAGGCCGTTCGTGGCGCGCCAGCCGAAGAGCTCGTTGATGCGGCGGGGGTTCCCGACGAGCTGCGGCGGGTCGCCCGCGCGGCGCGGCAGGACCTCCGGCGTGACGTCGAGCCCGCTGACGCGCCCGATCTCGTCGATCACCTCGCGCACCGAGGAGCCCTCGCCCGTGCCGACGTTGAAGACGTCGAACGGACGCTCGTCCACGTCGAGGTACTCGAGCGCGGCGAGGTGGGCCTGCGCGAGGTCGAGGACGTGGATGTAGTCCCGGATGCACGTGCCGTCCGGCGTCGGGTAGTCGTCCCCGAAGATCTTGGGCCGCTCGCCGCGCTCGAGGCGGTCGAGGACCATGGGCACGAGGTTGAGCACCGCGGGGTCGCCCAGGTCCGGCCAGCCCGCACCGGCGACGTTGAAGTAGCGCAGGGCGACGAACCGCAGCCCCCACGCGCGGCTCGCGGCCCGACCGAGCCACTCCCCGACCAGCTTCGTCTCGCCGTAGGGGTTGATCGGCTCGGCGTGCAGCTTCTCCTCGACCAGGGACACCGACGGCATGCCGTACGTCGCCGCCGACGACGAGAAGACGAGGCGGTCGACGCCGGCCGCCTGCATCGCGGTGACGAGGTTCGTGAAGCCCCCGACGTTCTGCTGGTAGTACCAGGCCGGCTTCTCGACCGACTCCCCCACCTGCTTGCGCGCCGCGAAGTGGACGACCGCGCGCACGTCGTGCTCGGTCATGGCGCGCGTGAGCACGTCCACGGCCTCGGGCGACGCGACGTCGACCTCGACGAGCACCGCGTCACCCACCCGGTCCGCGCGGCCCGTGCTCAGGTCGTCGACCACGACCACCTTCTCGCCGCGCTCCTGCAGGAGGCGCACCACGTGCGCGCCGATGTACCCGGCTCCGCCGGTCACGAGGATCGTCATGGCACCACCCTAGTGCGCGCGCCCCGCGCGGCGACGGGTCGTCCCCAGGGCGTCCGGTCGCGCGCCGCGGGGAGGCCCGACGGCGCCCTCAGGCGTGGCCGTGCGCCTCGCGGTCGCGCAGGGCCGCCGTCTCGAGCTGGAAGGTCGAGTGCTCGACGGAGACCGGGAAGTGGTGGGCGACGCACGTGCGCACGCGCTCGACGATCTCCAGCGCGTGCCCGTCGCGGAAGCACGCGTCGTCCACGACGACGTGCGCCGAGATGGTCGGGAGCCCCGTCGCGACCGTGGAGGCGTGCAGGTCGTGGACGTCCTCGACGTGGTCGAGCGAGAGGATGTGCCGCCGGACGTCGTCGAGGTCCAGGCCCTCGGGCGTGAACTCCATGAGGACGGCCGTCGCCTCGCGCAGGAGGCGGAACGCGCGCGGCACGATGAGGACGGCGATGAGCAGGCCGGCGATCGCGTCGGCCCGCTGGTAGCCCGTCGTGGCGATCACGACGGCGGCCACGATGACCCCGACGGAGCCCAGCGCGTCGTTGACCACCTCGAGGAACGCGGCCCGCAGGTTGAGGTTCGCGCGCCGCCCGGACGCCAGGACCGCGATGGCGACGAGGTTCCCCACGAGGCCGACGATCCCGAACACGAGGAGCTCGGAGGAGGGCACCTCGGGCGGCTCGAGCAGGCGCCGGACGCCCTCGACGGCGGCGTACGCGCCGACGGCCAGGAGCAGCGCCGCCTGCGCGAGGGCCGCGAGCACCTCGACACGACGGAAGCCCCACGTGCGGTGCTTGGTCGCCGGGCGCAGCGCGAGCGACGCCGCGACCAGCGCGACGGCCAGCCCGATCGCGTCGGTGAGCATGTGCGCCGTGTCCGTGAGGAGCGCCAGGCTCCCCGTGAGCACCGCGCCGACGGCCTGGGCCGCGAGGATCGTCGCGGTGATGCCGAACGCGACGGCGAGCCGCCTGCGGTGGTCGGGCGCGTCGAGGCCACCTGCGCCGTGGTCGTGACCCGCTCCCATCGCTCCTCCATTCATCGGTGTGTACCGATGATATCGATGAACACCGATGTTTTCTAGGCGGGGTGCGCCGTGACACGCGTCACGCGCAGGGGTCAGGGGGCGAGGGCGACGTGCTCCGCGTCGGCGAGGAGGTGCGCGACCTCCGGGCGCACGAGGCGGTACCAGGACGACCGGCCCTCCCGCCGCACCGCGACGACCCCCACCTCGCGCAGCGTGGTGAGGTGCTCCGAGACGGTCGACTGCGCCAGCCCGAGCTCGCGCGTGAGGTCGACGACCCGGCGCTCCGAGCCCGTGAGCAGGTGCACGATCGCGAGGCGGCGCGGCTCGGCGAGCGCGTGGAGCAGGCGCGCGACCGCCTCGTGGTCGTGCGCGCCGTCGTGCCGGGGGTCGCTCGCGGCGCTCGTCGTCACCCGCCGATCGTAGCGATCGGCCGGCCCGGACCGCCCGGGCTCAGCCCCAGCCGAGCTCGTCCAGCCGGTCGTCGTCGATGCCGAAGTGGTGCGCGATCTCGTGGACGACGGTCACCGCCACCTCCTCGACCACGTCCTCGCGCGTCTCGCAGATGGCGAGCGTCGGGTTCCGGAAGATCGTGATGCGGTCGGGCAGCGCGCCCGCCGCCCACATGTGGTCGCGCTCCGTGAGCGGGACCCCCTCGTAGAGCCCGAGCAGCTCGGGGTCGTCGTCGGGCGCGTCGTCCTCGACGAGCACCACGACGTTGTCCATCTGCGCCGCCAGCTCCTCGGGGACGAGGTCCAGCCCGTCGCGCACGGCGTCCTCGAAGTCGGCCCGCGTCATCTCCACCACCCGCCCATCCTCCCCCGCGCGGGCGGCGCATCCGACGAGGAGCCCCCGGCGGCGCCGCTGTACACTGGACGACGTTCCTGAGCCCCCATCGTCTAGCGGCCTAGGACCCCGCCCTTTCACGGCGGTAGCACGGGTTCGAATCCCGTTGGGGGTACGCGAGATCGCGTCGGGACCGGTGGTCACCGGCGGATTTACGGATCGGCTCACCGGTACGGTACGATCCTCTCGGTTCGAATGCGGGCCACCACACCACCAGGATCGCTGGTGAAAATCACCGGGTTCCCTGGTGCTAAGGTGTGTCTCGCGAAGAACAGCAAGGCCCTGTAGCGCAGTTGGTTAGCGCGCCGCCCTGTCACGGCGGAGGTCGCGGGTTCAAGTCCCGTCAGGGTCGCGTGAGGCGAAGAGCCCGGTCGGCATCGGCCGGCCGGGCTCTTCCCCCATGGCTCTGTAGCTCAGTTGGTAGAGCGTTCGACTGAAAATCGAAAGGTCACCGGATCGACGCCGGTCGGAGCCACCGAGAGACCCCCGCCCGGGATTCCGGACGGGGGTCTTCTGCGTCCCGGGCCCGCGCGGTGTCCCTCGCGCGACCCTCCTCGCCCCCGGGCACCGCGCGCACCCCCGGGGAAGTTGCGCGCCGACCCCGGTGCCGGTTGAGTGGTGGGGGATCACCTGCGGAAAGGCTGAGAGATGAGCGACTGGATCGACGGGCGCATCCCGCCCGAGGAGCAGAAGCCGACGGTCGGACAGCTCGTGGAGCGCTTGTCCGAGCAGGCGACCCGGCTCGTCCGCTCGGAGATCGCCCTCGCGAAGGCCGAGCTGACGACGAAGGCGAAGCACGCCGGCATCGGCATCGGCCTGCTCGTCGTCGGCGGCGTGCTCGTGCTGTACGGCCTGGGCTTCCTGCTGCACTCCGCCATGGAGGGCCTCGCGACCGCCATGCCGCTGTGGCTCGCGGCGCTGATCGTCGGCGGCGTCCTCGTGCTGGTCGCCGGTACGCTCGCGTTCGTCGGCGTCAAGCAGCTCCAGCGGGGCGTGCCGCCGACGCCGACCGGTGCGGTCGAGAGCATCAAGGAAGACGTCGCGACCATCAAGGAAGGACTGCGCCCGTGAGCGGAACCGGCGAGACCCCCGACCCCCAGCTCTCCCCGTCCCAGCTCGAGGACGAGATCGCGCGCACCCGCAAGGAGCTCGCGGGGACGATCGACGAGCTCACGACGCGGCTCGACCCGCGCGTCCAGGCCAAGGCCGCCGCGCAGCAGGCGAAGCAGGCCGCGAGCGACACCGGGGCGTTCCTCTCCGGCAACGGGCTGCCCGAGGAGGACCCGGACCGGTCCCGCAACGTCAAGCTGCTGCTGGGCGCCGCCGTGGTCGGCGTCGCGCTGGTGGCCGCGGCGATCCTCCGCCGCCGCTCGTAGCGACCCCGTCGACGAACGCCGTCGACCCCGCGCCGGTGCTCCACCGGACGCGGGGTCGGCGGCGTTCCGGCGTGCGGGAGGGTTCGGCGACGTGCGGGATCTCCGGCACGCGGGGAGGGTTCGGGACGCGGGACGTCCGGCGTGCGGGAGCGTCGCACGCGCGCAGAGCTGGGTGGCAAGGCCGGCGCCGCCGTGGCCGACCGAGGGCGCGCGTCGAGCCGGCGCCCGTTCGGGTACGCGCCGCCACGTCGGCGTGCCGTGGGCCGTGGGCGGGGCGCGACCCCGGGTCAGGACTTGTCTGTACCGTCCGCGGGCTCGCTCGCGGCGCCGAGCAGGGCCCGGACCTCGGACTCGCGGTAGCGCCGGTGGCCACCGAGGGTGCGGATGGACGACAGCTTGCCCGCCTTCGCCCAGCGGGTGACGGTCTTGGGGTCGACGCGGAAAAGGCTGGCGACCTCGGCGGGCGTGAGCAGAACCTCGGACTCCCCGTGCATGGACATCACGACACCTCCTCCTGGTACGCGCTGGTCCGGCAGATACCCCGGATCACGACGACAGCACGACGCCAGTACCTTCCATTGTCGCAGCATGCGGATTTCGGGCGACTTGACGGACGGGTGAATTAGGCGCTCTATGGTCGGATCGGCCGGATAGGCGCTCCTGCGGCATACGAGAGCGTTGCCGCAGGTGGTCCGCAGGGGCCCTCCGCGCCGCCGGACCCGGTCCGGGCGAGGCCGCGCCGTGGAGACTGTGTGACGGTAGGCACGTCCACGGCTCGACCAGGGTCTCTGAGTGGATGGAATAGGCCCTGAGCATGTACCGTTGGACCCTGAACAGACGAAACTACACCCCGGGGCCGCACGTCTGAGTACGTTGCCGCCCCGCTTCTACGTTGAGGGGGTCGGAGCCATGGGCCGCGGCCGTCAGAAGGCAAAGCAGACCAAGGTCGCTCGCGCGCTGAAGTACTACAGCCCCGAGACGAACTACAGTGCGCTCGAGCAGGAGCTCACGGGTCACAGCCGTACGGATGTCGTGACGGACTCGCGCTTCGGCGCCGAGCCGGACGACCTCGAGCGCTACGACCAGCGCTACAACGACTGGTCCGACGACCGCTGACGGTCGTCCGCGACACCCCCTCCGCCGTCTCGCACGGACGCACCTGACTTCGACGGCGCCGTCGCCTGCCCGCAGGCGGTGGCGCCGTCGTCGTGCGTCCACGACGGATCGCCCCACCGAGACGTCCACGACGGGCCACCATCACCGCGACGTCCACGCCGGGGCGTCCCACCGCGACGTCCTTGACGGATCGACCCGTCGCGCCCGCGGGAGAGCAGCCCTGGTCGGGCCGACGCCGCGATCCGCGCGCCGACCCGACCGGGCGGTGATCAGGAGCGGTAGTCCCCGACGAGGCGCACCGCGCCCGCCTGGACGCCCTTGGTGCCGGCGACCAGGTCGCCGTCGGCGAGGTCGCGGGCCGTGTCCGGGTCGAAGGCCTCGACCGTGCCGAGCACCCACGCGGGCACGCCGAGCGCGGCGCACCGCGCCAGGGCGGCGTCGACGCCGTCCGCGCCCACGACCGCGACCATCCCGACACCGAGGTTGAGGGTGTTCTCGAGGTCGCCGCGCGGCACCCCGCCCAGCTCGCGCACGAGGCGGAAGACGGGCGGCACGTCCCAGCTCCCCCGGTCGACGACCCCGACGAGCCCTGCCGGGAGGACGCGCGCGAGGTTCGCGGCCAGGCCGCCGCCCGTGACGTGCGTGAACGCGTGGACCTGGGCGGCGTCGTCGGCGGCCAGGGCGAGGCAGTCGCTCGCGTAGACGCGCGTCGGGGTGAGCAGCTCCTCGCCGACGGTGCGGCCGAGCTCGTCCACGTGCCGCTCGAGGCCCCAGCCCGCGTGCTTGAGCACGGCGCGCACGAGCGAGTAACCGTTCGAGTGGAGGCCCGACGACGCCATGGCGACGAGCACGTCGCCCTCGCGCACCCGCTCCGGGCCGAGCAGCGCGTCCGACTCGACGACGCCCGTGGCCGCGCCCGCGACGTCGTACTCGTCCTCGCCGAGCAGGCCCGGGTGCTCCGCCGTCTCGCCGCCGACGAGCGCGGTGCCGGCGACCTCGCAGGCCGCGGCGATGCCCCGCACGATGCCCGCGATGCGCTCGGGCACGACCTTGCCGCACGCGATGTAGTCGGTCATGAACAGCGGCTTGGCGCCCACCACCACGATGTCGTCGACGACCATGCCGACGAGGTCGAAGCCGATCGTGTCGTGCACGTCGAGCGCCTGGGCGATCGCGACCTTGGTGCCGACGCCGTCGGTCGACGTCGCGAGCAGCGGACGGCGGTACGTCGCGACCTCGGAGAAGTCGTAGAGCCCGGCGAACCCGCCGACGCCGCCGAGGACCTGCGGCCCGTGGGTGCGGCGCACGGCGTCCTTCATGAGCTCGACGGCCTTGTCACCGGCCTCGGTGTCGACCCCCGCGGCGGCGTAGGTGAGGCTCGTGCGGGGCGAGTCGGCAGTCATGGTGTCGGCTCCAAAGGTGTCTCGCGGCGCGCGCGCCGGTGGTGCGTAGGGTGCGGGTCAGGGGTGCTGGAGGGCGCCGGCGCCGCCGGCGGTCACAGAGAGGCTGCGCAGCCCGTCCTCGGGCGCCCCGAGCGGGAGCTCGGCCTGCTCGAGGAGGTGCTTGCCGAGCTGGTCGTCCGGCGGCAGCTCGATGGGGTACTTGCCCGTGAAGCACGCCGTGCAGAGCTGGGACGACGGCTGCTCGGTCGCCGAGATCATGCCCTCGGTCGAGATGTAGCCGAGGCTGTCGGCGCCGAGCGACTGGCCGATCTCGTGCGGCGAGAGGCCGTTCGCGATGAGCTCGGCGCGCGACGCGAAGTCGATGCCGTAGAAGCACGGCCACTTCACGGGCGGCGAGCTGATGCGCACGTGCACCTCCGCCGCGCCGGCCTCGCGCAGCATCCGCACGAGCGCGCGCTGCGTGTTGCCGCGCACGATCGAGTCGTCGACGACGACGAGCCGCTTGCCGCGGATCACGTCGCGCAGCGGGTTGAGCTTGAGCCGGATGCCGAGCTGGCGCAGCGTGTCCGACGGCTGGATGAACGTGCGGCCCACGTAGGCGTTCTTCGTGAGCCCCTGGCCGAACGGGATGCCCGACTCGGCGGCGTAGCCCACCGCGGCCGGCGTGCCGGACTCGGGGACCGGGATGACGAGGTCCGCCTCGACGGGGTGCTCGCGGGCGAGCTGGCGGCCCATCTCGACGCGCGCCGCGTGCACCGAGCGGCCGTTGATGCTCGTGTCCGGGCGGGCCAGGTAGACGTACTCGAAGACGCAGCCCGCGCGCTCGATGGGCGCGAAGCGCTGCGAGCGCAGGCCCTCCGCGTCGATCGCGATGAGCTCGCCGGGCTCGACCTCGCGCACGAAGGACGCGCCCACGATGTCCAGAGCCGGCGTCTCGCTCGCGACGACCCAGCCGCGCTCGAGGCGGCCGAGCACGAGCGGGCGCACGCCCTGCGGGTCGCGCGCGGCGTACAGCGTGCGCTCGTCCATGAAGACGAGCGAGAACGCACCGCGCAGGCGCGGGAGCACCTCGAGCGCCGTCGCCTCGAGCGTGTGGTCGGCGTCGCCCGCGAGGAGCGCGGTGACGAGCGCGGTGTCCGTCGTGTTGCCGCGCGCGAGCTCGCCGCGGCGCTGGCTCCCGTAGCGCTCGGCGACGAGGTTGACGAGCTCGGCGGAGTTCGTGAGGTTGCCGTTGTGCCCGAGGGCCACGGTCCCGGACGCGGTGGCGCCGAGCGTCGGCTGCGCGTTCTCCCACGTCACGCCGCCCGTGGTCGAGTACCGGCAGTGCCCGACGGCGATGTGCCCCGTCAGGGCGTTGAGGGCCGTCTCGTCGAAGACCTGGGAGACGAGGCCCATGTCCTTGTAGACGAGGATCTGCTCGCCGTTGCTCGTCGCGATGCCCGCCGACTCCTGGCCGCGGTGCTGCAGCGCGTAGAGCCCGAAGTAGGCGAGCTTGGCGACCTCCTCGCCGGGCGCCCAGACACCGAAGACGCCGCAGGCGTCCTGGGGGCCTTTCTCGCCGGGCATGAGGTCGTGGTTGAGAAGTCCATCTCCGCGGGGGGCCACGTACCTCAGTGTCCCACAGCGCGCGGGCGAGGACGGAAGCGGACGACCAGGCGGACGGCCGCCCGCCGTCGTTCACGGTGGCGTTACGTCGTCCCACCTGTCGGTCGGGGGTTTCGCTGCGTGGGAACGCCGCGCTTGAATCTCGACTTACCCGACCGCAGGGGTCAAGTATGGCCGCCGCGCCGGGCCCGTTCCACCACCGCTCCCGCTCCCCGGGACCCCGACGAAGGACGACACCATGCGACGCCTCCGGACGACGATCACCCTCGCGGCTGCCGCGGCAGCCACCGCCCTGGTCCTCACCGCCTGCGCGCCGACCGCCGTCGACGGGTCGGGCGGGGGCGACGCGAGCGGCGACGGGGGCTCCGACGTCGAGCCCACGACGCTCTCGCTCGTCGGCTTCGCCGTGCCGAAGGCGGGCAACGACGCGGCGCAGGAGCTGTGGGGCGAGACCGAGGACGGCCAGGGCGTGACCTGGGAGACGTCGTACGGCGCGTCCGGCGACCAGAGCCGCGCGGTCGCCGACGGGCTGGAGGCCGACTACGTGCACTTCTCGCTCGAGGGCGACGTGACGCGCCTCGTCGACGCGGGCCTCGTCGCCGAGGACTGGAACGCGGGCGAGAACCAGGGCATCGTCAGCCAGTCCGTCGTGGTCCTCGTGGTCCGCGAGGGCAACCCGAAGAACATCCAGAGCTGGGAGGACATCGTCCAGCCCGGGGTCGAGATCGTCACCCCGAACCCCGGCTCGTCGGGCTCGGCCCGCTGGAACATCCTCGCCGGGTGGGGCAGCGTCATCGCGAACGGCGGCTCGGAGGAGGACGCGACCGAGTACCTGCGGAAGTTCTTCACCAACGCCGTCGCCCTCCCCGGCAGCGGCCGCGACGCGACGACGGCCTTCACGTCCGGCACCGGCGACGTCCTGCTCTCCTACGAGAACGAGGCGATCCTCGCGCGGCAGAACGGCGAGACGTTCGACTACGTGGTCCCCGACCAGACGCTCCTCATCGAGAACCCCGCCGCAGTGACGGTCGACGCCGACCCCAAGGCGCAGAGCTACCTCGACTTCGTCCTCACGCCCGAGGGCCAGGAGGCGTTCGCGCACGTGGGCTTCCGCCCGCTCACCGGCGACGTCGACTTCGAGGTGGAGGGCGCCAATGACCCGAGCGACCCGTTCCCGGCCGTCCCCACCCTCCTCACCATCGCCGACGACTTCGGCGGCTGGTCCGCGACCAACGACAAGTTCTTCGGCGACGAGGGCCTCGTGACCAAGATCCAGGCCGAGACCGGGAAGCAGTGACCCGTGTCCGCGACCCTCGCTGAACGGCCGGGCCGGGCGGCGCGCGAGCGCCGCCCGGCCCCGGCCGCGCCTCCCGGCCGCACGCGCCGTCGGGCGCCCAACGGCCCCTACCGGCTCACGGCGACCTCGGGCCTCGGGCTCGGCGTCGCGCTCGTGTGGTTCTCGGCCCTCGCCCTCGTCCCGCTGATCGCGGTGCTCGTCGAGACGTCCGTCGGCGGCTGGCCGGCCTTCGTCGCCGCCGTGACGCAGCCGCAGACCGCCGCGGCGCTGACCCTCACGGTCACGCAGGCGCTCGCCGTGACCGCCGTCAACGTCGTCATGGGCACGCTGATCGCGTGGGTCCTCGTGCGCGACCGGTTCCCCGGCAAGCGGCTCCTCGAGGTGCTCATCGACATCCCGTTCACGCTCCCCACGATCGTCGCCGGCCTCGTGCTGCTCGCGCTGTACGGGCCGTCGGGGCCGCTGGGGATCGACGTCGCGAACACGCGCGCCGCCGTCTTCCTCGCGTTCCTGTTCGTCACGCTGCCCTTCGTGGTGCGCAGCGTGCAGCCCGTGCTCGCCGAGCTCGACCGGGACGTCGAGGAGGCCGCCGCGTCGCTCGGCGCGACGCGGGCCACGACCTTCCGCCGCGTCGTCCTCCCGGCCCTCGCGCCCGCGATCACCGCGGGCGCCGCGCTGTCGTTCGCGCGCGCGATCAGCGAGTACGGCGCGCTCGTCCTGCTCTCCGGGAACCTGCCCATGCGCACCGAGGTGGGCTCCGTGCGCATCCTCAGCTACCTCGAGAACGGCCAGCCCGAGCAGGCGGCGGCCGTCGCGTCGGTGCTCCTCCTCGTCTCGCTGCTCGTCATCGCGACGATCCAGCTCCTCCAGCGCAGGGTGGCCCGCCGTGGATAGCTCTCCCTGGGTGCGCCGAACGCTGCGCGCCGTCGTGGTCGTCTACCTCGTGCTGCTCGTCGGGTGGCCGGTCTCGCTCGTCGTGCGCGGCGCGTTCGCCGACGGGCTCGAGACGTTCCAGCGGGCTCTCGCCGACCCGTCCGTCGTCTTCGCGCTCCAGCTCACCGCCGCCGTCGCGGTGCAGGTCGTGCTGATCAACACCGTGTTCGGCGTCGGCATCTCGATGCTCATCGTCCGGTACGACTTCCCGGGCAAGGCGCTCCTCAACGCCCTGCTCGACCTCCCGCTGTCCGTCTCCCCGATCGTCGTCGGGCTCTCGCTCGTCCTCGTGTACGGGAAGAACGGCTGGTTCGGCGGCGCCCTCGAGGACGCCGGGCTCCAGGTGATCTTCGCGCCGCCGGGCATCGTCCTCGCCACCGCGTTCGTGTGCCTCCCGCTCGTCATCCGCGAGGTCGTGCCGGTCCTCACGGAGCTCGGCACCGACGAGGAGCTCGCCGCGACGAGCCTCGGGGCGAGCCGCCTCCAGACGTTCCGGCGCATCACCCTGCCGGCGATCCGGTGGGCCGTCGTCTACGGGGTCGTGCTCACCCTCGCGCGCGCCCTCGGCGAGTTCGGCGCGGTCAAGGTCGTCTCCGGCAACTTCGAGGGCCGCACGCAGACGTCCACGCTGCTCGTCGAGCAGCGGTACCAGGACTTCGAGCAGGGCACCGCCTACGCCGTCGCGTTCCTCCTCGCGTCGGTGTCCGTCGCGTGCATCGTCGCCGTGACGTTCCTGCGCTCCGACGACGCCGCCGGCCCCCGCGCCCGCCGCTCCCCCCGCACCGTCAGGTCCACCCGCACCGCCGCCCCCACGGAGGCCGACGCATGAGCATCGAGATCCGCAACGTCCGCAAGACCTTCGGCGACTTCGTCGCGCTCGACGACGTCTCCGTCTCCGTGCCGACCGGCCGCCTCACGGCCCTGCTCGGCCCGAGCGGCGGCGGCAAGTCCACGCTGCTGCGCGTCGTCGCCGGGCTCGAGGTGCCGGACTCGGGCCAGGTCGAGATCGAGGGCCGCGACGCGACGAACCTGCCCGCGCGCCGCCGCAACGTGGGCTTCGTCTTCCAGCACTACGCGGCCTTCAAGCACCTGAGCGTCGCGCGGAACGTCGCGTTCGGGCTCGAGATCCGCCGCACGCCGAAGGCCGAGATCGCCGAGCGCGTCGACGAGCTCCTGCGGCTCGTGCACCTCGAGAGCTTCGCGCACCGGCTGCCGTCGCAGCTCTCCGGCGGGCAGCGCCAGCGCATGGCGCTCGCCCGGGCGCTCGCGATCCGCCCGAGCGTCCTCCTGCTCGACGAGCCGTTCGGCGCGCTCGACGCGAAGGTCCGCAAGGAGCTGCGCGACTGGCTGCGCCGCCTGCACGACGAGATCCCCGTGACCACGGTGTTCGTCACGCACGACCAGGAGGAGGCGCTCGAGGTCGCGGACGAGATCGTCGTCGTCAACGAGGGCCGCATCGAGCAGGTCGGCACGCCCGACGACCTCTACGACCGCCCCGCGAACGACTTCGTCATGGGCTTCCTCGGCCCGGTCACGCGCCTCGGCGGCGTCCTCGTGCGACCGCACGACGTCCACGTCGAGGTGCTGCCCGACGGCGGGGCGGGCCTCGACCCGTCGGCGCGCCGGGGCGTCGCGATCGGGGACACGGCGGACGCGGCGGGCGTGACCGGCGTCGTCACGCGGACGACGCGCGTGGGGTTCGAGGTGCGCGCAGAGGTGACCGCGGGCGACGAGGTGGTGTCCGTCGTCGTGACCCGCGCGGAGGCGCGGACGCTGGGCCTGGCGCCCGGCGTGGCGGTGCGGCTCTCCCCCGCCGCCGGCGCCCCGACCGGTACGGCGTCCGAGCGGGCGGACCGGCGCGTGGCCGAGCCGCTCGTCGGCTGAGCGGTCAGCGGCGCCCGCGCAGGCTGCGGCGGTCGGCGACGACGGCCCACACGCCCGCGACCGCGGCGCCGAGCGCCGCGCACGTCACGAGGATGACCGTGAAGTAGACGCCGGGCTTGAAGACCGGCGCCGCGGCGGGCGACTGGAGCCACGCCCCACCGATGCCCAGGCCGAGGACCGTGCCCAGGAGGATGCCGACCGTGAAGAACGCACGGTAGCGGGGGGCGCGGCGGACGGTCGCCGGGTCGACCACGGACTCGATCTCGACCTCCTCGTCACCGGCGGAGGCGGCGTCGCCGGGGGTCTCGTCCGACCTCGCCTCCTGCCCGACGGGCCCGGGCTCGGCGGCCCCGGGCTCGGCGGCCCCGGGCTCGGCGGCCTCGGACCCGGCCTCGGGGCGCGCGGCCTCGGGCACGACGGCGTCGGGCGCGGCGGACGGGTCGGGGGCCGTGCCGTCGGGCACGCGGGACTGCTCGGAGCTCACGAGCACGACCCTACCCGCGCTTCCTGGGACTCCCCGCAGAGTCCTCGCCCCGGACGCACCGCGACCCGGGCCCGTCGGACGGGACCCGGGTCGCGGGACGTGGCGTCGCCTCCTCGGCGGCGCCGCACGGCGTCAGGCAGACGTCAGCCGCAGGTCTGACCCTCGAAGGGGATCTCGTACTCCTGCGTCACGCCGTCGAGCGTCGCGGTCACGGTGACCGTCCCGCCCTCGACCGACGTGGCCCGGGTGTTGAACGACTGGTAGGCGTTCTTGCCCGGCTGGAGGTTCGGGAACCGCTTGGAGCCGTAGGGCGTCTCGAGGACGACCTCGACCGGCGCGTCCTCGCCGTTGGTGGCGCGGACCGCGAGGTGGACGAACTTGCCCGTGCAGCGCGCGGTGGCCTCGAGGTTCACGAGCTCCACCGTCGGGGCCGCGGCCTCGACCGTGACCGGGATGCGCGCCGTCGTGCCGCTCGGCGACGCGACGACCCACAGGTCGTACTCGCCCGCCGCGGCGTCGGCCGGGACCGTCGCCGTCAGGGTCGCCGCCCCGCCCGTCACCGTGGCGGTGCCCGCCGGGGTGCCCGGGGCCGCCGGGTCGAACGTGGCGTCCGCGGCGACGAGGTACCCGTCCACCGACGTGTTCGCCGGCGACCCGAGCGACGTGAGGTCGAGGCCCGAGAGCCCCACGCTCACGTCGGAGCCCGCCGTCACGGTGCCGGGCAGCTCGTCGACGACCACGCGCGACCGGTCGAACGACGGCGACACCGGCGAGCTCTGCTGCAGGTACGCGATCCACGCGTCCCGGTCGACCAGACCGGAGTCGCGCGGGTCGGTGCCGTCCGTGAACACGCGGAAGTTGTCGCCCCCGGTGGCCAGGAACGAGAACGTCGCGACGCGGTACTCGCCGTCGGGGTTGATCGGCTCGCCGTCGATCGTCACGGACGAGACGTTGCTCCCCGGCGCCGCGTTCGGGTCGGCGGTGCTCGCCGTCCACGACACGTTGTCCGAGAGGCCCAGGGCGAGGTACGGGCGTGACGGGCGGTTGCCGTTCGCGTCCGTCTGCCACTGCTGCTCGAGCATCTCGACGACCTGCTCGCCCGTGAGGGTCACGGTCCACAGGTTGTTGACGAACGGCAGGACCGCGTTGGCCTCGGCGTACGTGATGACGCCGTCGTCGCCGTGCAGGAGCTCGGCGCGCAGCCCGCCCGGGTTGACGACGCCGATGTCCGCGCCGCCGCGTGCCGGGTCGGAGAGCGTCGCGAGGAGCGAGTCCGCGACGAGGTTGCCGAGCGTCGACTCCGAGGCGCGGTCGTCACGCCCGGACGTCGGGTCCGGGCCGGGGCCCGCGTACGTCCCGCCGGGGCCCGTGTACGAGCCGCCCGCGAACGCGGTCGTGATGTCCGCGGTGACCTCGCCGATCGGGGTCGCGCCGATGATCTCGGCCTGCTGGAGCGCCGCGTCGACGATCGTCTTGACCTCCGCGACGCGCGGGTACGTCGCGACCAGGGTCGCGTCCTCCGCCTTCGTGCGGGCCACGTTCTGCGCCGTGTACGCCGTGACCTCGTGGGTCGCGGTGTCCACGGTGAGCGACACGTGCCCGATGAACTCGCCGTAGTTGCCGGTCTGGACGATCGGGCGGGTCTTGCCCGGGGCGCCCGGGACGGGCGCGTCCCACGCGTACTGCTTGTGGGTGTGGCCCGTGAAGATCGCCGCGACGCGCGCGTCGGTCTCGTCGACGATGTCCGCGAAGGCGCCGCCCGCAGCGACCTCCTCCTCGAGCGTCGCGCCGTCGGGCGTGCCCGCGGACGCGCCCTCGTGGACGAGGCCCACGACGACGTCCGCCTCGCCGTTCGCCGGGTCGCCGTCCTGGAGCTGGGCGGTGACGCGGTTGAGCGCCTCGACGGGATCGCCGAACTCGACGTCGGCGATGCCCGACGGCGTGACCAGCGTCGGGGTCTCCTCCGTCACGACGCCGACGAAGCCGACGTCGAGGCCGTCGATCTCGACGACCTGGTACTCCGGCAGCGCCGGGTTCGTCGTGCCCTTGTCGTAGACGTTCGCGCCCAGGTAGGCCCAGTCGGCCTCGTCGGTGACCCGACCCGTGAGGTCGTCCATGCCCTGGTCGAACTCGTGGTTGCCCACCGCGGACGCCGCGAGGTCGAGCGTGTTCAGCACGTCGATCGTCGGCTGGTCCTCCTGGAGCGCCGACGCGAACAGCGAGGCGCCGATGTTGTCGCCCGCCGAGACGAAGGCCGTCCCGTCGGGGTTCGCCGCGCGCAGCTGCTCGATCGTGCCCGCGAACTTCACCGTGTTGGCGTCGATGCGACCGTGGAAGTCGTTGATCGCCAGCAGGTCCAGCTGCGTGGTGCCGGGCTCGGTGGCGCCGAGCTGGAGGCCCACGAGGACGGGGTCGTGGTCGGACGACCGGAACGGCGTCGGGTCGTAGAGGATCGACGCGTTGTAGTTGTACCGGCTGTACTCGTTGGCGATCGGCTCGACCGAGTTGATGTTCCACACGTCGGTGCCGGTGACTGCGTCCGCCGCGGCCGACGACGCGAACACGTGGTCGAGCGACCCGACGTACCCGTCGAACAGGTAGGTGTGCTCGCCCGTCGACGCACCGAGGTCGGTGTAGCCGGCGTCCTTGAGCACCTGCAGCGGGTCCTCCTGCTCGTAGGAGTTGAAGTCGCCCGCGAGCAGGACCTTGTCCGTCCCGGCGTCGGCCGCGACGTCCTCGGCGAAGGCGACGAGCGCCGTCGCCTGGCCCACGCGCGCCTTGTTGTACGCGCCCTGGCCGTCGCCGGTGTCCTTCTGGTCGGCGGGCGCGGAGTCGTTGCCGCCCTTCGACTTGAGGTGGTTCGCGACGACGAGCACGTCGTCGCTCGCCGCGTCGTCGCCCTCGGTGATCCCGCCCGCGGGCTGGAAGACCTGGGCGAGCGGCTCGCGCGCGTTCGAGAACGCCGGGTCGTCGAGCAGGATCACGGAGTCGCCGACCGGCTCGGCCTCGGCCACCTGGTAGATGTACGCGAGGCGGATGACGTCCTCGTCCGTCGGCACCGCGGCCGGCGACGGGACGAACGCCCACTCCTCGGCGCCCGCGGCCGCGTTGAGCGCGTCCACGAGGTCCGACAGCGCCTGGTCGCGGTCCTTGCCGAACGGCTCCGAGTTCTCGATCTCCATGAGCGCGACGACGTCCGCGTCGAGGGCGTCGATCGCCGCGACGATCTTCGTCTGCTGCCGCTCGAGGTTCGTGGCGTCCGCCGCGCCGCGCGCGTCGCAGCCCGTGCGGACCGTGATCGGGTTCCCCGCGCGGTCCGTGTAGAACTGGCAGCCCGCGACCTGGTCGCCCGTGGTCGTGAAGTAGTTGAGGACGTTGAAGGTCGCGACGGAGAGGTCGCCCCCGACCTCGGCCGGAGCGTCCTCCCGCGTGTTCTCGAACGTGACCGGCTGCACCGTGGCGGCGTTGCCGCCGTCGCCCGCGGTGAGCTGCGTGCGCGGCTGGAACGTCCAGGCGTCGAACCGGTAGTCGAGGATGACCGGCGTCGTGAACGACACGGCCGCACCCACGCGCGCCGGTGCCCCGCCCGTGAGGTACGGGAGCGGGACGCCCTTGTTCGCCGTGTTGTTGAAGTTCGTCGTGGCGCCGTCGTCGAGCACCACGGCCCGCGCGGCACGGTCCGCGACGGCGGCCGCCGCCTCCGCGCTGCCCGGCCGACCGGCCGACGTCGGCTGGACGAACGGGTCCGTCCCCGCCGCGAGCACGAACGACCCGTAGTAGTTCGTGTCGTAGTTGTCCGCGACGACGTAGTCGCCCGCCGGCTGCACGAGCATGCCCTCGAGGGCCTCGCGCTCGGCATCGGTCGCCGGGAACGCGACGTTCGCGGGCTTGACGTCCTGCGCCGCCTCGTCGAGCACGGTCCAGCCGCCCGCCGCAGGCGTGATCTGGGTGAGCGTGAAGTACTCGGAGACCGCGCCCGTCACCTCGACGTGGTCGCCGACCGCCACCGCGGCCGCGCCCGCCTTCGAGTAGACGAAGATCGCGTCCGACGCCGTGTGCGACGCGTCGAGGTCGCCGCCTGTGCCCTCGGTCTGCAGGTAGAAGCCGTCGTAGCCGCCCGTGGGGTACGTCGCGGTGACGACGCCGCGCGTGGTGACCGTCTGCCCGACGAGCGGGCTCGCCGCCCCCGTGCCCTGGATCTCCGCGATCGGGACGACCTCGCCCGGCTCGGGGCCCGGGCCGCCGCCGTCGTCGCCGCTGTTCTGCGGCGTCACGGTGCTGGAGAGCGTGAGGTCCTTGCTGTTGTCGTCCGTGTCGGCGTACCCGGTCCGGTTGATCGACGCGGGCACGTTGTTGGCCGACGGCGCGGGGCCCACGGCCGTCTCGAACGTGTTCGAGGTGCCGTACCCGATCAGGTCGACGACGTTCGCGGCGCCCGCGGCGTTCCCTGCCGGCAGCGTCACCGGAGAGGTCGACCGCACGAGCGCCAGGGTGCCCGTCGTGCCCGACGGGTTGAGACCGCCCGTCGCGTCGGGCGTGGGCAGCGCGGCGCCGTTCGAGCCGTTCGACCCGCCCTGCACCAGGTAGTAGCCCCCGGGGGCGACCGAGCCGGTCAGCGCGGTCACGCCCGTGAAGGCGCCCGTGCTCGTCGCCGAACGGTACTGCAGCGACATCCCGGAGAGGTCGATCGCCGCCTGCGTGGGGTTGTACAGCTCGACGAACTTGTGGGTGTACGGGGCGTTGGCGCTGCCGCCGCTCAGGTAGGCCTCGTTGATGACGAGGCCCGATCCGTCGGGCGCCGCGCTCGCGGCGGTGGCCGCCGCGACGGAGAACGGCACGGCGAGGGCCACGGTCAACGTGCCCGCCACCACCCTCCGTCGCCGCAGGTGCTGGTGGTCGGTCACGCTGACTCCTTCATCTCGTGCGGACGGCCGGGCAGCAGCTCGCGCGTTCCCGTGGGTCGGGGACGAACCTCGGACGGGGCGACACCCTGCCTCCGCGGGACATCGCACCTCACCTGGATGAACGTGCGGTTGCTGCCGTGTCACCGCCACGAGAACGCCAGCGCACGTCGTCGTGCCGCGAGCGCCCGCGCGGACGGCGGCCGGTCATCCTGGGACGCTAGTCCCCCGCCCGGCGCTCCGCCAGACCTGACGCGGAGAACGTTACCCACCGGTAACACGCTCGCCGCCCGCGAGCAGGTGCCGAGGTCCCCGCCGGAGCGGTCAGCGTGGCCGGGCCGCCTGGAGCGGCAGCAGGAAGGAGATGTCGGAGCGCTCGCCCGACGCGCGGACCCGCCCGTCCGCGACGGCGTCGGCCCAGGTGACCGCCCCCGTCACGAGGCCCAGCCACGTCTGCGGGTCCGTCTCGACGACGTTCGGCGGCGTCCCGCGCGTGTGCCGCGGGCCCTCGACCGCCTGGACGGCCCCCGCGGGCGGCACGCGTACCTCGACCGTGTGCCCGGGCGCGACGTCGGCGAGCTCCTCGAGCGTGAACCGCACGGCCGTCGTCACGGCGCGGCGGTCGGTGGGGTCGTCGCGCCACGTCGCCAGGGCGAGGCGGCCGGCGGCGGGGTCGGTACGGCGTCGGGCAGGCACGAGGACCAGCCTAGGCCGCGCGGCCCGGCGTCAGCCGACGGTGAACCGGACGCGGCGCCCGGGCACCGACGCCTCGCGCAGCGTGGCGCGGACCGGGTCGCCGAGCGGGAGGTCCGTCCCCTCGACGGGCGCGCGCACCGCCGGGTCGGCGAGGACCACCTGGCCGCGCCGCGCCCCGCCCGCCTCGTCGGCGTCCTCGCGCTCGAGACGGCGTGCGCGCTCGCGGTCGTCCTCGACGTCGACCACGACGCCGTCGAACTCCTCGCCCTCGCGACCGGTGAGCAGCGCGGCCTCGACGACGTCGACGATCCCGCGCTCGTACGCGCTCGCGCGCTGGCCCGTGCGGGCCATGGTGCGCGGCAGGCCGGGCAGGGCGTCGAGCACCCACCGCGGCACGTCCTCCCCCGCGCACAGCGCGAGGCACACCTCGGTGCCGTAGCGGTCCACGAGACGGCGCAGGGGCGCGGTGACGTGCGCGTACTCCGCGCCGATCGCGGCGTGCGCCGCGTCGCCGGGCACGCCGGGCTCCTGGCCCGTGCCGCCGAACGCCTCGTACGACGCGCCCCGGAACAACGACGTCGCCTCGTTGAGGAACGCGGCGTGGCGCGGGACGCGCGAGTCGAGCGTCGGGACGAGCTCGGCGTACGGCATCTCGCGCGGCCAGTCGATGCCGAGCGCGCGGGCCGTGCGGCGCAGGCGCGCGAGGTCGCGCGGGTCGGCCTCCGGCAGCGCGCGGAAGACGCCGACGCCCCCCGCGCGCATGAGCCGCGCCGCCGCGATGCCCGTGAGCAGCGACACCTGCGCGTTCCAGGCCTCCGCCGGGCGGGTCGAGCGGAACTCGAGGCCGAACGAGCCGTCGTCGCGCGTGACGATCTCCTGCTCCGGGACCTCGAGCGACACACCGCCGCGCTCGCGCTCGCGCGCGAGCCGCAGCTCGCCCACCTCGCGGAGCAGCAGGAGCGCGTCCCCGGGGCCACCGGCCTCGATCCGGGCCTGCGCCTCGTCGTAGGTGAGGCGCTGCGTCGAGCGCACGACGGCGCGCCGCACCGTCGCGTCGAGGACCTCGCCGCGGGCGTCGAGCACGACGCGCCACGCCGCGGCCGGGCGGTCCTCGCCCGGCAGGAGGCTCGCCGCGCCCTCGGACAGCACGGCCGGGTGCAGCGGGGTGCGACCGTCGGGCGCGTAGAGGGTCGTGCCGCGCTCGTGGACCTCGGCGTCGATCGCTCCGCCCGGCACGACGAACGCGCCGACGTCGGCGATCGCGTAGTGGACGACGAACGCGGCGCCCGCCGGGTCGTCCGGCGCTCCCCCGGCCCGCTCGAGGTGCAGCGCCTGGTCGAGGTCCATCGAGCCCGGCGGGTCGATCGTGACGAACGGGACGTCGCGCAGGTCGACGCGTCCCGGGCCGGGCGCCGCGCGGTCCTCGCGCACGGCCTCCTCGGCCTCGGCGAGCACCCCGTCCGGGAAGGTCTCCGGGACCTCCATCTCGCGGCGCAGCGCCGCGAGCGCGTCGGTGACCAGCGCGGTGGTGCTCGGGGCGGAGGGCTCGGGTCGCGCGAGGCGCAGGTGGCGGGCGGGCACGAGCCCGACCCTACCCACCCGTCGCCGGGCACGTCCTGCGTGGCAGGACGGACGACGACGGACGGGGCGAGCGCGCGGGCCAGGGCGTCCGACTGACCTGGCCCGCGCGACGCGCACGCGTCACCACCGACGCGTGCCGCCGGGCAACCCCCGCTGCCCGGACGATGAGGGGACGGGCGACGCCCGTCTCACATGCCGCGCGTGCCGAAGCGGTCGCGGGCGACGGCGTCGCCCCCGCCCGCCGCGGCCGCGGCGAGCTCGCGGCGCACCTCCTCGCGGAGGCGGCCGTGGTTCTGCGGCTCCGGTGCCGCCCCGAGGAGCAGCTTCGTGTACTCGTGCTGCGGGTCGAGGATGACCTGGTCCGACGGCCCGCGCTCGACGACGTTCCCGCGGAACATCACGAGGATCTCGTCGCTGAAGTGACGCGCCGTCGCGAGGTCGTGCGTGATGTAGAGGACGCCGAGGTTCTCCTCGCGCTGCAGTCGCGCCAGCAGGTTGAGCACCCCGAGCCGGATCGACACGTCGAGCATCGACACGGGCTCGTCCGCGACGAGGAACCGGGAGCCGGGCGCGAGCGCTCGGGCGATCGCGACGCGCTGGCGCTGACCGCCCGACATCTCGTGCGGACGCTTCTCCGCGAACGTCCCCGGGGGCGTGAGGTTCACGCGGGTGAGGAGCTCGTCGACGGCCGCGTCGAGCTCGGCGGCCGTCTTCGCGAGCCCGTGGATCCGCAGCGGCCGCTCCAGGTGGTGGCGGATCGAGTGGAACGGGTTGAGCGACGCGAACGGGTCCTGGAACACCATCTGGACGTCGTGCCGGTACTCGGCCAGGCCACGGCCACGTCGGGCGGACGGGACGCCGTCGAGCAGGATGTCACCGGACGTCGGCGTCTCGAGCTTCGCGATCATCCGCGCGACGGTCGACTTCCCGGAGCCCGACTCACCCACGATGGCGATCGTCTTGCCCGGCTCGAGCGTGAACGACACGTCGTTCACCGCGCGCAGCCGCGACCGCTTCCACCCGTTGCGGATGACGAAGTCCTTGGTGAGGTTCCGGATCTCGAGCGTGCCCATCAGGCCACCCCTCCCGTGCTGTCGGCGGTGTCCTCGCCGGACCGGACGAACCCGCCCCGGTCGCCCGTCAGGCTCGGGAACGACCCGAGCAGGCGGCGCGTGTACTCGTGCGCGGGCGCGTTGTAGATCTCCTCGGCCGTGTTGAGCTCGACGATCTCGCCGCGGAGCATGACCGCGATCCGGTCGCTGATCTCCAGCAGCAGCGGCAGGTCGTGCGTGATGAAGACGACGGCGAAGTCGAACTGCTCGCGCAGCCGCATGATCTCGCGCAGGATGCCGCGCTGGACGACGACGTCGAGCGCCGTCGTCGGCTCGTCCATGATCATGACCTGCGGCTGGAGCGCGAGGGCCATCGCGATCATGACGCGCTGGCGCATGCCGCCGGAGAGCTCGTGCGCGTAGCTGTCGAGCCGGTTCGGGTCGACGCCGACGAGCTCCAGCAGCTCACGGCTGCGCTCGAGCTTGTCCTTCGCGGACATCCCCGGGCGGTGCGTCGCGAAGACGTCGAACAGCTGGGCCTTGATGCTGATCACGGGGTTGAGGGAGTTCATCGCCCCCTGGAAGACCATCGAGACCTTGTCCCAGCGGAACGCCCGCAGCGAGTCCCCGGACAGGGCGGCGACGTCGATGTCGTCGCCGTCCTTGTCGTGGAGGACGATCTCCCCGCTCGTGCGCAGCGCCGGCGGCTTGAGGAGCTGGTTGAGCCCGTACGCGAGGGTCGTCTTGCCGCAGCCGGACTCGCCCGCGAGGCCGAGGATCTCGCCCCGGTGCAGGGTCAGGGACACGTCCTTCACGGCCTGCACGACCGGGTTCACCTGGTACTCGATCGAGACGTTCCGCGCCGTGAGCACCGGGATCGCGCCGGGCGGGGCCCCGAAGTCGCCCGCGGCCTTCGCGGTGAGGGTCGGTGTGCTCATGACTGGACCTTCTCGTCGTCTCGGGCCGGGGTGCTCGCCGGGCCGTCTGCCGTGGCGGCAGCGCCGGCGGCCGGCGCGGTCGCTGCCGCACGCTTCGCGCGCTGCTTGCGGGCGAGCCGGACGTTCTTGACCGCGGCGGGTGCCGTCCGGAGCCTCGGGTTGATGATCTCGTCGATGCTGAAGTTGATGAGCGCGAGCCCGCACCCGAACAGCGCGATGAGGAGGCCCGGCGGCACGAACCACCACCAGCGTCCGTAGGCCATCGCGTTCTGCGTGCTGGCCTCGTTGAGGATCGTGCCCCAGGTGACCGACCCCGACGGCCCGAGGCCGAGGTACGAGAGACCGGCCTCGCTGAGGATCGCGAGGAGCACGGCGCCCAGGAAGTTCGCCGTGAGGAGCGGCAGGAGGTTCGGCAGGATCTCGACGAGGATGATCCGCGGCGCCTTCTCGCCCGCGACCTTGGCCGCGTAGACGTAGTCGCGGCTCCGCAGCGACCGGGCCTGCGCCCGCAGCACGATCGCCGCGCCCGCCCAGCCGGTGATGCCGAGGATCAGGGCGACGAGGAAGAGCGAGCGGGACTCCAGGTAGGCCGAGATCACGATGATCAGGGGGAGCCCGGGGATCACGAGCATGATGTTCGTGACGAAGGACAGGATCTCGTTCGTCCAGCCCCCGACGTAGCCGGCGAGGATGCCGAACAGGAGCGAGAGGACCATCGCGATCACGCCCGCGAGGAGGCCGACCGTCAGCGAGCCGAGGCCTCCGTGCGCGACCTGGGCGAAGATGTCGACGCCGATGTTGTTCGTGCCGAGCAGGTGCTCGGTGCTCGGCGGGAGGTACGCGGGGTTCGACGTCGCCCGCGGGCTCTGGCTGAACAGCGGCGTCACGACGGAGAAGAGCACGATCCCGAGCGTCAGCACGAGGCCGACGACGAGCTTGCCCGAGCGGCGCGGGAGCATCGCCCGGATGCCGCGCTTCGGCGCGGAGCTCGTCGGGACGGGCTCGCCCGCGACGACGGCCTCGGGCGGGGCGATGGGCACGTCCGGCACGATGCCGGCGGTCCGGTTCTCGGGCGGCAGGCCGTCCACCACCACGGAGGCGGCGGGGGCGGCGTCCGCCGCAGGCGTCACGGTCTCGGCGTCACGGGTGGGGTCAGCCATTGTTCCGCGTCCTCGGGTCGATGATGCCGTTGATCAGGTCCATGAGGAAGTTCGCCGCGAGCACCACCACGGTGATCACGAGGAAGGCGCCCTGCATGAGCGCGTAGTCCTTCGCCTGAACCGCGGTGAAGAGCAGCTTGCCGATGCCGGGGTAGCTGAAGGCCTGCTCCATGACCACCGACCCGGCGACGACGAAGCCGAGCGCGATGCCGAAGCCCGTGACCGACGGCAGGACCGCGTTCCGCGTCGCGTACGTCAGCGCGACCCGGAAGGGGCGCAGGCCCTTGGCCTCGGCCGTCGTGACGTAGTCCTCGGCGATGGTCGAGACCATCATGTTGCGCATCCCGAGGAGCCAGCCGCCCATCGCCGACAGGATGATCGTCACGGCCGGGAGGGTGCCGTGGTAGATCACGCTGCCCACGAAGTCCCACGACCACTCGGGACCGCTGTCGAACTCGAAGATGTCGTACGCGCCCACGATGGGGAACCAGCCGAGCGACACCGAGAAGATCGAGATGAGCACCAGGGCGAGCCAGAAGTACGGCACCGCCTGGAGGAAGGTCGACGCGGGGATGATGTGGTCGACCCAGGTACCGCGCTTCCAGCCGACCCACGCGCCGAGGCCGACGCCGAGGAGGAACGCGATGATCGTCGCCAGCCCGACGAGGCCCACCGTCCAGGGGAGGGCCTCGCCGAGCAGCTGGCTCACGGGTGCCGGGAAGTACAGGACCGACGTACCCAGGTCACCCGTGAAGATGTTCTTCCAGTACGCGAGGTACTGCTCCCACAGGGTGGCGTCGTCACTGCCGAAGAGGACGTCGACGCTCTGGATGAGACCAGGAGTCAGCTCGCCGTTCTTCCGGAGCATGGTGTCGAGGTAGATCTGCTTGGGGTCACCAGGGATCGCCCGCGGCAGGAGGAAGTTGAGCGAGACGGCGGCCCAGAAGGTGACCACGTAGAACGTGATCCGCCGTGCGTAGTACCTCATGCGACTGACTCCTCGTTCACCCGAGCTCCTCTTCGGCAGTGCGACATCAGCTCGCGGGCTCGAGCTGGGAGAGGATCACGCCGTTGCTGATCGTGGCCCACGACGGCGGGAAGGCGTACATGTCGTCCTCGGACGGCCAGCCGGTGTAGTCCTTCGTGTTGACGAACGACATGGTCGGGTTCACGACGAGGGCGATGTAGGGGAGGTCGCGGGCGATCTCCTTCTGCACCGTGGCGTACGCGGCCTTCTTCGCGTCCTCGTCGTTGGTGCCGGCGGCGGTGGCCACGGCCTCGTCGACGAGCGGGTTCGAGTAGCGCGGGAAGTTGAAGCGGCCGGCCTCGATGGTCTCGCCCACCGGCGTCGTGTACTCGGTCGTGAGCCACTGGCGGTAGATGGCGAACGGGTCGTCGAGCGAGGTGCCCGTGATGCCGCTGATCATCATCTGGTAGTTGCCGCTGGTCCGGGCGTCGGACATCTCCTGCTGCGTGATCTTCACGTGGTTGATCTCCACGCCCGCCTCGAGCGCCTGCTGCGCGATGAGGTCACCGGCCGCGTTGTGGTCGCTCCAGCCGTCGACCGAGATGAGCTGGACAGAGAGCTTCTGGCCGTCCTTCTCGTAGATGCCGTCGGCACCCTTGGTGTAGCCGGCTGCCTCGAGGACCTTGGCCGCCTCGGCCGGGTCGCCCTCCTGCGGGCTCTCCTTCTCGATCTCCGAGGAGATCCAGCGGTCGTCACGACCGAGGAGCGCGAGCGACGGCGACGCGACGGCCGCGTGGCCCGAGAACGCCTTCTCGTTGATCTCGCCGCGGTCGACGAGCAGGTTGACCGCCTGGCGGACGGCGAGGTCCGTCTGCGGGCCCGCGCAGCCGAGCGCCGCGTTCGAGCACGACATGATCGTGGTCGGGTCCTGCGGGGTGTTGAGCAGCGAGACCTGGCCCGCGCCGGTGACCGTGTCCGGGTCCGCGATGAACATCGTGGTCCAGTCGATCTTGCCGGTGGCGAGGAGGTCCTGGGCGCTCTGGTTCTTGTCGAGCGCGAGGAAGCGGACCTTCCCGAGGCTCGGCTCGCCGCCCCAGTAGTCCTCGTTCGGGACGACGGTGTAGGTCGCGTTCGTGATGGTGTCGAGCGTGAACGGGCCGGTGCCGACGGGCTCCTCGTTCGTGTACGTGATGAGGTCCGACACCTCCTTGAAGAGGTGCTCGGGGACCATGAGCGTGGTGCCGAGGATCTGCACGGCGCTCGTGAACTGCGCGCCGTTGAACGTGAACTTGACGGTCGACTCGTCGACCTTCTCGATCGTGTTCAGGTAGTCGCGCTTCGCCGCCTCGTTGGTGTACGAGAAGATGACGTCCTCGACCGTGAAGTCCTCGCCGTCGGACCACTTCACGCCCTCGCGGATCTTGACGGTCAGCTCGGTGCCGTCCTCGCTCCACTCGTAGGACTCGCCCAGGCGGGGCGTCGGGTCGCCGGCCTCGGCGCGGTTGTAGAAGAACAGCGGCTCGTAGATGCCGCCGTTCGTCACGTGCAGCGGGTTGGGCGCGTACGGGTTGAAGTTCGCGACCATGGGCGTCTGGGTGCCGGCCCAGACGTTGAGGACACGGGCCTCGCCGCCCTCGCCCTCGCCCTCGCCGTTGCCCCCGCCGGTGCAGGCGCTCGCGAGCAGCGAGACGCCCGTCACGAGTGCCGCGGCCGTGAGCAGACGCTTGCGCGCCGTGCTTCGAATCATCTTCGGTCCTTTCGCATGGACGACGCGTCCTCACGTCGTACTTCGGCGCCCGCAGGCGTGTGGCAGGAACACTAACTAATAGCCACCGGCCCTCCTGCGAATACGACAGGAAAGTTACCTAACTGAGACATCGATACCAGGATCGCGCCGCAACGGGCCTCGGCCGGACCCCGTGGGACGGGGTCCGGCCGAGGTGCCGGGGGCGGTCAGGAGGGAGCGGGGGCGGCCCGCGGCCGGTCCGGGCGCCACGGGCCGTGCGGGGCGCAGCGCGTCGTGCGGGCGCAGCAGGCGGCGCTCGCACGAGCGGCCGGGGACGGGGTCGGCGGCGGTACGGCGGCAGCGCCGCCAGCGGGCCGGGGCGGGGTCAGCGAGCGACGTCCAGCGCGGCGCGCGCGGCCCGCGCGACCTCGGGGTCGGTGACCTCGTAGCCGGCGTCGCCGCCGCCACCCGGCCCGGCGTCGTCCGCGACGACGCGCTTGGCCGAGAGGTGCACGGCGTCGACGCCCGCGGCCACCAGGGCCCCGACGTCCTGCGGCCGCACTCCCCCGCCGGCCATGACCTGCACACGTCCGTCGAGCGCGTCGCGCGCGTGCGCCGCCATGGCGCGCAGCCGGTCCGTGCCGTCGATGCTGCGCGACGCACCGCCCGACGTGAGCACCCGCACGACCCCGGCCCCGGAGAGCGCGTCGAGCGCGGCGAGCGGGTCGGCGACGACGTCGACGGCGCGGTGGAACGTGACCTCGCGCCCGTCGGCGGCGTCCACGAGGGCGCGTACGGCGCCGACGTCGACCAGGCCGTCCGGGGTGAGCGCACCCACGACGACGCCGCGCGCCCCGGCCGCCACCGCGGCCCGGACGTCGCGCACCTGGACGTCGAGGTCGGTGGGCGTGAGAACGAAGCCGCCGGGGCGCGGGCGCACGAGCACGTGCACCTCGACGCGCGGCCCGGGGCCGTCGGCCTCCGCCGCGGCGGCGACCGCGGCCTCGACGAGCCCGGCGCTGGGCGTGAGCCCGCCCGTGGCGCCGAGACCGACGCACAGCTCGACCCGCTGGGCACGCACGGCCGCGGCCACACGGACGCCGTCGGGGTCCTGGACGGCGAGCTCGAGGGCCACGTCGCGGGCCGCGGGCGCCGCGGCGCCCTCGGGGTGGGTGGTCGTCATGGCGCTCTCCCGTCGTCCGGTCCGGCGGCCGTCGCGTCGCGCGACCCGCACGACGGCGGCCGTCGGCCAGGGTAGACGACTCCGGGCAGCGCGTCGGGCGCGCGGGCTCAGGCCGGCGTCGGCCGTCCCGCCGCGACGGCGGCGAGGCACGCGGACCGCAGGGTCGCGGCCACCTCGTCCGGGTCGCCGAGGTACCCCGCGACCATCGCGCCGTCGCGCAGCATCATGAGCTGCGCCGCGGTCGCGTCGGCGTCCGCGACGCCGACCGCCGCCGCGAGCCGCGCGAACACGTCCCGCGTCCAGCGCCGGTGGCGGTCCACGACGACGCGCACCGGGTCCTGCGGGTCGGGCGTCTCCGCCGCGGCGTTGATGAACGGGCAGCCGCGGAAGCCGGGCACGCAGCTCACGGCGCCGATGGCGCCCGCGAGGGCGCTCAGGGCGTCGAGCGGCTCGGCGTCGCGCAGGGCCTCGTCGACCACCGCGCGGTCGCGCGCGGCCTGCTGCTCGAGGTACGCGACGACGAGGTCGGACTTCGTGCGGAAGTGGCGGTAGAACGTGACCTTGGTGATGCCGACCTGCTCGATGATCCGGTCGGCGCTCGTCGCCCGGATGCCCTGGGCGTAGAAGAGCGCCGAGGCGGCTTCGAGGATGCGGCGGCGCGTGTCCGCCGCGGTGCCGCGGCCCGTCGCCCCGGACGTCGGCGAGTCGTCGACCATGGCCCCCTCCTTCTCTCCGCCCCTTGCGCGCGGTCGGCCGCCAGTCTAGGTTCCTTGATGTAGACGTACTAGTAACTCTACGTCGCATCACGACTCTCGAAAGGCACCTCGATGGCTGACACCCTCTACACCGCCGTGGCCACAGCGACCGGCGACGGCCGCGCCGGAGGCCGCGCCGTGTCCGACGACGGCCAGCTCGACGTCACGCTCGCGGTCCCGCGCGCGATGGGCGGCCCCGGTGGCGGGACCAACCCCGAGCAGCTGTTCGCGGCCGGGTGGTCGTCGTGCTTCCACTCGGCGCTGAAGATGGTCGCGGCGCAGCGCAAGGTCCCCGTGACGGACTCGGCCGTCGTCGCCGAGGTCGACCTCGTCCCGAACGGCGACGGCGGCTTCTCGCTCGGCGCGACGCTGCACGTCGAGCTCGGGGGCGGCGTCACCCAGGACCTCGCCGAGGAGCTCGCGGAGGCCGCGCACGCCGTCTGCCCGTACTCGCTCGCGACCCGGGGCAACATCCCCGTCACGGTCCGCACGACCGTCGCGTAAGGCACCCCGGCACCACCGCCGGGACCGGCTCGCGGATCGGTCCCGCGGGTCGGGCCCGGCGTTCAGTCCAGGCAGAACTCGTTGCCCTCGACGTCCTGCATGACGATGCAGGACTCGTTCTCCTCGTCGGCGACCATCACGCGCACGCACGTCGCACCGAGCGCGACGAGCCGGTCGCGCTCGGCCTCGAGCGCGGCGAGACGGTCGGCACCCACGAGCCCGGTGCCGGCACGCACGTCGAGGTGCACGCGGTTCTTGACGACCTTGCCCTCGGGGACGCGCTGGAAGTACAGGCGCGGACCGGCCCCGGTGGGGTCGCTGCACGCGGACCAGGTGTCCCGCTCCGCGGGCGGGAGGGAGGCCTCGGCGTCGTCCCAGGTGGTGAAGCCCTCCGGGGGCGACGCCGGGACGTAGCCCAGCACCTCGCACCAGAACCGGGCGACGCGCCGTGGCTGCGCGCAGTCGAACGTGACCTGGACCTGCCTGACCGTCGCCATCCGGCCACCCTAGGCGCCCGGACCCTCCCGGCCGGAGGGCATTTCCCGCGCCGGGAGACCGGGCCTGACGCGCCCTCGCGCGCTGCGCCGCGGCGCGTGACTCGGCGGACCGGGTCAGGAGCCGCTCGCCGAGCGGGAGGGCTCGGACGCCCGGCCCACGTAGATCCCGAGCACGCCGGGGGCGATCAGCAGCACGACGCCGAGCACGATCGCCACCGCTCCCCCGACGGGATTTGCGGCGCACACCCGTCCCACGTCCGGGGAGAAGCACCGGTCGTCGAAGGCACCCGCGGCGAAGAAGAGCGCCGCGAAGGCCAGCGGGAAGGCGAGAAGGTAGAGGAGCGCCGCCACCACGAGGCCGAGGACCGCGCTGCCGGCGCGCTGCCTGACCGTGCGCCCGGCGCTGTTCGCCGGCGGGCCGGTCACGTCGTCGGGCTCCACGACGACCGAGCATAGGCCGCTCGCCGCCCCGGGTGGAGCGGCGCTCCTCGCTCCGTGCCCCGCAGCAGGGCGGGGATCCCCGCCGGGCACCGGCGGCCGCCGCCCCCGCGCGCACGACGGCCGCCGGTGCCACCGCTCTGCGCGGGGCACCGACGGCCGTCGTCGTGCGGCTCGGGTCAGATGACGCCGAGCGCGAGGATCGCGTCGGCGACCTTGGTGAAGCCTGCGATGTTGGCGCCGAGCACGTAGTTGCCGGGCGTGCCGTACTCGTCGGCCGTCTCGACGCAGCGGTCGTGGATGCCCGCCATGATCTGCGCGAGGCGGTCCTCGGTGTACTCGAAGGACCACGCGTCGCGCGACGCGTTCTGCTGCATCTCGAGGGCCGACGTCGCGACGCCGCCCGCGTTGGCTGCCTTGCCCGGCGCGAAGAGGACGCCCGCCTCCTGGAGCAGCGCGACGGCGCTCGGCGTCGTGGGCATGTTGGCGCCCTCGGCGACCGCGACGACGCCGTTCGCGACGAGCTGCTTGGCCGCCGCCTCGTCGAGCTCGTTCTGCGTCGCGCACGGGAGCGCGACGTCGCACGGCACGTCCCAGATGGACCCGTCGGTGACGACGCGGGCCCCGGGACGGCGCGCGGCGTAGTCGGCGACGCGCCCGCGCTCGACCTCCTTGATCTGGCGCAGGAGCTCGAGGTCCACCCCGGCCTCGTCGACGACGTACCCCGACGAGTCGGAGAACGCGACCACGTTCGCGCCGAGCTGCTGCGCCTTGGCCGTCGCGTAGATCGCGACGTTGCCCGAGCCCGAGACGACGACGCGGCGCCCGTCGAGCTCCTGCCCGCGCGTCTCCAGCATGTTCTGCGCGAAGAGGACCGTGCCGTAGCCCGTGGCCTCCGTGCGGACGAGCGAGCCGCCCCACGAGATGCCCTTGCCCGTGAGGACGCCGGACTCGTACCGGTTGGTGATGCGCTTGTACTGCCCGAAGAGGTAGCCGATCTCGCGGCCGCCCACGCCGATGTCGCCCGCGGGGACGTCCGTGTTCTCGCCGATGTGCCGGTAGAGCTCCGTCATGAACGACTGGCAGAACCGCATGACCTCGCCGTCGGACCGCCCGCGCGGGTCGAAGTCGGAGCCGCCCTTGCCGCCGCCGATGGGCATGCCCGTGAGCGAGTTCTTGAAGATCTGCTCGAAGCCGAGGAACTTCACGATGCCGAGGTAGACCGACGGGTGGAACCGCAGGCCGCCCTTGTACGGGCCGAGCGCGGAGTTGAACTCGACGCGGAAGCCGCGGTTGATCTGCACGCGCCCGGTGTCGTCCACCCACGGGACCCGGAAGATGATCTGGCGCTCCGGCTCGCACACGCGCTCGAGGACGGCGGCCTCGACGTAGCGCGGGTGCTTGCGCAGCACGGGGCCGAGCGAGTCGAAGACCTCGCGCACGGCCTGGTGGAACTCGGCCTCGCCGGGGTTGCGACGCAGGACCTCGTCGTAGACGGACTGCAGTCGGCTGTCCATGGGTACTCCTCGTCTGACGCGGGCGGAACTCCTGCTGACGGTACGCCTGTGCCAGAAGCTCTCGTCACACCGTCTCACTCCGCGCGCACCGGCGTGGGCCGCCGCCGGGTCCGGGGCGCCCGCACGAGGCGGCACAGGGCGGCACGGGGGGCACCGGCGACGACACATCCGTCCACCCACTGAGAAACCCTACCGATCCGGTGCAGTTTCTCGGGGCGGTTGCTATACCCGTCCCCAGGTCACGAGCGCCAGCGCCAAGCCCCGGCTCGCTGGCCGGCAACCCCTGTCACGGCGGGGTGCTCCGGGAGATGACCAGGCCGGGCCCGGCCTGCCCCGCCACCGGCGAGGACAGCCCGCACGGCAAGCGTGATCGACGACTACTGCGAGGTGCACATGACCCACCACCCCACCCACCCGACGGTGCTCGCCGTCTCGGGCAACCCGCGGCCCGGCTCGCGCACGCTCGGCGCCGCCGAGACGGTCGCACGCCGCGTCGCCGACCTCCTCGGCGCGGCCGACGTCGCCACGGTCGACCTGGCGTCACTCGCCGGCGAGGTGCTCGCCGCCGACCACCCGGCGGCCGACGCCGCCCGTGAGCAGCTCGCCCGGGCGACCGTCGCCGTCGTGGCGACGCCGGTCTACAAGGCGTCGTACACCGGGCTGCTCAAGGCCTTCCTCGACCTCTACGGCCCCGACGGGCTCGCGGGCGTCGTCGTGGTCCCGCTCGTCGTGTCCGGGAACCCGGCGCACGCGCTCGTCGGGGAGGTGCACCTGCGACCCGTGCTCGTCGAGCTCGGCGCCGTCGTCCCGACCCGGTCGCTCACGGTCACCGAGCCGCAGCTCGCGGACCTGGGACCGGTCGTGGACGCGTGGCTCGCGCGCGAGGGCGACGCCCTGCGCCGCGCCACGGCACCGCTCCCCCCGGCGGAGGACCGCCCGGCGGCCAGCACCGACGAGGCTGTCGCCGACGCGTTCGCGGGGGTGGCCCGATGACCGCCGAGCTCACCCACCTGGAGGCCCTCCTGGCCGAGCAGGACGAGCCCCAGCTCTCCCCCGACGAGTACAAGGCCGTGTTCCGCGGCCACCCCGCGGGCGTCGCCGTCGTCGCGCTCGAGCACGGCGACCGCCTCGTCGGCTTCACCGCGACGTCGGTCATCTCCGTCTCGGCCGCGCCCCCGCTGCTCGCGTTCTCGCTCGCGTCCACGTCGTCGTCGTGGCCCGCGGTCTCGACCGCGCGCACGCTGACCGTGAGCTTCCTCGCGGACCACCAGGACGACGTCTCGGCCCGGTTCGCGACGAGCGGCATCGACCGGTTCGCGGACGGCGGCTGGTCGCGCCTGCCGACGGGCGAGCCCGTGATCGACGGCGCGCTGTCGTGGGTGCGCGGGAGGGTCGTCCAGCGCACGCCGGTGGGCGACTCCTACCTGGTCTCGCTGCGCGCGCTCGCGTCGAGCGTCGGCGCCGCACCCGGGGCGCCGCGGGGGGCGGCGGCGTCGCCGCTCGTCTACCACGACCGCACCTACCACCGGATCGGCGACCACTCCGCGCTCTGAGCGCACGACGGGCGAGGGGCCCGACGGCGGACGTCCCGCCGTCGGGCCCCTCGCCCGTCCCGTGCCGCCCCTCACGGGTGGTCCGTCACCAGCTCCAGCCGCGCGCGCTGAGCTCGAGCTCCTCGCGGAACCGCTCGTCGTCGCCGGTGCGGAAGCCCGCGCGCAGGGGTGCGTCCGCGACCGGGAGCCCCGTGAGCCGGCAGGCCTCGCGCAGCAGCGCGTCGTAGGCGCCCTGGACCGCGAGGTAGTGGTGGGCACGCGCGTAGACGTCCGGGTCGGCCTCGATGCGCCGGAGCTCTGCGGCGAGCGCGGTGAGCCGCACCTGGAGCGCGAGCGTGGTGAGCGGGTCCGGTGCCGCGGCGGCACGACGGCGCCCGCCCGCCCGGTGGCTCGGAGGTCGCCCGGCCCGGCGCAGCACCCACCACGCGGCGGCGGCCGTGCACGCCGTCGCGCACCAGATCATGAGCAGCCACGACATCGGAGCCGACCTCTGCGCGGGGAGACCCACAGGACCTCTCCAGTCTAGGTCTCCCCGGCCCCGCGAGGCAGGGTGGGCGGCCACCTGTCCTCGCCGCCGGCCCGCGCGGCGGGTCAGCCGTCGAGGAGGTCCGGCTGCGGGTGCCGCACGCCCTGGACGGCCGCGCGCGGGATCGCCGCGCCGATCGTCGCGACGTCGTCCGGCGTGAGCTCGACCGCGGCCGCCGCGACGTTCTGCTCCAGGTACGCGACGCGCTTCGTCCCCGGGATCGGGACGACGTCGTCGCCCTGCGCGAGGAGCCACGCGAGCGCGAGCTGCGCCGTCGTGACGCCGCGCTCCGCGGCGAGCTGCTCCAGGGAGCGCACGAGGCCGCGGTTGTGCTCGAACGCCTCGCCGGCGTACCGGGCGTGGGCGCGGCGCACGTCGTCCTCCGCGAAGCCGTCGGTGGCGTCCACGGTCCCGGTGAGGATGCCCCGGCCGAGCGGCGAGAAGGGCACGAAGCCGACCCCGAGCTCGCGCAGCGTCGGCAGCACCTCGTCCTCCGGGTCGCGCGTCCACAGCGAGTACTCGCTCTGCACGGCCGTCACGGGGTGCACGGCGTGCGCGCGGCGCACGGTCGCGGCGGACGGCTCCGAGAGACCGATGCCGCGGACCTTCCCGGCCTCCACGAGGCCGGCGAGCGCGCCGACCGTGTCCTCGATCGGCACCTGGGGGTCGACACGGTGCAGGTAGTACAGGTCGAGGCGGTCGGTGCCGAGGCGGCGCAGGCTCGCGTCGACCGCGGCACGGACGTACTCGGGGCGGCCGTCGACCGGACGCCCGTCGGGGTGGCCGCCCGCGGGCGGGAGCCCGAACTTCGACGCGAGGACGATCTCGTCCCGGTGCGGCCCGAGGACCCGGCCGAACAGCTCCTCGTTGCGGCCGTGACCGTAGACGTCGGCCGTGTCGAAGAGCGTCACACCGAGCTCGAGCGCGCGGCGCAGCACGGCCTCCGCCTCCGCGGCGTCCGCGGGGCCGTAGGCGTCGGTGACGGACATGCCGCCGAACCCGACGGCGGAGACGGCGAGCGCCGCCTCGCCGGTGCCGAGCGTGCGCGACGGGAGGGTGCCGGGGGCGGGGGTCCGGGAGGTGTCGGTCATGGCCCCAGCGGACCACCGCGCGCCGCCGGGGGCAAGGGCGGACGCCGTCCTCTCACCTGGCGAGAGGACGTGACGCGCCGTGCCGCGGGACGAGCCCCGCCGCAGGTCAGGCACGCCTCTCCTTGCTGGCGGGCGCGCGGAATGCGACCTAGTCTGGAATCGTTCAAGTGAACGGCACCGACGGAAGCCGGGTGACCGCCGCACGATTCCGGGCGACCCCCGAGAGAGCGAGGAGCACCATGTCCGCACCCACCATCCACCGCACGACGGCCCGCTTCGAGGCGTCGGAGAAGCTCCGCGCCCACCTGCAGCGCGTGCTCGTCGCGCTCGTCGACCTGCACGTCCAGGGCAAGCAGGCCCACTGGAACGTCACGGGCCGCGGGTTCCGCGACCTGCACCTCCAGCTCGACGACGTCGTGGACGCCGCGCGCGAGCACAGCGACACCGTCGCCGAGCGCATGCGCGCGCTCCAGGTCGTGCCCGACGGCCGCACCGAGACCGTCGCGACGACGACGGACCTCTCGCCGTACCCGGCCGGCCTCGTGTCGGTCGGCGACACCGTCGACGCGGTCGTCGAGCGCATCGCGCAGACGGTCGAGGTCGTCCGCGCCGTGCACGACGACGTGGACGCCGAGGACCCGACGAGCGCCGACATCCTGCACGAGATCATCGCGGACCTGGAGAAGCAGGCCTGGTTCCTCTCCTCGGAGAACCGCGAGGCCTGACCCGGCCCGCCGCCGCGAGGTAGAACGGCCCGTCGCGAGGTAGAGCACGTCGTGCTCTACCTCGCGACGGGCCGTTCTACTTCGCGGTGCGCCCCTGGTGCGCGCGGCGGCCGGGGATGGCCGCGACGAGCTCCCGCGTGTACTCCTCCTGCGGGTCGATCAGGATCTGCTCGGCCGCCCCCTGCTCGACGACGCGCCCGCGGTGCATGACGCCGACGTGGTCGGACACCTGCCGCACGACGGCGAGGTCGTGCGAGATGAACAGGTACGCGAGCCCGTGCTCGGCCTGGAGCCGCACGAGCAGCTCGAGGATCTGCGCCTGCACGGACACGTCGAGCGCCGAGACGGGCTCGTCGAGCACGACGAGCGCCGGGTTCAGGGCGAGCGCCCGCGCGATGGCGACGCGCTGCCGCTGCCCGCCCGAGAGCTCGCGCGGTCCCCGGCGGAGCACGTCGGGTGGGAGCGCGACGTCCTCGACGAGCGCACGCGCCCGGTCCGCCCGCTCGGACGGCGACCCGACCCGGTACGCCCGGAGCGGCTCGGTGACGATCTGCTCGACGGTGAACCGCGGGTCGAGCGACGCGTACGGGGACTGGTAGACCACCTGGAAGCCGCGGCGCAGCGACCGCAGCCGCTCGCCGCGCGCCGTCGTGACGTCCTCGCCTGCGAACTCCACCGTGCCCGCGGTGGGCCGTTCGAGCCGGAGGGCGAGGCGCGCCGTCGTGCTCTTGCCCGACCCCGACTCCCCCACGAGCGCGTACGTCTCGCCGCGCCCGACCGCGAGGCTCACGCCGTCCACTGCGACGAGCGTCCGGTGCGCCGACCCGCGCGGCAGCGTGAACTCCTTGCGCAGGTCCCGCACCGCGAGGACGGGCGCGTTCGCGGTGTCCGGGCCGGCGGCGTCGGGCACCGCGATCTCCTGACCGACGGCGCGGCTCGCCTCGGCGCGCGGGACGACGCCGTCGCCCGGCACCGCCTCCGGGGTGCCACCCGCGACGAGGCGCGAGCTCGCGAGGCTCGGCGCCGCCGCGATGAGCTGCTGGGTGTACGGGTGGCGTGGGTCGTGCAGCACCTGCTCGGCGGTGCCCTCCTCGACGACGACCCCGTGCTCGAGAACGACGATCCGGTCGGCGCGGTCCGCCGCGACGCCGAGGTCGTGCGTGATGAGCAGGACGGCGGTGCCGAGGTCGCGCACGAGTCCGTCGAGGTGGTCGAGGATGCGGCGCTGGACCGTCACGTCGAGCGCGCTCGTGGGCTCGTCCGCGACGACGAGGCGCGGCCGGGCCGCGACGGCGATCGCGATGAGCACGCGCTGGCGCATCCCGCCGGAGAGCTGCGACGGGAACTGCCGCGCGCGGGCCTCCGGGTCGTCGATCCCGGCCTGGCGCAGCAGCTCGACCGCACGCTCGCGCGCCTCCTTGCGCCGCGCGAGCCCGTGGATGACGAGCACCTCCGCGACCTGGTCGCCCACGCGCGTGACGGGGTTGAGCGAGACCGTCGGGTCCTGCGGCACGAGCCCGACGTCGCGGCCCCGCACCTGCTGCCACTCCTTCTCGGAGAGCCGTCCGACGTCGCGGCCGCCGAGGCGGATGGTCCCTGCCGTCACCTCGCCCCCGCGCGCGAGCAGGTGCAGGGCCGCGTGCGCCGTCGTGCTCTTGCCCGACCCGGACTCGCCCACCAGCGCGACGACCTCGCCCGGCCCGACCGTGAGGTCGACGCCGCGCACGGCGGCGTACGAGCCGCCGTCGCGCGTGCGGTAGGCGACCTCCAGACCGCGGATCTCGAGCGCGGGCGCCTCGCCCGACGTCGGGCCGGGACGCTCCTGGGTGGTCGGCGTCGTGGCGGTCATGCGTCCCCTCCGGTCCGTTCCAGGGCCCGCGCGATGCGGTTCGCCGACAGCACGACGGCGACGATCACGAGGCCCGGCATGGTCGTGAGCCACCACGCGGTGGCCAGGTAGTCGCGCCCGCCCGAGACGAGCGACCCCCACTCCGGCGCGGGCGGCGGCGTCCCGTAGCCGAGGAAGCTCAGGGCCGAGATGGCGAGCACGGCCGTGCCGAGCTCGAGCGCGACGAGCGCGAGCACCGGTCCCGTCGAGTTGGGCAGCACGTGGCGCCCCAGCACGCCGTACCAGCGCACCCCCGACGCGCGGGCCGCCTCGACGTACACCGACGTCGAGGTGCGCAGGACCTCGGCCCGCATGACGCGCGCGAACGTCGCGACGCTCGTGATGCCGACGGCGATCGCGACCTTGACCGTCCCGAACCCGAGCGCCGTGATGATCGCGAGCGAGAGCAGGATGCTGGGGATCGCGAGCAGCACGTCGACGAACCGGCCGACGACGTCGTCCACCCACCCGCGCACGAACCCCGCGAGCAGGCCGAGCAGCGACCCGGCGACGAGCCCGACCGCGACCGCGACGAGGGTCGCGCCGAGCGAGGCCGACGCGCCGTGGACGACGCGCGCGTACACGTCCCGCCCCAGGTGGTCGGTGCCGAACAGGTGCGCGCCCGACGGCGGCTGCAGCCGGTCCGCGGGCACGCCCGTCAGCGGGTCGTACGCCGTGAAGAGCTGCGGGACGACCGCCCACGCCGTGACGAGCAGGACGACGAGCACGGCGACGACCAGCCCGGGACGCCGCACGGCGTACCGCGCCCCGCGCCGCCACCGGCCCGCCGTGCCCCGGGTCCGCACGCGGCCGTGCCGCAGGATCGCGCGCGCGTCCTCGCGGTCCTCGACCTCGATCTCCGCGGGCGTGCGCCCCTCGGGCGCGTCGGCGGGCGGGGCGTCGGGGGCGAGCGCGCCCGCCGGCGGCGCGTCCGCCACCGCGGCACGGTCCGCGACCCGGGCCTCGTCCCGGAGCACGATGCGCACTCCCGGCCTGGTGCTCATGCGGCCACCGCCTTCTGTCGTGCGTCGATCCGGGGGTCGAGCAGGGGGTAGAGCAGGTCGACCACGAGCGTGACGACCACGAACACGAGCGCCGAGAGGACGACGACCGCCTGCACCACGGGGATGTCCTGCGCGTCCACCGACGTGACCGTGAGCCGTCCCAGGCCCGCGCGCGAGAACACCGTCTCGGTGACGACCGTGCCGCCGAGCAGCCCGCCCACGACGACCCCCAGCACGGTCAGCGCGGGGATCGCGGCGTTGCGCAGCGCGTGGCCGAAGTGCACGCGCGCGCGGCTCGCGCCCTTGGCGCGCGCCGTCTCGACGTACGGCTCGCCGAGCGTCCCGCGCAGGCTCCGCGCGAGCACCTGGGCGAGCGCGGCGCTCGCCGGCACGGCGAGCGTGATCGCCGGCAGCACGAGGCTGATCGCGCCCTGGTTGCCGATCGCGGGGAACAGCGGGAGCTGGAAGGAGAACCACTGCAGCAGGAGGAGGCCCAGCCAGAACGGCGGCAGGGCGACGCCGAGCGGAGGGAGCGACGCGAGCGCGTGGCGCAGCCAGGCCGCGCGCGGGAACGTGCTCGCGATCGCGATGCCGACGCCCGCCACGACGGCGAGGACGAGCGCCGCGGCCGTGAGCCGGAGCGTCTCCGGGAGCGCCTGGAGCACGAGCTGCGTCGCGGGCGCCCCGGACGCGTACGACGTCCCGAAGTCGAGCCGCAGTGCGTGCCACAGCGCGTCGGCGTACTGCACGAGCACGGGCCGGTCGAGGCCGTACTGGGCGCGCAGGGCGTCGAGCAGCGCGGGGTCCACCTGGTCCGCCTCGCCTCCGCCGCTCGCCATGAGCGCGGCCGGGTCGCTGGGCAGCAGGTAGAGGACGAAGAACGAGATGGTGAACGCCGCCCAGAGCACGAACAGGCCCTGCCCGGCGCGACGCAGGACGTACCGGCCCATGGTCGGCCTCCTTCGTTGGGGGATGCCTGCCTGCCCGACGCCGCGGCGTCGGGCAGGCGGGCCCGGCGGGTCAGCCCTGGGTGACCCAGGCGTCGTAGAAGTCGAGGCGCGACGACGCCTCGAACGTCAGGCCGTGGACCGTGTCGGCGGCCGCGATGGTCGTCGAGAGCTCGTAGACCGGGATCGCGTGCCCCTTCTGCACGAGCAGGCGCGACGCCTCCGTGACGAGCTCCTGCCGCTCGGCCGGGTCGGTCGCCGCGGCCGACGCGTCGAGCAGGTCGTCGACCTCTTCCGCGTCACGCTGGTTGATGTTGCGCGCGTTCGCCGAGAAGATCGTCCGCAGCACGTCCGGGTCGGAGCGCGTGAGGTTGTAGTAGTCGAAGTCGAAGTCGCCGCTCTCCTTGATCGCCTGCGACTCGGCGACGGTCACGTGCTGGAGCTGGAGGTCCACGCCGATCTGCGCGAGCTGCTGCTGGACCAGCTCGAGCGGCTCCGGCACCTGCCAGAACGTCACGGTCGTGGAGAGCTTCTGGCCGTCCTTCTCCCGCACGCCGTCGGCGCCCTCGACCCAGCCCGCGTCGTCGAGGATCTTCTTCGCGCCCTCGGGGTCGTAGGCGAGCTCGTCCGCGACGCTCTCGTAGAGCGGCGTCGAGTGCGACAGGACGCTCGTGGCCGGCTCGTCCTGCGCGCTGAGCACGGTGTCCGCGATCTGCTCGCGGTCGATGCCCTGGAGGATCGCCGTCCGCACGGCCTCGTCGCCCGCGAGCGGGCTCGACTCGTTGGGGAAGAGGTTGAACACGACGCCCGGGTTGGCGCGGTACTCGAGCCAGAACCCGTTCCCGTCGAACTGCGGGAGGTCGACGGTCGAGATCGCGGCCGTGGCGTCGATCTGCCCCGACTGCAGGCTGCCGCTGCGCACGCTCGCCTCGGGGATGACCTTGAACGTCACCGTGTCGAGGTAGGCCTCGCCCTGGTGGTCGCTCGCCTCCGAGCCCCACGCGTAGCCCGCGACCTTCTCGAGCACGATCTCCTGGTCCTGCGTGTACGACTTCACGGAGAACGGGCCGGAGCCGACGAACTTCCCGGCGCAGCGGTCCTCGACGCTCAGGTCGGCCGAGGACGGGGCGAGGAGGCCGAGCGAGAACGTCGACGTCGCCTGGAGGAACTGCGCGCTCGGCTCCGCGAAGTCCACCGTGAGGGTCTGCGGGTCGGTGACGGTCGTGCCCTCGTAGCCGACGAGGTACTGCGACCCGAGCGACGCCGTCGCACCGAGCGCGACGATCGCGTCGAAGTTCGTCTTCACCGACTCGGCGTCGATCGGCGTGCCGTCGGCGTACGTCGCGTCGTCGCGCAGGTGGAACGTGTAGCTCGACGCGTCGTCGTTCACCTCCCAGCTCTCCGCGAGCCACGGCAGGATCTCGCCCGACTCCGGGTCCTGCGCCGTGAGCGACGCGACGGTCTGGCGGGCCGCCGCGATGGCGTCGTTGTTGCCGACCTGCTGCGGGTCGATGCAGTGCGAGTCGACCGTGAGGGCGAACGTCAGGTCGCCGCCCGTCACGGGCTCGCCGGACGGGCTGGGCGACCCGTCGCCGTCGGACGCGCCGGAGCCGCCGCCCGCGCACGCGCTGAGCAGGAGGCCCGTCGCGGCGGCCGCCGCGGCGACGGTCAGGGACCGGCGTCGGTGAGGTGTGGGGATCATGTCGTGCTGCTCTCCTCGTGTGCCGGCTGAGGACCGGCGGTCGTCCGGCGCCGGTGGTCGTCCGCGGCGGGCCCAGGGCCGGCGCGGCGGGGGTGCCCACCGGGGTGCCGTGCTTACCGCGCCGCGGGAGCGGCGCGGTCAGGTCGTTCCCGGAGCACCCCGTCACGTCGAAGGGTTGCTGGTCAGCGAGCCGGGCCTACGTGCTGACGCTCGTCACCTGGGAGCAGGAAAGACAATCTCGACCGGTTGAGTCAAGTATCGAGACGGCCGTCCCGCCAGACGGACGGTTGTTTCCGCCGAGACGACGCGAGTCGCGGCCGTCTCGCGTGTCACCGCGCCGGGAAGGGCGACTCGGGAGGTGGGGTGGCGCCACGGACCGGGCGCGCTCGGACGGGCGCCCGACCTGCGGCAGCACGGACCGCCGCGACGCCACCGACAGCGAAGCGCGCGCCACGGGCGTCGACAGCGACGTCGTCGACGCCCGGACGTGCGCCGGCACGCCGAGCACGACGCGCCACCGGAGCCGTCGCGATCAGGCCCGCCGACCGTAGCCGGCACGCGAGAGACCGAGAGAGCGAAACTCCTCAGGGACCGTCAAGATCTGATGCGGTGATTCTCGCCGTCACTTCTCCCCGGACCACGAGGAGCCAGTCGCGCAGCGGCATTCCCACGGCCTCGCGATAGAGCTCGGCATGAAGCCGGCCGTTGATCCACTCGACGACCTGCTCGTCGGAACGGTAGCGGTCCAGGGTGCTGTCGATCTCGTCGACGAGTCCGTCGTACCTGCTGGGGCCGACCAGGTCCAGGAAACGCGCCAGAGCACCTGCGGGACTCCCGTAGTCCTCTTCCCAGTCCTGGTGGAAGAACGAGCCGAAGAACGCGTCGAGCGAGTAGTGGGTCGTCATGGCGCACCTCGCGGAGGGGTCGTCGCGTCAAGGAAGGGCGGCGTGAGTGCGAGAGCCTGCGTCGAGACCGGAGCTGCGCCCGGGACGCGACGCTACACCGTCGGCCTCTTCAGCAGGGGTGTTCTCAGCCTGCCGCCGGGCCCGCAGCGCAGCCTCCTCCATCATCCGCGCCGCCCAGCTCGAGGAAGAGCGAACCGGCCGTGGCGTCGAGGATGCCTCGTCAGGCCGCCGTGAACCCCGCCGCGCGGCGGGCGTCGGCCGGGCTCCACAGGTCCGTCTTCACCTCGGCCTGCACGACGGGCACGACCTCCTCCGCGAACCGGCGCAGCACGTCCTCCTGCTGCGCCGCGGGGATCAGGTGGTTCACCGAGACGGACTGCAGGTCGTGCCGGTACGAGGCGTGGTAGTCGAGGATCTTCTCCGCCACGCGCTCCGGCGACCCCACGAGCGCGGGCCCGCGCTCGACGGCGTCCTCGACCGTCCGGAAGCTCGGTGCCTTCCCGACGGCGTCGGGCCCGTACCCCCGGCGCGCCGCCGCCGCGACCTGGCCCTCGTAGATCGGGCGGTACTGCTCGATCGCCTCCTCCGTCGTGTCGGCGAGGAACAGCCCGCCCGAGCCCGACCCGACGAACCCGTACGCCGGGTCGTGCCCGTGCGCCGCGTACTGCTCGCGGAAGCGGTCGATGAGCACCTGGTAGTTCTCGCGCGGCTGCAACGCGTTGGCGCTGACGATCGGGTCCCCGTACCGGGCCGCGAGGTCCACCGCGAAGCGCGACGTCGCCGACCCGTGCCAGATCCGGAACGGCCCGGCGAACGGTCGCGGCAGCGTCGTCGCGTGCTCCAGCGCGTGGCGGTGCCGCCCGCTCCAGCTGACGTCCTCCTCCGACAGCAGCAGGCGCAGCAGCTCGTAGTTCTCCTGGAGGTACTCGTACTGCTTGTCGAGGTCCAGCCCGAGCAGCGGGTACTGCAGCACCTCGTTGCCCTTGCCGATGACGATCTCCAGCCGCCCGCGGCTCAGCTGGTCGACCGTCGCGAGGTCCTCGGCGACGCGGATCGGGTCGAGCAGGGACAGCACCGTGACGCCCGTGCTCAGCAGGATGCGCGACGTCCGCGCCGCGACCGCGCCGAGGATCACCGTCGGCGCCGACGACAGCACCTCTCCCGCGTGCCGCTCCCCCACCGCGAACGAGTCGAACCCGAGCTCCTCCGCCAGCACCGCCGTCTCGACGACCCGGTTCAACCGGTCGGACGGCGCGACCGCCTCCCCGGTCACGGGGTGGGGCGGGTTGAACACGATGTCGAGTACCTGGAACCGCACGTCCTTCTCCTTGTTGTTCGTCGTCGTCCGGGGGGCCGGTACCGGCGCGTTCGGCAGCTCCGGCCGTGATCGGCACCCGCAGGTGCCGAATCCGACCGGAGCTGCCGAAGCGGGGCGGGGTTGCCGATCTCTCAGGCCGCGGCGGCCTCGGCGGCGGCGGCGTCGCGCTTCGCGACCTCCTCGCGGACGAGGGGGATGACGTAGCGACCGAAGTCGACCGCGTCGTCGAGCAGGTCGTAGCCGCGCGCGGAGATGACGCGGACGCCGAGGTCGTAGTAGGCGAGGAGCGCCTCGGCGACCTGCTCGGGCGTGCCGACGAGCGAGTTGGAGTTGCCGGCGCCGCCGGTGGCCTTCGCGGTCGCGGTCCACAGCGCGGTGTCGAAGCGCTCGCCCTGGGCGGCGATCTCGAGCAGCCGCTGAGAGCCCGCGTTCTCGGGCTTGTCGATCGGGTGCCGACGGCTGAGCTGTCCCCCGGCGGCGGCCTTGCGCGCCTCGATCCGGTCGAGGATGCGGTGCGCCTTCTCCCAGGCGAGCTCCTCGGTCGGCGCGACGATCGGCCGGAACGCGGCGTGGATGCGGGGCGGCGTCGCACGACCCGCAGCGGCGGCCTCGGCGTGCACGCGCGCGATCTGCTCGGCGGTGCGGTCGAGCGGCTCGCCCCAGACGGCGTAGATGTCGGCCTCGGTCGCGCCGACGCGGAACGCGGCGTCCGACGACCCGCCGAACGAGATGGTCGGGCTGCGGCCCTCGAACGGCTTGGCGTCGAGCACGAAGTCGTCGAAGTCGTAGAACGGCCCGTGGTGGTCGAACGGCTCGGCGCTCGACCAGGCCTGCTTGACGATCCGGATGTACTCGTGGGTGCGCGCGTACCGCTCGTCCTTGGTCAGCGTGTCGCCCTCGCGGCCCTGCTCGTGGTCGTTGCCACCGGTGATGAAGTGGACGGAGAGCCGCCCGCCGGAGAGCTGGTCGAGCGTCGCGAACGTCTTGGCGGCGTACGTCGGGTAGGACACGTTGGGCCGGTGCGCGAGCAGCAGCTCGATCGACTGCAGGCGCGCGGCGGTGTAGGCGGCGAGCGCGGCGGGCTCGGGGCCGGAGGAGCCGTACGCGAAGAGGACGCGCGTCCAGCCGTTGTCCTCGTGCGCGCGCACGAGGCGCTCGAGGTAGGCGGGGTCGAACGCGGCGGTGGTGCGCTCGGTGGTCTCCGAGGCGTCGTTGGTCGTGGCGATGCCGAGGAACTCGACGGGCATGAGGGTCTCCGTGGTGTCGGTGCGGGTGGTGCGTCGTGCGGTGGTGCGGGGGCCGGACGTGCACGGTCCGGCCGCCGGCTCAGGCCCGGGCGGGCGCCGTCGGCTCCGGCGACGCCGCGGACGCCGAGGGCGCGGCGGGCTCCGGGGCCGCCCCGACCGGGTCGGACGCCGGGAGGCCGGCCTCCTTCCACGCGGGGAAGCCGCCGTCGACGTGGGACACGTGCGTGTACCCGCGCCGCGCGAGCGCCTCGGCCACCGGCCCGGAGCCGTTCGGCGACCCGCACACGACGACGACGGGCGTGTCGAGCGAGATCACCGGGGCGTCGGCGGGGCCGAACAGGGCGTCGAGGTCGTCGCGGTCGGCGAGCGTGGCGCCGGGGATCTCGCCGTGCGCGGCGCGACCGCCGGCCGAGCGCACGTCGATCAGCAGCGCGCCGTCGGCGACCTGGGCGGCGGCGTCGGTCGCGGCCCGCAGGGGCGGGGTCGTGGTCATGGGTGTCTCCTTCGCGGGGTGGTGGTGTCAGCGGGTGGCGGCGAGGGCGGGTGCGACGTCGGGGGTGGCGGTCGTGGTGTCTCCGCTGCCCGAGGCGTCCGCGAACCAGTGCTCGGCGAGCAGCGCGAACGAGCGTCGGGCGTCGTCGGCGTCGTGGGTCGCGGTGGTGACGAGCAGCTCGTCCGCGCCGGTCGCGCGGCGCAGGGTCTCGAGCCGCCGCACGACGGTCTCGGGGTCGCCGACGATGCGTGTGTCGACGCGGTCGGCGACGAGCGCGCGCTCCGCCTCCGGACGCTCCTCCCACGCGGGCGACGTGCCCGGCTCCGGGTAGGCGATCGCGCCGTCGGCGCCGCTGCGGATGGAGAGCACCCAGTCCGCGAACGGCGTCGCGAGCTCGCGGGCCCGCTCGACGGTGTCGGCGACGAGCACGTCGGCGGACACGACGACGTAGGGCTCGTCGAGCACGCCCGGCCGGAACGCCTCGCGGTACGCGGCGACGGTGTCGAGCGTCGCCGACGGCGCCACGTGGTAGTTCGCGGCAAGCGGCAGCCCGAGCTCGCCCGCGACGCGCGCGCTCTCGCCCGCGCTCGACGCGAGGACCCACAGGTCCCAGTCGGCGCCCTCGACGGGCGGGCTCACGTACGGCGTCCCGCGCTCGTCGCGGTAGGTCCCCGCGCGCAGCCCGAGCACGAGCTCGAGCTCGTCGCGGAAGCTCGCCGGGGTGCGCGACGCCCCGACGATCCGCTTCTGCGCGAGGATGCGTTCGCGCAGCACGGAGTCGTTCACGTCGGCGGGCGGCGCGCCGGGCACGTACAGCCCGTCGACGACCCGCGGCCCGGTGGCGGGCCGGCCCCGCCGCGGCGCCCCGGCCCCCTTCTCCCCCGTCGGCGGCGTGAACGCGCGGCCGAGCCCGAGGTCGACGCGGCCCGGGTGGAGCGCGGCGATCGTCCCGAACTGCTCGGCGGCGACGAGCGGGCTCGTCGTGCTGAGCAGCACGGCACCGCTGCCGACACGGATGCGCTCGGTCCGGGCCGCGACGGCGGCGGCGAGCACGGCGGGCGACGCAGAGCCGACGCCGGGCGACAGGTGGTGCTCGGCGTACCAGACGCGGTGGTAGCCGAGCCGGTCGAGGTCGCGCGCGAGCCCGACGGCGCGGCGCACCGCGTCCTGGCCCGTCGCCCCCTCGGGGACGATCGCGAGGTCGAGCACGGACAGCGGGACGCGGCCGGACGCCGGTCGCGGCCCGCCGGGGGTGGCGGTCGGGTGCGGGTGCTGGTGGGACATGGCTTCCTCTGGTGGGGTGCGGTGGCTCGGGGCGACGCGGTCGCGTGGGGGCCCGCCGGGCTACTTGGACGGGAACCCGAGCGCGGCGAGCGTGGTGCGCAGGTGGGCGCGCCCGCGCAGGGCGCCGGGGACGCGCAGGCGGTCGACGACGCGGTCGCGCCAGCCGCCGTCGAGCCCCTCCTCGCGGTAGAAGGGCGCGATGCGCTCCTCGTACGCCGCGACGTGCTGGTCCTGCCCGACGGCGCGGTAGCGCTCGGCGTGCAGGACGGCCGCCTGCGGCAGCCGCGGCTTGACCCGTTCGCCGCCCGCGGGGTCGGGGTGCCCGACGACGAGCCCCACGACCGCGACGACGCCCTCGGGCAGGCCGAGCTCGGCCGCGACCTGGGCGGGGTGGTTGCGCAGCGCGCCGATGTACACGGTGCCGAGACCGAGCGACTCCGCCGCCACGACGGCGTTCTGCGCGGCGAGCGCGGCGTCGAGGAACGCGACGACCGTCGTCTCGAGGTAGTCGGTCGCCTCGAGCCGGACGCCCTCGCGCTCGCCGAGGGCGCGGGCCCGCGCGACGTCGGCGAGCCAGACGAGCAGCAGCGGCGCGGTGCGCACGTGCTCCTGGTCGCCCGCGAGCGCCGCGAGCCGCGCCTTGCGCACGGGGTCGGTGACGGCGACGACGCTCCAGAGCTGGAGGTTCGACGACGTCGGGGCGGACTGCGCGGCGGCGACGAGCGTCGGCACGACGTGGTGGGCCAGCGGGTCGGTGCGGTAGCGGCGCACCGTCCGGTGCCGGAGCTGCGTCGCGAGGACGGTGCCGGGACGGTCCGCGGCGGGTGCCAGGCCCGCGGCCGCACCGGGCGCGACGTCCTCGACCGCGGCGAGGTCGACGCCGTACCGCGCCGCGAGCGCGGCACGAGCCCCGCCGGTGTCGTGCGTGGCGTGCGTCTCGGGGCCCGCGGCCGGAGCCGGAGCGTCCGCGGCGGTGGGTGCGGGAGCGATCGTCATGAGGCGGTCCTCTCGGGGAGTGCGGCGAGGCGGGCGAGCGCGAACCGCTCGGCGGCGGTGCCGCCGTCGGGCAGGGCGCCGGGGGCGGTCGCGAGGTCGGCGAGCACGCGCCCGACGGCCGGGGCGAACTTGAAGCCGTGGCCGGAGAACCCGGCGCCGACGACGACCGGACCACGCCGGTCGAGCACGAAGTCGTGGTCGGGCGTCGTGGTGTACGTGCAGCTCACGGGGACGTACGCGTCGGGGTCGAGGCCGGGCAGCCAGGTGCGCACGTAGTCGCGCAGCGCGGCGAGCTGGCCCGGCTCCGGCCGGTAGGAGCGCCGGTCGGGGTCGACGACGGGGCCGACGCCGTGGAAGCCGACCTTGACGCCCTCGCCCGGGGTCGCGAGCCCGTAGACGCCGCTCGGCCACGCGGTGCCGGGACCGACGTCGTGCGTGAACGCGGGCCACCCCGCGGGCGACGTGCCGGGGGCGAGCGCGAAGTGGGCGGGCTGCTCCTGCGTGACGACGAGCGGGAGCTCCTGCCCGAGCAGGCCGCCCGCCGGGGAACCCAGCAGACCCGCGCTCCACGCCCCGACGGTCACGACGACGACCCGCGCGACGACGTCGGCGCCGTCGGTGACGACGCGCACGCCCTCGGGGACGCGCTCGACGTGCCGGACGGCGACCTCGTGCCGCACGTCGGCACCCCGGGCGGCCGCCGCCCCCTGGAGGGCCGCGACGGCCCGGTCGGCGTGGAGCCGGCCGGCCGTCGCGACCTCGTGCAGCACCCGGCCCTCGAACCGCAGCCCCGGCCAGCGCTCGGCCGCGGCCGCGGGGTCGAGCCACTCGTGCTCGACCCCCCGGGCCGCGAACGCGGCGCCGATCGCGTCGGCGCGGCGCTCGGCCGCGCCGTCGCGACGCCCGTGGCTCACACCGCCCGTGATGTCGAGGAGCTCGGTCCTGGTCTCGTCCTCGACCTCGCGCCACAGGCGCAGCGCCTCCTGCGCGAGGTCGAGGTACTCGGGCTCGGCGTACGTCGTGCGGTAGATGCGCGACGTCCCGTGCGAGGCGCCGTGCGCGTGCCCGGGCGCGAAGCGCTCGAGCAGCACGACGTCGCGCCCGCGCCGCGCGAGCTGCCACGCCGCGGCCGAGCCCATGACGCCGCCCCCGACCACGAGGTGGTCGACGTGCTGGGTGCTGGTGGTCATGCGCGGGTCACTCCGTCTTCGGCAGGCCGGGCGGGTTGGTCTGCGACTCCTCGACGGCCTCGGACTCCAGGCCCCACCGCTGGAGCACCTCGAGGTACGTGCCGTCCTCGATGGCGTGGTTGATCGCGGCGGTGATGGCCGGGGCCGCCTCGTTGCCCTTCTTCGTGGCGACGGCGATCTGCGCCGTGTCGGGCCAGCCGCCGTTGAGCGTGCCGACGACCTTGAAGTCCTGCGGGGAGATCGCCGCCTGGTACGCGAGCGACGCGTTGGGGCCGACGTACGTCTCGATGCGCCCGGACTGGAGCGCGAGCAGGACGTCGGAGAACTGCTCGTAGTACTCGGGGCCCTGGATGGGCTCGAGGCCGTCCTCCTGGTTGAGGCGGTCCCACTCGAGCACGATCTTCTCCTGGTTCGTCCCGGAGCCGACGGCGACGACCTTGCCCGCGATGTCCTCGCGCTTCGTGATCGACGTGATGTCGGAGTCGGCGCCCACGAGCCAGCCGAGCTCGTCGTTGCGGTAGGTGGAGAAGTCGATGGTCTCCTTGCGCTCCTCGGTCACCGTGACGTTGGAGATCACGGCGTCGACGTCGCCCGAGCCGAGCGCGAGCGGCCAGTCGGCCCAGGCCTTGACCTCGAGGCGCAGGTCCTTGCCGAGCGCGTCGGCGACGAGCTGCGCGATGTCGGTCTCGTTGCCGATGGGGGTCTCGTCGTCGTCGGCGAGGAAGCCGAGCGGCGGCGCCGCGCCCGCGGAGATCGCGACGACGAGCTCGTCCTTGTCCTTCCAGGCGTCCGGGAGGAGCGCGACGGCCTCCGCCGACTCGGTCGTGCGGATGCGGTCCTGGTCGGGGCTCGTGCTCACGTCGAGGGCGTCCGAGACGGACGTCGTGCTCTCCGTCGTGCCGTCGGAGGACGCCGCGCCCTCGTCCGCTGCGGCCGGGGCCTCGGTGCTCACCCCGGAGCAGGCCGCGAGCGCCAGCAGGGGCACGACGGCGAGGGCGGCGAGCGCGCGGGGGGCGCGGGCGCGGGTGGTCGTTGCGGTCACGGGTGTCCTACCTCTCGGGTGGTGCGTCGGGGTGACGCAGGGAGTGCGGGTGTGCGGGACGGCCGGGCGGCCGGTCGCGGGTCACGACGGCGGGCGTCGGTGGAGGGCGGTGGTTCAGAGGACCTTTTGGAGAAAGGCCCGGGTGCGGTCGTGGCGCGGGTGGTTGAGCACCTCGGCGGGCGTGCCCTGCTCCACGACGACGCCGTCGTCCATGAACACGACGGTGTCGGCGACCTCGCGAGCGAAGCCGATCTCGTGCGTCACGACGACGAGCGTCGTGCCGGTGCTCGCGACGTCCTTGATGACCTCGAGCACCTCCCCGACGAGCTCGGGGTCGAGCGCCGAGGTGGGCTCGTCGAACAGGAGGACCTTGGGCCGCAGCGCGAGCGCACGGGCGATGGCGACGCGCTGCTGCTGCCCGCCGGAGAGCTGGCGCGGCCGGGCGTCGGCCTTGTCCGCGAGCCCGACGCGCTCCAGCAGCGCGCGGGCCTCGGGCTCCACGTCCTCGCGGCGCCGGCGCTGCGCCGAGACCGGCGCCTCGACGACGTTCTCGAGCGCCGTGAGGTGCGGGAACAGGTTGAAGCTCTGGAAGACGAACCCGATCTGGGTGCGCTGGCCGAGGATCTCGCGCTCCTTGAGCTCGCGCAGGGTGTTGCCCTTGCGGCGGTACCCGATGAGCTCGCCGTCGAGCGAGATGAACCCCTTGTCGACCTTCTCCAGGTGGTTGATCGCGCGCAGCAGCGTCGACTTCCCGGAGCCGGACGGGCCGAGCACGACCGTCACGGACCCGGGCGGGACGGTGAGCGACACGTCGCGCAGCACCTCGAGGGTGCCGAAGCTCTTGTGGACGCCGTAGATCTCGACGAGCCCGGCGGTCGCGACGTCGGCGCTCATGCCGCACCTCCCGACGTGCGCGCGGTGCGGGTCAGCACGCCCACCCGGGCGCGGGCCGCGTAGGCGGGCGGGACGGCGTCGGGCACGGGGCGGCCGGAGAGCCCCGAGGCCCAGACGAGCACGATCCAGCGCGCCTTCTGCAGCGGGGTCGGGGGCAGCGTGCGCACCGCGCCCTTCGCGTAGTGCCGCTCGACGTAGTACTGCACGACGGTGATGAGCGTCGTCAGCACGAGGTACCAGATCGACGCGACGATGAGCAGCGGCACGACGCGGCCGTTGCGGCCGTAGATGACGCTGACGATGTAGAACAGCTCGCCGTACGCCAGCACGTAGACGATCGACGTGCCCTTGAGCAGCCCGATCACCTCGTTGACGGCCGTCGGGATGATGGAGCGCATCGCCTGCGGCAGGATGATGCGGCTCACCTGGCGGCGCTTGGGGATGCCGAGCGACGCGGCGGCCTCCTGCTGCCCCTGGTCGACCGAGAGGATCCCGGCCCGCACGATCTCGGCCGAGTACGCGGCCTGCGAGAGCCCGAGCCCGAGGATCGCGGCCCAGAACTTGTCGATCACGGACAGCGTGTCGAAGTACAGGAACTCGGGCCCGAAGGGGATGCCGACGCTCAGGTACGGGTACAGGTAGGCGAGGTTGTACCAGAGCAGCAGCTGCAGCAGCAGCGGCACGGACCGGAACACCCACGTGTACGTCCACGAGACCGACTGCAGGAGCGGCGAGCGCGACAGCCGCATGAGCGCGAGCACGGTGCCGAGCGCGAACCCGACGACCGACGCGACGAGCGTGAGCCGGATCGTCGCCCACGCGCCCTCGAGGATCGAGGGCCAGGTGAGGTACTGCGCGACGACGCCCCACTCCCAGCGGTCGTTCGTCACGAGCGAGCTGACGACCATGGCGAGCAGCACGGCCACGCCGGCCGTCGCGACCCAGCGGCCCGGGTGCCGGGCGGGGACGATGCGCAGGCTCTCGAGCGGCAGCGCGTCCTCGACACCGCCGCGCGGGTCGGCGGGGTGCCGGCCCGACGGCGGCTCGAGCTGCCGGGACTCGTCCTGCGGGAGCGACACGGTGCTCATGGCGCGACCTCCAACCACTTCTCGAACGCGAGCGGGCCGATCTCCTCGGGATCGGTCCCGGTGTCGAACAGGGGCGTGTAACCGGTCGCGAGGTACAGCCCGGCGGCCTCGGGCTGGCGCGGGCCCGTCGTGAGGTACACGCGCCGGTAGCCGCGCTCGACGGCGCGACGCTCGAGCTCGACGAGCACGAGGCGCGCCAGCCCGCGGCGCCGGTGCGCCGAGTGCGTCCAGATCCGCTTGAGCTCGGCGGTGCGCACGGCGGGCGTCCCGTCGGCGCGGCGCGCGGCCGGCCGGGCGAGGCGCGCCGGGTCGCCGAGCTCCGGCTCGGCCCGACGGCGGAACGCGCCGCCCGCGACGGACTCGCCGTCCTCCAGCACCAGCACGAGCTCGCCGTGCGGCGCGGCGAAGTCCTGCGCGGGGTAGTGCTCCATCTCGGCGCGGAGCTCCTCGGCGCTGAGCACGCGCTGGTACCGCGTCCAGTACTCGTGGGAGAGCTCGTCGAGCAGCGGCCGCACGAGCGGGTCGTGCATCGCGACGGACCGGACCTCGCGCGTCCCCCGCCCGGCGGGGCGCGCGGCGACCGCGGTCACCGGGGTGCCCTCTCGCCCGCGGTGACGGCGAACGGCACGTGGTTGCCCTCGACCGGCGCCGGGCACGTCCCGAAGTCGCTGAACGCGTACGGCAGGTTGACGGCCCGGTTGAGGTCGAGGCGCACGCTCCCCGCGGTGCCGGGCACCGCGTCGGCGTCCACGCGCAGGACCCGCCAGGGGGCGACGCCGTCCGCCTCGTCGCTGAAGAGCAGCGTCACCGCGCCGTCCGGCGCGCCGGTGAGGGCGAGCGTCGCGCCGCGCCGGGCGCCGTCGCGCTCGACGACGAGGTCGACCTCGCCGACCGTGCGCACGTGGTGCACGAGGCCGGGCCGCGCCGCGCCGACGACGACGGGCCGCGGCGCGTCGTACCAGCGCACCGGCGCGTCGACGACCCAGGCGGGGTCGTAGGCGAACGTCGGGACGCCGTCGAACGCCGTCCGGGCCGGGGCGAGCGGGTCGCGCACGCGGACGGCGTAGCGGCCCGTGCGGCGCATGACCTCCACCGCGACCTCGCGCGTCTCGCCCCCGTCCGCCGGGTCGCCCGCGTCCCGGCCGTGCGGCAGGAACGTGCCGGCGACCGTCGACCCACCCTCCGCGACGACGACGGTCCCGACGGCGCTGCCCGTCGTCGTCCGGACGGCGCCGCCCTCGTCCGCGCGGTGGTTCGCGCCGTCGGCGTCGGCCCACCAGAGCCCCGGGATCCCCGGGAGGGCGGCGGGCTCGTCCCGCAGCGCGTGGTACGCGACGAGGCTCAGCCAGCCGTGCGGCGGGCGCAGCCCGTCCTCGCGCTCGGCGTGCCAGGCGGCCCACGCCGCGGCGTCGGGCGACGCGGACGCGACGGGGTCGGCGGGTGCGGTGGCCACGGCGCCCGTGGCGGCCGGCGTGCTCGTGCTCATGGGTCCTCCGAGGTCGGTGCGGGTGGTCGGTGCGGGTGGTCGGTGCGGGTGGTCGGTGCGGGTGGTCGGTGCGGGTGGTCGGTGCGGGTGGTCGGTGCGGGTGGTCGGTGCGGGTGGTCGGTGCGGGTGGTCGGTGCGGTGCCGGCGGCGGTCAGCCGACGAGCTCGGCGGGGTGCGCCGTCGTGGGCTCGCCGTCGCCTCGCGTCGTGCCGGGGCGGGCGAGGCCGAGGTGCTCGCGCAGAGTCGTGCCCGCGTACTCCGTGCGGAACGAGCCGCGCTCCTGGAGCAGCGGGACGACCTGGTCGAAGACGTCGTCGAGCCCGCCCGGCGTGAGGTGGGGCACGAGGATGAAGCCGTCGGAGGCGTCCTCCTGGACGTGCCGGTCGATGTCGTCCGCGACCTGCTGCGGCGTGCCGACGAACCCGCCGCGCGACGTCACCTGGATGACGAGCTCGCGGATCGACCACCCGTTCGCCTCGGCCTGCTCGCGCCACGCCGCGGCGACCGCCGCCGGGTCCTTCGCGTGCCGCACGCGGCCGCGCGTGATCGACAGGTTCTCGGTGTCGGGGTCGACGTCGGGCAGCGGGCCCTCGGGGTCGTACGCCTCGAGGTCGCGGCCCCAGACCTGCTCGAGGAACGCGATCGCCGTCGGGCCCGAGACCTGCTGGAGCCGGATCTCCCGGGCGCGCTCCTCCGCCTCGGCGGGCGTGTCGCCCAGCACGACGACGGTCGCGGGCAGGATCTTCAGGGAGTCGCGCTCGCGCCCGTGCGCCGCGAGCCGCCCCTTGACGTCCTCGTAGAACGCGCGCCCGGCGTCGAACGTCGAGTGCGCGGAGAACACGACGTCGGCGGTCGCGGCGGCGAAGTCGCGCCCGTCGGCCGAGTCGCCCGCCTGGAACAGGACGGGGTGGCCCTGCGGGCCGCGCGGCGTCTCGAACAGCCCGACGACGTCCGCGTACGTCCCGTGGTGCGCGACCGGCCGCACCGCGCCGGGCCGCAGGAACTCGCCCGCGATCCGGTCGGCCAGCACGGCGTCGTCGTCCCACGAGTCCCACAGGGCGCGCGCGACCTCGACGACCTCGGCCGCCCGCGCGTACCGCTCGGGGTAGGGCAGGTACCCGCCGCGGCGGAAGTTGGCGCCCGTGAAGGCGTCGGGGCTCGTCACGAGGTTCCACGCCGCGCGGCCCTCGGAGAGCAGGTCGAGCGTCGCGAACTGCTTCGCGAGCTCCCACGGCTCGTTGAACGTCGTGTTGATCGTGCCCGCGAGGCCGAGCCGCTCGGTGACGGCGGCGAGCGCGGCGAGGACGGGCAGCGTGTCGGGGCGGCCGACGACGTCGAGGTCGTGGATGCGGCCCTTGTGCTCGCGCAGGCGCAGGCCCTCGGCGAGGAAGAAGAAGTCGAGCCTAGCCTCCTCGGCGCGGCGCGCGAGGTGCTCGAACGACGCGAAGTCGATCTGGCTGCGCGAGCGGGGGTCGCTCCACACGGTGGTGTTGTTGACGCCCGGGAAGTGGGCGCCGAGGTGGATCTGCTTGCGGGGTCGGGTGCTCATGTCGCGTCCGTCCGGGCTCAGGCGATCGCCGCGTAGCGGTTCGCGGGGTGCGGGAGGCCGAGCGTGTCGCGCAGCGTCGTGCCCGGGTACGCGGTGCGGAACAGGCCCACGCCCTGGAGCAGCGGCACGACCCCGTCGACGATCGCGTCGAGGTCCGTGCTCAGCGACGACGGCCGCAGCAGGAAGCCGTCGGCGGCACCGGCGTGCGCCCACTCCTCGACCGTCGCCGCGAGGTCGCGCGCCGTGCCGACGTGCGTCAGCGAGTCGGTGTCCCACGAGACGCCCTCGAGGTCCTCGAGCAGGTCGAGGCGGGCCTGCGCGCTCGCGCGCGTGTCCCCGACGACGACGTACGCGTCCACGAGGACCCGCAGCCCGTCGGGGTCGCGCCCGGCGTCCGCGGCGGCGTCGCGCACCTGCGCCCGCAGCGCGACCGCCTCGTCCCGCGTCGCCGCGCGGACCCGCACGACGTCGGCCCGCCGGGCCGCGAGGTCGAGCGACGCCGGCGTGCTCGCCCGCACGACGACGGGCGGCTGGCCCTGCGGCGGGCGCGGCGTGATCGACGGCCCCTTGACCGCGAACCGGATGCCCTCGTGGTCGACGTAGTGCAGCTTCTCGCGGTCCACGAACCGGCCCGTCGCGACGTCGCGGATCTCGGCGTCGTCCTCCCACGAGTCCCAGAGCCGCGTGACGACCTCGACCGCCTCGTCGGCCTCGGCCACGGCGTCGGGCTCGTCCTGGGCGCCCTTGCGCCCGAAGGCCGCGGCCTCGGCCGGGGTCGTGGACCACCCGACCTGCCATCCCGCGCGGCCGGAGCTCACGTGGTCGATCGTCGCGACCGCCTTGGAGACGTGGAACGGCTCGGTGTGCGTGGTGGTGACGGTCGGGACGAGGCCGATGCCCGCGCTGCGCGGCGCGAGCCGGGACGCGACGAGCGCGGCGTCGAGCCGGCCGCGCACGGACCCGTTGCGGCCCGGCTGGAGGGTGAACGCGTCGTCGAGCGTGACGAGGTCGAGCAGGCCGCGCTGGGCGGTGGCCACGAGCTCGACGAGGCGCTTGGCGTCGAACAGGCGCTGGGCCTGGGAGCCCACGGTCCGCCAGGCGGCGGGGTGCGCACCGGCGTCGGTGAGGTCGACGCCCAGGTGGACGGTACGGGCGGGGCGGGGGTCGGGCATCGCGAGGATCCGTTCTGGGACAGGCGCCGGCGGCGCGCTCAGGGCGCGGCGGGGTGCCGGGGGTGGGCAGGGTCGTCCCGCCGCGGGACGGCAGGGCGGGGCCGGGGAGGCCGGAGGGAGGCCCGTCAGGGCGTGCGCGCGGGAGCGCGCGGCGTCAGGAGCGGGGCGTCGTCAGCGACAACAGGTGACGCGCACGGGGGCGCCGACCGGACAGGAGACGACGGCCGCACCGCGGACCGGACAGGGGCACGTCGGCGCGTGCGGGGTGCTCACCGCGGTGCTCGACTCTCGCCGGTCCATCGTCCGTCTCCTTCGTGCCCGTCTCCGGGCGCCGCGTGTTGCCCCGCACCGCGCAGGTCGCGCGACGCGGGACCTGGTCCTCACCCGGGGCACCCCGCCGCGCGGGAGGGTTGCCGTCCGACGAGCCGGGGCTTCGCGTCGGAGCTCATGACCATGTCCTGTGCCGGGGTCCGTGGACCTCGGTTGCCGGGAACCTACGAGCGGTCGGAGAGGGTGTCAACGCACCGCCGGGACCTTCCCACATACTGGACTCGATCGGTCAACTTTGAGCAGCCGAGGCCCTCGTTTGCACCGAGTGCATCGATGCACCTAGTGTCAAGAGGTGCCTCTCCTCCCCGGACCCGAGCGCCCGACCGCGCCCGCGACGGACGCCGTGACCCCGGACGCGCCGAGCGCGGACGCCCCCGGCCCGGACGCCGCGGCCCCCGACCGTCGCGCGGCCCTGCGCGCACGCCACCGCCGCGCGATCGTCGCCGCCGCCGCGTCGCTCATGGAGGAGAAGGGCGGCGCGCGCTTCACCGTCGACGAGCTCGCGGCCCGGGCCGACGTCGCGCGCCGCACGATCTTCAACCACTTCGCGTCGCTCGACGACGTCGTGGTCGAGGTCTGCGAGGACGTGCTGGGCACCGTCGTCGAGACGCTCGGGGCGAGCGCGGCCGAGCCGGGCACCGACCGCCCCACGCCCCTCGACGACGTCACCGCGGCGCTGCGCGGCACGGACCTCGTCGGCCCCATGGCCTACCTCACGCGCGCCCTCGGCGGTACCGCGACCGAGCCCACGCCGCGCGTCACGACGATGGTCGTGCGCACCTTCACCCACCTCGCCGAGCGCCTCGTCGCGGCCACCACGCGCCGACACCCGGACGTCGACCCGCTCGAGATCGAGATGCTCGTGGGCGCGCTCATGGCCGGGGTCCTCGTCATCCAGCGGCGCTGGTGGGCCGAGACCGGCGCCGCCGACGACGACGCGTCGCGCGCGGTGTGGTCCGGCCTGCTCGACCGCCTCGTCGAACGGATCCGCGCCGGCTGGGCGGACCCCGTCTGACACGACCCGCACCCTCCCCGCCCTGTCCCGCCTCGCGACCACCTCTCCCGCAGCACCGCACCCGCCACCCCGGGCACACCCGCCGGACCCGGACCGGACTCCCACCGAAGGATCCTCATGGCTGAACTCCTCTACCGCCTCGGCCGCGCGTGCGCGCGCCGCGCGCGGACCGTCCTCGCCGCGTGGCTCGCGGTGCTCGTGCTCGCCGGGGCGGCGTTCGTCGCGTTCGGCGGCACGCTCGCCAGCAGCTTCTCGATCCCCGGCACCCCCACCGCGGACGTCACCGAGCGGCTCCAGACCGCGCTGCCCGAGGCGTCGGGCGGGAGCGGCACGATCGTCCTCGCGACGGAGGACGGCGCGCCGTTCACGCCCGAGCAGGAGGCGGCGATCGCGGACCGCTTCGCCGCGGCGGAGGAGGTCGACGGCGTCGCGTCGGTCGTCGACCCGTTCGCGACGCAGGAGGAGCTCGCCGACCAGCGGAAGCAGATCGACGACGGCCGCACCCAGATCGCCGCGGGACGCGAGCAGATCGAGGACGGCCGCGCGCAGCTCGCCGCCGCGCAGGAGCAGGTCGACGCCGCGCGCGCCCAGCTCGACGCGGGCCAGGCCGAGCTCGACGCCGCACGTGCCCAGGCGGAGGCCGCGGGCGCGCTGGAGCAGGCGGCGCCGCAGCTCGACGCGCAGCAGGCCGAGATCGACGCGGGCCGCGCCACGCTCGAGTCGCAGGCCACGACGCTCGACCAGCAGGTCACCGCGCTGGAGGACCAGAGCGCGACGCTCGAGGAGCAGTCCGCGCAGCTCGAGCTCTCCGCTCCCCTGCTCGACATGGCGTCCGACATCCGCCTCGTGTCCACGGACGGGAGCGCGGCGGTCGCGAACGTGACGTTCACCGAGCCGAACATGAGCATCGACCAGCAGACGAAGGACGACCTCGTGGCCGTCTTCGCGGACGACCCGGTCGACGGCGTCCAGACCGACTTCTCGTCCGACATCGCCCAGGGCGTGCCGCAGGTGTTCGGCGTGGGCGAGGCCGTCGGCCTCGTCGTCGCGGCGATCGTGCTCGTCGTCATGCTCGGGACGCTCGTGGGCGCAGGCCTGCCGATCCTCACGGCACTCATCGGGGTCGGGATCGGCGCGCTCGCCGCGATGTCGCTGTCCGGGGTCGTGGAGATGTCGTCGGTGACGCCGGTGCTCGGCCTCATGCTGGGGCTCGCCGTCGGGATCGACTACTCGCTGTTCATCGTCAACCGGCACCGGCGCCAGCTCAAGCAGGGCGACGAGCTGCACGAGTCGATCGCGCTCGCGAACGGCACGTCGGGCAACGCGGTCGTGTTCGCCGGGGCGACGGTGCTCATCGCGCTGCTCGCGCTCAACGTCACCGGCATCCCGTTCCTCGGCCTCATGGGCACGGTCGGTGCGCTGTGCGTCGCGATCGCCGTCCTCATCGCCGTCACGCTCACGCCGGCCCTGCTCGGCATGATCGGCCCGCGGATCCTCAGCCGCCGCGAGCGCGCCGCGCTCGCCGGGCCCGCCGCGTCGTCGGGCGCCTCGACGGGCGCGTCGACGGGCGCGTCGGCCGGGACCGCGTCGTCGGAGCCGGGCACCGCGGGCGGCCTGCCCGCCGCGGAGCCCGTGCGCCCCATGTCGACCGTCCGCGCGGTGGGGACGGCCCTGCTCGCCGTCGTCGCGCTCGGCGTGATCGCCCTGCCCGCGCTCGACCTGCGGACCAACCTGCCCGACGGCTCGTCCGAGGCGCACGACTCCACGCAGTACCGCGCGTACTCGACCGTCGCCGAGGAGTTCGGCGAGGGCACGAACGGGCCGCTGCTCGTCGTCGCCGACCTGCCGGGCGAGCCGACCGAGGCCGAGGCGCTCGAGTACCAGGTCGGCGTGGCCGAGGAGCTGTTCTCGCAGGACGACGTCGTGGCCGTCGCCCCGATCGGGACGTCCGAGGACCGCACGGTCGCGGCGTTCCAGGTGATCCCGGCCGAGGGTCCGACGAGCGAGTCGACCGAGGAGCTCGTGCACGCGCTGCGCGCCCTCGAGCCGCTCGACGGCGAGGTCACGCTCGGCGTCGCGGGCTCGGCCAGCGGCAACATCGACATCTCGGAGAAGCTCGCGCAGGCCCTGCCGATCTACCTCGCGGTCGTCGTCGGGCTGTCGCTCGTCATCCTCGTGCTCGTCTTCCGGTCGATCTTCGTGCCGGTCGTCGCGACGCTCGGGTTCATCCTGTCGTACTTCGCCGCGCTCGGCGGGGTCGTCGCGATCTACCAGTGGGGCTGGCTCGCGGGGGTGTTCGGCGTCGAGACGCCGGGCCCGATCCTCAACTTCCTGCCCACGATCCTCGTCGGCATCCTGTTCGGACTCGCGATGGACTACCAGCTCTTCCTCGGCTCGGGGATGCGCGAGGCGTACGCGCACGGCGCCCCCGCGCGCGTCGCGATCGTGCAGGGCGTCCGCGCGGGCCGGGCCGTGGTGACGGCCGCGGCGATCATCATGATCTCCGTCTTCGGCGGGTTCGTCTTCTCGCACAGCGCGATGATCCGACCCATCGGGTTCGCGCTCGCGTTCGGCGTCCTCGTCGACGCGTTCGTCGTGCGGATGCTGCTCGTCCCGGCGCTCATGCACCTCGTGGGCGACAAGGCGTGGTGGCTCCCCCGCTGGCTCGACCGCATCCTGCCCGACGTCGACGTGGAGGGCGCCGCGCTCGAGCGCCGGCACCCGCACCACCTCGACGGGTCGACCGACCCGGCGGCCCAGGGCGGCGCGCCCGACGCCGGCACCGAGCCGGGCACCACCGGCCCGGACGCGGCCGAGCCGGAGACCGCGCGCGGCTGAGGCCGCGGATCCCCGCACCGGACCCGGTGCCACCGGTCGACGAGCGAGCCCGCTCGTCGGCCGGTGGCGCCGGGTCCGTCGTCGTCAGGGGCGGGGCACGTGCACCGTCGCGACGATCGCGCGGTGGTCGCTGCCCACGACGTGCAGCGAGTCGACGTCGGTCACGACGTTCTCGCGGTCGGTCACCACGTGGTCGAGGTTGAGCACCGGCGGCACGACGCCGGGGCGCGGCGACCACGACAGGTCGAGCCCGCCGCCCGAGGCACGCGTCGCGTCGTGGAACCGGTCGCCGAGCAGCCGGCGGAACGTCGCGTGGTCGTGGGTGGAGTTGAAGTCGCCGACGAGCACCTGGGGCAGCGCGTCGCCGTGCGCGCGCTCGGCGAGCGCGTCCGTCTCCTCGTGCCAGATGTCGACGTACTCCGGGATCGGCGGGATCGGGTGCACCGCGGTGACCCGCACCGGGACGCCGTCGACCTCCACCGTCGCCGACGGCATCGCGTCGTTCGAGAACGGCTCGACGTCCACGTCGCGGAGCGGCAGCGCGCTCCACAGCCCGCTGCCCATGGCGCCGCGCCCGACCTTGCCGTCGGCGCTGTACGGCAGCACGTCCTCGATCCCCGCCGCGACGAGCCGCTCGCGCAGGTCCGTCGTGAGCTCCAGCACGGCGAGCACCTGCACGTCCTCGGTGCGGACGAGGTCGACGAGCGCCTCCGCGTCCGCCGCGCCGTACCAGGTGTTGGCGCCCATCACGCGCAGCGTCACCGCGTCGTCGGGCGGCGCGGGGCCGGGCACGAACGCAGGCACGAGCCACACCGCCTGGACGGCGACGCAGACCGCGAGCAGCGCCGCGAGCAGCCACCGGCGCGCGAGCAGCGTCAGCACGAGCCCGACGGCGGCGCCCAGGGCGACGAACGGCGTGAACCCGACGAGCTGCGCGACGGGCGTCCACGCGTCGTCGGGCAGCATGCGCACGAGCGTGAGGAGGAGCACGGCGACGACGCCCGTGGCGAGCACGACCGTGAGGGGTCGGCCGCCCGGTCGGCGCCGCGTCGTGACGCGCGCGGGCGGGAGGCGCGTGGTGGCCGAGGTCATGCCCGGACTCTCGCAGCGCCGCCCCGCCGCCGCGACCCGCCCCACCGGCCCGCCCAGTGATCTCCACCGAACCCGCCCACCCGCCCCTCCCCTCCGTCCGCCGAGC